>NZ_JBLOSY010000003.1:0-697486 GCF_050309965.1 Paraniabella aurantiaca | reverse complement strand
TACTTCTTATCTGTTCAATCATTTGTTCTATTGGTCGCCCGTTATATAATTTAACTCTATTACACCGCATTTGAATTGTTGGGTGGACAATAGTTTTAGTTTTACGGACGTTTCAATGTTTGCAAACAGTGGAATGCCTTTACCAAGCACAACAGGATTGACAAATAGCCAATAGTCATCTATCAGGCGCAGTTGCATTAGTGAATGGGTTGCGGTAGGACTGCCAAAAACAAGAATGTCTTCACCTTCCTGTTGCTTTATTTCATTAACTCTTTCAACAAGGTTGTTATGGATGATGGTCGTGTTGGTCAAATTTGTTTCATCAAGGGTGTTTGATAAAACCACTTTATGAACTTTACTGTACCATTGCGAATGTTCGATATCGTGTTTAGATGCATTCGGTTGATCGGCCGCTGTTGGCCAATAGCTTTCCATCATCTGGTAAGTAGTTCTTCCATATAGTGCAGTATTGCCCTTGCTGATCCTTTTACCTACATGATCGAAGATCTCCTGGTTTACTTGAATCCAATCCATTTCTCCATTAGGTCCTGCTACAAAGCCGTCGAGCGATATATGTACAAATGAAATTAATTTTCGCATGCGGTTCTATTTTAGAATTACTATTTGTTATTGTTTTTATTCTTCCAAATTTACATACAAACGATATGCTTATTATGATGAGCGGGAAGTTTAAGATACGGTTGCCGGATATTCACAGAGATAACTTATTTGAAGATAAACAAAAATGGCCATCATTGCTGACAGCCATCGATATAGAACGAAATTGGTTGCTTACAATATCAATAAAGCGTCGCCATAACTAAAGAACCTGTACTTGTCTTTAATGGCTTTCTTATACGCTTCTACTGCCAGGTCGTAACCGGCAAAAGCACTGGTCATGATCATCAGGCTGGTTTTTGGCAAATGGAAATTAGTAACCAGGGAGTCTGCGATATTAAATTCATAAGGCGGATGAATAAACATATTTGTCCAACCCTCAGAAGGTTTTAACATCTTTTGAGCGGTGAAAGAAGATTCCATAGCGCGCATTGTGGTGGTGCCGATTGAGCAGATACGATGACCTGTTTCTTTAGCCTTGTTCACAATTTTGCAAGCCTGCTCTTCTATCCGGAAGTACTCTGCATCCATTTTATGTTTGCTTAGATCTTCTACCTCGATAGGACGGAATGTACCTAAGCCGGTGTGTAAAGTGATTTCTGCGAAACGAATTCCTTTAATTTCCAAACGTTTGATCAGCTCGCGGCTGAAGTGCAAACCTGCTGTTGGGGCTGCTACTGCGCCTTCGTGTTTGGCATAAACAGTCTGGTAGCGTTCCTTATCGTCTTCATCTGGTTTGCGTTTAATATATTTGGGAAGCGGTGTTTCACCCAATACTTCCAGTTGTGCGCGAAAGCTATCTTCATCACCTTCCCATAAAAATTTAATAGTACGGCCCCGGCTGGTGGTATTATCAATTACTTCTGCTACCAGTTCCTCATTATCTCCAAAATATAATTTGTTACCCACACGTATTTTCCTGGCAGGGTCAACAATTACGTCCCAAAGGCGATTGGGGCGGTTTAGTTCACGTAATAAGAATACTTCGATCTTAGCACCTGTTTTTTCCTTGCGTCCATACATACGGGCTGGAAATACTTTGGTATTATTTACTACAAACGCATCCTTATCGTCAAAATAGTCCAGGATGTCGCGGAAATGCTTGTTTTCGATTTCTCCTGTATGGCGATGAACCACCATCATACGGGCATCCTCTCTTTTTTTTGCTGGGTGTTGGGCGATAAGGTTGAGCGGAAGGTCAAATTGAAATTGTGAAAGCTTCATGTAGAGAATTCTTTTTAAGGTTTGAAAACCAATAAAACGGTGGATTGAAGCGGAGACAGGTAGTAAAAAACGCCTGAGTATCAGGTATTTTTGTGCTGCCGAGCCCCGGTCTTACGGCACCGGTTTTCGATTTTGTGGGTGCAAAGGTAATAAATTTCGAGTATATCCGGTAATTTATTTTGCTACATTATAAAAATGTTGTATGTAGGTTAGCCTACTTTAGGTATAGCATTAATTAATCTTTGAGTATAGGCTGTTTGGGGGTTTTCATAAATATCGTCGGCAGCGCCCATTTCTTCTATTTTGCCTTTATTCATAACAATGATCCGGTCGCTGATATAACGTACTACGCTCAGGTCGTGACTGATAAAAACAATAGTAAAGCCAAATTCTTTTTTGAGATCGTTAAGGAGGTTCAATACCTGGGCCTGTACGCTTACATCCAGCGCCGATACAGACTCGTCACAAATAATGAAAGACGGCTGTAAGGCTAATGCGCGGGCTATAACGATCCGCTGGCGCTGGCCACCGCTGAATTCGTGGGGGTAGCGGTTATAGTGCTCCGGCAGAAGGCCTACTTTTTGAAGTAGTGCTACAACCTTCTTTTTCCTGTCTGTAGCAGATTTGATAATGCCATGTACCAGGAGTGGTTCTTCTATAGCGGCTCCTATTTTTTTGCGGGGATTCAGGGAGGAGTAAGGGTCCTGGAAAACGATCTGCAATTGTCGCCTGAGCGTTCTTAGTCGCGAAGCGGAATAAGACCCCAGGTCTTCATTTTTGTAAACGATGGTTCCTTTGGTTGCCGGTATCAATTGTAATAGCGTCCGGCCTAAAGTAGTTTTACCACAACCGCTTTCACCGACAATGCCCAGAGTTTCGTTTTCATATACGTCAAAGCTTATATCATCTACAGCCTTTGTATAATTAATGGGTTGCCCCAACCAGTTCTTTTTTTGTGTATAGTGAACAGATAAATTGCGTACAGTTATCAATTTATTTGCAGGAAGAATCGGCTCATGCTGGTGAGAAAGAGGAGCGGCCGGCTGCTGCTTTTTATCGGCGTCTAAGAAGTCGGCTACTACCGGTAACCGCGTGCCCCGTTGATGGGCTACCGGCCGGCAGGCGATCAGGGCTTTTGTATAAGGTTGTTGAGGATTAGAGAAAATGTCTTTAACCCGACCTTCTTCAATGATGCTGCCTCTGTACATAACAATGGCTCTGTCCGCAATCTGGGCCACTACACCCAGGTCGTGTGTAATGAATATAACACCCATGCCCGTTTCGCGCTGTAGTTCTTTAATAAGCTCCAGCACATTTTTCTGCACGGTAACATCCAGTGCCGTAGTTGGTTCGTCGCATATAAGCAAAGAGGGTTTACAGCACATCGCCAGGGCAATCATTACACGCTGCTTTTGCCCGCCGCTAAGCTGGTGCGGGTAGCGCTTATATATGCTTGCAGGGTCGGGAAGCTTTACTTTCTCGAACCATTCAAGCGCCTCCAGTTTTGCCTGTTGCTTACTGATTTTCTTATGATTGAGTAAGGCTTCGGCAACCTGTTGACCGCAGGTAAATACGGGGTTGAGTGAGGTCATCGGCTCCTGGAAGATCATTGATATTTTATTGCCTCTTACCTGCCGGAGTTCTTTATCAGTAAGATGCAATAAATCAGATGTGTGCCGGCCATCTTCACAAAAAAGGATTTGCCCGCTATTGACCACGGCAGGAGGTGAAGGGAGCAGTCGAAGAACCGATAACGATGTCACAGATTTGCCCGACCCGCTTTCTCCTACCAACGCAACAATTTCGCCTGGCTTTACTTCGAACGAGACATGCTGAAGCGCTTTATTTACGTTTTCTTCAGTAATAAAGCTGATGGAGAGATCTTGTATAGATAAAAGTGGCAGCGCCATTTATTTTTTAACCACCTCCAGTACTTTTATGTTTAATTTTTTTGTCGGGGTGGGGTAGTAGGCCATACATACCATACACCGGTTCGGACGATCGTTGTCCAACTCAAAATAAAATTCGTCCCCAACTTTAAGTCCTTCGGGCAGATCGCAGGGGTTTTTAACACCAAATGCATTCTTATAGGCGGTATCAGTTTGAGGGTTGGTCCAGCTGGCTTCTACAAGGGTAGTATCTTTGTTGCCTTCTATCAGGCTAAAAGTGTAATTAGAGCACAGGCCCGAAACTTCGAACCGGGCTTTCATTTTGCCGCTGTTGTTGCTTACCGGCGCTGTTTTGTTGCTGCAGGAGCTAGCTAAAAATAATCCGGCGGCTAATAAATAAACTTTCATATCGGTTTTTTATGGGATGTTGCATAAATCATGCAGAAATCTACTGTATCACTTTAATACTTAAGTTTTTTGATGGTGCGTTCAATATTCCTATAGTGCAAACCTGGCAATTGTTGCGCGGTTGCTTTTTTATAATTCGAAAGCGGAACGATTCTCCCGCTTTTAACCGGGTGGGAAACTCGCAATAATTTTGCACCACAAAGGCTTTTGAGTAGGTCTGCCCGTCATGCTCCCAGCTATTGTCAACTAAGCCTGGGTCTATATCTCCTTTCGTAATAACACAAGCATAAAACCTTGCACAACTGGTGATGCTCTTCACCTCGGCTGTATAAATATCGTCGCCAATATAATCACTGTCTTTATCACATTTGAATGCGCAAAGGGTTATTAGTAGCAGGAATGACGCCACAAAAGCTTTGTAATACATCGATAATGATTTTTGTTTTATTACAACGCATAAATCCGGCAGCCCGCAACAATTCCCTTTTAAAATCTCAAATGTCTGATGGTTTGCCTGTTTTCAATCAACTGCCGCAGCGATTGTATACCTATTTTTAAGTGATTTTCTACATAATCGGCTGTCACTTTTTTGTCGCTCTCTTCTGTTTTAACCCCTTCAGGGATCATGGGTGAATCACTTACCAGCAGTAAAGCTCCCGTAGGTATTTTGTTATAGAAGCCCACGCTGAAAATAGTGGCTGTTTCCATGTCAATGGCATAAGCTCTCACTTTTTGCAGGTATTCTTTAAACGGCTCATCATGTTCCCAAACTCGGCGGTTGGTGGTGTAAACGGTGCCTGTCCAGTAGTCCGTATTCGCTTCCCTGATGGTAGTACTTACTGCTTTTTGAAGGGCAAACGCTGGCAGCGCAGGTACTTCAGGTGGAAAATAATCGCTTGAAGTACCCTCCCCGCGTATTGCAGCGATAGGTAAAATCAGATCTCCTACCTTATTCCGTTTTTTCAACCCTCCACATTTTCCCAGGAAAAGTACCGCTTCGGGCTCAATAGCAGAAAGCAGGTCCATTACCGTAGCTGCGGTAGGACTACCCATCCCGAAATTAATAATGGTAATATTTTCTGCCGTAGCGCATTGCATGGGTTTTCCTTCTCCTATAATGGGTACATCATTCCATTCAGCAAACATTTTTACATAGTTGCTGAAATTGGTTAATAACACATACTTTCCAAAATTCTTAAGGCTTTCTCCTGTGTAGCGTGGCAGCCAGTTTTCTACAATTTCCTGTTTTGTCTTCATATATATTGCTTTAGCTAAATTAAACTTTTATTTTTGGACTGATGATTTTAATAGAGTATCCTGCACCCGATTTCAAAATTGAGCTTAGAAACGACCAGCCTTTTATTTTCGATACGATTCGCCGCAAATGGTTATTGCTCCAGGACGAGGAATGGGTAAGGCAAAATTTTGTTCAATATCTTTTGCAGGTAATGCGCTACCCTAAATCTTTGATTGCGTTGGAAAAAGAAATATACCTGGGCGATCTGAAAAAGCGTTTCGATATATTAGTTTACGATTATAACCATAAACCATGGATGTTGGTTGAGTGCAAAAGAGAAAAAGTTCCTATTTCTGAAAATACAGTGCACCAGGTGCTTCGTTATAATATATCCATGCCTGCAGAATATTTAATAGTCACCAATGGTAATCAGAATTATGGTTGGCAGAAAAAAGACGGGCAGCTGCTGTCTATTTCATCACTTCCTGAATTTGTCACTCACCACTAAATCCTTGCTGCCCGGTAAATAGGTATAAAAACCTTCTCCCGTTTTTACACCCAGTTTTTTGGAAGCCACCATATTCACCAGTAGCGGGCAGGGGGCGTATTTAGGACTACCAAATCCATTATAGAGTACCTGCAAAATTGAAAGACATACATCCAGCCCGATAAAGTCCGCCAGCTGTAATGGCCCCATCGGGTGGGCCATGCCCAGTTTCATGATAGTGTCGATAGCTTCTACATCGGCCACACCTTCATGTAGCGTGTATATAGCTTCATTGATCATAGGCATTAAAATCCTGTTGGCCACAAAGCCGGGATAGTCGTTAGCTAAAGCGGGCGTTTTCCCTAATTGTTTGCTAAGCTCTACGATAGTACCCGTTACATAATTGCTGGTAGTGTAACCGTTAATGACTTCCACCAGTTTCATCACCGGAACGGGGTTCATAAAGTGCATTCCTATTACCTGTTGCGGTCTTTGAGTTGCTGCCGCAATCCTGGTGATAGAAATGGAGGAGGTATTACTGGCCAGGATGCAGTCGGGTGGCGCTGCTTCATCTGCCTGTTTAAATAATTGTAGTTTGATAGATTCGTTCTCAGTGGCTGCTTCCACAACCAGTTGGGCAGTGGCGACCCCTTCACTGATATCTGTTTCTGTTTGTATATGTTGGAGAATCACAGCTTTTTGTTCTTCGCTGATCAGCTCTTTGGCAATCTGTCGATCGAGGTTTTTTGAGATAATGCCGATGGCCTTTTGCAATTGCTGTTCGGATATGTCAATCAGTGTTACATTAAAATGATGTTGCGCAAATACATGGGCGATGCCATTTCCCATAGTGCCGGCTCCAATAACAGAAACATTTTTAATCATACGGAATGTTTAGTTACCGAAAGATAGCAAAAAGCGGGCAAGTCTGGGTATATAGATCTCCCATCGAATAATCAGCTGAATCGTCAACTAATTGCATAAGTTTGCAGTATGATGACCGGTAAAAAATTGAGCTATATTCTCCTGGCGCTGCTACTGGCGGGGGCATTCCTGTTTTTTAAGGGTAAGCCACAAGCCGGTGGCGGTACTGCTGTAAACGACAGTACTGTTCAAAGTATCGATCAGCTAACCCGGGAAGACCTGGTGGTGTCTTATGTAAAAAAACATCAGCAGTTACCGGCATATTATATTAAGAAAAGCGAAGCCAGGGAAAAAGGCTGGGATGCTGCTACGGGTAATCTCTGCGATGTGTTACCCGGTAAGGCAATTGGGGGGGATGTATTTTCTAACAGGGAAGGAAGCTTGCCTGCGGCGGAAAAGAGAAAATGGTTCGAAGCGGACTTGAACTATAAATGCGGCCGGCGTAATGCAGACCGTTTGCTTTATTCAAGCGACGGATTGATATATGTTACACATGATCATTATAAAACATTTCAACAAAAATGAAACAGGTGAAATTTGATTTTGAAAGAATTGGAACTATCGATGATTTTTATGTGGTTGCAGTGCGTGAATTAGGATTACCGGAGCATTTTGGAAAAAACCTGGATGCCTTATGGGATAGCATTACCGGCGATATAGCGCTACCTGTATCTATTCAGTTTGTTAACCTTTCTATGACGCAATTGGAGACCTTTGAGAAAGTGATCAGTTTATTTGAAGAAGCTGCTGAAGAATTGGGTGACAATTTTATATTTGAATATTACCTGAAGCCGATGTATTAGGGTGTAAATCCTTGCTGATCATTATTGATCTCCAGCCAATAGCCATCGGGGTCCTGGAGCCATAGCTGCCTGATGCCATCTGGCCTTGTTGTTACGGCTCCTTTTTTACCTCCGGCATCCTCCCACGAGAGATTATTCTTTTTAAGTTTTTCGATGAACGCTTCCAACGATGGAACGCTGAAACAGATATGATGGTTTTTATAATACTCCTTTTTCCCTTCTGATCCTAGTATCAGGTGCAGGGAGGTATGGGGGCCTGTTTTCAGCCATACATGCTTGCCCAATTTAAAGGGCTCTTCTATTTGGGGTAGCCCGATAATGTTTTTGTAAAAATCAGCGGCTTTCTTAAGGTCCATAACAAATAGCGCCTGGTGATTTATTACTGCCACCGCTTTGCTGCTGTCCTGTGCCTGCGATTGGCTGATGCCTGCCAGCAAAATAAAAGCAAGTATGCCTGTTCTCAACCGGCTGATAGAAGGTGTCATGCTATTTCTTTTTAAAGAGTTCGTCTTTAGTAACAATTTTTACTTTATCGCCGTCCTTTAGGGTTTGGCTTACCATGTTGTAAGGGCCGGTAACAATCATATCACCGGGCTTTATCCCGCTGGTGACCTCTATATAGTTAATGTCCTGTATGCCGGTTTTAACTACTCTTTTTTTCACAACACCATCTTTCATCACCATAAACACTACTTCCTGCATGTCGTTGTCTTCGGTTTCTAAGGCATCTGTAGTATTTGCTTTCTCATTTTCCTTTTTAGCTTCGGCAAGGCTCTTATCGCTGTCTTTAATACGCGCGTTTACTGAAGCTATAGGTACGGCAATGACATTACTTTTCTGTTTGGTTTTGATGTCAGCGCGGGCATTCATACCGGGCCTGAAAGGAAAACGGCTTTTTCCTGACGGGTCAATAAGGTCCTGGTAAGAAGATTTATCAAGGCGGATCCGCACTTCGTAATTAGTTACCTCGGTACTCGCCGTGGCAGCCAGGGCAGACTTCACACTACTGGCTATTTTGGTAACGATGCCTCTGAACTTGCGATCATTATAAGCATCTACTTCAACATCAGCATTGTCACCAATATTCACTTTTACAATATCATTCTCACCTACGTCTACTCTTACTTCAATCGTGTTCATATCGGCGATGGTCATCATTTCGGTTCCGGCCATTTGTGCCGTACCTACTACTCGTTCTCCTTTTTCTATTTTAAGAGAAGATACAACCCCTGTCATAGGAGCAACAATCGTGGCGCGGCTCAAAGTGATATTGGCCGAGGTAAGACCGGTTTGAGAAGACTGTACACCAGCCTGGAGGCTGCGTATGTTTTGTAGTGCGGCGTCGTAATTTGCTTTGGCGGAAGAAAGGCTGGTTTCGAATTGTTCAAACTCCGCTTTGGATATAACGCGGTCGCTGTATAGGGTTTTATTACGGTCGTATTGTTGTTGTGCCTGGTCCATAGTTGCCTTTAATGCACCCAATGCGGCCCGGCTATTCGCTACTGTAGCCTGCGATTGGCCTACCCTTGCAGCAGCTTCGTCTCTTTGTAAAGCATATACATCTGCATAAACCCTGGCAAGCACCTGGCCTTTGGTTACACTGTCACCTTCGGCAACGGTAAGTTCGGTGACCTCGCCGCTAATATCGGGGCTTATCTTAACCTCGTATTCGGGGTAGATCTGCCCGCTGGCAGTTACTGTTTCGGTAATAGAACGGGAAGCGGCTTTCTCGGCTGTTACCGTTAATGCTCCTTTACCTTTATTCATATTTACTGCGATCAAAAACACGAGTGCCAAAGCCGCCCCGGAAATGATCAGTATTTTTTGCCAACGTTTACTCATTGATATGTATAATTTGGAATCCCGATAACTCGGGAAGTGATTGGGATTACTGCCCGGTTAAAGTTTTAATCCTAAGCCCTTGTAAAATTCTAACAATTTCATTTTAAAAACATAATCATATTGCGCTGATACCAGGTTTATTTTCGCCCTGAATAAATTATTCTGGTTTAAAATAAGGTCGATAGGCTGCAGTAAACCCACATCAAATCTTTTCCGGGCAAAATCGTATGCCTTTTGTGCCGACTCTACTGCCACCTGTGTCGCATTATACTTTTGAATAGCTGCCACAGCATTGGTATGCGCCTGGTAAATGTCCTGTTTTAAAGTGCGGCTATCCTGTTCTTTTAATAATTGCTGGTTTTCTACATCCAGTTTTGCTTTTTGCCAGTTGATGCGTGCAGATCCTCCGTTAAAAATAGGAATATTCAAAGCCAATCCTGCATTTTGGCTGAAGTTGTTACTGAGTTGCCTGAAGTAAGTGTTTTTGTCAAATCCCTGCGGAACTCTGGCCTCTGAATAAACGACATAATCCTGCCCGCTTATATTTACAAGTCCTGAAGGCGCTGCAGTTATTGTATAATCTCTTGGAATAATCCTTTGCGCATTGGAATAACGGGAGCTTAAACCACCAAAAAAAGAAAGGGTAGGGTACATGCCCGCTTTAGCCACTGCAACATTTCTTTCGCTGGCAAGCAAATTCAGGTTATTGATCTTCTGCTGGGGCAGGTTTTCCAAAGCCGATTGATATACCAGTGCGGGATCCAGTTCTGCCAAGGTTTCTAAGGGAATCGATTCAACAGGTGGAACCTCTATCTCAAAAGGAACATCCGCCTCCAGGTTGATCAATGCCTTTAGTTGCAGCAGCGACAAAATATAATTCGTTCGTGCTGTGATCATATTAGAGCTGTCGGTAGCATATTGGGTTTGGGCTTCCGCCTGGTTTAATTCGGGTAAGGCACCGGCATCTACCTGTTTCTTTATATTATTGAATTGTTCCCGGCTTTGAGCAACCTGCACCTGGCTGATATTGATTTGCTCTTTATTCAATAACGCAGCCAGGTAAGCATTGGCCACATTCAGCGATACGTCATTTTTGGCTTTTTCCAGGCGGGCAACGCTTGCCTGTGCCAGGTAATTATTGGCTTTTACCGTATTCTTTTTCGCAAACCAGTTGAAAAGGTCTAATCCAACGTCAAGGCCATGATTGGCAAATAATATTTCGTTGGTGGTAAACTGGTTCGAGGTAGGGTCGATGGACCGGCCAAACTGAAAGCCTCCGCTGTGCTGGCTGTTAATTCTCGGGTATAACGCCAGTATACTCTGGTGATGCGTTAACTTATCAAAACGGGCCTGTACGTCGGCCTGTTTTACAGAAATATTATTTACAATGGCATAATCCACGCAGCGTTTTAATGACCATTTTTCCTGGCCGAGTGCCGAACCATAGATTGCAATAAGCAGTAAGACGAAAGTTTGTCTCTTCATAAAATAAGCTAAATATGAGTAAAAATAAGATAGAATACAGATATTACCTATACCATAGGTTTTCTGTTATTGTTGAATGTAGAACAGTGCCCGCCACTTTGCCCATATCACATAGTAACATTTGAATGGCTCTTTTTAAAGAGATGTTGAAGTCAATGATTCCAATAATGCATTTGCATGACACAGCTATCATAATTAAGTTATCTAAATAATAAAGGATACACAGCCAAGAAAAGGATATAAGAAAGTTCCGCAATGCCATAATAGTATACCGCATTGGAGCGTTTAACCAGTATGTAAATTTGAAAAGTTCAATAATTTATCAATATTCACTGGCTCAGAATAAGGATCAACTCATAGTCATCAAAAAGTAAAGCAGCCATTTGTATAGCTGCTTTACTACGATTAATAGCCTCTGGTCTTTCTCGATAGGTTTTTAAAAAATACAGTTTTATAAACAATTTTCTTTTGCGTAACTTGCAGTGTTCGGACAAGCAAAGGTTTGTCCAAAACCACTGGCTAAGTTGCGCATGATGGTATGTTTTTCGGAGTCTGTTGATTAGCAACGACAGCCGCGGTAAAAGTAAAAAGAGGAAATAAGTTGAGCAACCCAAATTTCTTATATGTTTATCAGTTTTTTATATAATTTTGTTTGAATATGTGTTACCTATGATACATCATACTCTAAAGCAACTAAGAAAGAGTAAGGGAATTACTCAAACGCAAATGGCGGAGTTATTGCATAAAAGTCAGAATGCATACAGTTTGCTGGAATCCGGGCAATCGAAAATAGATGCGGCAACCATTCCGGATATCTGCCGGGTATTTGATATTACACCCAATGAGTTTTTTGGTTTTGAGCATAGCGGCAAAAACGGTTCCAAACAGGTAGACCTTGTTGAGATCATCAGGCTGTTAAAAACCGAATTGGACAAGAAGAATGAATTGCTAAAGCTTTCATTGACAGCGCTTAGTGAAGTAGAGAAGATAACAGAAAAAAATAAAAACCTCATTAGTTTTCTGAATATCACCAAGAATTATCTATCATCCCAGGATAGCTGTTGATAATGGGATAAAAAAAAGTTCCGCAAGCGGAACTCTTAGTATTAAAGTTGAGTTGTTGTTCGGTAGAATGGAATTTACATTCTTTTAGCACCCAAATAACGGGCTGCA
Organism: Paraniabella aurantiaca; assembly: GCF_050309965.1. Classification (NCBI taxonomy): domain Bacteria; kingdom Pseudomonadati; phylum Bacteroidota; class Chitinophagia; order Chitinophagales; family Chitinophagaceae; genus Paraniabella; species Paraniabella aurantiaca. The sequence goes on along the minus strand of NZ_JBLOSY010000003.1, from coordinate 685,396 downwards.
TAATATTTTTCGTCTAATCCGCTCACTGTAACGCCATTGCTGGATGAGGCATGTGCAAATTTGTTATTGCCCAGGTATACCCCTACATGTGATACGCCACCTCTTGTATTAAAGAAAAGTAAATCACCTGCTTGCAAATAAGCCATAGAAATAAACTGTCCCGCAGCTTTAAATTGATCACGGGCTGTTCTGGGAAGGTCAATATCAAATGCATTTTTGTACACTTCTCTCACAAAAGCACTGCAATCAATACCACTTTTGGTGGTGCCGCCAAACCGGTATCTGGTTCCGTACCACTCATCAATAGCTTCCAGCAATTTCACACTGGGAAGCATTCCCGGTAACATTTTCAGAATGGCACCATATTTGGATTGGATACCAGAAGGCATAAAAAACTTCTGGGCAGCTTCTAATAAACTTTCTTTTGTACTGTTCGATTTAGGCCTGATCCCGTTGATCTCGTCTTCAATAGACTGGGCAGATCTTACAGCAGTTGGTTTAGTTGGGTCTAGCTGGGCAAATGAATTGTTTACAAAAAACAAGCTAATCAGCCCTAACACACAAACTCTTAGCATAAACTTAAATCCTTTTATTGTTTTCATCCTGTTTTACAACCGGAATTAATTGTCAATTTTCTGAATCCTATTAAAAACGTCAAAAGAACAATATTATTGTTCAATATGCCATTTTTTTACAAATTTTATTAAAATGCTGATTTTTAATAAAATATCTATTTTTTTTGATTTTTTTCTACTTTTATTTATCGCCGGATACCCCATTTTGAAGGTTGAATTCCTTTTTTGGTGTATTTTTTTCTACGCCAGCGGCACTTTTTTCTGTTAAATCAGGTGGCCAAAACCTAAGATATGTTATGTAAAACCGGCTCCGGGTACCTAAAATTCCGCCTGGATGAAGCATCAACTTTGTAGGTATAAGCGATGTTATGGATGTAGATCGCCAGAAATATTGTGCATAAAGAATTTGGGTGGCAAGGGAAAAATATTGCACATTGCAAGGCGAATCCGGGAGGTAAAAAGCGCAGGTAATTCCCCGGGGACCATGATATTTTAAAAGGAATAGCTGCTGTTGCGGCAATCAAAAATAAGCGGATGAAATTCTCACATTTACACGTTCACACACAGTATTCATTATTGGATGGTGCTGCACCTATCGGCAACTTATATAAAAAAGCCATTAAGGACGGAATGCCTGCATTGGCGATCAGTGATCATGGTAACATGTTCGGTGTTTTCCAGTTTGTGGCAGAAGCGTATAAGAACCTGGATGAGAACGGAAAACCTAAAGTGAAACCGGTCGTTGGTTGCGAATTTTACGTAGTAGAAAATCGTCTTGAAAAAACTTTTACCAAGGATAAAAAAGATAAAAGGTATCACCAGATTTTATTGGCCAAGAATGAGCAGGGGTATCGCAATCTGACCAAACTCACTTCGCTGGGATTTATAGAAGGGTTGTATGGTAAATATCCCCGTATTGATAAGGGGCTGATCCTGCAATACCACGAAGGATTGATTGCCACTACCTGTTGCCTGGGGGCATCCGTACCACAGGCTATACTGAGAAAAGGGGAAGCAGAGGCAGAGCAGGAGTTTAAATGGTGGCTGGACCTGTTTGGAGAAGATTTTTATGTGGAACTTCAAAGGCATGATATTCCGGACCAGGAAAAAGTAAACGAAGTGCTGATACGGTTTGCGGCAAAATACAAGGTTCCTATTATTGCCAGTAACGACTCACATTATGTAGACCAGGAAGATGCGAATGCCCATGATATCTTGCTTTGTATTAATACCGGCGAAAAGCAGGCTACGCCTAAATTTAAGGGGGATTTTGGCGATGAAGATGCGAACAGTAAAGGTTCCCGCTTTGCTTTTGCCAACGACCAGTTTTATTTTAAGACAACGGAGGAAATGACCCAGTTGTTTCATGATATTCCTGAGGCAATTGACAACACCAACGCCATAGTTGATAAAATTGAGCTGCTCGACCTGAAGCGTAGCATTTTATTACCCAATTTTCCTATTCCGCAAGAATATAAAACGCATACACAGGATCAAAAAACAGAAAAGGGCGATATTATGAGCGCCGACTCCCTGAATCAGTGGGAGTTTTTAAAGCACCTTACTTATGAGGGCGCCAGAGAGCGCTATGGACTGGCATTTGAAGGAGATGTGAAAGAGCGGATCGATTTTGAGTTGTTTACCATTAAAACCATGGGCTTTGCGGGTTACTTCCTTATTGTAAGTGACTTTATCAAAGCCGGCCGGGACAGTGGCGTATTTATCGGTCCTGGTCGTGGTTCAGCCGCAGGTTCGGTGGTTGCTTATTGTATCGGTATCACCAATATTGATCCCATAAAATATAACCTGCTTTTTGAGCGTTTTCTGAACCCCGACCGTAAATCGATGCCGGATATTGATACGGATTTTGATGATGAAGGGCGCCAGAAAGTAATCGATTATGTAGTACAGAAATATGGTAAAAGCCAGGTGGCTCAGATCATTACCTATGGTACCATGGCTGCCAAAATGAGTATTAAAGATGTGGCTCGTGTAATGGATCTGCCCTTGTCTGATTCAAACGCTTTGGCGAAACTGATTCCGGAGAAGCCGGGTATATCGTTAAAGCGGGTACTACATGCGCCCATGTCTGCCAAAGACGGAGAAAAGTCTCTGTCAGAAAAAGAGGGCCTGGCTTCAGAAGACCTGGATAGTGTAAGAAGGATACGTGAAATATATAACGGCAGCGATTTACAGGCCAAAGTATTGCATGAGGCAGAAATCCTGGAGGGCTCTGTGCGAAATACAGGTATCCACGCGGCGGGTATTATCATTGCGCCAAAAGATCTTACCGAGCTGTTGCCTGTAAGTACAGCTAAAGATTCCGATTTGTGGGTAACCCAGATAGAAGGTAGTGTCATTGAAGAGGCCGGCGTAATCAAGATGGACTTCCTGGGGTTAAAAACCCTTACTATCATAAAAAATGCCTTGCAGCTGATTAAATTAAATTATGGAATTGTAATAGATATCGACAGTATACCGCTGGATGATGAAAAAACTTACCAACTCTATCAGAAAGGGGAAACCAATGCAACGTTCCAATTTGAAAGTCCGGGCATGCAGAAGCACTTACGGGATCTGAAGCCCGATAAATTTGCCGACTTAATCGCCATGAACGCCTTGTATCGTCCGGGTCCTCTGCAATACATCCCCAACTTTATCAAGCGTAAACACGGAGCTGAAGAAATTACTTATGACCTGCCGGAAATGGAAGAGTACCTGGCGGAGACCTATGGTATTACGGTATACCAGGAGCAGGTGATGCTATTGAGTCAGAGTCTTGGTGGTTTTAGTAAGGGAGATGCGGATATACTGCGTAAAGCAATGGGTAAAAAGCAAAAGGCAGTACTGGATAAAATGAAAAAACAGTTTATCGATGGAGCGGTACAGAAAGGACATCCCGCCGATAAGCTGGAGAAAATATGGACGGACTGGGAAGCATTTGCGCAATATGCCTTTAATAAATCGCACTCAACCTGCTACGCCTTTGTGGCTTACCAGACAGCGTATTTAAAAGCACATTATCCAAGTGAATATATGGCTGCGGTATTAAACAACGCCGGTTCTTTGGAAAAGATCACTTTCTTTATGGAAGAGTGTAAACGTATGACATTGGAAGTGTTAGGTCCTGATATTAACGAATCGCTAAAAGGTTTTGCCGTAAATAAAAAAGGAGAGATCCGTTTTGGTTTGGGCGGGCTAAAAGGTGTGGGTGAAGCGGCCGTGGAGAGTATTATTGCTGAACGCGAAAACGGTGCCTACCCTAGCATTTTTGATCTGGTAAAGCGTGTGAATCAGCGTACCGTAAATAAGAAGACGATGGAGAGCCTGGCTTATGCCGGCGCTTTTGATTGTTTTACTGACATCCACAGAGCGCAGTACTTCTTTACACCTCCTAATGATAATATGAATGGACTGGAGAAGATCATTAAGTATGGCCAGGTATGTCAAACCCAGTCGCAAACCAGTTCGAATACCTTGTTTGGTGACCTCGCAGAGTCAATGGAGATACAGGTGCCTAAAATAGCTGAGTGCGAACCCTGGCCATTGGTAGTGCAGTTAGATAATGAAAAAGAAGTAACAGGGATTTTTGTGAGCGGGCATCCTTTGGATGACTATCGTTTTGAAATGGAGAACTACGGTATCTCGAAGATTGGTTATGTGAATGAATTTAAGGAAGACAAAGAAAAAGTAAACTCCAGTGCTACTTTTAAACTGATGGCCCTGGTAAGTGATGCACAGCATCGTGTGGCCAAGAGCGGCAATAAATTTGGAAGTTTTGTTCTTGAAGACTATAGCGGTAAGCTTGAAGTAGTATTGTTTTCTGAAGATTATCTAAAGCATTCGGCGATTCTGCAACTCGGCGCAACGGTTTACCTCACTGGTTTTTTCAAACAGCGATTTAATGGGGATTTCGATTTTAAAATATCATCAATTTGCCTGGCTGAAAGCGTTAAGAAAAATATGACTAAGAAACTGACTTTACAATTGCCTGCTGCAGATATTACTGAAAACATGATAGACTTTGTACAACAGAACCTGAAATCGAATAAAGGCCCCTCAGCTTTGAATTTAAAAATAGTAGACGAGGCTGAAAATATAGAAGTAGAACTCTTAACCAACGGTAAAGGCTTTGAGATGAACAGTGAGCTGATCGGGTTTTTAAAAGATAAAGAAAACTGGAAAGTGAAGGTGGAATGTAATTAGGAAGTAGTAAGTAGTAAATGGTGAGTAGGATGGACTCTGGTTAGTGCCAAGTCTTGGAAAGTTTAGTCAGGCGGTAGAGAAGTACAAATTTGATAGTTATGAATGATCCTCTGGTTCACAAAATGAAGCTTGTAGCACATGGCTTTTCAATTATTGAATTTGTTTATACCAGGGAGGAAGTTGATGCAGTATTGCAAATCATTGAAAAGGCAGATACTTCCAAAGAAACTTTCCGTCAATCAAACGATCTTTTTGCGATCCGGCAGTTTTTAAAAGAGTTGCCGGATGTATTGCCGGTTTTAATAAACGACCGGTTGAAAAATTTGATCAGTAGTTTGTTTGGTGAAAACTATTTCATTGTCAAAAGTATTTATTTCGACAAGCCTTCGGGTTCTAACTGGTATGTAGCTTATCACCAGGATTTAACCATATCTGTTGATCAGAAACGTGAGTTGCCGGGATTTGGTCCCTGGACAGTGAAGCAAAATCAGTTTGCTGTACAACCTCCGATTTCTATACTGGAAAATAATTTTACGATCCGTATTCATTTAGACGATACCAATGAGGAAAACGGTGCGTTAAAAGTAGTACCCGGATCGCATCGGAAAGGGCTGTACCGGCCTGAAACCATTGACTGGAGCAGTGAAACGGAAGTGAATTGTGTAGTACCCGGGGGAGGAGTAATGATCATGAAACCTCTTTTATTACATAGCTCCGGCCGAACTACTAATAATAAAAAAAGAAGGGTAGTGCATATCGAATTCTCTGCAACAGAATTGCCGGAAGGTTTGCAATGGTCGGAGCGTATTAATCTGTAGTCAACTTTTGATCTTCTTCCTTGTTATTGTTGGATGATAAAAACAATGAACTGGAATGAGTATGTTGAGTATACCCATCAACTGTTAACTACCGATCCGCCACCACCTCCTTATGATAATCCTGATTATCATCATTACACCAAAATGAATGAAACCCGCATGAAGCGGTGGGTAAAAACAAATCCTGTTACAGCGGAAACTGCAGCGGTAGTAAAAGCCATCAGCCAGCCACAAAACTGGGTGGTGATTACTGAACCCTGGTGCGGTGATGCAGCCCATATCGTACCCATATTGTACCTGATGAGTTCGTTAAACGATAAGATCAGTTTTGAGTTGCAATTACGCGATAGTGGATCTGAAATTGATCGGTATCTGACCAATGGCTCCAAATCTATTCCTATTTTAATAGTAAGAGATGAAGAAGGTAAAGACCTTTTTCATTGGGGGCCGCGGCCCAAAGAAGGCCAGGAAATGTACCTGGACCTGGCTGCGAAAAAAGCCGATTTCGAAGTGGTGAAGAATGCTATTCAAACTTACTATAATGCGGACAAGTCTTTGAGCACGCAAAAAGAAATAGTGGCTTTATTGAAGAGTTTGCCGGTTTTAAAATAGTTTATAACAGCTAACTACATCCGGCCGTGGGTAACCTCTTGCCGGACCAATAAGCTAATAGTTTAAACTTTTCCAGGGAGGGGGGTATGGGTTGTCATAAATATTTTGTCATGAAAAAAAGTATGACAAAAATCGTATGACGATTAATGTATCGTACGCCCCAATGGTGTGCCTGATTGTTTCCAGTTCAATTAGTTTCTGCCGGTAAGCATATTAACCGCGGAGAAATAAGCCCGCAGAGTATACGCAGAGATCTACATAAAGTCAGTAAATAATTTTGAAGCTGCTATTGAAGTATAGAATAAATGGATCGGCTGTAAACAGTTAATGGGACTCCGCGTAATCTCTTTTTCTCCTGGTCTCTGCGGCTAACAACAATGTTGCTGATCCTGCTTTTAAACCTATATTTACCCCGCAACGCTTATATCAATGAAAAAAATACTAAAACGTACCGCTAAAGTGTTATTGTACATTGTTCTGTTTTTGGGTATCTATGTATTGGCAGGACTGCTGATACCCTTTATACCGGTTAATAAAAATAAAGATTATCAGTCACCTAATGATTTAACGATTTACATTATGTCAAACGGGGTACATACAGATATTGTTGTACCGGTAAAAACGGAGTGGATGGATTGGACGCGATACATAAGCTATGCTGATACAGATCTTAAAGACAGCTCTTATTCTTATGTTGGCATAGGCTGGGGCGATAAGGGGTTCTACCTGCAAACACCAACCTGGGCCGATCTGAAATTCTCCACGGCATTTAAAGCTATGACGGGTTTAAGCAGCTCCGCCTTTCACGCGACTTTTTATAAAAATATTGTACCCGATTCTTCAACCGTAGCCATCAACATTAGCAAAGAAGACTACCAGGATCTTAAACAATTTATTATTAAAACTTTCGACCTTGATGATAAGGGAGGCTCCGTCCATATTCCCAGTGTGAATGATGGGTATGGCGATATGGATGCTTTTTATGAAGCCAAAGGATCTTATAATTTATTCTATACCTGTAATACCTGGAGCAATAATGCGTTAAAAGCTGCACATCAAAAAGCAGCGCTTTGGACGCTGCTTGATAAAGGTATTTTCAGGCATTACCGGTAAAGTTGCTGCAAAACCGGAATGTCTTGCTATGCATTCAATTCTAATATACGGCTGGTGCGCGCTCTTACCTGTGCCAGCAATTCAGGGTTGTCTTCCAGTTGCTGACCATAAGATGGGATCATGACTTTTAAACGATCAACATTGTCACCGGCTCTTTCAGGAAAGCACTGATACAGTAATCGCAGCATGATGGAAACCGCTGTAGAAGCGCCCGGAGAAGCACCTAACAAAGCGGATATAGTACCATCAGCCGATGTTACGATCTCCGTACCAAACTGCAGGGTAGGACCGTTTTCCGGATCGTTTTGAATTACCTGAACCCTTTGACCTGCTTCCTGCAACTTCCAGTCGGCATTTTGCGCTTCCGGATAAAACTGTTTTAATACGCTCATCCTGTCTTCAAAAGAAAGGCTCAATTGTCTGATCAGGTATTTTTCCAGATCGATATTCTTAATACCCACTTTGATCAGCGGAAAAATATTCCAGTATTTAACGGTGCCGAAAAGATCCCAGTAAGAACCTTCTTTCAGGAACTTAGTGGAGAAGGTGGCAAACGGGCCAAAAAGGATGGCTTTCTCTCCGTTGATAATACGTGCGTCCAGATGGGGAACACTCATCGGAGGGGCGCCCACTTCGGCCTGGCCGTATACTTTGGCACTGTGTTTAGCGCTAATTTCGGGATTTTTACATACCAGCCATTGTCCACCCACCGGGAAGCCACCGTATTTTTTACCTTCCGGTATGTCCGACTTCTGCAATAGCTCTAACGATCCGCCACCGGCACCGATGAATACGAATTTGGCCAGTACATTATATTTTTTACCGGAACTCAGGTCTTTCACCTTGATCAGCCAGCGACTGTCCTTTTGCTGCCTCAGTTTTTTTACTTCGTGATGTAAATGCAGTTCCGCTTTGCCGGTCTTCTGTAAAGACTTAACCAACGCGCCGGTGATAGCACCAAAGTTCACATCTGTTCCTAAAGTAGAATAAGTAGCCGCTATTTTTTCCGAATCCTCCCTGCCTCCTGTTATCAACGGAGCCCATTTTTCGATTACTTTCCTGTCCTCAGAGTATTGCATCTCTTTAAACAACACACTTTTCTGCAAAGCATTGAACCGCTTCTTCAGGTATTTTACGTCTTTATCGCCGCGTACAAAACTCATATGGGGAGTGGAGCGGATAAAATCCTTAGGATTGGCCAGTCTTTCCTGCTCAATTAAATAAGCCCAGAATTGTTTGGATACTTCGAACTGCTCCATAATAGAGCGGGCTTTGTCTGTATGTACCACTCCTTTGGCATCCTCAGGTGTATAATTAAGCTCGCATAAAGCTGCATGCCCGGTGCCTGCATTGTTCCAGGCGTCAGAGGCTTCTTCTGCAACATCTTTTAATCTTTCAAAAACATGGATCGATTTATCTGGAGCCAACTGGTTGATTAGCATCCCCAAAGTAGCACTCATAATTCCACCACCAATAAGGGCCACATCCGTTTCAATTGTTTCTTTCATCCGTATTTCGTGTTTTAAGTTATCGGACGGCTGCCGTTTGGCAGACCAGAAACGCTGCAGTACTATAAAGAATTATAACACGCATCGTTTTTTGTAAAATGCGGCGCGAAAATAACACGAATTGTTCAGCATACCTAAAGGAATACTGGATTAAATTAAATTTTAAGGCAGTATTTAACTAAAAACTGGCAGAGAATTAGAAAATGATTAGAAATAGTAATATTAAATTAATATTAAATGGATTGGCGGTATTGTGTTCTAACTTTCGATCAATTCGCTCAATTCAAGCCAGCGCATTTCTTTTTCATCTAAAAGATCAGATAATTCACCAATACGATTAGATAGCTTCTGCAGTTCTTCGAAGGGCAGGGTGCCGTCATTGAGTTGCGCTGTGATCTTTTCTTTTTCCGTATTCAGGTCTTCCATTTCTTTTTGCAACAACTCAAATTCCCGCTTTTCCTTAAAGGAAACCTTTTTCTTTTCAACAGGGGCTGTTGGCTGTGATACAGTTGTTGCCTTAACCGTTGTCTGGGGACTGTCAACTGCCATCTTTTTTTTATCTTCCTGTAAACGATACTGCGTATAGTTGCCCGGGAAATCACTGATCTTTCCTTCACCTTCAAATACCAGCAAATGATCTACCAGGCGATCCATAAAATAACGATCGTGGCTCACGATCAGCAGGCAGCCGGGGTATTCCATTAAAAAGTTTTCCAGCACTCCCAGTGTAGGCAGATCAAGGTCGTTGGTAGGCTCATCGAGGATCAAGAAGTTAGGATTCCGGAATAAAATGGACAACAGGTGCAGGCGGCGTTTTTCGCCTCCGCTAAGCTTGCTGATATAAGTGTACTGTTTGTCGGGATTAAAGAGAAAAAGCTCCAGGAACTGTGCTGCACTTATTGTTCCGCCTTTGGCTAATGGAAAATGCTCTGCAATATCTTTTACAAATTCAATAACGCGCATGTCGTTTTTAACTTGTAATCCCTGTTGTGAGTAATTGCCGAATATAACCGTGTCTCCTATATTAATTTTACCACTGTCAGGCTGTTGCAGTCCCTGTAATATATTCAGGAAGGTAGATTTGCCGGCGCCATTCTTACCAATAATTCCAACCCGCTCGCCTTTGCTAAAAGTGTAATCAAATCCTTCCAGTATTTTTTTCTCCCCGTAAGCCTTGTACACTTTTTTCATCTCCACTACTTTACCACCCAGGCGGTTCATTTTCATTTGTAATTGTACCTGCTCATTGGTGACCTGCTGTTTGGCTCTTTTTTCTACTTCGTAGAAATTATCTTCCCGGCTTTTCGACTTGGTGGTACGTGCTTTCGGCTGTTTGCGCATCCACTCTAACTCACGCCGGTAGAGGTTTTTAGCTTTATCAATACTCGCCAAATCATTTTCAATACGTGCTGCTTTTTTCTCCAGGTAGTTTTCGTAATCACCTTTATGAATGTAAAGGTTGCTGCCTTCCATTTCCCATATTTCTTCGGATACTGCATCTAAAAAATAGCGGTCGTGCGTAACTAGCAATAGGGTTACGTTTTCTTTATTTAAGAAATGCTCCAGCCATTCTACCATCTCCACATCCAGGTGGTTGGTAGGCTCATCCATGATCAGCAATACATGTTTGTGCTCAAAGCCAATATCAATAAGGGTTTTCGCGAGTGCCACCCGTTTTTTCTGTCCGCCGCTCAGGTTCTTTACCACGGCATCCAGGTGGTGTATTTTCAATTTGCCGAAGATTTGTTTCACTTTAGCGTCAAAATCCCAGGCGTTCAGCTCGTCCATTCTTCCCAGCGCGTCGGCTATTTTGTCCACATCTTCGGCTTCGCTGGCCGATTCGTAGTCTTTGATAGCGGTGATCACCGGGTTATTATGAAAAAACACATTGTCAGAGATCGTTCTTTCAGGGTCCAGGTCCGGCTCCTGCTCAAACAATACCACGTCCACATCTTTGCTGATCCAGAGTTTGCCTTTATCTGGGGTTTCTTTCCCCGCAAGAATTTTTAACAACGTGGATTTACCGGTACCATTGCGCGCCACCAGGGCTATTTTATCACCTTCTTCTATATGAAAAGAAATATCGGAGAACAGGGGCTGAATGCCATAACTTTTTTCTAAACCTTCCGCAGAAACATAATGCATGGCGCAAAAGTAAGCAAGATGTACAGTTACTGCGCTATTTTCAGCAGATTGTCTGATTTACCATAAGCTGTTTCTCCAACTATCACCTACAGGGATGGCTTCAGTAGGTTAATAACAAATGCCGGGTGAAGTGATTATATAGATTTTAAAAGCCCCCCATCAACCGGTATGCTGGTGCCTGTTACATAAGCGGCCTGCTCAGAAGCCAGGAAGGTTACCACATTGGCCAGTTCTGCTGCAGTTCCCAGTCGCTGCAGGGGAATGTCTGCTATGGCTTTTGCTTTTATTTCTTCTATAGTAGCATTCCCGGCTTTGGCCTGCGCTTCAAAAAGCTCCGTCAGCCGTTCTGTATCGAAGTTCCCGGTGAGTATATTATTGACTGTTATATGATACTTACCCAGGTCGCGGGATAAGGTTTTGCCCCATGCTACCACGGCCGCTCTTATGGTATTGGATAAAGCCAGGCTATCTACCGGCTCTTTAATGGTTCTTGATGTTAGGTTAACGATCCGTCCAAAGCCCTGCTCTTTCATATGCTTTACTGCCAGCGCTGTAGTATGCTGCACGGTTTGAAACAGCAAGTTAAATGCCGATTGATAGTCTGCCCCCGTTTTTTCCAGTACAGTACCGGCTTTCGGCCCGTTGGTATTATTGACAAGAATATCAACGGTGTTAACACTAAAGTAAGTATCCATTATCTTCTTGTAAGAGTCTAAATCAGCAAAATCAACAACAAGGTAGTTGTGCCGCTGCCCCTCAGTTACGGGAAGTGTTGATACAATAGTACGCAGTTTTTCCTCGTTGCGGGCCATCACCGTAACCGAGGCGCCACTGGCGGCTAATTGCCAGGCTATAGCATAACCCAAGCCCTGGCTGGCGCCACCCACCAGGGCTTTTTTATTTTTTAGTGAGATGATCATGGTGAGGAATTTTTTATAAGCTTCCTTTCTTTTTCAACTCGGCAAAGAAATCATCCAGGTTAACGCCCAGTGATTTTTCAAATGCCGCTTTCATGTCTTCGGGTTGCGGATGTTTATGCTTCCATGTTTTAAAATACTCCTGGAAGGCCGCATCAATTTTATCACGACCAAACATCTGCTCCAGTTCATATAACCAGATAGACGTTTTTATATAAGAGATCAGCCCATATTCTTCCGATGTTTTAAAATCAGCTGCCGGTTGGTCTATTGCTGCTTCCATTGGGATAGATGACAGCGCCCGGTAAGCCGTTTTCTGGAAATCATCGAGGGGTAACTTTTTCATTTGTGGCGGCATCTGGTCGCGGAAGATGGAATTATACCTGTATTTCTCCGCCTCATACCTAAACTGGTAATAAGTGTTTAGTCCCTCATCCTGCCAGGTATGCATGCGCTCATTGCTACCCAGCATGCTCATGAACCAGTTATGGCCAATTTCATGGGCTATTACTCCATCGAGATACTCTTTGCTGGCATCGGGTACGGTGATAATTGTAATCATCGGGTACTCCATACCACCGCTGGAGTTGTTTTTAGGACCTTCAAAAACCTGTACGGTAGGGTAGTCATATTCGCCTATTTTTTCGCTGTAATACCGGGTGCCATCTTTTGCATAGTCGATGCTGTTATTCCAGATCGTATTGGGCTTATTTTTATAATAGGTAAACGCGTCTACAATTTTGCCCGAACGTAATTTTAGCGTGTCATATTGTATCACTACTCCTTTTTCTGCAAACCAGGCAAAATCGGGTACATTTTCTGCATGGTAGGTGAGTGTTTTATTACCCGCTTTTCCTTTATATAATTCGGGAGTGGCGGTACGGTTGGCGGCATTTTTGGCTCCAATAGTTTTATATTGATTTAACTCGTCCTTGTTTTGTAAAATACCCGTAGCACCTACTACATAATCAGCAGGCAGGGTAATATTTACTTTGAAATTGCCATACTCGCTGTAATATTCTCCCATGCTCAGGTAGGGGAATTCGTGCCAGCCGTTTTTATCAAATACCGCAGGTTTAGGGTACCACTGGGTAGCCATATATTGTCCATCGGCATAACCTGAACGTGAAAAATAAGACGGCAGTTTTACCAGGAAGTCGGTAGAGATCGTAGTAGATTGTCCCGGCTTCAGGCTTTTGGGTAATACAACTTTTATAATATCGATATAGTTAGGGTTGCTATGCGGCTCTGTTTTGGCCACTTTCCCGTCTACCTTAAAATTTAAACCATCAATTTCTCCGCGTGTGATCTTAGTAAGGTCCTCTTCAGAGGTGGGGTCATTTTTGAGCTGCTGAAATAATGCAGTGCTATCATTTTTGTAGGCATTAGGCCAGATGTGAAACCAGATAAAATCAAGCGATTCAGGAGAATTGTTTTTATAAACAACATTTATATTGCCTTTAAGCGAATTGCTTTTGTCATCCAGCGCTACATCAATTTTATAATCGACATGTTGCTGCCAATAAGCGCTTTGCGCGAAAACCGTGGTAGTTAAGGTTAGCAAAAGTGATAAGGATAATAATCTCACCATATGTGTAAATTTTTTGAAAGATAAGGAGAAATTTGAAAGCTGTTCACAAAGAAACATTGCTATAGCAAACAGTTATATACTGTTAAGGGTTTCATAAACGCTATTTAAATAAAAGAGAAAAAAACAGTGTTTTTCCATAAGGAAAATCAAAGTACCTGATTTTTTATATTCAGCTGCATAGGGGTAAAAGGATGGTCGCTTGTATTGCTATTATAGGTTCTGATAAAGCGTGTTGACAACTCATTTTTAAATCTAAAAATAAAAGTATGAAAACGGTACTCCCATATTTTGCTCCATTAATACTGGCATTGATGTTCATTAATGTTTGCAGCGCCAGCGATTTTGAGTTAATAAAAGCCGAAAGAAATATATCACTTTACGAACGCTGGGTAAAGCATAATGGCCATACGGTAAGGGAGCTGAAGGCAGATTTTATTGTAAAAGCAGTGTCGGCTCAGGACGTGGTAGCATTATTGAAGAATCCGGCTAAAGGGCCGCGTTGGAATACCAATGCAAGAAACTATAAAATAGCCTATACCAGTAATGATGCGGTTTGGCTTACTTATGTGCGTTATAAAATTCCCTGGCCTATGGATGACCAGGACTGCAGCCTTAAATATTCTTTTAATAAGAGCGATTTAAATAGCCCGGTATGTAATATTTATTTTGAAGGTGTTGATACCGAGAAGTTCCCGGTTGTAAAAAATGTAACGCGCATTACAGGTACCAGGGGTAAATGGGTGGTGCAGAAAGTAAATAATGAAAGTCTGAAAATTACCTACCAGATCGTAACAGATAAAAGTGCCAGTGTTCCCCGCTGGGTGTCTGATCCCATCATACATGACAATCTTTTTAAAACCATTACGGAATTCAGGAAGCTGCTGGAGCAAACTTCCTGATCAGTAAATATTTTTTGGTGGAGTTAAGCTGACCGGCGGGAGGTAGGGCAATACTTATCTCCTTGCCGGTTGTTTGTTAACGAAAAAGCTAACCAGGATGAGACCTGCTATAAAGCCGCCCACATGTGCTGCATAAGCAACGCCGCCGCCTTCGCGACCCATGGCGCCCCAACCTTCAAATACTTGTAGCGCAATCCATAATCCAAGGGCGATAAAAGCATTCACTCTTATAATAAAGGGAATAAAAAATATACGGATCTTGTTTTTGGGAAATAACAGGATATAGCCTCCCAACACTCCGGCAATAGCACCGGAAGCTCCTACAAATGGAACATAAAGGCTGGCATTTGTGTAGGCCGACATACCTACATGCGCTAATGCAGCAAGGATACCGCAAAGCAGGTAAAAAATGAGGTATTTTTTGTGGCCCATTACATTCTCCAGGTTATCGCCAAATATCAGCAGGTACATCATATTACCAATAATATGCCCAAAGCCGCCATGCATAAACATGGATGTGATAATGGTTCCGTAAACGGGTATGGGAGTTACTCCCAATCCACCTCCTACTATATCCCGGTTGGATAAAATCTCTTCCGGTACCGCAGCATAGCTGCCCAGGAAAGCTTCGTTGGTACCCATGCCCTGGGCAAAAATAAATACGAGTATATTAATGGCTATTAAAAGGTAGTTAATATAAGGTGTGATAGTGCGACCCGAATTGTCATCTCCGATAGGAATCATAAGAGTTTAATTTTTATGTTGTTGTATTAAAGCCTATCAAAAAACCTGCCGTCTAGCGTCTTAAAGAAGTGCCCCAGATTAAAATACATAGCATTACTACCAATAAAATAATAAATGCGGGCTTCCAGGTTTCCCAAAAAACTTTTCCAGCGAGTTCTTCCTCTTTTTGCCGAAGCATTTCAATATGATTACTTTGAATGCTTTGTAATTTCTGGAGGTACCCGCTTTGTGCCGTTGTTGGTATGGCTGATGTTAACTGAAACAGCTCTTTTACTATAGCGTCGTTAATGCTTATTTCATCGAAATCATTCAGCAGTTTAATTCGTTCTTCCTTGAGTAAAACGTCCAGCTCATCTTTGATACCGTCTTTGTTCATGCGGTAAATATCCATCCGTTGTATTTTATCACTGGCCGATAAAACCAGTTTTAGTAAATCCTCAGGTGTTCGTACCGGTTGTTCAAATAATTGGCCATTGGCTTTATACAACCATCTTTCCTGCAGGTATTGTTCTTTCTTACTAGGGCTGGAAAGTGTTTCATATGCCTCCTTGATCAGTTCAAAATAAGCTAATGCCGATTGATTGTCAGGGTTTTTATCGGGGTGGTACTGGTGCGCCAGCCTGCGGTAGGCCGATTTTATCTCGGCCATATCGGCTGATGGTGGAATTTGCAGAATCTGATAATAATCGATAGCCATGCGGCAGATATGTTAAGTATTTAATTAACAGCCAGGTATAAATTAGGTTCATCTTATTGATACAAAACCTGTGTAGATGCCCTGGCTGCTACTTATTAAAAATTGTAAAATAAATCATAAAACCTTAAACGCTTATGAATTTTGGCAGCCCGGTGACAACTTAATTTACAATTCCACGTCATATAAACAGAAGGACATACTTCTATAATTATTAAAAAGTAAATTACAATAAAATGAAACGATTTATCAACTCTTTAGGTATTGGATTGATGCTTGCCTTTGCAATGCTATTATCCAGGCCTGTTGATGCGCAGCCGGGGGTAGGGGTGAGTATCAATTTTCAAACATTCTACGATGAGTTGAGTCCTTACGGAGAATGGATCGATTACCCTGAGTATGGGTATACCTGGAGGCCGCGTGTGGGAACTGATTTCAGACCGTACGCTACTAATGGTTCCTGGGCTTATACAGCCGATAACGACTGGATGTGGAACTCTGGTTACGATTGGGGTTGGGCGCCGTTTCACTATGGCCGCTGGTTCCAGGATCCTTATTATGGATGGCTTTGGGTACCGGGTTATGAATGGTCTCCGGCCTGGGTAAGCTGGCGGGGTGGTGGCGACTATTATGGTTGGGCACCCATACGCCCGGGAATTAATATTAGCATTGGCTTTGGTGGTTACAATCCTCCATACGACTACTGGACCTTTGCCCCCTGTCGTTATATGACTTCCATTCATATAGGCCGTTATTACTATCCTTACCGTAATAATGTAACGATCTTCAATCGTACCACTATTATCAATAATTACAATTACGGATCGCGTGGTGGCAATTACAGGGGAGGAAGGAATAGTTATTACACCAATGGACCGCGCAGGGGAGATGTGGAAAGATATACAGGGCGTATTAATGCAGTAACCGTTCGCAACTCCGACAGACCCGGAAGAGCTACTGTTTCAAGAAATGCGGTATCGGTTTACCGTCCTGCAGTAAGCAGAAATGACAATCGCTCTACTTATGCTCCACGTGATGTTCAGCGTTATGACAGGAATAGTGTAGCCAGCAGGGGTACCGACAGAAGTGGAAGAAATATCGATGTGCGCAGCAATTCGAGAGATAATGATTCAAGGGATTACAGGGTGAACTCGTCACCTCGCCGGGAAGATGCGATAAGAACCGATAGAAGCAATGAAGACCGGGGAGTCGCCAACAGGCAGGAGTCATCACGCAGGTTTGGAAATGATGCAGACAGGAACAACCAGCGTAATGAGCAAACGATGCAACGTAATAACGAAATGAGGGAGCGTCAGCAACAGATGCAACGTTCTCAGGAGAACAGATCGTCTACAGACCGTTCAGCTGAAATGAGACAGCGTAACGAAGCTGTACAACAGCAGCGTTCGGCTGAAATGAGACAAAGAAATGAGGGAATGCAGCAGCAAAGGTCAGAGGCAATGAGGCAGCAACGGGAAGCCAGGGTACAGCAAGAGCAGTCGAGAATGGAATCTCAACAGAGATCGGTGCAGCAGCCACAAAGGCAGTATGAAAGCAGGAGCAGGGAAATGCAGGTACAAAGGCAGGAGTCGGCTCCAAGAATGGAGCGCCAGGCGCCAAGCAGAAGTTTTGAAAGCCGTAGCTCAGCTCCTTCACGTTCAATGGGTGGCGGAGAAGGTCGCGGAAGCCGTGGTGGTGGAGAGAGCCGGGGCAGGGGACGATAAGAATTGGGTGAGGTTTAGTTTTTTATATATTTAAAGTTTGCAAAATGGCTCCGGTTTTCCGGGGCCGTTTTTGTTTCGGGTATGGGGTGAAACGAATATGTGCGTATAACGTATAACCAACAGGTACCCGCTTGTTGGTTTACATCGATTGAATTAGCAACTTTTAGAGAAATGCTGCGCTTTTGATCTATTTTAGCGCATTATGAGTTATACAATGATACAAACCATGCGATGGTATGGTGATAACGATGCTGTTTCGCTAAGTGATATACGCCAGTCGGGTGCTACCGGAATTGTAACTGCTTTGCACCACATACCAGTGGGAGCTATATGGAGCCCCGAAGAAATCAATAAAAGAAAGGAAACTGTAGAAGCGGCAGGGCTAACCTGGGAAGTAGTGGAAAGTTTGCCCGTTCACGAGGATATTAAGAAGCGTAACGGCAATTATAAAGAATGGATAGAGAACTATAAGGTGAGTTTAAAAAATCTTGCTGCAAGCGGTATTAAGGTGGTTACCTATAACTTTATGCCGGTACTGGATTGGGTAAGAACCAATCTTGATTATCCGACAGCAACAGGCGCTTTGTGCTTAAGGTTTGGGTGGAAGGAATTTATTGCTTTTGATGTTCATATATTGAAACGCCCGGGCGCGGAAGATGATTATAACGAAAATGATTTAAGGAAAGCCAAGGAGTTTTTTGACAACCTGAGCATCAGTGAAATCGATCATCTTAAAACGTCCTGTTTAATGGGGCTCCCTGGTTCTGAGGGGTTATTTACTACCGAACAGGTTCTGGATCTGCTGAATGAATATGGAGATATTACTGCTGAACAATTGCAGCAAAATCTTTTTTCATTCTTAAATGAAATAGCGCCAGCTGCAGAAGAGGCGGGTGTGCAGTTAGCAATACATCCCGATGATCCTCCGTATCCTATACTGGGACTACCCCGGGTAATGAGTACTGCGGCACATATTGAAGCATTAATAAATAATGTACCCTCCAAAAATGCAGGACTTTGTTTTTGCACCGGTTCTTACAGCGCCAGGAAGGATAATGATTTGTTGGATATGATCAAAAGGTTTGGCGACCGGGTGTATTTCCTGCATTTAAGAAGCACTGACAGAGATGAGGAGGGCAATTTCTTTGAAGCCAACCACCTCGAAGGCAATGGCAATATTGTTTCTATTATTCAATATGTGAGCCAGTTACAAAAAGATCAGCAGCGTCGCATACCGATGCGCCCCGATCATGGTCATCAAATGCTGGATGACCTGCAGAAGAAAACCTACCCCGGGTATTCTGCCATTGGCAGGTTAAAAGGGCTGGCCGAAATAAGAGGAGTGGAAGCGGCCGTTCAAAAATTACACTTATAGACATCAGAAAAGAGTAAGCAAAATGCCAGCGAATATCCGCTGGCATTTTGCATTACACGGGTAAGGCATTTCACCTAAAGTGAATTCTTCCTGGTCAATAACCTCATATCTTTTAAGTTTTAATCCGATATTAGGTCGCAAACACCTTAAGGATGGAGTGTTTTCCCGTCTTTTTATCGTATTATTTTATAATTTAATATTTTAAAATAATTAAATTATACATAACTTCGACCAGGATTTTTTTACATGGGGAGTTGATGATTTCATACAACGAAAAAATATTATTGGATAAAAGTAGTCTGGGAGATGAGGAGGCTTTTAGTCATTTGTTCCTGCAGAAAAAGGACCGGCTATATAGTTTTCTGATGCGGTTTTCGCAATCGCCGGAACTTGTTGAGGACATCATCCAGGATATTTTTCTAAAGCTATGGTCCAATAAAGAGCAGTTAAACTCCATAGAAAACCTGGATGCCTACCTGATCACACTTTCGAAACATCAGCTCATTAATTTGATTCGTCGCCGGGCCAGGGAGACAGCAATCGTGGTCACATTGAGCGGGAAAGCCCGTTTGCATGAAACCAATAATGCACCCGAGCATTTAGCATTGAATGAAACACAGGAAAAACTTGCAGCAATCATCGAACAATTGCCCAACCAGCAAAAAGTAGCCTTTTACCTCAGCCGGCAAACCAATCTTAAACACGAGGAGATAGCATCACTGATGCAGATCTCTAAAAATACCGTGAGAAATCATATAATCCAGGCTATGCGCACGCTGAAAAAGAGCCTGACCTCCCTGCTGGTATCCATTACAGTACATTTTTTTATTTTTTTTTAAGAAGCACTAGTTCTCAGCGAATGCTTATTTGTCTTTACTAGTACTGGATCTAATACCAGGACTATGCATATATCTTATTATAAAAATCTGATCCACAAATGGGGGCGTCAATTAATTTCCGAACAGGAAAAGGGTGAGCTTTTTACCTGGATCAATGAAGAAGCTACAGATGATGAACTTTTAGACATTATGCAGTATGAATATATGCAGGAGGGGTCGGACGGTAGTGTCATGCCTGTAGATATGCAGGAGCGCATTATGAAACGTATTTTCCTGGCTACCGGCCAGCAGGTGAAAACAGCTCCCCGGCTTTGGAGCAAAAGAATTGCCTGGGCTGCGGCTGCCGTTTTTGTGATGGCCATTGCCGGATATATTGCATTGATGCAGCCACCCGCTAAACCGGCCGTTAATCATGTGGCCTCCGCAACTGCCGATATTACAGCACCTATTCTCAACCGTGCGGTAATTACCATGGGTAATGGCCAAACAGTTTATGTAGACAGTATTCAAAAAGGACAAGTACTTCAGATCCCGGGCGGGGTATTGCGAAAGAGCAGGGAGGGCGATCTGGAGTATACGCTGGATAAGCAAGCCGCCGCAGCCGGTACTATGCTCAGTACCCTGTCAAATCCCAGCGGTAGTAAAGTCATACATATTAAACTTACCGATGGTTCCGTAGTGTGGTTAAATGCAGGTTCCAGTATCACGTATCCGGTCGTGTTTAACGAATCTTCCCGCAAAGTTTCCATGAGTGGAGAAGCTTATTTTGATATTGCTCATGATAAAGAAAAGCCATTCATTGTATACAAAAAAGGGGTGGTAAACATAGAAGTGTTAGGCACCCGGTTCAACGTGGCAGCTTATCAACAACAGGCCAAAGTAACCCTGTTAGAAGGATCCGTAAAAATTTCAGCCGACTCGCTGCAGTCGCAGAAAGGGAAATTTAAAATGCTGAAGCCGGGTCAGCAAGCGGTCGTAAACAAAGAAGAAATTCAGCTTGCGGGCACCGATGTAGCGCAGCAGGTGGCATGGAAAGAAGGTTTTTTTAGTTTTAAGAATGATGACCTTTCATCGGTACTCAGCCAGTTGGCCGTGTGGTACGACCTGGAAATTATTAATCATAAATCGGATGATAAACGTTTGTTCAACGGAGAACTGTCAAGAAGCCTCAGCCTGAAGCAGGTACTGGCCGTTTTAGAAGAATCAAATTTATCGTTCAAAATAGAAGGTAAAAAGCTAATAGTAATGCCCTAAAAAAACCGCTCCGGCTGGACCCCGAAGCGGAAAGTGTTTAGTGTGCATAAGAACTCTGTAGAATCTCTTATTATTTAACCAAACTATGCAAAGCTATGCATTTAATGAATTCCTCCTGCCCTGAAGGAGTGGAGCCCGAAGCTATACCAAAAACTACACGTTTAGCATGTCCTGGAAAAAGCTGTTGGTGGCATTTTATAATGTCGTCAAGTGCCAGCGTTTGCAGGAGCGTTTTGTTTGAACAGGCAGTTTTGAGGGGCTACGGGATCAGCAAAAAAACTGTTTTAAAAATGAAACTTACAGTAATTGTAATCCTGGTTGCGATTTTATCCTGTTCGGCGGCTGATGGCTATACGCAGTCTGTTACGCTTAATGAGCGTGGCGTATCAATTGAGCAGGTGTTGAAGATGATTCAAAAGCAAACCGGGTATGGCCTGTTTTATGATGCCAGTTTATTTGATAAGAGTGATAAACTGAACATCAATATCAAAAATGCATCAGTACAGGAAGCATTGCAGGCGAGCCTTAGGCAGGAACGGGTTAGTTTCAGCGTTGTCAATGGGGTTATCATTATAAAACCTATGGTATCACGGCCTGCATCTGCCCCGGCCTTGGAAGCGGTTTCTTTAGGGATAGACGTCACCGGTCGTATTGTCGGGGACGACGGTATTGCTATCGCAGGTGTTTCAGTTCAGGTAAAAGGCAGTTTGGGCAAAGGAACGGTGAGTAACAGCGATGGACGGTTTGTGCTTACAGATATCGACGAAACTGCTGTATTGATAGTAAGCGGTGTTAATATTGAGCCGAGGGAGGTGAAAGTGGGCCGGAAGAAAGATCTTGGAAATATAATAGTATCCATCAAAATAGCTGCACAAGAGGAGGTTAAGGTTATCAGCAACGGCTATCAAACCTTAAATAAAAACACGTTTACGGGTACAGCAGTGGCAATAACCGGTGAGGAGCTGAAAAGAGTGAGTACACAAAACCTGTTCCAGGC
Organism: Paraniabella aurantiaca; assembly: GCF_050309965.1. Taxonomy (NCBI): domain Bacteria; kingdom Pseudomonadati; phylum Bacteroidota; class Chitinophagia; order Chitinophagales; family Chitinophagaceae; genus Paraniabella; species Paraniabella aurantiaca. Next base: position 663,385 of record NZ_JBLOSY010000003.1, on the reverse strand, counting down.
AATACAGGTGCTTGATCCGTCCTTCAGGTTGCTCGATAACAATTTTGCAGGTTCTAACCCTAATAATCTTCCAACAATCAATGTGAGGGGAACTTCTGCCTTGCCTACCGGTAGTAATGATATTTTAAGAAGAGACAATATCACCGGTATGGCCAATATGCCCGCTTTTATCCTGGATGGATATGAAGTAAATGTTCAAAAAATATTTGACCTTGATCTGAATCGTGTTGCTTCGGTTACGCTGTTAAAGGATGCGGCTGCTACTGCAATTTACGGATCGAGGGCCGCTAATGGTGTATTGGTAATTGTAACCAAATTGCCCAAGGAGGGCAAGCTCCAGTTCTCTTACCAGCATGAAACAAATATAATGGCGCCTGATCTTACCGGCTATGATGTTTTAAACGCTGCTGAAAAGCTGGAGTATGAGAAGAAGGCTGGTGTTTACACCGCTGCTGCTCAGAATACTATTTCGCAGGATGAGCTGGATGAACTTTATTATCACAGGTACAAGAATGTAGTGGGTGGGGTAAATACCTATTGGCTTTCTCAGCCACTGCGAACCGCTATAGGGCAAAAACACGGTTTATCCCTGGAGGGTGGTTCTAATACCTTTCGTTATGGTGCCGACTTGCGATATCAAACCCGGCCTGGTGTCATGAAGGGTTCGGGCAGAGATCAGTACTCGGGAGGTATGTTCTTCAGTTATAATCTGAATAATAAGATCAGGTTTCAGAACGAACTTTCCATTACATCGGTACAAGGCAGGGAGTCGCCTTACGGCAGCTTTACATCTTACGTAACCATGAACCCTTATTACCCTAAAACAGATGAGAACGGGAATACCATTCAGAATGTGGATGTATGGACCAGGCGGGCAGCCAGTGGCACTTACATATATGACTATGTGCTAAACCCTATGTACAATGCAACGTTGAGTAGTTTTGATAAAACGAAGTACAACGAAATACTTAACAACTTTGCAACTGAAATAGAACTGGTGAAAAACCTGAAGTTGCGCGGGCAGATCAGTATGTTGAAACGAATGAGCACCGGCGATCGTTTTGTTTCACCACTGGCTAATGAATTTTACTTCTATGAAGCAGCCAGGGCCGATGAAAGAGGTAGCTATACCAGCAGCGCGAATGATGTTACAACCTGGGATGGAAATTTAAGGCTGAACTGGATTAAACAGACCGGTGGTCATGTCATTAACCTGGTAGCCGGGTCCAATATCCGTACGGATCGTTCGGATGCGAAGTTTTTCACAGCGATAGGATTTCCCAATGACCGCTTTACCAGTATTGGATTTGCCAAAGGATATGCTGAAAATGGAAAACCGGGTAGCAGTTTATCTGAATCTCGCCTGTTCGGCGTTTTTTCCAGTGTCAACTACTCTTTTAAAAACCGTTACCTGTTAGATGGTACGGTACGGATAGACGGATCTTCATTATTCGGAGCTAATAACCGTACGGCTCCTTTTGGATCTTTCGGTGTGGGTTGGAATGTAGATAAAGAAAACTGGTTCAATATACCGCAGGTAAGCCAGCTTCGCTTACGCTTTACAACCGGCCTTACCGGTTCGGTTCAGTTTGCTCCCTTCATGGCACAAACCACTTACTCCTACGATCAGAATAACTGGTATTCTTCCGGTTTAGGCGCTTACGTAAACACTTACGGCAATAGCGACCTGTCCTGGCAGAAAACAACCAATATGGACTGGGGCGTGGATCTGGGATTATTCCAGGATCGGATTTTCCTGTCTTCGAGAGTTTACCGGAAACTTACCCGGGATATATTGACTGATATCAGTATCGCACCTTCTACCGGGTTCTCTACTTATAAAGATAACCTGGGCGATATGGAAAACAACGGGTTTGAGGTAAACCTGCGGGCCAACATCATACAGAATAAGACCTGGACCGTAGGGCTTATGGGTAACTTCGCACGCAATACCAATAAGATCGTAAAGATCTCCAATTCTTTAAAAAGCTATAATGAGCGGGCAGATGAGGCACAGCAGGGCGATGATCTGAAGGCCGTTCCGTTGTTGCGTTACAATGAAGGCCAATCTATCTATGCTATTTATGCGGTGCCTTCGTTGGGTATTGACCCGGAGAACGGGAAAGAGATTTTTGTGAAACGGGATGGCTCTCTTACCTACGAGTGGGACGCCAGGGATATAACAGTAGTGGGAGAAAATACGCCTAAGCTGGAAGGCTCTTTTGGTACCACACTGCGCTATAAACAATTGATGATGGTAGCTTTTTTTCAAACCCGGTTTGGAGGCGACATGTATAATCAAACCCTGGTAGACCGGGTGGAAAATGCCGATCCCCGTTATAATGTAGACAGGCGTGTGCTGGAACAAAAGTGGCAGCAACCCGGCGACGCGGCCTTCTATAAAAACATAGCAGATTTGGGAACAACCCGTGTTTCCTCGCGCTTCGTAATGCCCGACAATCTGATTAATTTCTCCTCACTCAATCTCACTTATGATGTAGATTCCCGGCTTGCTTCCAGGCTTTCTCTGACCGGACTTCGGTTCGGCGTTACGGCTAATGACCTCGCGAGGTGGTCTTCAGTAAGAGTTGAGCGCGGCATTGATTATCCGTTTGCGCGTAACATCAGTATTACCCTGCAAGCCATTTTCTAATTAACAAAAAAGACATTATGATAAAGACAAATCATATCCTTATATGCCTGACGGTGCTGACGCTTTTTAGCTCCTGTAAAAAGTGGCTTGACCTGCAACCCGAAAGCCAGATATCGGAAGATGTTTTATTTACTACAGAAGAAGGATTTAAAGAAGCTCTTATTGGTATCTACACACGCTGCACCAGAACTGATATTTATGGAAAAGAGCTAACCATTGGTACGCCTGAAGTGCTGGCCCAAAACTACAGCATCAGCGCCAACGATCCCTTGCGCTATCTGAAAACCAAGGCCTACGATTACAAAGATCCTAATTTTATTTCCCGCAAAGATGATATCTGGAAGGGCTTATATAATGCCATTGTTAACTGCAACCTGATACTGGGTAAGATAGATGAGAAAAAGAACCTGTTTATGCCCGGTAACTATGAGTTGATCAAAGGTGAAGCGTTGGGATTAAGGGCCTATCTGCATTTTGATGCACTCAGATTATTTGCACCCTCCTTCGCCAGTAATCCCAATGCGGCGGCAATTCCTTATGTAACCCAATACTCGAATAAAACAACTCCATTGTCTACGGTGACCCAGGTGCTCGACTCAGCGATCTTTGACCTGGAGCGTGCCAAACAGTTATTGAATAAGGATCTGATACGCAGCGCTGCTTACCGGGTAGGTTATCCCACACAAACAGATACAACACTCAATACCGAAGAGGGCGCGCGCGATCTGTTTTTACATAACCGCCGGCATCGCCTGAATTATTACGCTGTATGCGGAACATTGGCAAGAGTTCAGTTATACAAAAATAATAAACCACAGGCCCTGGCTAATGCGCAGGAAGTGATCAGTGCCAATAAGTTTCCATGGACAAAAGCTGAAGATTTTTTAGCTGTAGACGAGGATAAGAAAGATCTCATGCTTTACAAGGAGCTTGTATTTAGCTGGTTCATTCCCACGCTGGATGCCACCTATAACAGCAGTTGGTTTTCGGGTGGTGTTACCGGTATGCATCTGACACAGGAAGCATCACAGGAATTTTATGAAACGGGTACCGTAGGTAGCAATGATATGCGATACAAACAATGGTTTACTACGGTAAATAACCAGGCAAGCTATATTTCAGAAATACATAAATATCGCAGAAACAGTACCAGTACTACGAGCACCGCGAACCTTGCTTATATGGTGGCGCCGGCGATACGATTAAGCGAGATGTATTTCATAGCTGCGGAATGCAGTTATGCGGCTAACCCGGCTGCTGCTACAGCTTTTATAGATGAGGTGCGCAGCCACAGGGGTATCGGTGAGAAGATTACCGTAGCTAATGAGACGGCCCTTAGAAACGAGCTCCTGAAAGAATACCGGAAGGATCTGTTTGGGGAAGGACAGTTATTTTATGCGTTTAAAAGATGGAATGTAGCTATCAGAGGTCAGAATGGTACCAGTTATCCGGCTTCCAACAACATTTTTGTGCTGCCGCTACCTGATGATGAGATTATTTATGGCAACCGTTAAAACTTAAATTATGAGTCTATATATAAAGATATTATTAAGCAGAAAAGGGGGCTACCTGTTGTTCATGGTATTGCTCGCTGCCGGCTGCAAAAAGGCAGAGCCCCTAACTTTTGATCATGCTGCCAACATCTATTTCGATTTATCTCAGCAGCAAAAAGATAGCATCTCTTACACATTTGCTTATGATCTGGCAAAAGCTACTGATACAATAAATATTCCGGTTACGATTTCCGGTAAACGAATTTCGCAGGATCGCTTTTATACCGCCTACGTAGAAACGGACTCTTCAACCGCAGTACCCGGAACCCACTTTAAGCCCCTTGAATCACAGTATACCATTCCCGCGTTGGAAGGTAGAACCGTGTTGCCGCTGGTTGTTTATAACCGGCCTGACCTGGAAGACAGTTCCAGAACAATTATCGTGAAATTAAGGGCTTCAAGAGATTTGGGTATAGAAAACCCTGCTATTATCAGGGCCAGGGTGGTACTCTCAGCAAGGCTGGAGCAGCCTGCATGGTGGAGCATGTGGTGTGGCGCTTATTCTAGAACGAAGCATCAGTTGTTCTTAATTGTGACGGGTATCACAGAACTATCTACCGCGGGACTGGATGCTCCAAAGAACCTGTACATCGCCAACCTGCTGACGGTGATGCTCAATAACCCTTTTGATTGGGTAGCTGGTAATGCAGGCAAGGGCTATGTACTGGAGGCGGTAACTACGGGCAGTACAGATGCTTATTATTTCTACACACCTCAGAATCCAAATAAGAAAATACTGTTGCAGAAAAATACCGGATCAGGAAGGTATTTCTTTATAGATGAAAATGGACAGGAGGTAAGATAGGTGAGCTTGCCCGAGAAAAAAATATTTGAATGAAAGTTAAACATAATAAGATGATCAGACAATACAGCCTTTTGTTGATGGTTTGCGGCATTATACTGGTTTCCTGTTTTAAGGATAAAGGTAATTACGATATAGCGCTCCCGGTAGAGCCGGTAATTTCCAACCTGGATACAGTATACACTGCTTACGTAGGCGATAGCCTCATCATTGCACCCAAGGTGACGGCGCCTGCCGGTGCAGATCTTGAATTTGAATGGAGAATTATGGTACCTGAAGCAATCAGTGATACGTTGTACCGTTTCACAGGCCCATCGCTGCGTATTATTTTTGGCTTGCAATCGCGCAGGTATCGTACCAAGCTCACGGTGCATAACAAGACTAATGGAATGAAATATTTTCATTGGTTCGAGATACAGGGTGTTACTGAATTCACCAGGGGCACCACTGTTTTGAGTGTTGAAAACGGAATAACGCAGTTCTCTTTTGTAAAACCGGATGGAACCGTGCAGCCCAGGGTTTATGAAGCGATTAATAACAAAACCCTGCCTGCTGATCCCCTGCACTTATTTTATCTTACCAACCAGTTTACAGGAAATACACCACTGGGGTACTGGATCATCACCAAAAACGGAGGTGTTCGTTTAAACGTCAGTACAATGATGGAAGACGCGATAAATCCTAATACCTTAAGGGATAACTTTTTTACTCCGCCTGCCGCTATACAGGTTGGCTCTTTGCAAAAGAACCCACAGGGTGTAATGGTTGGGGTGATCAACGGTAAGTTTTACGGAGGGGCCACCACCACATGGGATCAGTCGCCTACGTATGGGATGTTTGGAGGATTTGCCAATGGAGAATATGAGCTCGATCCTCATTTTATAATGACCAATATTAATAATAACATCACTTATATAGCTTTTGAAAATAATAAAAAGCAATTTACACGCATCAACTCTTACGGCGTACCTACTTACTTTGGCACAGACTACACCGTAGTGAACCGTACAGTTTTTGATCCTACCAGCGTAGGAATGGACCTGACTGAAATGGTACAAATCAACAGCACCGATACATATGCGTATTGCAGGGATAATGCCGGTGTTATGCAGGAACTGATGTTCAACGTGAACTTTAGCGGACCCTTTACCTTTACCGCCCGTCATAAGCGACCCTTTATCAGGCAGGAGTTATTTACCGCTAAAACGAAACTGGTAGCCAGCAGAAGCGGTGCCATTTACATTGCTTCAGGAACTGCAATTTATCGGTATAACCCGCTTAATGAAGAACTGAGGCCCTTAAACACCACCTTCAATAGTGATGTAACCATGCTTAAACTCTCCGATGATGAGAACACGCTGATCGTTGGAACGGCTAACAGCCTGGTTTATTTAAACATTAGTGTTGGTAATTATGGCGACCTGGTTAGCAGGGTAAATGGTATTCCCGGGTCACCTGTAGATATACAAATAAGAAATTAATCAATCGATCACCAGATAAAAAAGTATACAATGAAGTCAATAAAGATCACGCTTGTAGCGATGGTACTTACCCTGAGTGCAGCCGCTCAGAAAAAGGCATTTAAATTAGAGGGTACTGCACCGGCCAGTAAGGAAGGGGCAACAGTATACCTCGATTATCAGAATGAATCGGGTAGTGTAGCCGATTCGGCCATTATTAAAAACGGGAAATTTTCTTTTAAGGGCACTGTAGATGAGCCCTCCTATTCACGTATGATATTGGATCATAAAAACCAGGGCAAATACTGGATTGCGAATGTTGGTGACCGTTTGTTTTTTTACCTGGCCAATGAAAGCTACAAGATCGAGATTAGAGATTCTGTACAATCGGCCCGCATTACCGGCTCGCCTACTCAGGCAGCGTTTCAGTCGTATATAAAAGAAATCGGAGGTGACTTTATGATGATAATAGGTGCTGCTCAGGCTGCTCAGGCTGCTATACCTCAAAATGTACCCGATTATAATGAGCGTGCGAAAAAGCTGTATGATTCAATCGAACAAAAATTTGAAGATCGCCGGTTGAAGGAAATTGAATTCGCCAAGCGTAATCCAGGGTCCATTTTCTCAATCGATGCCCTTACTGATGCCGCCAACAAGCACCCGCTTAGTTCGCTGGAGCCTATTTTTTTAGCGTTGACCGACGAGGTGCGCAGCCTGCGGGGAGGCAAGGCGCTTGATACAAGAATACTTGCAGAGAAGACCATCAAAATTGGGAATATTGCACCTACATTTTCGCAGGCAGATACCAGTGGGAAATTGGTTCACCTGGCCGATTACAGGGGGCAGTATGTATTGGTTGACTTCTGGGCCAGCTGGTGTAAGCCCTGCCGCGCTGAGAACCCGAATCTTAAAAAGGCGTACGATAAATATAAAGATAAACTTACGGTGATCGGCGTTTCGTTAGATGATAAGGACACCAGGGAGGCATGGATTGCGGCAATACATAAAGATGACCTGCCCTGGGTACATGTTTCCGATTTAAAAGGATGGAGTAATGAAATTGCATTGAGATATGGGGTACGGGCAGTTCCTCAAAACTACCTGTTAGATAAGGAAGGTAAAATTATTGCTTCTAACTTGCGCGATGAACGGCTGCACGAGGTTTTGAATGACGTGTTTTCTGGTAAAACGCCGGTAGCAGTTAAAGCCGATTAGAAATTATCCTGCCCACAGGATTTAAAAAGGGACTATTCGCCTTAGGATGAATAGTCCCTTTTTAAGTATTTTTTGCTGCAATCTCAAGCAGCTTGCTTCACACCTAATACGGTATCCAGCTGTTCCTTATCCAGTTGCTTTTCCCAGCGTGCAATTACCACCGTTGCCACCGCATTGCCCACCATGTTGGTTAACGCGCGGCATTCACTCATAAACCGGTCTATCCCTAATATTAATGTCATTCCTGCAATGGGCACTTCCGGCACTACGGCCAGGGTAGCAGCTAAAGTAATGAATCCTGCCCCACTTACACCCGCCGCGCCTTTAGAGCTCAACATGGCTACCAATAGCAGTACAATCTGGCTTTCTAAAGGCAGGTCAATATTACAGGCCTGTGCTATAAACAGTGCTGCCAGGGTCATGTAAATATTGGTGCCATCCAGGTTAAATGAATAACCTGTAGGAACTACCAATCCCACGATGGGTTTGGCGCAGCCTGCCCTTTCCATTTTCTGCATCAGGCTGGGTAAGGCGGCTTCCGATGAGCTGGTGCCTAGTACCAGCAATAATTCATCCTTTATATATTTTAAAAACCTGAAAATAGAAAAGCCGTTGTACCGGGCTACAGCTCCCAGTATTACGATTACGAATAACAGAGACGTGGCATAAAAGGTAATAACCAATGCCAGTAAATTGCCGATGGAAGAAATGCCATATTTGCCAATGGTAAAAGCTATGGCGCCGAAAGCCCCGATGGGAGCCAGTTTCATTAAAATAGCCACTACTTTAAAAACCGGATAAGCCAATGCCTCCATAAAATCTAGTACCAGCTTGCTCTTGGGCATAGTGAGCGATATACCTATGCCAAATAATATGGCTATTAATAATACCTGTAAAATATTATCGCCTGTAAGCGGGCTTACCAGCGTTTTAGGGATAATATCGAATATGAACTTGATGAGCGAGCTATCATGCGCTTTGTTTACATATTGCTCAATAGTGGATGCATGCAATGTTGCGGGGTTGATGTTAAGCCCCTTGCCTGGCTTAACAATATTGCTTACAATAAGACCTAATATAAGCGCCAGTGTAGAAAAGGTTATAAAATACAGGAAAGCCTTTCCCGCAACGCGGCCTACTTTTTTCATATCGTTCATAGAAGCAATACCTGCCGTGATGGTTACAAATATCACAGGGGCTATGATCATTTTGATCAAAGCAATAAAGCCATCTCCCAGTGGCTTCATTTGCTCGGCGAGGGATGGTTTAAAATAACCTAACAGCGCGCCTATAGTAATGGCTATTAATACCTGAATATATAGTACCTGGTAAAATTTTTTCTTTCGGGCAGGCGTGTCGTTTGGATGTACTTCAACAATCATTCGTTCATTTCTTTCCGGAAATATCGGAAAAATTATTCAAGCAATTCTTTGGGAACGATCTTTTTTAAAAAAGGCATCTTGTCTTCTTCCATTACTATAAACTTCCATTCGTTGAGGTTTTTGGATTTAGCAATCACATCTTTTATAGAACGGATGGTATAATAGCCGGTTGCTTTGTTATAAGTTACATTGGGTTCACCAAACTTCGATTGTAATGTTAATGTAAGAAACTCATTTTCTGCCAAAGTGGAATCAGTTTGGGTGGAGTCGGTTCCGAATTTCATGCGAAGGATGTTGGAGTACTGCAGTTTCAGGAAATGAGCACTGTCAATTAGCCTGGCTTCGCCTACCTCCAGTACCCTGGCAGAATCTATCTGGTAATCGAATTCCGGCATATTAAAGATACTTTCCATAGCTGTAATCATTTGTTCCCTGGGGATTAGTGTATAGAAGTCTTCAATAATAAAATCGGCGGCCTTCCTGAAATCTTTTTTAACGATCAGGTTGGTGTAATGCATGAACTGCTGCTCTGCAGTTTTTTTGTAGTCCTGGGCAATAGCATCTGTAAACCACATGCAAACAATAACCAGGATTATCAGGGGCCGGGCTTTCATGGGAGAAGTTTAGGAGTGATTAAAATTTTAAGTTCCTGAAATAATACTGTTGATCTTCATCTGTAATGCTTCGTATGGCTTTGCATGGGCTACCTACCGCGATGACATTGGCGGGAATGTCTTTAGTTACGACACTGCCTGATCCGATCACCGTGTTGTCTCCAATAGTGATACCCGGATTAATCACCGTGTTGCCGCCAATCCAAACATTATTGCCAATCGTCACGGGGAATGCGTACTCGTATGCTTCATTCCTTGGTTCATAATGTATGGGGTGCCCCGCCGTATAAATAGCCACGTTAGGCGCCAGTAACACATTGTCGCCGATAGTTACGGGCGCGCAGTCCAGTATAATACAATTGTAGTTAGAGTAAAAGTTTTCGCCAATGGTGATATTGTAACCGTAGTCGCAATAAAATGGCGGTTCTATATGAAATTGAGTACCGGTGCGCCCCAGCAATTTTCTTAAGAGCCCGTTCCGTTCTTCCAATTTAAAAGGATGCAGCTGATTGATCTGGTAATTCAGGTCTTTAGCCAGTTGACGTTCTTCAAACAGCTGGGGCTCAAACGATTTATAAGGTTGGCCAGCCAGCATTTTTTCTTTTTCAGTCATAGTTTTAAATAGTGTTATGCTGTAAATGTAAGGTTTGTTTATTGCTCTGACGTATACTCGGGATGTTGCGGTGGTAGTTGTTTTACATGCTTCTCTTCTGTTATCACTTCCACGTGCACTGCGTATTTTGATGGTCTGATACTTTCACTATATTTTTCGGCATATACCTGCGTAAACTCTGCGCCAAAGTATAAAATAAAGGCAGTGTAGTATACCCATAGTAATACGATGATAATTGTACCTGCAGCTCCGAAGATAGCGCCTGGACTAGATTTGGTAATGTATAAATCTATAAGGAGTTTACCTATACCAAATAAAACTGTTGTAAAGGCAGCACCTACAAAAGCCGGTTTCCATTTGATGATCACATCCGGTAATACTTTGAAAATAACTGCGAACAGAAAGGTAATAACGCTAAAGGTTACAACGTTATTAATAATAAAAAACAGCCAACCCGAATTTACGGGCACCAAGTCCTGAAATCGTGTTTGAACACTGCCTAAAATACTATTAAGGATCAGGGATACCAGTAGCAGAAATCCAAGGGAAATGATCAGTGAAAAGGATTTTAGCCGGTTAGTTAACAAGCCCATAATACCTTTTCTGGGTTTGGCTTTAACTTTCCATATTGTATTCAAACTGTCCTGTATTTCCAGGAATACAGCCGTGGCACCAATAATAAGAGATATGATACCAATGATCAGTGCTACCGTAGTTTTGCCGCTTAGGCTGGCTTGCGATACAATATTCTGGATTTGCAGCGCCGTGGCATTGTCGGTAAACTGGCTTACTTCTTCAAAAATCTTCCCTTCAATAATCTCTTTTTTATAAATAAGACTTGCCGAAGCGATGACAATCGTGAGCAGGGGCGCCATGGAAAAAACGGTGCAATACGCCAGTGAAGAACTGAGTTTCGGAACCTTGTCGGCGGAGAAACCTTTAGCTGATGCGATCAGGAGGTCGCCTGTATTTTTAAAGAAGCTTTTTGATTTGCTGAACGCTCTTTTCATGAGGCTTAACTTATTTTGAGTATAATTGAATAATTATATTCAATAATAAAGCCATACTGCCTGTTTTAATAAAAAAGATATTGCTTAACGCTCTGATTGATAATTACCTGTTCGTTAAAACGGATAGCCAATACCGATATTCAGAATAAGATTTTGCTTACGCCAGGCAGGGTCACCGAATTTTATCTGGTTAAATACCCAGCGCTCACCGGCGGGTAACCATGGTTTTCTAAAAGGCATGGCCAGGTCGAACCTGATTACAAAAATGCTGGCATCTACTCTCAGGCCAACCCCGCCGCCAACAGCAAATTCATTGATGGCATTGCGTAACCTGAACTGGCTACCTATACGGGATGTATCTGCTTTAGCCGTCCACACATTGCCCGCATCTACAAAAACGGCTCCATGTATCACGCTGAATAATTTGGCACGAAGCTCTCCATTGAGCATCATTTTTATATCGCCACCCTGGTCGGGGAAGATATTGCTCGAATCCAGATTAAGGTCATAATTGTAGGAACCCGGGCCCAGGGATCTCGCCCTGAAAGCCCTGATATCATTACTACCTCCTGCAAAAAATTGTCGTATATAAGGGAGCACCGTGCTATTGCCATACGGAATACCATAACCAATGTTGGCGCGCCCGGCCAGGATTAACTGGGGCTTGATTTTATAGTAGTCGCGAAAGTCTGCTTCCAGTTTGATGAACTGGTTAACCGCCGTATTAAACAATGTTTTTTGACCCTGGTCATTCTTTTTAAGAAAAGCATTTACCAGGTTGCCTGCTGTTTCAGCAGTACCCTGGAAATAAATATTGTTTCGTTTAGCATCCTGAAACTGGTCGCTATAAGTAAAGCGGTAATTAGTGCTGAATATAAACTGGTTCTCGTAGTTACCCCTTAAACTGGGCACTCTTACCAAAAGTTTTTCAAGGCTGTCCGTTGTTTTTAGTGTGCGTACATAAGTAACGGAGAAAGGATTGAATGTATGGTCCACAAACTGACTTCCCTTCCAATTATAACCAAACTCGGCGTTGCCGGATAGCATGGTGAAATAAAGAGCCCTGTTCAGCAGCTGCCCTCCCAGCGTTATATGTGTTTTAGGTACATAATTGCTGGCACTTTTAAAATTGACAGGCGCAATAATACGGGGGAAAATGAGCCTTGCACTGGCGCTTACTGAATAGGAGTTGGTTCTGGCTCCACTCACCTGTGTTTCAAACCCGCCTGCTAAGCTGGTTACCAATTGCTCAGCACCTCTGAACAGGTTGCGGTTGGTATTAGATAATTTTATTTCAGATCCTACGAAGTTGTTCGATTTACTGGTGCCGGTTACCTGTAAAGACATCGAGCGCTTTTTTTGAGGAGTAAGATAAAAATTAGCATCCAGTAAATCGCTTTCCAGGGTGTCTATGGGTCTGAACTCAGCTTTTACAAAACGGAAGGTACCCAGGTTAACCAGGCGGTTGAGGCTAAGGCTATGATCGGCACGATTATACAACTCATCTTTCTGAAAGAAAACCAATCTGTCGAAAATCCTGGGCTTGTAAGTGTTTTGCGGATCGTAAATTTTGAAGTCGTTATGTATTATTGGTTTTGATAACCGCAGTGCAGAATCACGCCTTATATTATAATTTGGATAAATTTTGATCTCGTTGATCCGGTAAGGTTTTAAGCCTTCGACAGGAGTAATGTCTTTTACTTTTACATACACATTTGCTTTATTATCACCGATGGTGCTATCTACCTGAAGTAATAGGAAGTCGGGATTAAAGAAGAAGTATCCTTTTTCTTTCAGATCGTTATCAATGCGTTCCCTTTCGGCTGTAAATACATCTATATCGTAAAAAATACCAGGTTTTAATAACGACTTATCTGACCCGCGCCTGATGATATTATTTAACGCGGTAGGTTCAGCAGGAAATTTAATTTCATTAAGGGTATATCTGTCCTTGGTTATGGCCTTATATTCTGCACGACCCGTGCGCCCTTTTATAATAGCTTCACCTGTAACTGCAGCCTGCAGGTAACCCTTACTGATCAGGTGGCTTTGCAGTATATTGATGTTGTTTTGCAAGCGAAGATCGCTCATCAAAACAGGTGGCTCACCCAGTTTGGTCCGGATCCAGTTCCGCAATCCCTTGGGCTTTTTAGGTTCGCCGGCCAACGCATAAAAAGAAAGCTTGTATCGCATGCCCAGAATCTTTTTGTTGGGCTGGGGGCGTGTCATTTCTTCCAATGTGCTTTTCAATGCTTTTTCACCAGGAACTTTTTTAGCACTATCGGGGTTTATTTTTACCGTTGCGCCGGTATATAAAACCTGGCCTTCCTTCAGGGCTTTTAAGCCTGTACAGGAGGCCGCTGTAAAAATAATAGTTGCTAATATTGCTATGTTATAAAATGTCCGCATTCTTATATTGTTATCGTCGTACACGCATCAGATCAATTAAGGTTGTTGCTCCTGATCCCTTTGCTGTCTTCTTGCTTCACGTTCCTTTCTTAATTTTTCTTCGCTTTTAAAACTTCTGAATATTTCGTTGAAACGGTTATAATCTACTACCATTACGAAGCCTAAACCCGTTTCAATAATTTGACCTTCTACCACCAGGGTAGACTGATTGCGCCGGTAAGCCCTGAGCCTGTAGCGTCCATCGCGCGATAGCGCATATTCGATATTTACATTGCCGGCTATATTGGCTCCATTGTTATTTTGGGAGCGTGCTCCTTCCAGCGCAAAATCACTGCCCACGGTTATGGTTAACCTGTCGTTCAACAACCGTTTGGAAAGGGCCACATTCAGGTCGGTACGCGTTTGCTGTGTGCCTGTACTAAAGTCATCCTGCGAGGTAAGATCAAATGCTACATCCACTCCTTTAATAAGGTCCGAAGCCAGGTTATTGAGCTGCTGCGTTAATAACCGGCTCACACTCTGGCGGGCCAGCATTTCAGGGGAGGCGCCCCCGGCAAGGCTTTCAAAAGGATTTTCCGATATAAACCTGTTTAAAGCCAATACCGCAAAAACCTGTTTATTCAGTTCGCTGGGGTTAGAGTTTACCTGCATTAACCGCGCGTTTACAATACCATCGATAGCGTTTCTTTCATTTTCGGGCAGCGCGATTTCGAAGTTGATCTTAGGCTTTAATAACTGTTCCGTCATTTTCAGGTAAACCATAAATGGCAATTTCTGCCTGGCCCTGGTTTGTGTAGATTGATCTAATCCGGCAAGCTGGTCTGAAATCAAATCAATAGGAGCCGTATTTACATTGTATACAGCTGTCAGATCCACGTTAGCTTCAGTAGGTGCGCCGGTCCATTGTATATAACTGCCCTGTTGTAACTCAAACTTTCTTTTAGCTAATCCGCCTATAGAAAGATTGTAATTACCACCCGAAACCAGGTAACGTCCTGTCATGGCTATTTTGCCACTGGGGTCCATCGTTAAATTGAGCTCGGCTTCTCCTTTCACTAATAGTGCATCACCATTGGCCGGATCTACTACCACCGTAATTTCAGCTTCCTTCTCTGTTATCAGGTCCATAGATACATTCAGCCCTTTTAATTTAGACCTGGTTAAGCTATCTACGTTCAAAGCTTCCCTTCCATTATTAGGAGGCGCATCCATGTCTACAAATTCAACAACGCCTTCCTGGCTTACAATATCCGGATCACTGTCAGGTATGGCGAAGAAGAAGCGTGTGTCTTTATTGATTCTTAAAGAGCCTGTTACTTCAGGTTTATTTAAATCGCCGCCAACGTTGGCATTCAGCGTTAAAAATACTTTACCATAGAAAAGCTCATTATCTTGCGACGTGGAATTGAGTGCCATGAAATTATTGGCCCGTAACTTCAGATCGAAGCCGAAATCCTGGTAGTTGGTGGTTTTGATTAAGCCATTAATAGTAAATGCCTGGTTGGCAGAATCTCTTAAGGTGAAATTGCTAAACCTGATTCCGTTGGAGACAAAGGCAATATTTTCATCATTCAGCCTGAAGTAGGAATTAAGCTGTGCTACATTCAAACCTGCATTTTTAAATCCTAAATTACCCAACACTTTTGGCGACGTCAAAGGCCCTTTGGCGGTAAGCTGGCCGGTTAGCATACCAGAGCCATTTTTTATCTGCCCGCTGCTCAGGCTTTCAATAAATTTAAGATCAAAGCGGTTGATGTTTACGGTCATATCCAGCGAACCATTGTCGGTAGTGTAGTAATAGCCGGCTACTTTTACATCATGCACACCGGTTAAGGCCACATCCACTTTGAATGCATCCTTGGTGTAATTGTCGGCCAGTATTTTTACATCACCTAACTGATCTTTTTGATAGCGTAATTTGTTGATAACAAGATCAGCTTCAAAGGCGGGAGACTCCTGTATATTCTTTACATCAACCGTTCCATTAAGTGTACCCCCCACCAAAGCCGTATCCTGTTCGGCGTAGCGGGTCAATGTTTCCAGCATGAAATTTTGGAAGCTAACTTTGACCGGCGAATTTGCCGCCGTGGAAGTACTGTTGACAGATAGTGATTGCCCGTTATTGCTAATGTTGAAATTCCTGACGTATACACCCGCTTCTCCGTATTGAATTAAATTATCCTGCGCCACCTGCCATTTATCATAGTTGAGCAAGAGCTTTTGCGGGTCTAATGAAAACTGGTAGGTTTGATTATCCGCTTTGAAGTTTCCACCAATCATATACTTGTCCTGGTTTTTACTATCACGTAAAAACACATTAACCCCAAGTAAATTGTTAGCAGCTGCCCCATTAATAGATGAATTGTATAGTTTAACCGCCGGACTCTCTACGCTTTTTATATCAAGGGCATAGGCGAGTTTCGAGCTGTCGTTAAGATTGCTGATATTAAGCGTAGTGTTTTTTACATCAAAGCTGTCGTATACTATGTGTGGAAAATTAGCATTTACAATGAGGCTGTCTGCTTCCGTATCTAAAACGCCGTTTAAATAAGAGGGCGCAAATGTGTACAGTGAAGGAACAAATTCTTTCAACAATTTGGAATCGTGTATTGTTAGATTAAACTTCATTTTTTGCGGACCGGTTTTTTTTACCGGTGCAAATGCATAGTACTTGCCTATTTCGTTGGTAAATGCCTGCCCGATTTGCGTGAGTTGGTATTTACCACTTAAATCAGCATTAATAATATCAGATTTTAAAGTAAGGTTGTTTTCTGTTGCTGTAGATAATGCATTGAGGTAAATAGTATCCAGGTTAATAACACGGCCATCCATTGCTACCTGTAAGCTGGCTACATTAGCAGTGCCATTCAAGTAGTCCGGGTCAACCGTAGGGAAATCAAGTGTAGCGAGACCGGCAACTTTAAATTCTGAACTGGCAAAATTTAACTTTTGCAGATCAATGTTCTTCAGATCTACGGTGCCTTTTAATGATGGATATTTACCGGCTATGTTAACATGGGTAGCAATATCAAAATGGGCATTAGAGTCCGGGCTGCTGGCCTGCAATTGCAACGCTTGCTTGGCATATTTGCCATCCAGTTTAATATTGCGATAATTATACTTGTTGTAGTAGGCGCTGTAAATGGTTCCTTTAACAGCTGCATTAGCCGTTTGAGCAGAAGTGCCTGTTCCTGCAACGTCCAGGAAGAGGCTTACTGTTCCAACATCTGTTCTTTTCAGCAGGCGGCCTACATTAAATTGTTTGAGATCTACTACAGCTTTATAGGAAGGATTTTTAGTAGAACCCCCCATCGCAGCATTTACCTTAGCCGAGCCCATATCGGTTCGTACATCCAGGTTGGTAGCGAATTTGCTGATACTTCCTGCAAATTTGCCATTAGCGGCAATCTGGTTAGGCAATTCAATACTGTTAGGTAATGTGCCCTTAGGAAGCAATGCATTTAAATCAGACTTAGAAGTAGTAAACTTTGCGATATTAATATTGAAAAGTGTATTGTCCACTTTAGGTAAGCCTTTGATCGTTCCCTTAATGTCAATATTAGTATTTTTTAATCCGCTTAATTGTAGTTGATTAATATCGATATCATTCAATCTGCCTTTGATAAGCGCTGCCAGGTTCAACTGCTGGTTGCGATAGGTAGCCGGAATGGAGGAAACAAAATACGCGGCATCTGCTAAACCCAAAATTGATTTGCGGAACTGGATATTCATGTCTACACGTTCGGGGTGTTTGCTCAGATCGTCCTGCGAAGTGTAGGTAACCAAAGAATTATTATCAATATAAGTGTGGGGCGTTTTAACCAGCAAATCATCTACACTGATCTGTTTGTCGTCGTAAATAACTTTTCCTCTCAGTTCATTTAATACAAAGCCGCTGGTGTCTGCCAGCTTACCGCCGTTAACCGTAGCTTTAATGCCTGTGCTGTCGATAGCGATATCCTGGCCGCTTAGTCCTAGGCCTTTTACATTCAGGTGGTTGAAGTCCATAACTCCTTTTTCATGGGGAGCCGAAAGATTGTCGTACCTGATATTATTGTTGGAGAGTACAACCTTATTGAGGTATAAACTGAAGGACGATTCTTGGGTACTATCTGCCGCTTTTTCAATAGCAGCTTCATTGGATGGGGTAGGCCGGTATGCAAAATCGATAACAGAATTGCTGAGTTCGCCATTACTGGTTTGGTACCTGCCATGTGTAAGGTCGATCAGCAGATCGTTAAAGTTGAAAGTTTTTAAGAAAGCAAAAGCCCTTGTATCTGAGAGGCGATCGTCATACTTTAAATCAATATCACTAAAAACAAAGTTTTTCACTTCTATCAACGGCAAACGCCCTCCCGATTCTTTTTCTGTGCTATCTATTGCAGCATCTGCCTTTTGCTGTAATACGGTTAAAGGCTTGTTCTGGAAATAATGAAGCTTTGTATTGGCAAGTTCCAGCTTGTTCAGCACATAATGCATTTGTTCCAGGTCGAACTTGTCTACTCTTGCGCTCAATTTGCCTAATGATACGCCCGCATCGTTTCCCACTACATCATCTTTGAACTTAATGCGGATATCATTGAAAGTGATCTTATCTAATTTCAGTTGTAACGGTGCTGTCGAATCTTTAGGTGTTTCCGGCTCTTTTTCTGCAGATACAAAAGCGTCTACCAGGAACTGGTAGTTAAAACTGGTATCCGGATTAACACGGTACAAATTTGCATTAACATTGTCCAGTTCAATATTACTTACAGCAATACGGCTCCGGATCAGGCCGATCATATCTAACTGAACAGCCAGGCGGCCGGCATATAATAAAGTGTCTTTTTTTAAATCCTGTATATAAAATTTATCCAACTGTAACCCTGTGGGGAAATTTATCCTCACACGCTCCAGGCTGATCTCTGTTCCCGTTTTGGTTTTTAAATAAGAGACTACCTTATCTTTTACAAAATTCTGGACAGCAGGTATTGTTAGCGAAATAGCCACCAGTATAACAAGCATGATAATGCTTGCAATAACCCACAGTACAATCTTTAAAACCTTACGTGCTACGCTGCTCAAAAAATTATTGTTTTTCTATATGATGAATTTAACATATATCTTATTGTCGCTTTTTTGGTAACATTATAAGATAGTCGTTCCGGCAAAAATATAGTTTATGCAAATTGCGTGCTATTTTTCCTATAGGGTCAAATTCCGGTACTGTTCGTTGTTTTTTGAAAAACGGCGGTATGAATCAGCCAGTTGGCTTGGTTTTGGTATAGTTTCTAGCAGCAAAATTTAAATAATATCAAAATCATTGATATGCCTTATCTAAACAATACGCAAACATCTAATGAGGTCAAGATCTTTTATGAAGACCATGGAGCAGGGAAACCAGTGATATTAATTCATGGATGGCCGCTAAGTCATCGCTCCTGGGACGGGCAGGTAACTGCATTAACAGAAGCCGGATACCGGGTGATTGCTTATGACAGAAGAGGCTTTGGCCAGTCCGGAACGGAGTGGAACCGGTACGACTATGATACGCTGGCATCTGATCTTGATGCGTTGATAACTGAACTTGATTTAAACGATGTAACCTTAGTTGGCTTTTCTATGGGAGGGGGAGAAGTAGTACGCTATCTGACTAATTATGGAGCCAGCCGTATTTCGAAGGCTGCTTTAATAGCCTCCATTATTCCGCTGGTTCCTCAAAAGGAAGATAACCCGGATGGAGTGCCCCAGGAGGAGCTGGATAAAATTGCACAAGCATTGAAGACGGATCGTGTAGCTTTTTTAAAAGACTTTCATAAAAATTTTTACAATTATAGCTTGCTGAAGAAGGATGTAAGTGAAGCGAGACTGGACGCCGATTTTATTGTAGCTTCCGGAGCATCTGAAAACGCTACGCAGAAGGCTGCAGAAGCCTGGGCTACTACTGATTTTAGGTCCGAGCTTAAAAATATAACAGTACCCACACTAATTGTACATGGCGATGCTGATCAAATAGTACCTATAAAAACTTCGGCTGAACAAGCCGCAAAAGGTATTTCCAATAATGAGTATCATATTATTGAAGGAGCACCTCATGGCTTAAATGTAACCCACACTTTTGAGCTGAACAGCCTCTTGTTAAATTTTTTGAATAAATAATTTTCTGACTTAAATAGAAAGATTATGGAAGACAATAGCGGACGTGAATTTACGATAGAAGCCAAAGTAGGCGGAAAAATGCAGCAGGTGCAGGTTGTGGCTTCAGAAACAACAGATGGAGCAGCTTTTTATATTTGCAGGGTGGAGAATGATGAGATCACCCAGGTGAGAAAAGACGAGCAGGTGTGGAAACAAATATGGGGCGAGCTGGATGAAGCGGATATTAAATCGATCGGTGAAGCGATAGAAGGTGCAGTATTGGAAGAATAATTAAAAAGTGCATATGGAAACAGCAGATAATAAACAGGTGGAGATACTTAACGATCTCATACAGATCAATAATGACAGGATCGCCGGATATGAAAAAGCAATTGATGGACTGGAGGATGAAGGCAACGAAGATCTGAAGCGCTTATTTCGTCACCTGGTCAACAATAGTGTAGACTATAACGAAACGCTTGAAAAGCAAATTGGTTTGCTGGATGGAGAACCGGCACTCGGAACATCTGGCGCGGGCAAGTTGTACAGGGCCTGGATGGACTTCAAGGCGCTTATAACAGGTGGTGACCGGGCAGCCATACTTGAAAGTTGCATAACCGGGGAGGAAACGGCCATTCGTGCGTACAAAGAAGCTATAGCCGATGAAGAGCTGGCTTCTGACTTACAGCATGTATTAAATGGGCAGCTTGCCGAACTTCAGCAGTCCTACCAGGAAATTACCGCCTTGAGAAAGGTGCTCGAATAAATAAACAACCTTTAAACCTTTTTTCTATGAAAAAAATATCATTACTCTTAATGGCCATTGGGGCTTCTTTTATGTTACAAAGCTGCGAACTGGTAGAAGGCATTTTTAAAGCCGGTATGTGGTGGGCTTTCTTTCTTGTGGCATTAGTAGTTATCGGTTTGTTTTGGTTATTACGGAGAAAATAGCGGCTCGAAAAATATGGCAAGCAATTTGCATTTATTATGGGTAGAAGGATGATGTTGCATTTATAATACTCACCGGCGGCGTTGTCAAAAGCTGACTAAACAAAATGAATACCTGTTGTAAACAATTTTAAAGAAATATATATGAGAGACGCTTTCACCAATAACTCAAGAAACTTCGGCAGTAGCGACGCTGCAAGTGCCTTTCCTATCAGATTTACCGGAGATGCCATTCAATACTTATCCGCATCAATGTCCATTAATCTTAATGACTGGAAGTGGCATGAAGAAGAGATCAATGGTCAGAAGCATTGTGTAATTACTGACCGTTTGTTATCAGAAAAGTGATAGTGTTTTTGCCGATCAGCGTATGCTGATGGAATTGCGGTTACAACATTTTTGTAACCGCTTTATTTTTATATAAGTGTACTATCTTTTAAACCGGTAATAATAGGATAGCTCATTAGGCTTGTCAACAAGCATATCGGCTATGATTTTCCTGCCCTGTATGGAAAAGGTAATACCGTTACCGCCAAAGCCTAATACGAAAAATGCATTTTTAAAATCGGGGTGCGCACCTATATAGGGTAATCCGTCTTTGGTAGATCCGAAAAGTCCGGCCCACATTATATCTTCAATGAAATTAATGCCTGGCATTAATTCCTGCAGCTGCTTTAAGAGGTCTTTGGATTTCTTCTCCTTGTTTCGTTGCATGTAAGTGGCAGAAGTAAACCTGCTGTCACCTCCACCTACCAATAAGCGCCCATCATCTGTAGTGCGCATGTATAAATAAGGTTTGCGTGTGTTCCAGAGCAATAAATTATTTACTTCCTTGTTGATCTTTATCTTCTCTTCGCTAACACAGGCATAAGTGCTGTGTAGATCGGCGATGCGTTCGTCAAACATATTCACCGTTTCATATCCGGTGCAGTAAATTATTTTCCTGGCTTTCACCCGGTATCCATTTTCGAGAGAAATAGTAATACCTTTATTTCCATGGTCGATCTTTTTGATATCTACCTGGTCGTACACCTGCAGGCCACGCAGGGTATTAAGTCTTATAAGTTCGTGAGCCAGCTTGTAGGCATCTACACTTGCAGCAACTGAAGATAAAATGCCGCCGAAGGACTGTAAGCCATATTGCCTTTTAATAGCCGTTGCACTAAGCCATTTAACACCGAGCTTATTTTGATCTCTTGCTTCAAATTCTTTGTATAAGTGCGGGCTGGCAGCTTTGGTATGAGCCAGGTATAGCGAGTGTTTTTTCTGGAAACCGCAGTCGATCTTTTCCTTGCTGATTAAATCTTCAAGTTCCCTTATTGCGGCTATTCCTGACCTGTAACATGTTACTGCGGCATCGGTGCCAATCTTCTCCTCCAGTTTATATAGTGGTACATCAATTTCATATTGCAGCATAGATGTAGTAGCTGATGTACTTCCCAATGCGATGTCGTTTTTGTCGATCAAAGTTGTTTTATAACCCTCTCTGACGAGCATGTCCGCAATCAATGCCCCGGTGATGCCGCCGCCCAGTACTACTATATCGGTAGACAGGTTTTGTTGTACAGAAGGATAGGTATAGATAAGCCCGTTTTTCAGGAGCCAGAAAGACTCATAAGTTCGTAATCGCATACATGATTTTAATTGTGCTATTTATTAAACAATTATCAATCCAATTTTTATGCAGCTGTTGGTGCGTTTCAGGAACGATATTTGAAAAGATTAAACAAATTATTGTTTTGAGTCTGTTACAATTTACCAACAAAGGAATTTATTGTCCGCAAGGGAACTTCTATATCGACCCCTGGCAGCCGGTTGAACATGCGCTGATCACTCATGCGCACGGTGATCATGCCCGGTGGGGCAGCAAACATTACCTCGCTCACGAGGTATCCAAACCTATCATGCAGGCGAGATTGGGTGAAGATATCAGCATTGAGACTTTGCCTTACGGCGAAACTAAAATGGTCAATGGTGTTAAAGTGAGCTTGCATCCTGCCGGACATATTGTAGGTTCGGCTCAAATAAGAATGGAATATAACGGCTTTGTTAGCGTGGCATCCGGTGATTATAAAGTAGAAAATGACCATATTTCTACACCTTTAGAAATCGTGAAATGCCATGAGTTTGTAACAGAAAGTACGTTTGGGCTACCTATTTATAATTGGTTAGGTCAGCAGCAGATATTCAACAATATTAAGAACTGGATTTCGGGAAATCGGCACAACCAACGAACCAGCATTTTTATTGCTTACAGTTTAGGAAAGGCGCAACGGCTCATGAAGGGATTAGAAGGTGTGGCTTCTATATTAGTTCATAGTTCAATTGGCAGGCTGAATAAAGCCATTGAAAGTACGGGGATAAAACTGCCGGCAACCAGCTTATGGCATGCTGATATGCCTAAGGCTGATGTGCAGGGCAATATTGTGATACTGCCTCCTTCACTGCTGGGCACCAATGTTATTAAAAGAATTCCGAACGGAGCCATTGCTATTTGTTCGGGTTGGATGCAGGTGCGTGGCAGCAGGCGCTGGCAGAGCGCTGATGCAGGTTTTGCCGTAAGCGATCATGCAGATTGGCAAGGTTTGCTGAACACTATTAAGGCTACCGGAGCGGAGCAGGTATTTGTTACCCATGGTTACACTGCTACTTTTTCAAAGTATCTGAATGAGATTGGTATCAGCGCTAAGGAAGTAGTAACCCAATATGGTAACGATGAGGAGGCTGAAGCGGCAGACCTTAAAGCGAAAGAGGAGGGTGCGGTATGAAAAATTTTGCCGCACTGATACAATCCATTGAAATCAGCAACAAAACCAATGATAAGATTGATGCAATTGTTGAATACCTGAACATCGCTCCCGACAATGATAAATTATGGTTGATTGCTTTGTTTACAGGAAGAAGGCCCAAGCGCCCCGTGAAGTCTACATTGATCCGCGAATGGGCACTGGAGTTATCAGGTTTGCCCGAATGGCTGTTCCTGGAGTGTTACAGCAATGTAGGCGACCTTGGAGAAACCATTAGTTTGATATTGCCCCAACCACTTTATCGCATTGAGAAGACAATTTCACAATGGATGCGTGAGCTTATTGAGCTGGGTGCAAAAACAGATGAAGAAAAGAAAGCGTACGTTTTGGAAGCATGGAATGGACTGGAGTATAATCAGCGGTTTATTTTTAATAAACTGATTGGTGGGGGCTTTAGAATTGGTGTGTCGTACAAATTGCTGGTTAACGCACTTTCAAAATTCAGTGGAACAGATGAGAGTACGATGATGCACAGTATTATGGGGAAATGGGATCCGCTGGAGACTGAGTTTGCGGATTTGATTGGCGGTGTTCATGTGAACGCAGACAATTCGAAACCCTATCCTTTTTGCCTGGCATATCCTATTGATAAACCAGTAGAGGAATTAGGTGATCCTGAAGACTGGCAGGCCGAATGGAAATGGGATGGTATCCGCGGGCAGATCATCAAACGGAATGATGAATTTTTTGTTTGGAGCCGGGGTGAGGAGCTGGTTACAGATCAGTTTCCTGAATTGCAATTACTGGCTCCTCATTTACCAGATGGCACTGTGATAGATGGTGAGATACTCGCTGTAAAAGACGGGCAGGTATTAAATTTCAACCAGCTGCAAAAAAGACTGAATCGTAAAACCATCTCAAAGAAATTGCTGGACGAAACACCTGCGGGATTTTATGCTTATGATCTTTTGGAATATGAGGGTAAGGATGTGCGCGATAAAATATTCTCGGAGCGCCGGCAATTGCTGGAGGCAGTTATAGAGAAGATGCCGTTCGGCTATGTGTTATTGTCTCCCGTGGTGAGTTTTGATGAATGGGTGCAGCTGGCTACTATACGTGAGGAGGCGAGGGATGTAAACAGCGAAGGTATTATGTTGAAGGCTAAAAACTCAGTCTATCATTCGGGGCGTAAAAAAGGTGACTGGTGGAAATGGAAAATCAATCCGCTGTCCATTGATGCGGTGTTGATCTATGGTCAGAAGGGTAGTGGCCGCCGCAGCGCTTTCTATACAGATTATACATTTGCTATCCGGTCAGGTGATCAGTTAGTCACCATTGCTAAAGCCTACTCCGGTCTTACAGATAAAGAAATTAAGGAAGTTGACAAATTTATTAAGGCGAATTCACTGGAAAAATTTGGCCCGGTGCGTACTGTAAAGCCCGAGCTGGTTTTTGAAATAGGATTTGAAGGTATTGCAGAAAGCAACCGGCATAAGTCGGGCGTTGCTCTTCGCTTCCCTCGTATTCTTCGCTGGCGCAAAGATAAAAAAGCTGATGAGATCAATACCATCGATGATCTGAAAGAAATGTTGGTGAAATATGGGTGATTTTTGGTGACATTATTTTGAAGAGCATGAATGTAATATTAAATTTCAATGCAAAATACCTCCAATGCTCGTTATTACATTTTTGGACAAGGAGAGACAAGGCCGCAGGCCTGAATCATTTTTTAACATCGGAATTAATTCCGGTGATAAAGCATAACCTCCAATCCGAGTGCCATGGGCACGGTGCATGTTTGTCCTATTTCAGGTCATGGAAAATATATTGTGTATCATAGCTGATTTTAAATTCTTCAAGTAACTCAAGGTACTCTTCTTTAAATGTTTTGTGCTGATGATGTTCTTGCTGATTTTGCACGTATCTGAATATCATATCAACATCCCGCTGGCTATATGAAAATACGCCATAACCCTCCTGCCACTCAAACCTTTGCTTCGTAAGCGTATGATCATTGATATATTTTGATGACTTGGCTTTCACTATCTTCATCAGTTCCGAAATGGATATTACAGGCTTCAGGCCAAAAAGCAATGCATGTGATCTGCAACTCCATTGATAATAATGGTTTTACATCCTGTTTCGTTTATTAGATTTCCTATCACAGCCTGTATCCTGTTTCGCCATTTATCGTCAAGCATAGCGCTCCTGCGTTTTACAGCGAAAACTGTTTGAAGGTGGATTTGGTAGTAAGTGTTTGCCATAAGTTTTATTTTTATTATAAAAGTATAGTTTTTTAAATGCTTCGAGCTTACGGCTCTCAATCTTGGTTTTTTGCTTTTTTCAACGGACTAAAGTCCATTGTTATAAAATAATACTCCGAGCCTTTGGCGCTACAGATTAAAATGATAGCATTTCAAAATGAACTCGTTGCAAAAAAATATTGATAGGTAAGTACCTTGGTTGTAAATTCGATAGTTTAAAAGTTCCTCAATCCCAGATATAGTGAAGCGTATTCAATCCACACCCGGCTATCAGATCGTTGAAGACTGGTTTAAATCACTTGGAAACCAGCCCTTCACTTTCCAGCAGGAAAGCTGGCAACGCTTTCACGAAGGAAGTTCAGGTTTGGTGATCGCACCCACCGGTTTTGGGAAAACTTTTTCTGTTTTTTTTTCAGTAGTGATTCATTACCTCAATCATCCTAAAGAATACGGCGATGGATTGAAGCTTATATGGATCACTCCCTTGCGTTCACTGGCAAAAGATTTGGGAAGAGCTATGTCGGAAGCTTTGGCAGAACTGGGGCTGGATTGGGAAGTGGGTGTAAGGAACGGCGACACTTCTACTGCCGAAAGACAGAAACAGGTAAAGCGAATGCCCGACGTATTGATCATTACACCTGAGAGTCTTCATTTACTATTTGCTCAAAAAGACAATACCCGGTACTTCAAATACCTGAAATGTATTGCCATTGACGAGTGGCACGAGCTGCTGGGTAGTAAACGGGGTGTGTTAACCGAGCTGGCTATATCCCGGTTAAAGTATATTGTTCCCGGGCTTCGTATCTGGGGTATCAGTGCCACTATTGGTAATATAGATGAAGCGCTGGATGTGCTGATCCCTTACCAGGATACACCTAAAACCATCGTAAGGTCGAAAGAAAAAAAGAAGACGGAGATTATATCCATCATCCCCGACGAAATAGAAGTGCTGCCCTGGGCCGGACATCTGGGTACCAAGATGGCTGCACAATTGATCCCGATCATTAATGAAAGTCGTACTACGCTGATCTTTACCAACACCCGCGGGCAAAGTGAGCTATGGTACCAGGTCATGCTTTCTGTAGCACCTGATCTGGCCGGACAGCTGGCTATTCATCATGGTTCCATTGATATGGAATTGCGAAACTGGATTGAAGATATGCTGCATACAGCACAGTTGAAAGCAGTGATCTGCACCTCTTCTCTCGATCTGGGTGTTGATTTTAAACCGGTAGATACGGTGATACAGATTGGGTCTCCCAAAGGAGTAGCCCGCTTTTTACAACGTGCGGGACGCAGTGGTCACTCACCTTTTGAAACATCGAAGATTTATTTTCTACCTACTCATTCACTGGAATTAGTGGAAGCAGCTGCTTTGAAGGAGGCCGCTTTGAAGGGGGTGATTGAAAGCAGGCAGCCGTTGGTGCAAACTTTTGATGTATTGGTGCAATACCTGGTAACGCTGGCTGTGGGTGAGGGCTTCTTAGAGGAATCTGTGTGTCAACAGGTAAAGCAAACCTTTGCTTTTAGTTATATGGAAAGGGACGAGTGGTTATGGGCATTGCGTTTTATCACGCAGGGAGGAGATGTATTGACGGCTTATGAAGATTTCCAGAAAGTAATTATTGAAGACGGCATTTATAAGGTAAAGAACCGGCGTATTGCCATGATGCACCGCATGAACCTGGGTGTGATTGTAAGCGACCCGATGCTGAAGGTAAAGTTTTTAAGTGGAGGCTATATCGGGATGGTGGAGGAGTATTTTGTATCGAAGCTCAATCCGGGTGATAAATTCGGACTGGCGGGCAAAATACTGGAATTTGTTATGATCAAAGACATGACGGTGCTGGTAAAAAAGAGTACTGCCAAACGGGCCATTACACCAAGCTGGCTGGGAGGCCGGCTGCCACTGAGTTCTAACCTGAGTGCTTTTTTACGTCACAAATTCAGCGAAGCCCTGCATCCCGGGGCAAAGGAACTGGAGCTTCAAAAGCTACATCCTTTATTTGTGCAGCAACAGGCTCATTCTCATATTCCGAAGGAAGGAGAGTTTTTGATAGAGCTGATCCAAACCCGCGACGGGCATCACCTGTTCATGTACCCTTTTGAAGGGCGATTGGTGCATGAAGTGATGAGTGCCTTAGTGGCGTATCGTATCAGCCGCGTTCAGCCGATCAGCTTTTCCATGGCCATGAATGATTATGGCTTTGAATTGTTAAGCGATCAGCCTATCCCGATGGATAAGATCGATATGAACCAGGTTCTTTCTGCAGAGAATCTTACTGAAGATATTGCCCGTAGCATTAACGCTGCTGAAATGGCGGGGCGTAAATTCAGGGATATTTCAGTGATTGCAGGGCTGGTGATGAAAAACTACGCCGGAAAATATAAGACCGATAAAAACCTTCAATCGTCTTCCGGCCTTATTTTCAGGATCTTTGAACAATATGATGCACAGAACCTTTTAATGCGACAGGCTTATGAAGAGGTTTTTTACCAGCAATTGGAAGAGCCTCGTTTGGCAGCAGCCCTGCAACGCATTCAACAAAGCAAGATCATTATTGTTAATGCTAAAGCCTTTACACCCCTGAGCTTCCCGATAAAAGTAGATAGCTTGCGGCAGGATTTAAGTAGTGAAGAGCTGGACGCAAAAGTAAAGAAGATGCAGGAAGAAGTGTTGAGGAAGGTGAATGGGAAAAGTTAGTAGGGAATGGTCAATAGTCAATAGTCAATAGTGAATAGTGAGTAGGGAATAGGGAGTGGGAGAAGGGATGGTGAGAAGTGAATAATGAATAGGGAGTGTTTGTAGGCAGGTGCGTAGAGGGCGTTGATGTTGATAGAACTTGAAATGGTAAAGTTTTATCATAGGCATCGATTCGTGTCCGCACGAATCGGAATAAAATTGTAAAATAGTGCTGGTCAGGGATTGATATAATGGAAATTATTGTTCAGAATGAAGTGTTGATATTGTCTGCGTTACGTGCCATTTACTGGCCACGTAAAAAAGCATTGATCCTGGCAGATATGCATTTGGGTAAGACCGGCTATTTCCGCTCGAAAGGTATTCCCATTCCTTCTACTGTGCTGGAAAATGACCTGCAAAGATTGTCTTTGTTGATCGATACGTATCAACCCGAAGTCATAGTGGTAGCCGGTGATATGTTTCACCATGATTATAATGCCGATATTGATTACTTCCATACCTGGAGGCAGTTGTATAACAGCATAGCTTTTGTTTTGGTGCCAGGAAATCATGACAAACTTTTAAATATAGATTACCAGGCTCTTGGTATTAAACTAACAGAAAAAAAGCACTGCCTGGATCCCTTCACTATTATACATGAGCCCGGCAGCAATGCTGATACATTTATGATAAGCGGGCATATTCATCCGGGCTATGCAATAGCTGGCCGCGCGCGGCAAAGCTTGCGACTCCCGTGCTTTATCGTAGGGGAGCAGCAAATGATCTTACCTGCTTTTAGCCTTTTTACCGGATTATATACTGGGCATCAGGCCATTGATACGAATAGTTACTACCTTATCGGCAATGATGCTATTTTTAAAATATAGTGGTCTTTCCGGCATGGTTTTTTGCACTATTGGGTAAACGGTTCGTATATGTCTAAAACAACAAAGAAATCTACAGATCCAATAGATGCTCCGAAAGAAGTAAAAGAAAGCAAAGATCCCAGGATTGATCAGGATGTGCCGGGTTTTCCCCATCATCCGTCCAGCAAGGAAGATTTAAAAAAGCAGGATCCCGCTGATAAATCGCATAAAAAATAATATAAATGTAATTGGGATTGAAGTAGGCAAATCTTTAATTTCGTAGCCAATATTTAAATCTTTAATCCTAAAATGCATTTTTACTTATGAAAAGAATTGGACTTTCTTTAATGGCCATTGCTATGTTGGTGGGAGCCGCTAACGCTCAGCTAAGAGTGAATACAAAAGCTATTGGAGCTGTAGGAAAGGGCGTAAAAGCTGCTACCTATAGTGATGCTGACGCTGCCCGTGATGCGGCTGCCGGAGTGAAATGGATGGACGAGCATAACCCCGTAGCTGAAGCAAATGACCCTTATACGGTTCGCCTGAATAAAATTTTTGGTAAACATAAAACTGAAGATGGGCTGCAACTGAATTATAAGGTTTATAAAGTGGTTGATATTAATGCCTTTGCCTGTGCAGATGGTAGTGTGAGGGTGTTTTCTTCTTTGATGGACATCATGAGCGATGATGAGTTGCTGGCTGTAATCGGTCATGAAATCGGGCACGTTAGAAATCATGACTCTAAAGATGCGATGAAAGCAGCCTTAACAAGATCTGCCGTTGCTGATGCTGCCGGCTCTCAATCGGGTGTAGCATCTGCATTAACAGAAAGCCAGTTGGGCGCTTTAGCTGAAGCTATGATGGATAGCAAACATAGCCGTAAACAGGAAACCGATGCGGATACGTACAGTTACGACTTTATGAAAAAGCATGGTTATAATGTAATGGGCGCTTATAATGCATTTATGACGTTGGCCAGCCTGAGCGATGGCAGTGGAGCGCAGGCTTCTAAATTCCAGAAGATGTTAAGCTCTCACCCAGACAGCAAGCAACGTGCTGAGGAAGTGAAAAAAAGAGCGCAAAAAGACGGCCTTTGGAAAGAGGCGGATATCAAGAAAATAAAATAATCGATATCGTGAGGATATCTAAAAAGCCAACGTTTTAAACCGTTGGCTTTTTAGATTGTGTTTATTTATACAAATAACTCCTGGTCTTTCCTGTCTTCAGTCGGGATCTTTTTGATGAAATCGTCAAATTCCGGGCCCTCATGATCGCTATAAGCACCATAGGCATCCAGTATGTAACTGATCTTACCTTGCGTATCTTCAACTATATAAAGCACTGAATTATCCCCGGGGTCGGAGTCTCCTTCAAACCTGAATGTTTGAAATAAGAGCAAATCCTCCGGCTGGTAGGTCTTGCCTAATTTTTCGGACGCCATTTGTTTATCTGCATTTAATTTGATTTCGCTTTCGACACCCTTTTGTCTTAATTTTTCCAGTACCTGGCTCAATGTGGTCATTTCGGTTGGCTGTTGCATATGGATTAATTTTTAGAGAGTTATAAAGTATTGTGTTGCACATAGTGCATAAATTAAGCCAAACTGGCGGCTTCCTGTCACACCAAAATCCTTGTAGATGAGTTCTTAATTCTGCTTACTTTTGCGCTTCTTTCGAAGAAACCTTAGAATACAGATCATTTCATACAAACTGAACTATAGCGCTCTTTATGAAGCAAAAGAATTATTACATTATAGATTTCGACAGCACATTTACACAGGTAGAAGCATTAGACGAATTAGTAAGAATTTCCCTGAAGGATAATCCTGATAAAGAAAAGATCTTCAAAAAAATAGAAGAGTATACCAACCTGGCCATGGAGGGAAAATTATCCTTTTCGGAAAGTCTTGCAGAAAGGGTAAAATTGCTGGGCGCTAATAAAGAGCATCTTAAAAAACTGGTGACCCATTTGAAAAAGAAAGTGTCTAAATCATTTTCAAGAAATGCACCTTTCTTTAAAAAACATGCAGATGATGTGTTGATCGTTTCCGGCGGGTTTAAAGAGTTCATTACTCCGGTAGTAAAAAAATTCTATATAAAAAAGGAAAATATCTACGCTAATACCTTCTTGTTCGATAACGAGGGTACCATTATTGGCTACGATACGGCGAATCCGCTAAGCCAGGAAGGGGGTAAGGTAAAGCTGATGAAAGAATTAAAGCTGGAAGGCAATCTTTATGGTATCGGCGACGGCTATTCCGACTTTCAGTTGAAAGAAAGCGGGCATGTAAAAAAATTCTTTGCCTATACAGAGAACATTTCCCGTAATAGTGTTACTTCGAAGGCTGATCATATCACACCGAGTTTCGATGAGTTTTTATACCTCAACAAATTACCAGGCTCTATCTCTTATCCTAAAAACAGGATCGTAGCTATCGTTGCCGGCAATGTTCCTGAAGAAAGTATTGAACTATTGAGGCAGGAAGGTTTTACTGTGGTGGCCGAACAGGATGCAGACGAGAAAACAATTCAGAAAGCCGGCATCCTCTTAGTAGCAGACGGAACAGTATTAGAGAGCAAGCGAATCAAAAAAGCTACACGTTTAAAAACAATTGGTTATTGTGGTAATTCGCAAACTGCATTACCGGTAGCGTTTTGTACCGAAAAGGGGATTGTTATTTTTGATGCATCTAAGCCATCCACCAAAGGCGTTATTGCTATCTCGCAACGGATTATAGATTTTATCAACAGGGGATCTGTTCAGCATAGTATTAATTTTCCTTCTCTTCAATTGGCTGCAGTAACAAAAACGCATCGTATTATTCACATTCATAAAAATGTACCGGGTGTTATGGCGCATATCAATACGGTATTGGCCGAGCATGCTATAAATATCGACGCCCAATATTTAATGACCAATCCGACTATCGGGTACGTTATTATTGATATCAATAAAGAATACGATAAGCAACTGCTGAAAGAACTGAAAGCCATTGAGCATACGATCCAGTTCAGGGTATTGTATTAATGTCGCGCAAATCGTTGATGCCGGTAGTTTAGATAACAATGATGTTGTCGGAAAATTTCTGGCTTACAGATTTGATTGCTCCGTTGATTTCGATGGTCATCATGCCGTCGAACTCTTCCCTGGCAATAACTTTGATCTTATTGTTGATGCCCAGGCCCAGGCTTACCACATATTGAAGGAAGGAAGTTGAATTGTCTTTTACCGCAACCATTTTGCACGACGTGCCTGGCTCAGCTTTGGAAAGGGTTTTCTTGGATTGTTTCTGAAAGACACCTTTCTCGTTAGGAATAGGATCTCCATGCGGATCATACTCCGGGTACTGAAGAAACTGGTCCAGCCTGTTGATCAGTTTTTTAGAACGGATATGCTCCAGCTCTTCTGCTACCTCATGTACTTCGTCCCAGCTGAACTCCAGCTTTTCATATAAAAAAGTTTCCCATAACCGGTGCTTCCTGATCACATCAATGGCCAGTTCACGGCCCGCTTTGGTTAGTTGGATCTTCCCGTATTTTTCATAGTTCACCAGCTTTTTGCCCTTCAGCTTTTTCAGCATTTCAGTTACAGACGCGGGTTTTACCGACAGGGCGGCCGCCAGTTCGTTAGTGCCCACTTCTTCTGTGCTGTTGTCTAACCCGATCTTGAAAATTGTCTTTAAATAATTTTCTTCTGTATATGAAAAATCCATCCTGTTATTTTTAGGTACGGCACCAAAGATAAAAGAATATCTTAAAATAAATTTGTTAGGTATGCCTAACTATTATAGTTTTGTGTGGTAAACTTGATCATTGAAATGAAAAAGGGATTTATTTTAATTGCGTTGCTATGCTGCTGGTGTGCGCAGTTGATGGCGCAATCAGCATCCATAAAAGGAAAAGTGCTTAACAATGGTAATGGCGAGTCCTGGGTAAATGTACTCCTGGAGAATACCAATCATGCAACAGCAACAGATAGTTTGGGCAATTTTAAGTTGGATAGTATTAACCCGGGACAATATAAACTGGTTACAAGCCATCTCAATTTTGAGCCCTATACCAAAGAAATTACAGTAGCCGCAGGCCAGTCCCTCACCATCAATATCGATCTCAGCGCAATGGCTAAATCGGGTACTTTAAAAGATGTGGTGATCTCGGGAACGATGAAAGCAGTGAGCCGGCTCGAAAGTCCTGTACCCGTAGAAGTATACACACCGGCTTTTTTTAAAAAGAATCCAACACCCAGCATATTTGATGCGCTGCAAAATGTCAATGGTGTGAGGCCGCAACTCAATTGTAATATTTGCAATACAGGCGATATTCATATCAATGGCTTAGAAGGCCCTTACACGATGGTGTTAATTGATGGCATGCCGATCGTAAGCTCTCTGGGATCAGTATATGGTCTTTCAGGCATTCCCAATTCCCTCGTAGAAAGGATTGAGATTGTTAAAGGCCCGGCTTCGTCTTTATACGGTAGTGAGGCCGTTGGCGGGTTGATCAATATCATCACACAAAAAACCCAAAATGCACCGCGGCTCAGCGCAGACCTGATGTCTACCACCTGGGGAGAGTATAATGCAGACCTTGGATTTTCATTAAAAGCAGGTAAGAGGGCAAATGTGCTTACCGGCATTAATTATTTCAATTTTCAAAACAGGGTAGACCGTAATCACGACTATTTTACCGATGTTACCTTGCAGCACCGCATTTCTGTTTTTCAAAAATGGAATTTTGACAGGAAAGAGAGCCGCCTGTTTAGCCTTGCAGGAAGATATATGTATGAGGATCGTTGGGGTGGCGATATGCGGTGGAGTAAGCGCTACCGGGGAGGGAATGAGATTTATGGAGAAAGTATTTATACCAACCGCGCCGAACTGCTGGGTAATTACCAGCTTCCTGTAAACGAGAAACTATTCTTTTCTTTTTCGATTATTAACCACGACCAGGATAGCCGCTACGGGACCACCTCTTATATCGCCAATCAAAAAATTGCTTTTGGTCAGTTGGTGTGGGATAAACAAATGGGGGTACACGACTGGCTGGCGGGTACGGCCCTCCGGTATACCTATTACGATGATAATACACCTGGTACGGCCAATGCAAATGATATGAACCAGCCGGAAAAGACCTGGCTACCGGGCATTTTTTTACAGGATGAAATAACGCTGGCTTCAAAACATAAGCTGCTCCTTGGTTTTCGTTATGATCATAATAATATTCATGGAAGTATTTACACACCAAGGATAGCTTATAAATGGTCTGTTAACGATAATAATATAATTAGGCTGAATGCCGGAACGGGCTTTAGGGTAGTGAATTTATTTACCGAAGATCATGCAGCGCTTACCGGCGCAAGGGACGTGATCGTGGAAGATGATTTAAAGCCTGAAAGGTCCTATAACGCCAATCTTAATTTTATAAAGAAGATGCATTTCAATTCGGGTACTTTCATAGGGTTGGATGCAACCGCTTTTTATACCTGGTTTACCAATCGGATTGTACCGGATTATGAGTCTAATGTTGAGCAGATTATTTATAGCAATCTGAATGGTCATGCAGTTAGCAAGGGAATCAGCCTGAATACAGATATCAATTTTATGAATGGGCTGAAGTTTATTGTAGGTGGAACTTTGATGGAAAATACGCTGACAGAGAACGGTAAAACAGTACAGCAGATACTTACTGAAAAGTTCACAGGCACCTGGGCTGTTTCTTATAAGATACGTCCTTT
This sequence comes from Paraniabella aurantiaca, assembly GCF_050309965.1. NCBI lineage: Bacteria > Pseudomonadati > Bacteroidota > Chitinophagia > Chitinophagales > Chitinophagaceae > Paraniabella > Paraniabella aurantiaca. Next base: position 628,316 of record NZ_JBLOSY010000003.1, on the reverse strand, counting down.
ACATCTAGCTATTGATTACACGGGAAATTTATATAGTCCCATGCGCTTGCCCCTGTTGGGGGATTTAGATCCCAGAAATCCCCGGTCTCCCTGGTGGAGCATTCAGAATATTCAATTCACGTATGATGGGTTTAAGAAGCTGGAATTGTATGCGGGTGTAAAGAACCTGCTGAATTGGACGCCGGCTAAAAGCACCCCCTTTTTAATAGCCAGGTCGAACGACCCTTTTGATAAGAACGTGATGTTTAATGATAAGGGGCAGGTGGTGGCTACGCCCGATAACCCTTATGCTTTAACTTTTGATCCTTCTTATGTGTATGCGCCTAACCAGGGGATCAGGGGCTTTTTAGGAATAAGGTTTAAATTGAATTAAATGAAATGGCTAAAACAAATATTCATTACCCTTTCCGCTTTGCTGCTGTTGTCATACATCGGTGCAGCGCAGTTAAAAGCTTGCTCATTTGAACAGGCCGATGCGCTTCAAAAAAAACAAAAGCGGAATATTGCAGTGTTCATTTACACGGACTGGTGCCAATACTGCCAGGTAATGAAAAGAGTTACTTTTAGCCATGACCAGGTTGTAAGAAAACTAAATGAGCAGTTCTACTTTGTTGCATTGAATGGCGAAGAAAAAAGGGATATCCGATTCAATAGCAACCTGTTTAAGTATAAGCCCAATGGAACGAATACAGGTGCTCATGAATTAGCTGAAGTGCTGGGCACTATCGATGGGAAATTAGCCTATCCCGGATTGATAATATTAAACAGCAGGTACGAAATTATTTTCCAGTATAGCGGCTTTTTAAATGCAAAGGCATTACACGCTGTACTGGACAATACGCCGGGATAATTACGACTATTACAAAATCGACTACCTTACTTCGAATACTCCTCTTAGCCTGATATCTTTCGAGGAGGCGCCGATCATAATTCTGAACAAACCCGGCTCAACAACGGGTTTTAAATCCTTATCAAGCATGGATAGTTGTTCAGGCCCCATCACAAATGATAGCTGTTGACTTTGGCCGGCTTTTAAATGTACCCGCTGAAATCCTTTTAGTTCCATAACCGGTCGGGCCACGGAAGCTAATTCATCACGCAGGTATAGTTGCACCACTTCATCGCCATCGCGCGCACCGGTATTTTTAACAGTGAGTTGGATATGGACACTGTCAGAAGACCTGATCTGCTTTTGATCCAATACAAGATTGCTGTATTCAAATTGAGTATAGCTTAGTCCAAACCCAAAAGGGAACAACGGCTGTCCCGAAAGATTATTGTAATCGTCGCCCCGGCCTGTTGGCTTGTGGTTATATACCAACGGTAATTGCGCCTCATGCACGGGGAAGGTAATAGGTAGTCGTCCGGCCGGATTATAATCTCCAAAGAGCACATCGGCTACGCCTCTTCCTCCTTCTTCACCGGCATACCAGGTATGGCCAATGGCCTTTACTTTATCTGCCCAGTTTTGCATGGTAATAGCGCTGCCGCCTACCAATAGCACTACAACCGGTTTACCTGTGGCTGCCACCGCCTGTATCAATGCTTCCTGTTTGCCCGGCAAGCTAAGCATCGCCCTGTCCAGGAACTCGCCTTCAGTAATACCTGCTGCAATAATGGCTACATCTGCCTTTCGGGCCGCCGCTACCGCGTCTTTTATTTTTTGTGCGGTATTATCTGGTTTTCCTTCGTTCCACACCAACCTGATTGTTCCATTGCCATTGGTTTCATAAAATTCCACTTTGATGCGATATTTTTTCCCGGCTTCAAAGCTGTAGTTTTTTAAGGTAGTATGGTAAGACAATTTTTGCCACTGATCTACGATTAATTGATCATTAATATAAAGCCTGTAGCCGTCATTGCCTTCAATGCCTATTTTATAATTGCCGGTTTGGGGAGCTGTTAACGTACCGGTCCATCGTGCAGCGTAAAAGTCGCTACTTAATTGAGCATCAGGTGCATAAAGCGTCCATAAAAAATCAATAGTAGCATCGGTTCTTACCAGGTCTGGTTTTCCCGACATATCTCTCCCCGAAAAATATGCGGCTTCCAGGCCTGGTTTACCATTATTTGACAGGAAACGCCCGGATATAATTTTGTAACTACTGTCCTGTCGGCCCACGCCTTCAGTGTAATACACCTGCGTCTTACTACCCAGTTTTTCTCTAATGGCATCCAGCATATTAATTTTTTGATATCCTTCTCCGGCATAGCCACCCAGCCGGGCTTCAGCTGCATCCGGCCCTATAACAGCCAGTGATTTTATGCTTTTAGATAGCGGCAGTATGCGCTGCTCATTCTTAAGTAATACAAAAGACTTGCGGGCAGCTTCCAGTGCAGTTGCCTTCCCTTGTTTAAGGAGCTGTACATTATTGAATGTTTCCGGTATATAGGGATCTTCAAAAAGTCCCAGTTCAAACTTGGCGCGTAATACCCGTGATACCGCATCGTCTATCCTGGCCTGGTTAATCTTGCCATTTAAAAAAGCAGGCATAAATAATTTATGATGCTCATAATCGGTTTGAAAGATCACATCCAGTCCTCCGTTAATAGCATGTGCGCCACTTTCTTCATAGTCTTTAGCCGTATAATGTAATACTGCTTCACCGCCTACCGCGTTGGCATCTGAAATGACAAATCCTTTAAAACCCCATTCCTTTTTCAGCTTATCGATCAATAGCCAGTGATTAGATGAAGCTGCAGTGCCATCAAGGGAGTTGTAGGCTGTCATTATGGAGCGGGCACCCGCCTTTTTTATAGCGTCAATAAAAGGAGGGAAGTGAATTTCGCTTAGCAAACGCTCATTGAAATGGATGGGATAGCTGTCCCTGCCTCCATCGCCCACATTCGCCACAAAATGTTTGGGAGTGGTAATAATACCTCTCCGCTCAAAAGCGCTCATAAAAGCTACGCCCATCGCGCTGGTGAGAAAAGGGTCTTCACCGCAGGTTTCTTCTGTGCGTCCCCAGCGAACATCGGAGGCTATGTTTACTACAGGAGACAATATTTGCCTGATGCCTCTTTCTTTTACCTGGCTGGCAATATCAGATGCCACACGGTGTACCATTGCTGTATCCCAGGTTGCTGCAAGCCCTATTGCCTGGGGAAAGGCTGTGGACTGACTTCTTACCAAACCATGCAGCGCTTCATCAAACGCAATAATGGGAATGCCCAGCCGGGTTTGCTCAACGAAATATTTTTGAATACTATTGATTTTCCGGATCACCTTAGTGGCATCTTCCTGTGTATTATAACTAAGCAACTGGCCTGCTGCATCGCCTTTGGCTTTCGCGCTTACCTGGAACCCGAACAGGCCATTTTTGTATTGATCCGGTCCGGCATCGTCAAGATCTCCGGGAATCATAAACAATTGCCAGAATTTTTCTTCCGGCGTCATGCGTTTCAAAAGGTCGGCCACCCTTTTTTCAACAGGCTGAGAAGCATCCTTGTATAATGGTGGTTGGGCATAAGCACCCAAATGCATGATAATAATGGGGAGTAAAAGAAAATGTTTAAACGAAGACATATTGCAATGTATAAACTATCTTTTAAACCGGGTCTTTTGCCGTCATCATTTAAAAAGTTTATAAAAAAAGCCGCCCCTGGGGACGGCTTCATCAATAGCTTATGTATTCTAAAATTTATAGCCTGCAGTAACCACAAAGTTACGTGGAGGGATGGGGTTGATACTGTAGTTTTCGTGGATATAATAATTAAAGGTATTGCCAATATTTGCCAGCTTTGCTATTAGCGAAAGCTTTTTGTAAGTATAACCGGCAGAAATGTCAACTGTAGTAAATCCTTTTACCTTGAACAGGCGATCGTTAAGATACTGTTCTTTGGTTTGATTATCTAATGCATATTGGGTATTCCATCCTGCGTTACGTTCGCCTACGTAGTATACGCCGGCACCCAGTTTCAAACCTTTAATGATGCCCTTTTCGAAGGTGTAAAAAGTAGTTGCATTAGCGGTGTGCGCCGGATTGTTGACCAGGCGTTCACCTTCAAGAAAACTGCCGGTATTGCCTGCTGTTTTAGTGTAGCGCATATAGTTGTAGCTATACCCGGCCAGTATATCCCAGCCTTTTAACGGATGACTTTTGAAGTCCAGCTCAACGCCATCGCTGGTGGTTTGCCCCGTAAGCTCCCTGTAATTAGTATTGCTGTTAACATTGCCGTTCCTGTCAAGCAGTGCCATTTGCGAGAGATTGTTATTAATGATACGGTAAATGGTAAGATTGGCACTTAACAGCCCTTCAAAAAAGTCGTTTTTAACACCCACCTCATATTGATCGATAATCGACGGCTTTAAAGGATTTTCATAGATATCACGTCCCGAATTGGGGGAGAAGGAATTGGAGTAACTTGCAAACACTGTAGTACGGCTGGTAGGCTGGTATACCAGGCCGACTCTTGGAGAAAATGCTTTATCAATTTGAATAGTTCCATACCCGAGTGAGTCATTCTTTTGAAGGTATATGGTTTGTACCGGATTTGCTTGTTGAAATGACCAGCGCACACCAGCCAGTAATTTTATCTGATCGGTGATGCTGATCAGGTCCTGAATATAGGAGCCCAGGCGGGTAACAGGGCTTTTCGCTGAAGTATTCCATTTCCAGTTGGAGGGAATGTCTGTGCGCGCGGTATATGCTGATGGATCCAGCAGGTTGATCGTGTCGTAAGTAATGTTTGGAGAAAAGCTTGCAGCCAGGTTGACTGTTTTGTCATTTTCGTAATCTATTCCAACCAATAGTTTATGACTAATGGCACCGGTATTAAAATTACCATTTAAAAATAGTTGGCCTGTAAAATAATCCTGTTTGTTATTGGTTTTCCCTAAGGGTCTTGCGAATTTGCCTTTGATGTTGCCCTGTATACGCTCTGTAGAAAAATAATCTCTTTCATAATCCTGGTAGCCTCCCAGTGCATTGATCTGCCAGTTATCATTAAACTGGTGGTTCAGTTCAAAGGAAGCCGTAGCCTGTTTTGTTTTGGCGTATTGCCAGGGCGCGCCAAAAAAAGTGTTTCTCGATACCGGCGTTACCCTTTTGCCACCAACTGTGCTGGCTGGTAACGATGTGTCTGCATTCATGGTGCCAATACCAAAGTCGGGTGTAAATTCATGTTGCAGGTAGTCGCCCTGTACTGTTAATTTTGTTTTTTCACGTATTTTAAAAAGTATCGAAGGGTTTACATAGAAACGTTCTGAGTGTACATGATCGCGAAAACTGTTTGCTTTTTCATAAGTACCATTCACGCGGTAAGCGATCGATTTATTGATAGGGCCATAAATATCAATAGCCGGTTTGTACAAATCAAAGCTCCCTATACGCATATTCACTTCTCCACCGAAAACAAATTTTGGTTTTTTGGTAACCATATTGATAATTCCACCTGGCGTCACATTACCATACAGTAAAGCTGCTCCACCTTTCAATACCTCCACGCTTTCAATAGCGCTCATCTCGGGCATAGCGCCACTATTTGCCCTGAAGCCATTTTTAAAAGTGTTGGTATTGCCGAGACTGTAGCCCCGGGCATAGAAGGTTTCCTGTGTGCTGGCGCGGGCGCCTCCAAGATATACGCCGTTTACATTTTTAACTACATCGCTTAAACGCTGGGCCTGCTGATTCTCTATGGTAGACTGACCTATAATGGTAACTGCCTGGGGTAGGTCCATTATGGGAATGCCAGACTTGCCGATAGAGGCGGTTCCCTGGTTGATGCTACCTCCGATACGAACAATAACCTCTTTTAATTCCCTGCCGTTGAGTGCCAGATTATAGCTGGCAGCATCATTTTTTTCAGGAGGTACAGTAACCGGTATTTCCTGGCTTACCTCGTTTTCAAATGAGTATACCAATATGTATTTTCCAAAGGGAATGTCTGTAAAGGCAAACTTTCCTTTTTCGTCGGTTATAACATGTTTTTTGAGCCCTTTTATACTAACATTCACATTGGCTACGGCTTTCCCGTCAGGGGTTGTAATAAAGCCTTCAATTGATCCTGTGCCTGTTGATTGCGCTATTACAGTTAAGGCTGTAAAGAGCGTTGCTAAAATCATCACTATCCGTTTCATGCTTATCCTGGTTTATAAATTCGGCGCGAAGGAACGTAGATATAAGAAAGTTCATTTACGAGATGCGGAAAAAATATATCGCAATCCGGAATTTTTTACGGGCTGAAATAGAAAATAAAAAAAGCCGGACTGTTAAAAGCCCGGCTTGCCGTCAATGCATTTATAATTTAAATTTATTTGGTAAGTGCAATGGCCAGCACTTCCTCCATCTTATCTACATAATGAAATTTAAGTCCTTTAATGAAGGATGATTCCACCTCAGCTACATCTTTTTCGTTCTGGGCGCAAAGAATAATTTCTTTGAGTCCGGCGCGTTTAGCTGCCAGGATTTTTTCCTTAATACCACCCACCGGCAATACCTGTCCGCGTAAGGTTATTTCTCCGGTCATCGCCAGGAAGGGCTTTACTTTTTTGCCTGTCAGTGCCGATGCAATAGCGGTCATCATTGTAATACCCGCGCTGGGGCCGTCTTTAGGAGTAGCTCCTTCGGGAACATGTATATGTATACTTTTTTTACCGAAAATAGCAGGGTCAATATTGTATTGAGCGGCATGCGACTTCAGGTAACTTAAGGCAGTAGTGGCGCTTTCTTTCATCACATTGCCGAGGTTGCCCGTTAAGCTAAGGTCTCCCTTGCCATCGCTAAGGCTGGCCTCAATAAACAGGATATCACCACCTACATAGGTCCATGCCAGTCCCACGGCTACGCCGGCTGAGTTCACAGCTTTGTACAGGTCGCTGCTATATTTCGGCTTGCCGAGTATTTGCTGCAATTCTTCAACTGACAGGGATGTGCTGAGCACCTCGTCCATCGCTATTTTCCTGGCACGGTTACGCATGATACTTGCAATCACCCTGTCCAATTCACGTACACCACTTTCCCGTGTATAGTCAGCAATCAGGCGTTCTAACACCTTATCGCCAATTTTAAAGCTGCTTTTGGGTATACCATGCATTTCTTTTTGCTTGGGAACCAGGTGACGCTTGGCGATTTCTATTTTTTCTTCGATAGCATAGCCGCTCAGGTTGATGATCTCTAACCTGTCTCTTAAAGCCGGCTGTATATTTTGCAGGTTATTAGCGGTGGCAATAAACAGCACTTTGCTTAGGTCATATTCCAGTTCCAGGTAATTATCATAAAAAGTATTATTCTGTTCAGGATCTAAAACCTCCAGTAATGCGCTGCTGGGGTCGCCTCTGAAATCGTTACCCACTTTGTCAATTTCATCCAATACGATTACCGGGTTACTGCTTTTCGCCTTACGCAAAGATTGCAAAATACGGCCCGGCATGGCGCCGATATAGGTTTTGCGGTGCCCGCGTATTTCGCTTTCATCATGCAACCCACCCAGGCTTAAACGGATGTATTTACGGCCCAATGCACTGGCGATACTCTTGCCCAACGATGTTTTACCAATGCCGGGAGGACCAAAAAAGCAAAGTATGGGGCTCTTCATGTCTCCTTTTAATTTCAACACAGCGAGGTATTCCAATATCCGCTCTTTGATCTTAGCCATACCATAATGATCATTGTCCAGCGTCTTCTGGGCATTTTTCAGATCATACTGGTCATCGGTATATTCATTCCAGGGCAGGTCCAGCATCAGGTCTAAGTGATTGTACACCACCGAATAGTCTGGTGTGCTGGGATGCATTCTTTCCAGTTTCTCAATGCCTTTTTTAAAAGCTTCTTTTGCAGTGGCAGGCCAGCTCTTCAATTCAGCCTTTTTCTGCATCTCTTTTATTTCCTGTGAATTTGAATCGCCGCCTAATTCTTCTTTGATGCTTTTTAATTGCTGCTGAAGAAAATATTCGCGCTGTTGCTTATCAAGCTCTGTTCGGGTTTTGTTGGTTACCTTATTCTTCAGTTCTACAAACTGCAATTCTTTTTGTAACAGCTCCATCAGGTTTACAGCACGCTGCTTGATATCTGTTAATTCCAGTAGCTTTTGCTTCTCCTGAATGGATGTATTGAGGTTGCTGCTTACGAAGTGAATGAGGAAAACAGGACTTTCAATATTTTTAAGGATCAGGGTTGCCTCAGATGGTAAATTGGGCGACTGCTGAATAATGTTGGTAGCTATATCTTTTATATTAGATATGTAAGCTTCAAAATCACCATCTGTAGGAACTTCATTTTCTGCCAATCTGCTGGTTCTTGCTTTGAAGTAGGGATCTTCGGTAGTAATCTCGTCGATTGAGAACTTACTGCGGCCCTGGATAATAACGGTAGTACCGCCATCGGGCATTTTGATCAATTTAATAATCTTGGCTATAGAGCCAATCTTTTCCAGGTCGTCAATCCCCGGCTCCTCAACATTCGAATCTTTCTGGGCCACCACACCTACCAGCTTATCGCCTTTATAGGCATCATTTACTGCCTGGATGCTTTTGTCGCGCCCTACAGTAATGGGTAACACTACTCCCGGAAATAAAACAGTATTTCTAAGGGGAAGTATGGCTATTTCATCAGGAATAACATCCTGGCTATCGTCAGTTTCATTTTCATTAAGCGGAAGTATCGGCATAAAATCCATATCATCTTCAGGCTTCAAAAACACTTTGCTAAAATCCATAATATTTATTTTTGAGACAAACTGTCATATAACAGCTTTATAACCATACCGGTTAAGCTAATATATGAGAGGGTATATTAAGCGGCAATATTAATGCCATGCCGCTTAATACCGAAAACTTGTCGCAGAAAATAATATATGGGCAAAATCATCTCACCTGCCTTGCCAAAAGATAATAGATCGAGGGGCCTTAAAAAGCTACTCCCACGCTAAGCTGCAGGGCCTGGTTTTTCCATTGATCTTGTTCAACTACCTGGCTTACGTCATTCAGGCCAATTACGTAGCGGGCTGTCACTCTAAAAGCGCTCACATGAAGACTGGCGCCACCAACCATTGAAAAGTCTCCTTTTTTAAAAGCTTCCTTGCCGTTGTCAAGCAGCTTCTTGTCCTTGTTCATTAATATACCGAACTGGGGACCCGCTTCAATGTGCAGGGGGCCAAACAGGCGCATGTTCACCAAAATAGGAATAGACAGGTAATTTAGCTTGGCTTTTAACTGGTCATTTTTAAAGTTAGGAAGTGTGTTCGTAAATGATGTGTCAGTAGTGGCCGTTGTTTGCGAAAACAGCACCTCAGGATTAATACTGAATTTATCGCCCAGGCCAATTTCTGCAAAGCCGCCAAGAAGATAACTATAGTTAAACTCTTCTTTAAAGCTTTTACCGGTAATTTTTCCTGCATTAACACCGGCTTTTACACCAATATGAAACTGTGCATTAACAGATAGGGTAGAAAACAAAGCTATTGCAGCAATGATAAAAATGCGGTTAATCATTCTTTTTAGTTTAGAGGATGAAGGTTTAAAAAACAAATGTAGGTTTTTTAATGCTTGTCTACGCCAGTTCTATCAGGGTAATTTCAGGCAGAATACCCACCCTGCCAGGGTATCCTATGAATCCGAATCCGCGGTTTACATAGAGTTTTTGGTGCTGTTGCTCATATAAGCCCGCCCAATGCTTATATACATATTGTACCGGGCTCCACTTGAAACCTGGTATTTCCACGCCAAACTGCATGCCGTGGGTATGGCCACTTAAGGTGAGATCGACATCTGTGAATTTGGTACTTACTTCTGTATCCCAATGCGACGGATCGTGGCTCATCAATATTTTAAACGGATAATTGGCAGCTCCCTGCATAGCTTTAGCAAGGCTGCCATAGCTATGAAAGCTACCTCTGCCACTGATATTTTGTACGCCAACCAGGCCAATGGTGGCATTGTCCTTTTCCAGGGGCAGGTGTTCATCCAGCAACAGCCGCCAACCCATATCCGCATGTATCTTTTTCAGGGCGTCCAGGTTTTGGGCTTTCTCAGCCGGTGTTTTCCATTGTACATAGTCGCCATAATCATGATTACCCAATACCGAGTAAACGCCCATTGGCGCTTTAAGACGACTGAATATTTTTTGGTATTCGCCTACTTCATTGCTTTTGTTATTCACCAGGTCTCCTGTAAAAAGTATGAGATCGGGGTTCTGACTCAGAATAAGATCGATGCCTTTGTTTACGGCCTTGTAATTGGTGAAGCTGCCTGTATGAATGTCGGAAATGTGCACAATCTTTAAACCCTTAAAAGCTGCTGGCAGGTTGGCAAATGGGATTTTTACATTCTTTACCTGGTAATTATACTTATTGCTCAACCCATAAATGAAGGATGAAAACATAGTGCCGCCGGAAATGATACCCAGCCAGGTCAGGAATGATGACCTGGATATACGGTCACCTGTAGTGCCGGCAATCTCACTGATCTCATTGTTAGGGGAGAAGATTTTACCGGCAATCCATTGTACGGCGCGACGCAGATCGTCAACAAAGAAAAACAATGCACCTATTAATTTACCCAGGAATAAAGCAAATACCAGCACAAAAAGGATACTTCTCAATGCCTTATGCTGCTCGCTGGCCTGGAAATAAGGTAAAACGAATATCAATAAAACCAGCGCAATTGCTGAAAAAGCCCAATAAGCTATGGTGAAAATGGCTCTGCCTTTGGTGCCTGAAACAAAAAGTGACCGAACGGAGAAAAATACGTACAGGTCGATCAATATCATTGCTACGATAAGTATCCACCAGAAAGGCCCACTGCGCATATTATATTATTTTGTTATCAAACGTACATCAAATTTTTTATTCAGGAATTACACAAAAAAGTGAACAAAAAACAGACGGCAGTTCCCTCCTGGGCAATAAGCTTTCAGGAGAAAACCGGGGAATTATATATGGGTAGACGTTTTAAGACAGAATTCCCTTTAAATATTAACGAAGAAGTACAACCGGGAGGATACAATCTAATTAACAGTTGACCCAAAAAGTTTACATTTGCGTTTCGCCGCGATCGATGAGTTTTTTCATCTTATTAATCTTTATTCGTGGGTAAAAAATTATGGCAAAAATAATTGGAGTTGCAAACCAAAAAGGTGGTGTAGGTAAAACCACAACGGCTATAAACCTGGCTGCCAGTTTTGCAGTGCTGGAATATAGAACGTTGCTGGTAGATGCTGATCCACAGGCAAATAGCACCACGGGGGTAGGCTTTGATCTGCAAAATATAACGCAGAGCCTGTACGACTGTATGGCCAATCAAACCCCTGCTCAAAATGTTATCCTGAAAAGCGATATTCCCAACCTGGATCTGATCCCTTCGCATATAGACCTGGTGGGTGCTGAAATAGAAATGATTAATTATCCCAACAGGGAAACGGTGCTGAAAGAAATACTGGCAGCAGTACAGGATAATTATGATTTTATCGTGATCGATTGCTCTCCCTCCCTTGGTTTAATAACCGTAAATGCATTGACTGCCGCCCAATCGGTAGTAGTGCCTGTGCAGTGCGAGTTTTTTGCGTTAGAAGGGTTAGGGAAGTTGTTGAATACTATTAAGATTGTACAAAGTCGCCTCAATATGGATCTGAAAATCGAAGGGATCCTGATGACCATGTATGATGCCCGCCTGCGCTTGTGCAACCAGGTGGTTAATGAAGTACGCAGGCATTTTGATGAGTTGGTATTCAGCACGATCATCCATCGTAATTCCAAGCTGAGCGAAGCCCCCAGTTTTGGTAAGCCGGTAATACTGTACGATGGTAATAGTAAGGGGTCTGTTAATTACCTGAACCTGGCCAAAGAAATATTACAAAAGAATAACCTGACAAAAATTCCAAACGAGGAGAAAATATTGGAATAAGTTAACAAGTTAGAAGGTTGATAAGTTGAAAAGGATGAACCCTGTCAACTTTTAAACCTGTCAACATACCAACTAAAAATGGCTACACAAAAATCAAATAAAGACGCATTAGGAAAAGGTATTCGTTCGCTGCTGGGTAGTATTGATGCCGAGTTGAAAAGTGGCACCGGTGACTTAAAGAAAACGGTAGTAGAAGCGGCAACTAATATTTCGAAGATCCCTGTTGCGGAAATCGAAACCAATCCTAAACAGCCCCGTACCGATTTTGACGAACAGGCTTTGCAGGAACTGGCTCAGTCGATCAAGATCCATGACATTATTCAGCCACTTACCGTTTCTAAAATGGCAAACGGTAAATACAGGCTGATTGCGGGGGAACGCCGTTTACGCGCTTCCAGGATAGCAGGACTGAAGGAAGTGCCGGCTTATATAAGGCAGGCTAATGATGCCGAATTGCTGGAGCTGGCTTTACTGGAGAATTTACAGCGGGAAGACCTGAATGCGGTTGAAGTTGCTTTAAGCTATAAACGTATGATGGACGAGCTGGAGTATACACAGGACCAGGTGGCTGAAAGAATGGGTAAGGACCGGAGCACCGTGGCCAACTTTATCAGGTTGCTGAAACTACCGCCGGATATTCAGCTGGCTGTGAGAAGCAGCGTCATTTCTATGGGACATGCCCGCGCTTTAATCAATGTAGATACAGTAGACAGGCAGTTATTTATATTTAAAGAAATAAAAGAGAAAGGTTTGTCTGTAAGGCAAACGGAAGAATTGGTAAGAAATTTATACAAAGAAAACGGGGTTGCTAAGAGAACGGCCAAAAGCAGTTTGTCTTCACCATTTCAACGCATTGAAGATAAATTGGCCACCCAGTTTGATACCCGTGTAAAGCTGAAACATAGTTCTAAAGGCAACGGACAGATTACTTTTGATTATTATTCGGTAGAAGAACTCAATAAGCTGTTGCAAAACTTTAACGTGTCTATCGACTAACTTTAACGTGGCAATAGATTAATCTGTATTTTATTTGCACCATGCATGTAGTTACAAAACTTTTTCTTTCTGCTTTATTATGCACACTGTTGCTTGTGGGGGCTGTCCATGCGCAAACTGTTGATACGACAGTTGCACGCCAGATCATGGCAGCAAAGGACTCCGTCGTAAAACCCACTATTAAAAATCCCGCTTTCAGGGAAACAGATAGTGCTAAATTAAGAGATCCCAATGCCCGTATCCCAAGAGTAGCGGCAATCAGGTCTGCAATTCTGCCAGGTTGGGGACAGATCTATAATAAAAAGCTCTGGTATGTAAAAGTACCCGTTATATATGCTGCGCTGGGTATAACGGGTGGCATATTCGTTAATAACATTACCTGGTACAACCGTACAAAATATGCATATCGGGTGGCTATTAATATACAGCAGGGCAATGATACGTTGGGAAGTGCTGCATATGGCAAAGTGTATGAAAGCCTGAAGCGTGTTTTTTTTGAGGGAAGCCAGGGAATTCAGCCGGAATACTTACGTACTAACCGGGACTATTTCAGGAAAAATGTGGATTATGCAGCCATCTATTTTATTATTGCATGGGGCTTGAATGTGGTGGAAGCAGCAGTGGGCGCTCATTTGAGCAGCTTTGATGTATCTCCCGATCTGACATTTAAGATACACCCCGGCTACAGTGAAATGGCACAAACTGCGGGCGTTAGTTTGATATTAAGGGTTAAATAAAACCGGCTATAAAATATTATTGAAATTATGAAGATTGCATTGATCGGCTATGGTAAAATGGGAAAAGCTATTGAAGCCATTGCACTGGAAAGGGGACATGAAGTTGTTTTAAAGATAGATGAGTCTAACACTGCAGATTTTAACCAGGAAAACATAGCGAAGGCGGATGTGGCGATTGAGTTTACCGGACCGCATACGGCTTATGAAAATATCCGGAAGGCAATTGAATTGGGGGTACCTCTTGTCAGCGGGTCTACCGGTTGGCTGGATAAAATGTCGGAGGTAGAACAGTTGTGTGCGGATAAAAACGGGGCATTTATATATGCGAGTAATTTCAGTGTAGGCGTGAACCTGTTTTTTGAGCTCAATAAAAAGCTGGCAGCATTAATGCATCCTCACAAAGAATACAATGTATCATTAGAGGAAATACACCACACCCAGAAAAAGGATGCTCCCAGTGGAACGGCCATTACATTGGCCGAGGGGGTAATGGAGACCTACCAGGCCATGACGAAATGGGTAAATGATACAGCGCCTCAGCCCGATGAGTTGCTGATCGTTAGTAAAAGAATTGATCCTGATCCGGGAACCCATACCATCCGTTATACATCAGAAATAGATGATATCACTATTACACATTCAGCACATAGCCGCAAGGGATTTGCCCTGGGTGCGGTAGTAGCTGCAGAATTCCTGAAAGATAAAAAAGGGATTTTTACGATGAAAGAGGTATTGGGGTTATAGAAAGTATTATATCGATATTATTGAAGACGCTCTACTTGGTAGGGCGTTTTTGTTTTCTGTTACTGAAACGTTGTGATGTCGTTAATCATAAAACTATATTTTGTTAAATAGAATAGCGGAGCGGTAACTTTAACTTGGTGTAAAGTAATTGTATGTTTTATTTGTTCAATGTACGCAAAACTAACTATTACCGTTGCAGCATTGCTACTTCTACCGCATTTGCTAATGGCCCAACACAAAGACGGCCAGTTTAGAACCAAAAAAGAACACATGCCTCAAAAGGCCGCCATTCGATCAGCAGTATTACCCGGCTGGGGACAGGTATATAATAGAAAGGCATGGAAAGTGCCGGTTGTGTATAGTGCATTGGGTTTAACCGGCGGTTTGTTTGTCTCGAATCTTAACTGGTACAAAAAATTTCAGGCAGGTGTTCGGGTTGGTGATTATTTAGTGAGTGACGGTAACTATCCCAAAGATTCAACCGGTTACTTTGCATTGAACCGGGTTGTGAAATTGTATCTGGGTGATGGGCGGGGACTTGAAATGTTGAGAAGTATCAGGGATGATTCGAGAAAGAACATGGTCTATTCGGGCTTATACTTTCTAGTGGCCTGGGGGTTAAATGTTATAGACGCCACGGTGGATGCACATTTGAGTGATTTTGACGTGTCAGGCGATCTTTCACTGGGTGTAAGGCCTGCTATCGATATAGCTTCATGTACAGCTGGTTTGAGTCTGGTGTTGAAAACAAAGTAATTGTCTGTGATTGTTTAAACTTTCTGGTTGGCCGCGTTTTTAATTGGTCGTTATAAATCCGGTCTTAAATCAGGGTTTCGTCTATTATGAAAACAGGCCAGTACTTTTATGATTTTCTTATTTTCATCGATAAGAAAGTAAAGTATATATGGGAACCTTTTTAGTTTTAAGCCATTTATATTTTTGTAATATAAGCGGGTAGGAGGAGTATGAGTTAGCAGTTCATAAGCAGTTTCCAGCTCCTGAACAAAAATTGATGGAGCTTGACTGCTATGTTTTACATAATAATCAATCGCAATTTCTATTTCTTTTACAGCCCTTTTAGAGATAACAATACTATAGGCCATATTTTTGGGTTAAATGAGTCAGCGACTGTTTCGCAGATATAAACTCATCGTCATTGTCTTTCATTCGGTTCTCTAAAACATTTATTAAGCTCTCTTCAAGCTCGTCATTTGTGTCATCTTCAGTTATAATAATTTTGATAGGCTTCGACTTAAATGCTGCTTTTATAGAATTGATAATATCAACATTCATGTCCTGTGCCGAATCTAAATGATAGGTTGTATACATAACGAAAAACGTTTAATGTAAATTTAATACTTTTAATATTATGGGTTAAGACATTCCCGTCCATACATCTACGTATAACTAATCATGGCTATGAGCGTATTATATAGCATTGCTAACCTCTCTTGCCAAATCCCTGAAAGCTTTTTTACTTACTTCGTCATCGCTTACCATTACCGGTATGCCTATATCACCACCTTCGCGAATACTTTGCACCAGTGGTATTTCTCCCAGGAAGGGTAATTCGTATTGTTCCGCTAACTTCTGAGCGCCCTGTTTTCCAAAAATATAGTACTTATTGTCCGGTAATTCTGCCGGTGTGAAGTAACTCATATTTTCTACCAATCCCAGTATTCTCGCGTTTAATTGCGCCTGCCCGAACATGGCAATCCCTTTTTTCGCATCTGCCAGGGCTACATCCTGCGGTGTACTCACAATCACAACGCCCGAAACTTTGATCATTTGCAACAAGGTAAGGTGTATGTCACCCGTGCCCGGGGGCATGTCTACAATAAGATAGTCCAGCTCTCCCCAATCCACATCGGTAACAAACTGTCTTATGGCGCTGCTGGCCATAGGGCCGCGCCAAACTACGGCTTTGCTTTCATCTACTAATAACCCTATGCTCAGGAGCCGGATACCAAATCGTTCCAGCGGAACAATCACTCCCTTGCCATTTACATCTTTCATTAAAGGCCGTTCTCCCCTCACTCCAAACATTATAGGCACGCTAGGGCCATAAATATCCGCATCCATGAGGCCTACTTTGGCGCCTGATTCTGCCAGGGCCAGGGCCAGGTTGGCTGATACGGTACTTTTACCTACACCGCCTTTGCCGCTTATAACTGCAATTACTTTTTTCACACCCGAAAGCGGTGCGTTTTGTTCTTGCTCATAAGCAGTTTCTGCTACCGGCTTATTTTGAAATGCTACTTTTATGATCGCATCCTTATTGACCTGTTCTTTAATGGCTTTAATAGCTTCGCTTTTAAGCTTTAACCTCATGTCGGCATCGTTAGTGTCTACGATAAGGCTGAACGAAATATAATATTTTTCAATATTCAGATCCTGTACAATACCCGCGCTTACAATATCTTTTTCATTGCCAGTATGATATACTGTTTTTAACGCATCCAATACTTTTTCCTTCGTCATTATTAAAGCTTATGTTAAATTCAAATATAAATGCCAAAGTTAAACACCAATGCAGCCAAATTGTTGTCTTAATTAAAAATCATGTACTTAATTTTGGCGCAGTGAAGAAGATATTGTTTTTAGTTAGCTTTTTAATGGGGGTAACCGCGGTAAACGCGCAATTTGAAAAAGCCCGTGATTCTGTTGTTCAGCTTTTCGGGGTAATCATGACTGCTGATAGCCTGGAGGCCATTCCGGCAGTGAGCGTAACTGTAAAAGGTACCAAAAGAGGAACCATCACTAATAATGAGGGGGTCTTTTCAATTGCTGTATTAAAGGGTGATGTGATCGAATTTTCGCACGTTAGCTTTTTGCCTGGTTCCGTTCATGTTCCGGATACATTAAAAGGCAGCCAGTACAGTATTGTGAAAACCTTGGTGCAGGATACTGCATTCCTGCCTGTGGCGATTATCAGGCCCCGGCCTACCCCCGAGCAGTTCGCGAGAGACTTTGTGAACGTACCTATTGCAGAAGATGAACTGGAAATATTGCGCAAGGCTAATACCCCGGAAGCCAGGAGGGCATATTTGGCCAAATTGCCACAGGATGGAAGAGAAATGACCAATCGCCAGCTGAATAACGTATTTCAGCGCGCCCGTTACCAGGGGCAAATACCACCGATGAATATATTTAGCCCTGCCGCCTGGGCAGAATTTATTAATGCCTGGAAACGTGGTGATTTTAAGCGGAAGTGATGAGAATAGTCAATAGGGAATGGTGAATAGGGAATGATGAGTGGTGAGTATTGAATATTGAGTGATTGTAGAGTAACCCATATCCAGTATCCAACATTCCAGTATCTACCATCCAGCATCCGCATCCCGCTACAGCCCCTTCAATACTTTCTTGATCAGGTCTTCCAGTGCAAGTTCCGGTTCTGCCTGCAGCAGTTTCGATAGGTTTTGTTCGGCCTGCTGACGATTAATGCCCAATGCTAACAATGCTTCAAGCGCATCTTGTTTTACTGAAGATACCGTTGATTTTCCCAGGGTTACAATAATATCCGTATGCTGTTTACCGATCTTGTCCTTTAGTTCTAAAACCGCTCTTTCCGCTGTTTTCTTGCCTATTCCCTTTATTCTTTCCAGCGCTTTACTGTCTTCCTGTAAAATAGCCGAACTTACTTCTTCGGGCTTCATATAAGAAAGAATCAGTCTTGCCGTGTTCGCGCCGATACCGGACACACTTATTAATAATAGGAATATGTCTTTTTCCTGCGTATCACTAAATCCGTAAAGCAGGTGGGCATCTTCCTTTATAATAACATGTGTATATAACAGGCCTTTTTCAAGGTCCTGGATTTTTGAATAGGTATTCAGACTGATGTTAACCTCATATCCGATGCCCCCTATATCTACTATAGCCGTTGACGGTGTAATATGGGCAAATGTTCCTTTTAAATAGCTGATCATTTGCCAAATATCAAATATCGAACGCTAAATCACAAATTCTCAATAATAAAACTCCGGGGCGCGATCATTTAAAATGCTTTAGGTACCTGCCTTTTCTTCCGGCAATTGTTGTTTGAACAATCTTCAATCAGAAATCCTAAATCTCAAATCACAAAATCATAAATTCTGTTACCTTTGGCATCCCCGAAGGGGTACTTCGGCAAAATATTTTAAGAAAGCAATGGCGAACAAAATTACAGCGGCAATCACAGCAGTTAATGGCTATGTTCCAGAGGATAAACTAACGAATTTCGATCTTGAAAAAATAGTGGAAACCAGCGACGAATGGATACGTACCCGAACAGGTATTGAGGAAAGAAGGATTTTGAAGGGAGAAGGAAAAGGGGTGAGTGAAATGATTGTGCCGGCTCTAAAGGGTTTGCTTGAAAAGCGTGGTATTGATGCTACAGAAGTAGATTGTATTATTGTTGCAACTGTGACGCCGGATATGGTGTTCCCCGCCACTGCAAATATCGTAGCACATAAAATAGGCGCAGTAAATGCTTTTGGCTATGATGTGTCTGCAGCCTGCTCAGGCTTTCTGTACGCCCTCACGCAGGGCGCCGCCTTTATTGAAAGCGGTCGCTATAAAAAAGTAATAGTAGTAGGCGCTGATAAAATGAGCGCTATTGTTGATTATACAGACAGGACTACCTGCATTATTTTTGGTGACGGCGCCGGTGCCGTTTTACTGGAGCCTAACCAGGATGGGGTGGGAATAAAAGACAGTCTTCTTAAAAGTGATGGGAGCGGAGCTCAGTATTTAAGAATGAAGGCCGGCGGTAGTGCTTATCCGGCCAGTGCTGAAACAGTGGCCAATCGCGAACACTACGCTTACCAGGAAGGGCAGACTGTATTTAAATTTGCTGTGAAAGGAATGGCTGATGTAAGTGCAGAGCTTTTGGAAAGAAACGGCTTAACGGGTGATGATATTGCATGGCTCGTACCGCATCAGGCCAACCTGCGTATTATTGATGCAACAGCCAATCGCATTGGCTTGCCTAAAGAAAAGGTGATGATCAATATTCAAAAATACGGCAATACAACAGCGGCCACTATTCCTTTATGTTTGTGGGAGTGGGAGAGCAGGCTAAAAAAAGGCGATAAGCTGGTACTTGCTGCCTTCGGCGGCGGATTCACCTGGGGCGCCACACTTATTGACTGGGCATATTAAGGTTCAGGGTTTGCAGTTTAAGGTTCCGGGGTTAGTTACTCATCACTTATTATTCATCGTTCATTACTTATTACTCACTAATTGACATCCAACATACAAATACGCCGTGCCGAGGCACCTGATTGCCCACGCATTTTAGAGCTGGTGCAGGAGCTGGCCGATTATGAAAAGGCTTCGTCAGAGGTTACCGTAAGCCGGGAGCATTTTTTAGAAAGCGGCTTTGGCGCTAATCCTGTGTGGTGGGGTTTTGTGGCAGAATACCAGGGAAAGATAGTGGCCTTTGCTTTGTATTATATCAGGTTCTCTACCTGGAAGGGACAGGCTATGTATCTGGAAGATATATTAGTTACAGAAGAGATGAGGGGAAAGGGAGTGGGGAAATTATTATTCGAGGCCTTAATTGCTGAGGCCCGGGACAAGGGACTGAACCGGATGTGCTGGCAGGTATTGGACTGGAATGAGCCTGCTATTAATTTTTATAAAAAATATAATGCGTCATTTGACGGTGAATGGGTCAACTGCGCTATTAATATCTAAAAAGTAAAACCTCCCGCAAGCAGGAGGTTTTTTCTATAAGCAGTGTAAAACAAAGTACTAGAATGAATATACTGCAGCCACCAGGAAAGATGCAGCACTTTTGGTATCGCTACCATCATTTTTCTTAAATATAGGGTCTTTGGCGCTGTCGATCCTGAACTCAGGAATAATGGCCAGACCGCTAACCGGTTTGATGTTAAACGACAAGGTAGCCTGTGTTATTGAAGTTCCTGTGGGGTTTGCATCTCCATAGGTTCCAAAAACAAGACCTTTATCTTTATCGTCAAAATATTCACCTCTCAGGGTAATACCAAATTTTTCGGTTGGGTCAAGATTTAAGTATAAGGCTGATCCCCACCATTTGCCCGAACCACCGCCTACAGGGTCAATCATTTTAACGGTTCCATCATAACCCAGTGAAAACATATCGCTGATCTTAGCCGTTGCTGTAAGACCTATCTGGTTGATGTTGTTGCCTGCCGTGTCTTTACCGCCCACATAGTTTAAAAATGCATTCACATGCTCCGATGTTTTGCTAAACTGTGCTATGGCATTCTTTTTTGCGAACGAAGCCGAGAGGAAGTCGGTTGGATTGGCGACACCCGCCATTAATCCGAAACCGTTTCCTAACGTAAAATCTGCTTTCAATCCTGTATGTGAAAACGGTCCATAGGAAAACATATAACTCATACTGTAGTTACGGTTGAGTTGCGGGTCTAATACTTCATAGCCCAGGTGGGTTCCCCATTTACCTGCTGATATCCTGATATTATCTGTTGGATTATAAGTTACATAAGCTTGCTTGATAGCTTGTAAAATACCCGACTCTACATATGAGAATTCGGTAGCCCTCGTACCGAACCCAAGGTCTACTACTACGCCAGCCTTTCCCTTGGTGTAGCTGGCTTTCAATGAAGCCATTCCCAGTTCGATAGAGTTTTGCGAGTTAGTAAAGCTGGTCTTATTGTTAAACGCGCCTGTTGATTTGGCGTTGGCGAAATTATAGCGATAGTAAGCATCTACCGACCCGTTAATTTGTAATTCGCCTTTGGGTTCTTCAGTTTCCGGTTCTGTTTGTGCAAAAATTGCAGTTGAGATGAAAAGAGCTTTGGTTGCTAAAAGAAGTTTTCCTTTCATTTACTTTAGTTTAAAGTTTTAAAAAAATGTTTAAAAAACGAGATTTATATAGTAATTGCACATAATGTGATGTTATTTAGTATGACTTACTTTGTTTTTGGTTTATTTTATACTAGTTTATCATATTAAATAAATACTAATTAATTGTAAACATAACAATAATTCTACTAAAATTCAAAAAACTGTAGAAAATATATAAATATAGATTTATTTAATACGATATCCAAGCTTGTTTTTTTTCTCCTCTTCTTTACATAGGCTGCGATTATTTACAGACGGCTATTGAAAAATGCTATATTTGCGCCCTAAAAAAAATTATAATGGCAAATACTGCAGATATCAGCCGTGGCATGATCATCAAACTGGACGGTAGCCTTTACTCGGTAGTTGAGTTTGGCGAAAACAAAACAGCTCGTGCAGCTGCAAAAGTTTGGGCGAAACTGAAAGGTGTAGACAATAGCAGAACGATCGAGAAAACCTGGAACTCGGGAGACAATATTTTCCCTGTTAGAGTTGAGAAAAGAGAGTATCAATACCTTTACCAGGACGAAACCGGCTACAACTTTATGGATAACAGTACGTTTGAGCAAATGAGCGTAGCTGAGGGCCTGATTGATGCGCCACAGTTTCTGAAAGAAGGCCAGGAGGTTTCCATTGCCATTAATACGGAAACAGAGCAGCCTGTAAGTGTAGAGTTGCCTGATAAAATTGTGATGCTGGTAACTTACACAGAGCCCGGCTTGAAGGGTGACACCGCTACGCGTACTTTAAAGCCCGCTACCGTTGAAACGGGAGCTACAGTTAGTGTGCCTTTATTCGTAAACGAAGGTGAATTAATAAGGGTAAACACGAAGACAGGCGAGTACGTAGAACGTGTAAAAGATTAATCATAAGTATATTTAAAAATGGCTCTGATCAGCACAGGTTGAGGGCCATTTTTATTTATGGGGCCGCTGTGCCAAAAATTAGCAGAAATCTGCAGTTAATCTTATTGATTTACTTACCTTAGTTGTTCGCTTCGAACGCTGTTACAGAAAAAATTGTATTAACCCCCAAAGCTGTCAAATTGAAAAGTATGGACTTTAGGCAAATTCAGGAATTGATCAAGATGATCAATAAATCTAATATCGGAGAATTAAATATAGAGCAGAAGGATTTTAAATTAACGATCAAGCAAAAAGAGGAAGCGATTACACAAGTTGTATCAGCACCTCCTTTTCCTGTTCAGAGTTTACCGGTTCAGGTAGCGCCTGCACAAATAACAGCGCCGCAAACTCCGGCAGCAGCGGCTTCTGCTGAGAAAGCAAAAGCTGAGCCTTCCAGCAATAATACCATTGTTAAAAGCCCGATGATAGGAACTTTCTATCGCAGACCATCACCTGATAAATCAAATTTTGTAGAAGAAGGAGATATCATTACTCCCGGCAAAGTACTGTGCGTGATAGAAGCAATGAAGTTATTTAACGAAATCGAAAGTGAAATAAGCGGAAGGATCGTTAAAATATTAGTGGATGATGCTTCCCCGGTTGAGTTTGATCAGCCTTTGTTTGAAGTGGAGACTGCATAATAATGAGATAATGAGCTGATTTGCTAATATGCTAATCATAAAATTGGTTTATGCAAAAAGACCTTATAGAGAAAAATCCGATCTTAAAGCTGAGTTTCGAGTTTTCTTTGTTAATTATTGATTACTGTGGCAGGTTGGATGAGAGCAAAAAGTTTGCAATAAGTAAGCAGCTATTCAGGTCGGGCACGTCTATTGGAGCCAATGCATTTGAAGCTCAAAATTGTGAAAGTAAAGCAGACTTTATACACAAGATAAAGATATCGGCGAAAGAAGCCGATGAAGCTCAGTATTGGCTCACATTATGTGAATACTCCAAAGAATATCCTTCAGCATTTGACTTACTTATCAAATTAGAAGAGATCAGCAAAATTCTGAATAAGATTTTGTCGACCTCCAGAAGGAAAAATCCTTTTAGTTATATTCTTAGTTTTTTTATATAAACAGATGTGCGATGTCAATTATCGTATTAGCACATTATCATATTAGCACATTTAAAAATTATGTTTAAAAAGATATTAATAGCCAACAGGGGTGAGATTGCTTTACGCATTATTAGAACCTGTCGGGAGATGGGTATTAAAACGGTTGCTGTGTATTCTACGGCCGATAGCGAAAGCTTACACGTAAAATTTGCAGATGAAGCGGTTTGCATTGGTCGCCCGGCCAGTTCAGAGTCTTACTTGAATATCCCTAATATTATGGCTGCCATCGAAATTACCAATGCCGATGCGGTGCATCCGGGCTATGGTTTCCTGGCTGAAAATGCGAAATTTGCTGACATCTGCAATAAAAGCAATATAAAATTTATTGGCCCTACAGCAGATATGATCAATAAAATGGGGGATAAGATTACGGCAAAAGAAACCATGATCAAAGCAGGTGTGCCTGTTGTGCCCGGCGGAGAAGGTTTACTGGAGAGTATCGAAGAAGCGAAAGAGTTGGCTAAAGTAGTAGGATACCCGGTTATACTAAAAGCTACTGCAGGTGGCGGTGGTAAAGGAATGCGCATTGTTTGGAACGAGAGCGAAATGGAGAAAGCGTATGATACTGCTAAAATGGAAGCTGCAGCATCTTTTAAGAATGATGGTATCTATATGGAGAAGTTTGTTGAAGAACCCCGCCATATAGAAATACAGGTTGCCGGCGATCAGTTTGGTAACGTATGTCATATGAGTGAACGCGACTGTTCTATTCAAAGACGTCACCAGAAACTGGTGGAAGAATCTCCTTCTCCTTTTATGACCGATGAACTGCGCGCTGCCATGGGTGAAGCGGCTAAAAAAGCTGCTGCTGCTATCGGCTACGAAAGTGTAGGTACCATCGAGTTCCTGGTAGATAAACACCGCAATTTCTACTTTATGGAAATGAATACCCGCATACAGGTAGAGCATTGCGTAACAGAAGAAGTGATCAATTTTGACCTTATCAAAGAACAGATTAAAATTGCGATGGGTGAAAAAATATCCGGTAACGATTACTTCCCTCATATGCATAGCATTGAATGCCGTATTAATGCAGAAGATCCGTTCAACGACTTCCGTCCGTCTCCGGGCAAAATCACCAACCTGCATGTACCAGGCGGTCATGGCGTAAGAGTAGATAGCCATGTTTATGCGGGGTATACCATATCTCCTTACTACGATTCAATGATTGGCAAACTGATCACCGTAGCCCGTACCCGGAAAGAAGCTATTGATACCATGTACAGGGCTTTGAGCGAATACGTTATTGAAGGGGTGAAAACTACTATTCCTTTTCATCTTCAATTGATGAAAAATGAAGATTTTATTAATGGAAACTTTAATACTAAATTCTTAGAGACCTTTCAATTAAAGAAATAAGCAGTTAGAGGAGTATTGTATATTCCCTTACACATAATAAAAAATGGGCTTCGAAAACCGAAGCCCATTTTTTATGCCTGCAATAATGACTATGGTTTTCGCACTGTAGTTATTGTTATGTCTGAATTTACCGCCATGGGGATCTTTTGACCGGCCGCTTCTATATTGCCTTTCATCTTTTGTTGTATGAAAGATTTTAGTGGCATGCCTGTGTCTATATCAACCTCCGTACTCCCCGAAAATGCGCCTTCGATGGCAAAGCCAACTTCTATCCCGTTAGTGGTTATAGAAGAACTGCTATCGGTTGCCAGTTGGCCTGTAAAGTCTATAAACGCCTTTTTGCCTTCTACTTTAACCAATGTGTAAGTGGCCGAGCCTGCTATTATATAGGGCTGTTTCAGGCTCATGTCTGTTGTCCATGAATCGCCCGTTTTGACGGGGGATTTAGGATAAAAGCCAAAAGACTGCTCAATCATATTCTTTAAGGCTTCTTCACCTACCACACCTTTCATAGCCTCCTTTTGTTGTGCAACTCCTTCAATTTTATCAAGCATTTCCTGAGCACCTTCAATCTTCAATACCTTGCCATACGCATCCATTACAAGAGACAGACTTTGACCTTTCAATGCTCTGAAAGCGGCACTCACCTCATTGGAAGTGTCGGCGTCATCACTGCTCATTTTTACCTGCTGCCCCATAATCTGCATGTCCATATTCAATTGGTCATACACAAGGGTCAGCTTTTTATTATTGCCTTCTGTAGAGATGCGATAGGTGCTGTTAAGGGTGTAATCCATATTCATATCCATATTCATATCCATTATATTTTGGATCATTTTGGTTTGACTAACCAATGCCACTCCATACTGGCTTCCGTTAGGCGGATTAAACTTTAACGTGTATGCTTTTTGCGCCTGCACAATACTAGCCAGGATAAGGCATGCCAACATACACAACAAAAGACGTTTTTTCATGGGCGATCTATTTTAATGAACTGATCAGTTTGTTGTTTAAAGTTACATAATCCTGGTTGTTGGCTGCATTGGCTAATTCCTTCGATTTTAATGCCGCTTCTTTTGCCTGTGCTTTTTTACCAAGCTTGGCTAAAGTACGCGCCTGCTGATAACGGATCCAGAAAGCGTTTGGTTGTGCTTCCACAGCCTTGGCGAACCATGTTTCTGCCTGTTTCAGATCTTTGCCGCTTTCGAGGTAATAAAAAGCAGACTGAAAATAAGCTGGTTTATCTGATTTCATGGACTCTTCAATGGAAGCCATGATTGTTGCATCTACATTGGTTTTGATGGGCAGGCTAATCGTTGATTTGTCCCAGCTGATGACCAGTTCGCAGCTTTCAGGCTGGATATTGTCAAACTGGATTGTGAAATTTTCAACGTTTGTATTTAATGGTTTTACTTTAGCGGTTACTCTTACTACATCCTGGTCTTGTTTATAAGCTGAAGGACTCGTAACGTCAGTTTGCTTTGTTATAATGAGCGTCCAGCTGGTAGCCCCCGGAATGCTTAACAGTCCGTATTTGCCTGCAGGAATTTCTTTGCCCCCGATAATTACATTGTCACCAAAAGTGAGGGTAGTGGCTCCATTGGCGCCGGTACGCCAAACTGCGTTATAAGGAACCAGGTCGCCAAATATCTTCCTGCCTTTTTTTACAGGGCGGCTGTAAGAAAGTTCTACATTGGATAATCCAAACTCCTGTTTAACGGTTTGTGCCGGACTGGGCGCGGGCATTTTTATCTGTGCATTGGCATACGATAACGCGCATAAGAACGCGACTGACAGTACAATTTTCTTCATGTGTGGTTTGTTTTTTATTTTGACTCGATAAAAGTAGCGAATATCAATGAGCTACATGCTACAGTACAACATACAATGCACTGAAAGGTTAGCATGATCGAAAATAATTAGCGGAAAGAAGGATGGAATTGTTCCAGTGTTTTGCGTAGAAATTCTTTGTCAAGATGTGTGTAGATCTCTGTAGTGGTGATGCTTTCATGCCCCAGCATTTCCTGAACAGCCCGCAGGTTGGCCCCGCCTTCTATTAAATGAGTTGCAAACGAATGACGGAATGTATGCGGGGAAACCGTTTTCTTGATACCTGCTTTTTGAACCAGGTCTTTAATGATCAGGAAGATCATCACACGGGTGAGCTTTTGTCCGCGTTTGTTTAAAAAAAGAATGTCCTCGTTGCCGGCCTTAACCGCGATATGGTTGCGGATGTTTTGCCGGTAAATATTAATATACTTAGTGGCAGCGTCACCAATCGGTACCAATCGCTCCTTATCACCTTTGCCGGTTACACGAATATAGCCTACATCCAGGTATAGCTGCGATATGCGCAGGTTAACCACTTCGCTTACGCGCAGACCACAACTGTAAAGAGTTTCCAGTATGGCTTTATTGCGGCCACCTTCGGGTTTACTCAGGTCTATTTGTGCAATAATACCCTCGATCTCGGAGAAGCTTAGCACATCGGGCAAGGTCCGCCGGGTTTTAGGCGCTTCCAATAAAAGGGTAGGGTCTTCGGTTACTATATCTTCTACAATACAATACTTGTAAAAAGCACGGATGCCTGAAATAATACGTGCCTGGGAAGTGGCTGTCATTTCCAGTTCGCCAATCCACTGTATAAAAAACTGCAAATCCTGCAGCGTGATAGCTGCAGGATTTTTTTGTATATTTTTTATTTCGAGAAATTGTATCAGTTTCTCCAGGTCCCGCAAATATGCTTCCGTAGAATTATCCGAAAGCGATTTTTCTAACTGCAGATAAACTTTAAATCCTCTTTTATAGGAGTTCCACATTTACTTAAAAGTAAGTGGATTGTTATGGATCACTTCTTTCTTATCAACGTTGAGTTTAGCATAAATATTGGCTTTAGTAATATTTACCGAATCAATCAGGCCATGTATATTGTTGTAATCAATATCTGTTACACCCTGGTCAGTTAACAACTGTTTTGCAGTTTGACCGGTATTGATGTCTACAACATAAATAAACGTATTGTCGTAATAAGCCACCAGGCCATTTTCTATTTTAAACTTCGGATCAAAATTGTTGATCGCGCTGGTATACTTGTCGGTACTACCTCCTGCTTTTTCAAAAGGAAGCTTGATCAAAAATCCACGTCCGGTAGCACAATCGTTAAATTTAAGCCAGGCATATTTCCCTTCAACAATATCGCAGCTAATGAACTGTTTAGACGGTTTAACGGCGTTCGGTATAAATTCGCTGAAAATAATGTCTTTAATCAAACCCATGCCGCCTTTTTCCCAATGGATGGAATCAATCTGGCAATCTTTAAAGTTTATGCGTACAAAAGGCTTACCGGCAACTGCTGATTCAAATTTCAAAGGCTCGGTAAGGCAGGTAGTATCAGAGCAGAAAGGTGTTGAAGCTACTTCTTTTCCACCATCTTTACAGCTGATCAGGGCCATGGTGGCGGCAATGCAGGCAATGCTTAAAAATTTCATGTTTTTTCGTTTATTATTTGAGTGGGTTTCAAAGGAAACAAACCTACACAAAATTTCATTCAAACACAACACAATAGATCGTTTTCTCAATACTCATAAGATTTAAAGAAACACATCCTCCAACAGGAAATACGCCGGAGGAGCGTCTTTTTGAAAGGTGATAGATAAGATATCGTATTGGATCCATCGATGACCCGGGTTTAAAAATAGATATTCGTCCGCTGCATTTTTAAGAAACCTGAATTTCTTTTTGGTTACACTGTCTTCGGGGTGGCCGTAAAGTGCAGAGCTGCGCGTTTTTACCTCTATGAAATGCAGCTTTTTACCTTTGTTGGCAATGATATCAATTTCATAATGAGAATGACGCCAGTTTTTACAAACAATCGTGTAACCTTTGCTTTCAAGAAAAGCAGCAGCGAGGAATTCTCCGTTTTTGCCGATGTCGTTATGAATAGCCATGCTTATCTTTACCTGAATTTACTACAATATTTCTATGCAACAATTAGCGTCTTTAACCGGAAGTATTAAACATTACGATTGGGGTGGCACTTCTTACATTCCATCCTTATTGCAGATTGAAAATCCAAACCTGGAACCATTTGCTGAGTATTGGCTGGGCGTGCATCCGCAGGCAGATTGTAAAATAACCCTTGCGAATGGAACGCAGGTACTGTTAAGAGATTATATTGAAAAAGATCTGGCCGCTGCATTAGGTTCAACAGTATTAAAGCGTTTTGGGAATCTGCCCTATCTTTTAAAAGTATTGGACGTAAAAGACATGTTGTCGATACAGGTACATCCCTCCAAAGAACAGGCCGCCATTGATTTTGAAAAAGAAAATGAAGCAGGAGTGCCGTTAACGGCGCCTGACAGAAATTATAAGGACGCGAATCATAAGCCGGAGTTAATGGTGGCTATGAGTGAGTTTTACCTGTTGCACGGATTTAAGCCGGAGGAGGAACTTTTGGCTGTATTGGACAAAGTAAAAGAATTGAAAAAGTTCAAAGCTGTGTTTAAAAAGAAAGGTTACGCCGGGTTGTATAAATTGTCGATGGAAATGCCGCAGGACGAAGTGAATGCTTTGTTGCAACCATTGTTGGCGCGCATCATCCCATTATATCAAAGCGGCCGGCTTGAAAAAACAAATGAGGACTTTTGGGCTGCAAGGGCTGCTTTAACATTCGGGAGACCCGGCGTTATTGATCGCGGCATTTTCTCGGTATACTTTTTCAATTTAGTACACTTAACAACCGGCCAGGCTATATTCCAGGATGCAGGCGTGCCGCATGCTTATCTTGAAGGGCAGAATGTGGAAATTATGGCCAGCAGCGATAATGTATTGCGCGGCGGGCTTACTACAAAACATATCGATACCGTGGAGTTGTTAAAACACACCCGTTGTGAAGCAACCCATCCTAAAATATTAAAACCGGCTAAAGGCAAATTGGTTCAATCTTACAAAGCGCCTGTTAAAGATTTTACCCTGAGTTCTTACCAGCTGAAGAAAGGTGAAACCATTGCAATTGATATTGCTACTGCCGAGATATTTTTGTTAATGCAGGGAAAAGTTGCCCTGCAATCAAAGAAAATTAAAGTGGCATTAGCGCAACCCAATATAACAGCAGCTGCTTTTGCCGGAGCAACGGTAACTGTTAAGGCCCTGGAAGACTCCTGGTTGTTTAAGGCAGCAGCTCGTTAAGTTATTCTTTTTTTACGGTTATGGTTTTTACAGATTTATCCACCTGAGGTTCGTTTCGCATGGAAACAAGTTCTCCGTTTTTGAAATCCAGGATATAGTCATAATAAGATGTAGTACCCTTCGGTTCAAAGTGTACATAATACAATGTTTCATATAAAACATTATTTTCTGTTTTATTAAAACTCTCCCGGTCTGGTTTCCCAAATTTTGATATTACCTGCGCTTTGGTCATTCCGGGTTGAATGTTGTCTGAAGTAAAACTGATGCTCCTTAGACCCGCACAGGATGTGAAGACGAACATCGCAAGAATAAAGTATAAATACAAAGGTTTTAGCATAAACTGTTTTTAAGTAGCGTTCTGTTGTTAGAAGTTAGAAAGAAAGATGCTGGACATCTCTCATTGGTTGCTTAAGCATAGTTTTGCTTTTTAATAATTGAATCTCTATGACAAAAAAAGAACGTTACCAGTTTGTGGTTGATTACTTTTCGGTTCATATGCCAGAGCCGGAAACCGAATTAGTTTATGACAATCCTTACCAGTTGCTGGTAGCAGTTATTTTATCAGCGCAATGCACTGACAAGCGAGTAAATCTTACTACTCCTTTTATATTTGAAAAATATCCTGACATTCATAGTTTGAGCAAGGCTACTGCCGAAGACGTATTCCCGTTGATAAGAAGTATTTCTTATCCTAACAATAAGAGTAAGCATTTGGTAGGAATGGCGCAAAAAGTGGAAAGTGATTTTAATGGTGCAATACCCATGACCGTTGATGAACTTGTTACATTGCCGGGAGTAGGACGTAAGACAGCCAATGTGATTACCTCAGTTGTAGAGAAACAGCCTAATATGGCAGTTGATACCCACGTATTCCGCGTAAGTAAGAGAATTGGCCTGGTATCGCAAAAAGCTTCAACACCGCTGGCCGTAGAAAAAGAGCTGGTTAAAAACATAGATGCCTCACTGATTCATAAAGCCCACCATTGGTTGATCCTGCATGGACGGTATACCTGTATCGCCAGAAATCCAAAATGCCGGGAATGTGGTTTGCAGCAAGCTTGTTTATGGTTTCAGAAAAACCAGTTTGCATTGAATTAACACTATAACTTCAGTTTTTCGATCGGTGCATTGATTCCTTTTATGGCTTACTTTTTGTTTTTAAGTTAGTTATGAAAGATTTTACTATCGTAAACAGGAGCACTCCATTACTGGCTTTTGCCTTGCACGATGGACATTGGATAGATGAGTCCCTGCGTGGTTATCTTTTGTTAGATGAGCAGGAGCGTGCGCGTGAAGAAGATCCCTATACAGGGTATATGATTGCTGATCTTCCTGTAACTACGGTGGTGGTTCATGCATCGCGCTTCCAGCTTGACCTGAACAGGATAAAGGAAAAATCGGTTTACGCAAAGCCGGAAGATGCCTGGGGCCTGAAGGTCTGGGATGGACTTCCACACACAGCTATTAAAGCATTGCATACACGTTATGATGAATTCTATGCCAATGTCCGGCTTTTAGTGGAAGAGACCATAAAGGAGCATGGCTACTTTTGTATACTAGATGTTCATTCCTATAATCATCGTCGGGAAAGTCCTTTTAAAGAAGCCGATAAAGAAACCCACCCGGAAATCAACCTGGGGACCTTTTATAATAAAGCGAGATGGTTGGGCCTATGCGATAGCTATAATAGTTTTTTATCTGAAACTTCCGTTTTAGGCCATCAGCCAGATGTTCGCCAGAATATTATTTTTAAAGGAGGGGCTTTTGCTCAATGGGTAACAGGAAATTTTGGGGAAGATGGTGCCGTGCTGTCAATCGAATTTAAAAAAACTTTTATGGACGAATGGACCGGCATAGCTGATGTACCAAATGTGAATAATTTAAGGCAACTGTTACAGTCATCGGTAAGCTTTTTGCAAAAGGAAACAGAAAAAAGAACCAGGAGTCAACAATGACGGAAGCTAATCAAAAAATACTGAACCGCCTTCAGGATAAGCTCAAAAAATCGGAGCCTATCCATATTAGTTTGCCTGGTAATGGCCTTCTCAAAATTGAAAAACCTGTCCCCTTTCTTCTTGTGTACCGGTTAGGAGAGGGGAAAGATTATTTTCCCAATCGATTGGGTAAAGCGGAGTCTGCCTATTTAATTGCAGAAGACAGGGCCGATGGTCTCATGCGAAAAATTATTGAGACAGTCAGCACTTTACTGGCCGATAAGTTTAACGGCTTTTTAATTTTGGAGACCTGGCTTTCACCCAAAGTATATCAATCTCCTTTCACTATTCACATCAGTCAGAAAAGAGCGATAGACACGGCCCGCAAACTAGATACTGAGCTCAATAAAATACCTATACCTTCCTGGGGTAAAACCTCTGTTATAAAAAAACAACAGGAGCCTGCTACTCCGGAGGCAATGCAACCCTTGTTGAAAAAAGAATACATTGAGAAGCATGGAATTACTTTTATCGGGCTGGAAATAGCACCGGTTTATGTAAATGAAGCAACCGGCAAGCCATACCCTTTGTTTTTACGCGAATTGAGAGCTAATTACAGCAAGGCACTACGCAAGAGCTTTTTTGAGTTTATACGTTTGCAGACCTCGTTTATTGCCTCTCATTTTCAAATGTTGGGTACTACCATCATCGATGATAAAGCCCGTGAAATAGACCGGGAGCTCGCAGCCTATACTAAGCTGTTCGATTTCCTGATGTTGGTGACGCCTATTAATGCAGATGCGGCCTGGACCGATTTTGAGAAATCTAATTATGCCAAGGACCCCGTATTTCATTACCGGCCGATGCCCGTAGATCCGGAGCTGATCAAAAGAAAAATATACAATCTGCCAATTGAGGAAATAACCGATCCTACCATCGCTTTTTTATTTAGGGATAAAAGGAAAGAAATAGACCGCATGCTGAATATGATGCAGGAAAGAGAGAAACACGATTTTCTGTTGAGCAGCTTACAGCTATTCGGTCCGGTTAGTGAGCAACTGCTGGATGTGGCTAAAGCATTGCTGGTAGCTGTAGATGCAGGAAATGAAGCGGCCAGTGATGCTAAGAGACTAACCGCAGCGGAGTTTGCTTTGATGGCCCAAAAAGAATTGAAATGGCTTAGGGCCCAGGATAGCAGCATATCCTCCAATGTTCGTATTGCCGATGATATAGAAGGAATATTAGTTTCGAAAGGTGTATTGAATATTAATTCAGGGTTTGGCGTTTCGAAAAAAAGAGCACAACCGCTTCTGCAACACGAAATTGGCACACATGTGGTAACGTATTATAACGGTAAGGCGCAGCCACTGGAGCTGTTTTCAATCGGGGTGCCGGGATATGAAGAATTGCAGGAGGGGTTAGCAGTATTGGCAGAATACATGACGGGAGGATTAACGGCAAGTCGCATGCGTACCCTGGCGGCGCGGGTAGTGGCTGTACAGGAAATGATCAGTGGTAAGTCCTTTGTAGAAACTTTTAATTTGCTGTCTGATAAGTATGCATTTACTCCACATTCCGCATTTAATATTTGTATGCGGGTGTATCGTGGGGGCGGACTTACGAAAGACGCCGTTTACTTAAAAGGATTTCTGAATATAATAGACTATATCAGGAAAGGAAAGGACCTGAAGCACTTACTGATTGGAAAGATACGCGAGGATTATTTGCCCGTGGTACAGGAGTTGATTCACCGGAATATTCTTTTGGAAGCGCCTATAACACCCCGGTTCCTGCAGGGAGATTTTTTGGTAAAACTTGAAGCAATCAAGAAGGACGGGAATATTTTCAAAATGATTCAACAATAAAAAACGATATATGCGTATAGGTTTTGTTATTAATGATTACGACCGTGAAGAACCCTATTTTACAACCACCCGTCTGGCGCTGCAGGCGTTGCAAATGGGCCACGACGTTTATTATATAGCGGTTCAGGATTTTAGCTACACAGCATCCGGACAAATGGGGGCGCATGCTAAAAAAGCGCCGGCCAAAAAGTTTCGCAGCCCGCAGATTTTCATGGAAGCCGTTTTTGAGGTTGATAA
Organism: Paraniabella aurantiaca; assembly: GCF_050309965.1. NCBI lineage: Bacteria > Pseudomonadati > Bacteroidota > Chitinophagia > Chitinophagales > Chitinophagaceae > Paraniabella > Paraniabella aurantiaca. The sequence continues at coordinate 594,550 of NZ_JBLOSY010000003.1, read as the reverse complement.
AAAACTGATCGAATCGAAAGACCTGGATGTGTTCATGCTACGCAATGATCCTTCTGCCGACCTGGATGACAGGCCCTGGGCGCAGTATTCAGGAATTGTATTTGGGCAGCTGGCGAAGAAAAACGGTGTATTGGTTTTAAATAACCCGGACACGCTGGCCAAGGCTACCAATAAAATGTATTTTCAATACTTCCCGGAGATCATACGACCGGAAACTATTATTACCCGGAGTATTGCAGAAATAAAAAGCTTTTACGCAGCCCATAAAAAGAATATTGTATTGAAGCCTTTGCAGGGGTCTGGGGGTAAGAATGTATTCCTGGTGAATGAACAAAATCAGAATTTAAACCAGATTGTGGACGCCATAGGTCGTGATGGTTATATTGTTGCCCAGGAGTATTTGCCGAAGGCCAGTAAAGGCGATATCAGGTTGTTCCTTTTAAACGGAAAGCCGATAGTAATTGACGGGAAAGTAGCTGCCATCCATCGCACCCAGGCTGGTGGAGATATTCGCAGTAATATACACCAGGGGGGCTCGGTATCTCAGGCTAAAATAACCCGTAAGATCTTTGATATTGTGGACGCGGTAACCCATAAGTTAGTAAAAGACGGGATGTTTCTTGTGGGCCTTGATATTGTGGGCGATAAAGTTATGGAGGTAAATGTGTTTAGTCCCGGAGGTATGGGGCATGCCTGTCGCCTGAACGATGTTAACTATTTTGAGGAAGTTATTAAAGCTATTGAACAGGAGCTGGATTAAGATACATCTGGTACCACTTCGAGTTTTGCCAGTTTAAATTTAGAGATGTTTTCCTGCTTTTTAGCCTTACAGGTAAGGAGGTGGGGGTAGTCGATCTTAACTCTTTCCAGGTCCATAACATAATGACCATTATTACTGGTAGTTACATCTACTTCGTAATGATCTCCTTCATGCTTCAATAAATGCGTATGAATTTCAAAGTCTATATCATAGTTCTGCAGGTGTTCGCGTAAATGACACTCAATAGCCTGCTCATAAAACGACCTGCGCGATGAGCCCCTGAATTTATTTTTGTAGATTTTCCGTAAAAGGGTTCTCACCATAATATGGCCTACGTCTTCTACAGCCACATGTCCATAATAAATACCAAAAGGCATTGCGATAACATTGGCAGCAAAACGATCGCCACCTACGTGGGTGCATTCCCAAACGTTTACGTCGGCATTAAAAGATTCAAAAAACTTAAATACAGGGAAACCAAATTTAGCACAGCATTTATCTTTTTTGCCATTGGTGCAGATCACGAAAAAAGGATCAGTTTGCCATTGGGTATCGACCGATGTAATATGATCTGATAATTTGATAGAGCTGATCTTATCAACAGTTGTTTGGATGGTAAAATACCGTCCGGCCTTACAGTCAACAAACGATACTTTGCAATCTTTAAAATTGCTCTTTTTATTACGGATCAGCAGTACTTTCCCTTTTAAATTTTTGGCCAGTTGTTGAATGTCCCGCAACCAATCTTTGTCAAAGTGGGCCTCGATTATCTTTTCGGGAAACGGATTCGCATGCTCAATTAATATGAATGCTCCGGCATTGGCCGCAGTGCCGGCCAGTTGTTCTTTAAAATACCTCGACGCGGCACTGCAGAAAAACACCTCTTTTTTAATTTCGTTGTCCAAATAATAATGCTTTACAATTCGTCAATATAAACAACACCCTCCCTGATTAGTTGAGTGGCCAGGGCTCTTACAGTTTCTGTATCGCCAGGCAGGTCCTTCAAAGTAAATTTCTTTTGATTGAAAATATAATCCACTGCGGGTTTCATCACTTCAGGGAATTGGATGGCTTTACCCAGCAAATGTAGCTCATACCCAGATTCTTTTTTCACCAGCTGGTAAATTACACCCTCATTCAATGCTAATGTAGTATCAGCCGATAGCTTACTGATATTCCTGATACTTTCAAAATAGTTATGAACGGGCTGTGGTTGTGCCGATTGATAACTCTTATTAAGGCGCTCAATGCCTTTATCAAAATTAAGCGCCGATAATTTCTGACGCAGGTTTTCTGTTTTTTCCTTTATGAGCTCGGTCAGGTCACCTTTCCAGAAAGGAACAGCTTCCCTGAACTCTTTAAACTCTTCCAATTGCGGGAATATTTCGTTAAAATACCTCGCCCAGGTAAATGAAAGAACGCCAATGGTAATGTGAGACGAAATGCCGTCATCTGCCATAGCATCATGTACATAGCCCCGGGGCACATATAAAAAATCACCCGGTCTGAGCTGTATCGTTTGGATCGGTTCCTTCTTATAATCTTTACTTACAAAAGACTGGTTCTTGGTAGGGAGCTCTTTTTCAAATCCGTATAAATGCCAGGTTTTTGTACCCGATATCTGCAATACAAAAACGTCATGCGTGTCCCAGTGGGGGTTAAAGCCCTGCGATTTATTGGGCGTAATATATAAATTAGCCTGTACAGGAGAATTGAATTTCTGTGAAAGTTCCAGGCTGCAGTGTGACAGATTGTTGAAATAACGTTGTCCGGCCTGTATAACAAACGTTGCGCCATTATTGAAAAGAGAAAATGCTTTGTCCGTATTGATAATACCATCTTTACGATGATGACCGATTGGCGTACTTTTTAATGTATACTCATTATTGGGAATTTCTTTTCCATTTTTTACTATACGAACCGATGGATAGAAAATGTCCTGACGCTCCAGGTAATCTGATATTTCCCGGGGCGTTAAAATGTCCTGGTAATATTGCTCGTCGTTTCTTTGAATATGTAAGATGTCTTTTTCATGATAGGTATCGAAGAAATCATCTACGCTATAAGGGGCTAAAATCTTATCGAAAAAATAGTTCATCATATTTAATTAGGGATACGCCCTATGAAATAGTACAATCGGGCAAAAAAAGCCGCAGAAAATATACATTCACTGCGGCTTGAAAAATGTTTGCTTTTTAAAGCTGGAAAATTAGGCTTCAGTTGTTCCTTCAGCAGCACCACCATCTCCGTCAGCTCCGCCATCACCGTCAGCTCCGCCGTCTCCGTCAGCACCACCATCTCCATCGGCACCATCGCCACCGTCAGCACCCCCATCTCCGTCGCCGTCTCCATCGCCATCATAAGCGCCTTCGGTGCCGGTTGTTTCATCTAATCTTGTTACCAATAAATCTTCCTGATTCAGTTCAATATTTGTTGTTTCCATAAAACGATTTTGAGGTTTGATAAATAATGTTTGCTAAACTAAAGTAGCGAATCTTTTTGATTATCTGAACAATCGTATGCGCAATTTTTTCTTTATAAAATGATTAACAGATTTTGATAAACAATTACCTTTCTGCTCAAAATTTTCAAGATGCGCTATTTATTTGCAGCCCTGTTATTTATTTGCCATACGGCCATCGGGCAAAGCCTGAAATATATAAACGGTAATAATACATGGAATGCTGATTCTTTAGGAAATCACCGGTTTATTGTAAAATTATCACGGGAACAATTCCTGAAAAACGGGCGGGTAGCGCATGTGACTATTCCCTGGCGAAGGCATGACGATGATGTTGCTCAAAAGCGGGTTATTATGGTATCCGAGAATGGCACTCAGCCTATTGATAATATAAAAATAGTTATAGCAGATAATGAACGGGCCAGCATACTATTTGAACCTGTAACAGGCGCGGGGAATTACTTTGTTTACTACATGCCCTACAGGAATGAGGGACGTTCTAATTACCCCAAAGGGGTTTATTTAAAACAGGCGGAGACCACAAGTGCTGATTGGTTGAAGCAAACGCTTTTAAAAAAAGCGTTCGGAGAAGCGGCAGCTACAGCTTATGAATCTGTTAATGCTTTCAATACGTTTTACCCAATGGGTATGATAGCTACCGGCAAGGAAACAAAACAATTGATAAATGCATCGGCCAATAAAAAATTTATTGTGTTTCCTGAGGACAGAATGCACCCTGTTCAAATGAGGGACTATCTCCCTTATCGCTGGGTGCAGAAGGGAATACGTTCGGACTTTAAAGATACAGCGGCCCGGGGCGAATATTTTACTTACCAGTTAGGCGTTCATGCACTAAACGATCTGGAGAATGTTCATGTTGAATTTTCTGATCTTACATCAAAAAATAAACAGGTTATCCCTTCTAAATACATTTCCTGTATCAATACCAACGGTACCGATTATAAAGGCAATGTATTGCTGAAACAGGTAGATGTTCCGGCGGGTACTATACAGTCTATGTGGTGTGCTATTGATGTGCCATTGCAGACAGTGCCTGGTGTGTATACCGGTAAGGCAACAGTAAAAACTAATCAAAGCGGGAGCCAGGTTATTCAATTAACCCTTGTCGTTAGTAATAAAGTGGTAAAAGACGCTGCAGCCGATCCTGAAAAGCAAACAAGGCTTAAATGGTTGAATTCAACCCTGGCACAGGAAAATACGGTAATAGCTCCCTACACACCGTTGCAGGTTACCGATACCACCATATCTTTTTTGGGTAGAAAGGTACAGGTTAATAAAGATGGCTTTCCTGCACAAATACAAACTTTTTTTAAGCCGGAAATGACTTCCATCGGAACTGTAGCTAATAATATCCTGGCGGAGCCCATCCATTTTCATCATATTGAAAGTAACGGGAAAGCCATACAGTGGAAAAATGAAGGGGTGCGGTTTTTACAAAAGGATGCAGGTACTGTAAAATGGGAGGCTGTGAATACCTCGCAAAAATTACGTATGCAGGTGAATGCTGCCCTTGAGTTTGATGGCTTCCTGCCTTATACCGTTCAATTGGTAGCACTCGAAGATCTTTCTTTTAAAGATATTACCTTTCACATTCCTGTTAACCCAGCCATGGCCGACTACTTTATGGGTTTGGGTAACAAGGGTGGGCAAAGACCTGATTCTATTTTATGGAAATGGGATGTAGCGCATAAAAACCAGGATGGTGGCTGGATTGGTAATGTTAATGCCGGCCTGCAATTTTCGCTAAGAGACGAGCATTATGTACGCCCTCTGAATACCAATTTCTATTTACAAAAGCCACTGTTACTGCCACAGTCCTGGGGAAATGCTACCCATGGCGGAATCGATGTTTTTAGAAAGGGAAGCTCAGTGCTGGTTAATGCCTATAACGGCGCCCGTAGTATGAAAGCCGGCGATACGCTTTACTATAATTTTAATTTGCTGATCACTCCTTTTCATGCGATTAATACCGATTTTCAGTGGAAGAACCGTTTTTATCATAAGTATGAAGAACTGAATAGCATCAAAAGTAAAGGCGCATCCCTGGTAAATATTCATCATGCCAACGCCATTAATCCTTACATCAATTATCCATTTATAGAATGGAAAAAGATGAAAGCTTATATAGACAGTGCTCATGCGCTTGGTTTAAAAGTAAAAATATATAATACGGTACGCGAGCTTTCTAATAAGGCTTATGAAACCTTTGCCTTGCGTAGCCTGGGACATGAAATCTATTCTCCGGGGCCGGGCGGCGGATTTAGCTGGTTGCAGGAGCAGGTGGGCAAGGATTACATTGCCGCCTGGTTTGTGCCTGAAATCAAGGATGCTGCCATCGTAAACAGTGGTATGAGTCGCTGGCACAACTATTATGTGGAAGGAATGAACTGGCTGGTGAAGAATGTTGGAATAGATGGTATTTACCTGGATGATGTGGCATTTGACCGCATTACTATGAAGCGTATTAAAAGAATATTAACGCAGCATGGAGCGCCGGGTATTATTGATCTGCATTCAGCTAATCAGTTCAATAAAAGTGATGGGTTTAATAATAGTGCCAACTTGTATATGGAGCATTTTCCCTATCTCAACAGGCTCTGGTTTGGAGAATATTTTGATTATGAAAAAAATGACCCTGCATTTTTCCTGACTGAAGTAAGCGGAATTCCCTTTGGCCTGATGGGCGAGATGCTGCAGGACGGCGGCAACGCCTGGAGGGGCATGGTATATGGTATGACCAATCGTATCCCCTGGAGCGATAATGCCGATCCACGGCCTATCTGGAAAATTTGGGATGATTTTGGAATGGAAGGCACCGAAATGATCGGCTACTGGGTGGCAGGCTGTCCTGTAAAAACCAACCATCAGCAGGTATTAGCCACTGTATACAAAAAGAACGGCGCGGCACTGGTATCCCTGGCAAGCTGGGCAAACAGTGATGAGAAAGTTAAGTTAGAAATTGACTGGAGAAAGCTGGGCATCGATCCTGCTAAAGCGACCATCACTGCCCCTGCAATCAATAATTTTCAGGAGGCTAAAACTTTCAGACCGGATGATTTAATACCGGTTGAAAAGAATAAAGGATGGATACTTATTATCAAATAAATCAAATAGTTTATCTTTCGGGATCTCTTGATGCTTTGCGTAGGCTAAAATAAATCTTGTAGTAAGCTATATGAATCGGGGAAGGCAGGCTCAGGGTAGGCTCATTCTAAAACCGAATATTTTTTAAGTATAAAATATCCATATGAATAGAAAAGTTTTTCTAAGAAACGCTTCGGCAATAGTTGCCGGTAGCGCTGTACTGCCTGCATGGGGCAAAGAGCTCATCTCCGCGAAAAAGTCTTTTTTTGAAATATCCCTCGCTCAATGGTCTTTGCATAAAAAGCTTTTTGCGAAGGAAATAGACAATCTGGATTTCCCCGCGATTACAAAAAAGGAATTTGGAATAAATGTGGTTGAATACGTAAATGTCTTTTTTAAAGACAAGGCAGAAAATACAGAATACCTGAATGAATTGCTGAAACGTTGTAAAGATAACGGGGTGAAAAATCACTTGATTATGTGCGATGGAGAAGGAGACCTGGGAAATGCTGATGCTAACGCAAGAGCAAAAGCAGTAGAGAATCATTATAAATGGGTGAATGCTGCAAAGTACCTGGGATGCGCTACAATAAGAGTTAACGCCGCCGGCAGAGGTACGGCTGCAGAAGTGTCGGATGCAGCCGCAGAAGGATTAGCGAAGCTGGGTGATTACGCTGCTAAAGAAAAAATAAATGTGATAGTGGAAAATCATGGCGGATATTCGTCTGACGGAAGCTGGTTAAGCGGTGTTATGAAAAAAGTAAACAAGTCTAATGTAGGCACTTTGCCCGATTTTGGCAATTTCTGTATCAGGCGCGATGGAAATAAGTGTGCGGAAGAATATGACCGGTATAAGGGCACAAAAGAGCTGATGCCTTTTGCCAAAGGTGTTAGCGCTAAGAGCTATAATTTTGATGAAAAGGGCAACTGCATAGAAACCGACTACAATAAGATCCTTAAGATCGTGAAAGACTCGGGTTTTAAAGGCTATGTAGGGATAGAATATGAAGGGAGTGCTTTGTCGGAGAGCGAAGGTATACTTAAAACAAAAGCCTTATTAGAGCGCGTACAAAAAGCTTTGTAAATCAGAATGCGAATACTAAACCGGTCGTGTATATAGTATTCGCATTTTTTTATATTTTTTTGAAAGAACTACTACCAGTTATTACCCTGATCTTCATTAATCCTTTCAGAAACATCTATGGGGCCACGGGTTCGCCAATTGGGGTCATATTTCACAAACCAGGAAAGCCACAGACTGCGTGAAAAGCGCATGAGCCAGGGTTGCAAAACCACCAGGAGTATAGCGTTAAAAATGATCCAGTAGACAAAGCGGTTGTCTTGTAACGAAAATCCAATCAATACCCACCACGCAACCGCACTGGCAACGCTAAGGGCAACAGCAAGCATATAACTAACATAGCTGGTGCCGTAAAAAAAGCCTACTTCAATTTCTGTTGGCTGTCCGCAAACAGGGCAGTTCTTATTCATCTTCATAAAACCGCTCAGTTTTAAGGTGAGTGGTTTTTCAAATAATTTCCCCTCGCGGCAGCGGGGGCAGTAACACCCCAGCACAGTGCCTAAGTAACCTCTGCTGGCTTTCTTATTATTTTCCATAACGAGTTTATTGAGTTATTGCCGCTAGTATTTTTTCCATCTGGGAGCTCCTGCTTCCTTTTATCAGTATATAGGCATTTTCAAAATGCTGCTGTTGGGCCCACCTGGCGGCATCGGCAGAATTGTCAAAGTAAACAAAGTCTTCGCTGTACGGAAGGAAAGGTTTGCCCACCAGCACTACCTGGTACCAGATGTTTTTTTTAACCTGGTTAATAAGCGTTTCGTGTTCAATGGCAGTTTCGTTACCCATTTCTGCCATAGCGCCGATCATTAATACTTTTTTATCGGCCTGAATACCGGCCAGGTTTTCAACGGCCAGCTTCATGCTGCTGGGGTTGGCATTATAAGCATCTAATATGATTTTATTACTACCAGCTTCAACCAGCTGCGACCGGCTATTAGAGGGCTTATAATTTTCTATTGCCGCTTTTATCTGATCAGCCGGAACATCAAATTGGTGACCAAGAGCAACAGCGGCCAATACATTAGGTAAATTATAATCACCCACGAGCTGTGTTGCTATATGAGTTGTTGTTCCATCAATTGAAACTTCAACGGCCAGTAATTCACCCTTGCTTTCAGCCTTTCCGGTAATTATGGCATCATGCGTGCCATAGGTTATAATATGAGCAATACCCTTGCTCATATCCTGCAGGTAGTCATAATCCTTCATGATAAAGGCAGTGGCATCCTCCAGGGTGCGGAGATAATCAAATAACTCACCCTTTCCTTTTCTAACACCTTCCAAACTACCAAAACCTTCAAGATGCGCTTTGCCGCAATTGGTGATCAGTCCGTGCGTGGGTTCTGCTACCCGGCAATAGCCTTCGATTTCACGCAGGTGGTTGGCTCCCATTTCTATTACTGCTATTTCAGCATCGTTCTTTACTTTAAGCAAGGTAAGCGGAATACCTATATGGTTATTGAGATTGCCTTCAGTAGTATATACTTTATATTTTGCACTAAGTACTGCATGTATCAGCTCTTTGGTAGTGGTTTTACCATTGCTGCCTGTAATGGCAATAAACGGAATGTTGAATTGGGCACGGTGGTAATTGGCCAATTGTTGCAGAGCCGTCAATACATCCTCCACCAAAATAGTCTTTCCCGGAATTTCAAATTCCTGCTCATCAATAACCGCGTAAGCTGCTCCGGCATTCAGTGCCTGTTGTGCAAACAGGTTACCATTGAAATTAGGGCCTTTTAAAGCAAAGAACATATCGCCTGTCTGCAGTTTCCTGGTGTCTGTTTGTACATTTGGATATTGTAAATAAATCTCGTAAAGTTCCTTTATGTTCATGGTTGCAAAAATAGACAAATGAAGGGAGTTAGTTATATTCGCACGAATAGATACAGATATTATTACTTATAAGTAAATAAATAATTATGAGCTTTAGAATAGGCAGCGGCATCGATTTTCATCAGATGGTAGAAGGACGTGATCTTTGGATCGGCGGTATTTTAATTCCCCATACAAAAGGGGCATTGGGACATAGTGATGCCGATGTGTTGCTACACGCGATCTGTGATGCGCTATTGGGCGCCTTAAGCCTGGGTGATATTGGTGTTCATTTTCCAAATAATGATGAGAGGTACCGCGATATTGACAGCAAGATATTGCTGAAGCACTGTATAAAGCTGATACAGGAAAAGGGATATAAAGTAGTTAATATTGATTCAACGCTGACCTTGCAGGAGCCTAAAATAAAACCTTTTGTTCCTCAGATGCAGGAAACCATTGCCGGTATTTGCGAGGTGTTAACCGAAGATGTATCGGTAAAAGCTACCACTACCGAGCATATGGGCTTTGTGGGCAGGGAAGAAGGACTGGTGGCTTACGCAACTGTATTGCTTCAGAGGATATAAGCTGAGGCTTTAAAGTATAACGTATAAATCGAATGCTTATGAAGTATATTATCATATTCCCGCTGCTTTTTACTTTTTTCAACGTTTTTTCTCAGGAAAAGGAAATTAAAAAAGAAAAGTGGCATTGGAATAATAAGAAGGCCAAACAAGATACTGTTGCAGGCTATACACAAGTTTTGAAAGTTGATAATGTTCTTTATATTTCAGGTGCTGTAACAACAGATTTAACTCCCGAAGGAGTTCAATCTGTTTATAATGATTTAAAAGCTTCACTACAAAGTTTTGGTGCTACATTTCAAAATGTGGTTAAAGAAAATCTATATACAACAGATATTGCCGAAATGAAAAAGCTTAATTACGTTCGTAAAAAATTCTACAAAAACGACTTTCCTGCTGCAACCTGGGTGCAAATACAGAGATTATATATGGCTGAAGCGAAATTGGAAGTTGAGTTAATTGCACATTTGCCAAAGTAATGGTTAGGGCAAAATCTTTCTGAATGCATTGCTGAGCATTTAAGAATATATTTTTGAAGATTCCCCTGAAATGCTCATAATCTTCTTCAAGAAATTTAGTAAAAGGTGGACGGCCTCAAACGAAACATTTTGTTAAAAATTCCCCTTATTCAAAACAGCTTTTCGCTTTAGCGGCAACAGGCTATCTTTGTCGCTATGACCCAGTTACAAGTTAAAATTGTCAATAAATCGCAGCATGCAGTACCTGCCTATGCTACTTCCGGTGCATCCGGTATGGACTTAAAAGCGTCTATAAATGAAGATATAGTGTTACAACCCCTGGAAAGGACTTTGGTGCCAACCGGTTTATTTATTGAATTACCCGAGGGTTTTGAAGCCCAGATAAGGCCGCGTAGCGGTTTGGCCATTAAGCAGGGATTAACCTGTCTCAATACGCCTGGCACAATTGATGCAGATTACAGGGGAGAAATAAAAGTGATTTTAATTAACCTGTCTAATGAAGCTCAAACCGTCCACAATGGCGATCGTGTGGCCCAGATGGTGATACAAAAAGTAGAGATCATTAGCTGGGTACCCGTTGAAGAACTGGGAGAAACTGTAAGGGCAGCGGGAGGCTTTGGACATACAGGAAAACAGTAATGGATACTATGTCCATTACATAAAAACAAAAACATGAAACAATTAGTATTAGTTATAGCTGTAGCTACACTGGCATCATGCGGTGCAAGTAAAAAAGCCGCAAAAACACCTTCGGTGGATACAACCCAGCCACCACCGGTAGCTACGGTGGAAAATGAAGGTCCGTCTGTTGTACTTTCCAAGCTCAATAAAATTGATTTTAAAACTTTTTCGGGCAAGGTTGATGTGGATTTTGATGATGGAAAAGGCAATGGTAAAAGCGTAAGTGCCAAGCTGGTGATTAAAAAAGATGAAGCGATCTGGATGTCGGCGGGTTTGTTAGGCTTCGAAGGAGTAAGGGCCTTGATCACCAAAGATTCGGTGAAGATTCTTAATAAATTACAGAAAGAGTATATAGCTTCCAGCCTTTCTTATATCCAGGAAAAAATAGGATTGCCCGTTGACTTTACAACCTTGCAGGATCTATTGATGGGTAATGCCATTTTTGTAAACCAGGACAACGCATCACTTACCAAAGAAGGGAATGGTTATGTGATAACCACACAGGATGCAAACTTTAAAAACCTGCTCTCCGTATTACTGCCGGGCTACCTGCCTGCTGCTAGCAAATTGAGCGATGTAGATGCGTCGAAAAACCGGAGTGCTGAATTAGCCTACAACAACTACAAACAGGTGGCTGGAAGGAATTTTTCGACCTCAAGGGATATTCGCGTTAATTATAAGAGCAATATCACTATCAAATTAAACTTCCAGTCTTACGATTTCGATGGAGAAGTGGCAGTGCCTTTCTCGGTACCATCAGGTTATAAAACAAAGCAATAATCCGGTAAACATTTATGCTTCAGGCCCCAATACTACTGTATCTATTTTCACAAAAACGCTTTCAGTTGGTGAACCAACTGGCAAAAGGATGTAAAAATCTGCTGGTCTTATTAACTGTTGCCGGCAGTGCTTTAGTCTCCAGCCAGGCTGTGGCTCAAAAAACAAGCGATAAAACGGCGATGGAGGATGAGCGCAGGAAATTGCAGCAGGAGCTGAGACAGATTCAGCAGGCTTACGATGCTGTTAAAGGCGAGAGTAAGAATAACCTCCACCAGTTAGCTGCGTTGAATAAGAAGATTGAACTGCAAAATCAGTATATCAATAATATCGGCAAGGAAATACGACTTATCGATGACGATATTTATTATAGTGCTATTGAAATCAAGAGGCTTAAAAAGCAGATGGATACGTTAAAAGCACACTACGCGAGAACCGTAGTGTACGCGTATAAAAACAGGAGTAATTACGACTACCTGAATTTTATTTTTTCCGCCAACAGTTTTAACGATGCGATCAAACGGATAGCTTATTTGAAAAGCTATCGTAATTACCGGGAGAAACAAATGGAGGATATCGTTAAAACCAATAATCTTATAGATAAGCGTTATGCCCACCAGGTTGCCAGCAAAAAGCAAAAGGAAGGGGCTTTAGTTACCCGTACTAATGAGTATTCTGTTTTGGATGAACAGCGGACAGAAAAAGATTCGGTTGCTAAATTACTACAATCTCAGGCAGGTGCATTGCAGAAGCAAATAGCCAAAAAGCAGCAGGAAGATAAACAGTTGAAATCTGACATTGCGTCAGTAGTAAGGAAGGAAATAGCGGAAGCCAAGAAAATTGCGCAGGAAGAGGCTAAGCAAAGAGCGGCGGCAGAGGCTAAAGAACGGCAGGAAGCATGGGCCCGCGAACGCTTACTGGAAACGGAGAAGGCGTTGGCAGGTGCGAAACCGACAACCGTATCGCCTGGTGCCGCACCGGCAGCTCCACCGCCGGCGCAGGAAGTAGCTTCTGCTCCGTCCCGGGAGTTAAAATTTGATCCTGTTGGCGCCGGTAAAACTACCACGGTAAGGGCCGTACCTAAATCGGACAATTCCATTGTGGCTACTGCTGGTCCTGCTACCGTGAAAAAAAATACGCCGCCGCCACCGGCTCCGGTAGTAGAGAACAAAGCTCCTGCAGGGGGATATCTGAATTATAAAGCTGACGATATTGCACTGAATAGCGATTTTTCGCAGAACCGGGGTAAATTACCTTCACCAGTTGATGGTGTTATAACCCTTGGTTTTGGGCGTTATAAAATTGAGGGAGTAGGTCCCGATATCGTTGGAGATAATCCTGGTGTAACCTACACGGCGCAGGTAGGAGCACCGGTGCGGTCAGTTTTTGGCGGAGAAGTGGTAAGCATTTCTAAAGTGGGCGGTACCTCATTTGTGGTGCTACGACATGGAAAATATTTTACAGCTTATAGCAACCTGGCTTCGGTAACGGTAAGCAAAGGCGCTTCTGTAGCGCGGGGTCAGGCTATCGGTACCGTAGGTGCCGATGAAGAAACCGGTGGCGGAAAGCTTGATTTTATCCTGATGATCGAAGAGAAAAATGTAGATCCCCGCGTCTGGTTAAGATAATTGTTGGAATACCTTGTTGAAGGTCCTGTTAATGAATACCGCCGGTATGATTAATTTTAATCGATATGGATAGCGGAATAATCAAAAAGCTTGAAATTGTTTCGGTACAAGTTAATACTCCCGACTCGCGGACACTGGTATTAAAGCCACTGGGCTGGCAACCCCGGTATAAAGCCGGCCAGTTTTTAACATTGGTCTTTCATACCCGATCGGGAGAACAGCGCCGTTCCTATTCTATATCTTCTTCGCCCGATGCCGGCGAGCCACTATCTGTAACCGTAAAGAAACTGGACAATGGCGAATTTTCGAGGAAGCTGGTTTACAGATCTAAGCCCGGGGACATACTATTGACATCAGGGATTGGCGGTTTTTTTGTATTACCTCAGAAAACGGAGTCGCTCACATTTTGTTTCCTCGCCGCCGGTAGTGGCATTACACCCTGCTTTTCACTGATCAAAACCTTACTGCTCACCACACAACAGAAAGTATTTCTTTTTTATAGTAACAGGAATGAGCAGCACGCTATATTTTATGAAGAACTAAAGTCTTTGCAGGAACAATATAAAGCTCGCTTCTATATTCATTTTATGTTTAGCAACCGGCTCGATGTTTACTATAGCCGCCTGAGCCATTGGTTGCTGAGCCGGTTGCTTGATGAACATTTCACGGCTATTAATAAAAAAGATATCTTGTTTTATGTCTGCGGTCCTTTCGATTATATGTTAATGTCGGCAATTTCGCTACGCAATAACGGGATCACCAATGCGCAGATCATTAAGGAAGATTTCAATCCGTTGCCTCCGGCCAAACTTCCCCGGCCGCCGGATACAGCTATGCACCAGGTTACGATATACCTGGCACAAAAAGTTTATGTGCTTGATGTTCAATATCCTCAAACCATCGTCGCCGCCGCAAAACAGGCAGGAATTTCGGTTCCTTATAGTTGCGAAGCCGGCCGTTGCGGCAGCTGTGTGGCCACCTGCACCTTCGGTAAAATATGGATGGCTTATAACGAGGTTTTATTAGATGAAGAAATTGCTAAAGGAAGAGTACTCACCTGCCAGGGTTACCCGGTTGATGGCGATGCCACCATTGTGTATTGATTAAACGATTTTTTAGGTTGGTATTTTTTGATGTAAACCAGGCGATTAATGAGAGCTGCTTTTTTAAAGGCCCACTGTTTATAAAAAATATTTTTTTCTTTTTTTACCCCACCTACATTTGCATCCCCAATAATAGGCAAGAACAAAAATTACTATGGATTTAAAGTATATACAACAAATAGCGATAGAACTTTCGCTGCCTGTAAAAAACATTACCAATGTGCAGCAAATGCATACCGAAGGTGCTACCATCCCGTTTATCAGCCGTTACCGTAAAGAGGCTACAGGCAATATGGATGAAGTGCAGGTAGGAAATGTAATTGATAAAATCAAATATTACGATGAGTTGGAAAAACGAAAAGAAACCGTTTTGAAAACTATAGAAGCTGCCGGGAAATTAACGCCCGAATTGAAATTACGTATAGAGAACTGTTTAAGCGCAACAGAACTCGAAGATATTTACCTGCCTTACAAGCCTAAACGTAAAACTAAGGCAACGGTGGCTATAGAGAAAGGATTGGAGCCTTTGGCGCAATTGTTATTTGATCAAAGCCAGCCGGTTTCCGATGAGCAGATTGCTGCTTATATTAACGAGCAGGTAAAAGATAATGCTGATGCTTTGCAGGGCGCGAGAGATATTATTGCTGAATGGATATCAGAGAGTGAACAGGCCAGAACTACCGTTCGCTCTATGTTCCAGGAAACATCGGCTATCTCAGCAAGGGTACTTACCACAAAAAAAGAGTCTGAAGAAGCCCAGAAGTATAGGGATTATTTTGAGTTTAAAGAACCTTTGGCCGATTGCCCTTCGCACCGGCTACTGGCTATCCGTCGCGGGGAAAAGGAAGGGTTCCTGATCATGGATATTGGTATAGAAAAAGAATCAGCAATTGGTGAGTTGAAGAGCGTGTTTGTAAAAACTTCTAATAATGCAGGAGAGCAGGTGGCGTTAGCGACCGAAGATGCATATAGTCGCCTGTTAAAGCCGGCTATCGAAACTGAGTTTCGCATGAGCAGTAAAACAGCGGCTGATGAAGAAGCGATCCGGGTATTTGCCGAAAACCTCCGTCAGTTATTATTGGCATCACCTCTTGGCAGCAAGCGCGTATTGGCAATAGATCCGGGTTTTAGAACAGGCTGTAAAGTGGTTTGCCTTGATGAGAGCGGCACCTTCCTGAAGTATACAACCATTTTTCCTCACCCCCCGCAAAACGACTGGAGCGGGGCTGCAGCAACATTGAAAGAGCTGGTGAGCAAATATGAAATTGAGGCCATCGGTTATGGCAACGGCACGGCCAGTAAAGAAACGGAAAAACTGGTGCGTGGAATAGATTTTGGCAAGCCGGTGTCTATCTTTATGGTGAATGAAAGCGGCGCTTCGATCTATTCTGCGAGCGAGGTAGCCCGTGAGGAGTTCCCCGATGAAGATGTAACGGTTCGTGGTGCCATTAGCATTGGTCGCCGCCTGCTGGACCCCCTGAGTGAGCTGGTTAAAATTGATGCCAAAAGCATAGGTGTAGGACAGTATCAGCACGATGTGAATCAAAATCGTTTAAAAGACAGCCTGGATAATGTAGTACAAAGTTGTGTAAACTATGTAGGGGTAGATGTGAATACAGCGAGTAAGCACCTGCTCACCTACGTTTCAGGTCTTACAGCTACTACCGCTAAAAATATTGTAGAGTACCGTAGTAAGAATGGAGCCTTTAAATCCCGCAGCGAGCTCTTGAAAGTATCGATGCTGGGGCCCAAAGCTTATGAACAGTGTGCGGGCTTTTTAAGAATCCCCGGCGCTGAAAATCCCCTGGATAATTCAGCAGTGCATCCGGAGAGTTACGGAATAGTGGAAGAAATGGCTCAGAAGATGAGTTGCACGGTAGGCGATATCATCGCCAAGCCGGATATAAGAAAACAAATTAATGCCAAAGATTTTATTAGCGAAACCGCCGGAACCTATACCATTGATGATATTTTAAAGGAGCTGGAAAAGCCAGGCCGTGATCCAAGGGATGTGATTGAAGAATTCAGGTTTGCGGAAGGAATAGCTACGATGAGCGATTTAAAGCCAGGTATGAAGCTGCCAGGCATCGTTACCAACATCACCAACTTTGGGGCTTTCGTAGATGTAGGTGTAAAGCAGGACGGACTTGTGCACGTTTCCCACCTGGCCAATAAATTTGTAAGCGATCCAAATGAAGTGGTGAAGCTCAATCAAAAAGTAATGGTTACGGTGGTTGAGGTAGATGCTTCCCGTAAACGCATCGCTTTGAGTATGAAGGATGAGCATAAAACGGAGCAATCACGTCCCCGTACCAATACGCCGAAAGGAACGCCGGTAAGTAATAAACCGAAAAATAGTTTTCAGTCAAGCCTCGATGCTTTGAGAAAGAAGTTTGATTAACTGATGTTTTAGACAAAATGGTCTGACCGTCGCGGTCTGACCATTTTATCTGAAATCCAACTCACTAAATCCACAGACTTGTGCAGCGAGCACCTGGTTGCATAGACTTCCGTTCCGCGCTTTTGCATAATCAGGATAAGATGAATACTCCCATTGGGCCGGGTGAGTTACCAGGCCGGCTTCCACAGGGTTGCAATGAATATAGTTAAAGCAAGCATATACATAATCACCGGGACCGTATTTTGACATACTTAAATCAGGTTCCGTCAATATTTTGCATTTTGTTTTCTGTCTGAATAAAGAACCAGTTCTATCATATTTGCTATTATAAATTCTTGCATAGCCACTCAGCAGTTTCCTTATCCCGTTTGTAAGTACTTCAATATTTAAACCACCCTGTTTTATTGTTTCGCAGCTTTTGTCGGTAGTGTGAATCATCAAATGGAAATGGTTAGGCATCAGGCACCATGCTAAAATTTCGCAATATGGGAATATGTTGCGGCGAACCAGTGTCAGGAATATAAAATAATCGGTTTCTTCACGGAAAGTGGTTCCCTGGTTATTGCCCTGGTTAAAAACATGGTATGTGTGACCTGGCAAGAATTTCATAGATAGTATTTACATTAAATATAAAATAATTTTGGGATACAAAATTGGTCCCTGGTCAGACCGGGACGGTCAGACCAGGTATGCATTACGGTATGATCTGATCGTCCCGATCTGACCATGCCACTCCTGCACTGCCCTGAGTTTAATCGGGTAATGACCTATTGTTAATTAGCTTTTGTTTAATTTTGCAATATGGAAACAATTATAGCATCCAGCCCGGTTACTTTAACAGCCGGTGCGGTGAAAGAAATAAAAAGACTGATCAGTGAACCCGGATTTGATGCCACGCAATTATTACGTATTGGCGTGAAAGGTGGTGGATGTAGCGGAATGAGCTATGTGTTGGGCTTTGATCATAAAACAGAAGCTGATAAAGAATTTGAAATTGAAGGCGTTTCGTGCATCATCAACAAGTCACACGAATTATACCTGGCAGGTATGGAAATTGACTGGAGCGATGGTTTGGATAACAGGGGGTTTACATTCTCTAACCCTAATGCAAGCAGCACCTGTGGCTGTGGAACCAGTTTTGCTGTATAACTTTAGTTTAGATGCCTGATATACATTATTCTTTTTGCCCGGTTTGCCAATCCGATAACTTGCAGCATGTCTTCCATGTTAAAGACTATACCGTTAGCGGTAAGGAATTTGAAATTCTTCATTGTAATGCCTGCACCGCCAGGTTTACACAGGATGTGCCCGGTTTAGACGATATAGGTCGTTATTATAAATCCGAGGATTATATTTCACACACCAATACCAGTAAAGGTCTGATCAATCAGCTGTATCAGCGGGTACGTGTGCGTACCATGAAGCAAAAAGCTGCTATCATTAAAAGGCATACAGGGCTGAAGAGTGGAAAATTGCTCGATATTGGCTGTGGTACCGGCACGTTTTTGCATACCATGCAGCAACAGGGATGGGAGGTTGCAGGATTAGAGCCTGAAGCCGATGCACGGGCCATTGGTAAAGAACAGTATGGCATCGATGCTCGCCCTTCTCACGAGCTCTTTTCATTGTCGCCACAAAGTTTTAATGCTATTACTTTATGGCATGTATTGGAACATGTACATACGCTGCATGAATATATGGCACAGATAAAGACGCTTTTGGCGCCCGGGGGTATTTTATTTGTAGCAGTGCCTAACTACACCAGTAAAGATGCGAAAGCATACGGAGCTTACTGGGCCGGCTATGACGTGCCCAGGCACTTATACCATTTTTCGCCCAGGTCCATGGAAACCCTGGCGGATCAACATGGACTGGAGATTGATGAAATGCTCCCCATGTGGTTCGATAGCTTTTATGTAGATATGCTCAGCAGTAAATATAAAAGCGGTAAGGTTAATTACGTGAGTGCAGGTTTACACGGATTAGCTTCTAATATCAATGCAATGGGTAATACCAAAGAGTGTTGCTCGGTAATTTATGTAATAAAAAACAAGGCAACGATTTAAACCGTTGCCTTACAATATTATTGGCCCAGTTGTACTTCGTACAATTCCGGCCATTTTTTTCCGGTGATGTATATCTTTTTGCTGTCTGCATCATAAGCAATTCCATTGGGAACATCTGCAAGTGGATCGATCGTTTTGATCCGGTCCCAGATCTGCGAAACATCAATGCTGCCTGCTATTTGCCCGCTGGCGGGATCTATTTTATAGATATAGGGCTGTTGCCATACGTTTGCATATACAAATCCATCGATATATTCCAGTTCGTTTAAATTATAAGCCAACTCTCCGTTATGTGTTACAGATTGCGTATGCAGGAGCTGGAAAGTAGAAGGATCGTAGAAATAGAGGTTACTGCTGCCATCACTCACAATCAGTTCTTTCCCGTTTGTTGTAATACCCCAGCCTTCAGTGTTAAAGTTAAATTCTTTTATTTTTTTGAAGCCGGGGAGAGTGTAAACGAATACCTTCTTTTCTCTCCAGGTTAATTGGTATACCGTATCATTAAGAATGGTAATGCCTTCGCCAAAATATTTTGGCTCCAGGTCGATCGAATGCTGCGCCTTACCGGTTTTTACATTAATCTTCATTAATTTAGAAAACTTACTTCCTACTACATCATATTCAGCTCCGCCCGTTCCTTCATACAACTGTCCCTTATAAACTGCTAAACCCTGCGTAAAAGAAGACGTGTCATGTGGGTATGTGTTTACTATGGATAAACTGATATTGGGAATGGAAGGGGCAGTAGTAACTGTTTCGGTTGCGGTGTTCTTATGGGTGTCATCTCCGCAACTAATTATTGTAGCTGATAATGATCCCGCTATAAATAAAGAGAAAAGTTTGTTCATTGTTTTTAAATAATTGGATACAAAAGTAGGGTAAGAAGATTTCAAAAAAATCATAAAACCGTTGGTATGCTTTGATGAAAAAAAATAGAATAATATTCGTTTATTTGTATTTTATGAGAATATTATTCGTTTTATGATATTAATTTGAGAATAATATTTAAATTTGGACTATGGTGCAAACGGAGACAGTTTTAAACGATGTAGATAAAGCAATTTTGAAATTGATGCAGGACGATGCGCGCATTACAAATGTGGCGATATCAAAAAAGCTGAAAATGGCGCCGTCTGCGGTGTTGGAACGTGTGCGGAAACTGGAAGAGCGGGGTATTATAAAAGGATACACCACCAATATTGATCCTTCTGCATTAAACAAAGAGTTGCTGGCATTCATCTTTATTAAATCTGCCGATGGTTTGGGTTGTGATACTTCGGCAAAAGCATTTGCAGCTATCCCGGAAGTGCAGGAAGTGCATAATATAGCGGGCGATGATTGTTATCTCGTTAAAGTACGTGTGGCCAATACACAGGCATTAATGGACTTGCGACGAAAGAAGTTTAGTAAGATTGCCAATATCCTCTCCATGCGCACCACCATTGTAATGGAAACTGTAAAAGAAACGCAAACTATCTCAATTACCTGATCATGACACTTAAAAAACAGCCCTCTGTAGCATTGGTAATACTGGCATTTGCCGCCGTATACCTGATTTGGGGTTCTACTTATTTTTTTATCGAAATGGCGGTGAAGCATATTCCGCCAATGGTTTTAGGAGCCGTACGTTTTATTATTGCCGGCATTATTATGATGATATGGGTGACAATTAAAGGCGAACGTATCTGGCAACGGGCAGCTATTATTCCGGCGGCAATCAGCGGCCTGCTCATGCTATTCCTCGGTAATGGAGCTGTGATATGGGCAGAACAATTTTTACCCAGTTCATTTGTTGCCATTTTTCTGGCTTCGGCCCCGCTTTGGTTTTTACTGCTTGATAAAGTGAACTGGAAGCAAAATTTCAATAATAAGTATACGATCATGGGGGTAGCCATAGGGTTGCTGGGAGTGATTGCCTTGTTTTATGAAAAAATAGTTGCTACCGGATACGGCAATAGCCTGCTGCCCTTGATTATATTATGCGTGGCCAATATCAGCTGGGCGCTGGGTTCCTTATTTTCCAAGTACAAGGTAAAAGGCACTTCGGCCTCTGTTAATTCTACCTGGCAAATGTTGGCAGCTGGCGTGGCTTTTTCTATTGCAGGCACCTTCAATAATGAATTTGTGTCAGTAGACTGGGCTGCAATACCTCCTAAAGCCTGGGCTTCCTTAGCCTATCTCGTTGTTTTTGGCTCTATAATAGGTTATAGCGCTTATGTTTTTTTGTTGAGCGTGAGAAGTGCTACGCAGGTAAGTACCTACGCTTATGTTAATCCGTTGGTAGCGGTTTTGCTGGGTGTATTGATCAATCATGATAAACTCACCCCCATGCAATTAGGGGGATTAGCCATTATTTTATGTAGTGTATTTTTTATTAACCTGGCCAAAAAAAATCAGTTAAAAGTAAAAGCCCGCTTGGAAGCGCAGACCTGATTTTTTTCAACTATTTGCCGCGTTATGCGTTTATAAAATACATAAGCGACAATAATGAGCGATAGTGTTTTCAACGGATTGAAATATTCGGTGCTGGACCTGGCTACAGTGTGCCAGGGCGATTCTTTAAAAGATACATTTGCAAGAAGCCTGCAGACTGCCCGGTTTGCAGAAGCGCAGGGATATAACCGGTACTGGTTTTCTGAGCACCATAATATGGAAAGTGTGGCCAGTGCGGCCACTTCGGTTTTAATCGGTTATGTGGCTGGCGGCACAGATACGATACGCGTTGGATCGGGCGGAATCATGTTGCCCAATCATTCTCCGTTGATTATAGCAGAGCAGTTTGGTACATTGGGTTCGTTATACCCCGACAGGATTGACCTGGGGCTGGGCCGTGCGCCGGGCACAGATGGTTTAACGGCAATGACCATCCGCAATAGCCCGCTTAACATACCCTACGATTTTCAAAAAAATATTGAACAACTACAGGTTTACTTTAGCAAAGACAATGCACATGCGAAAGTTAGGGCATTGCCCGGCGAAGGCGTAGATATTCCTATTTGGGTACTGGGTTCCAGTACGGATAGCGCTTACCTGGCTGCGCAAATGGGTTTGCCCTATGCGTTTGCTGCTCACTTTGCGCCTACCCACATGATGCAGGCCTTTTCTATCTACAAAGAATATTTCAGGCCCTCTGATGTACTGGATAAGCCTTACGCAATGGCTTGTGTAAATATTATTGCAGCAGATACCAATGAAGAGGCGGCCTTTCTGGCTACCTCCATGTACAAAATGTTCCTGGGGATTTTTACTAATTCAAGGGAACCGCTCATGCCGCCCTTTGATCCGGCCGGGTTGTCTGATTTGTGGACGCCGGAACAGGAGTATGGTGTAAAGCATATGCTGTCACATGCATTTATTGGTGACAAGCCAACTATCGCAAAAGGTCTGAAAGGTTTTATTGAAACAACCGGCATACAGGAAATTATGACTATTTCCCAGATTTTTGATCAGTCCAAAAAAGAATATTCTTTCCGGCTGTTTAAGGAAATTATGACCGGTAATATCTAGGAAATTTTCTATTTGCCACGGGTGATTTTCATCCTAAATATGCTGTCTAACAAAAGTTGGGACGCCTTCGCTATTGGTACACCTAAATTAGTATCTTCAGGCCCTAAATAAACTTTTATGGATAATGCAATTCAGCAAAAAGTAGATCAATGGTTGCAGGGCAATTATGATGCGGAAACAAAAAAAGAGATTCAGAGATTGCAGTCTGAAAATAGTAACGAGCTTGCAGATTCTTTCTATCAAAATCTTGAATTCGGTACCGGTGGTCTCCGTGGTGTAATGGGCGTTGGTACCAATCGTATGAACAAGTATACGGTAGGTATGGCTACGCAGGGCTATGCTAATTATTTAAGACAATCCTTTCCCGGCGAAGTGAGGGTGGCCATCGCTCATGACAGCCGCAATAACAGCCGCTTCTTTGCAGAAACAACAGCTAATGTTTTTGCTGCTAATGATATTAAGGTCTTTTTGTTTGAAAGTCTGCGTCCAACTCCCGAGCTTTCTTTTGCAATAAGAACACTTGGATGCCAGGGCGGGGTGGTATGTACTGCCTCTCATAATCCCAAAGAGTACAATGGGTACAAAGCTTACTGGAACGACGGTGGACAATTGGTGCCACCCCACGATAAAAATGTAATTAAGGAAGTAGAGAAGATCCAATCGGTTGATGACGTAAAATGGAGCGGAGGGGAAGCTAATATTACATTGATCGGAAAAGAACTGGATGAAAAATATATCCGGATGGTTAAGGGGCTGAGTGTATACCCGGAAGTGATCGAAAAGCAGAAGGATTTAAAGATCGTATATACACCTATACATGGTACAGGTATTATGCTGGTGCCACAGGTGCTGGAGGCATTCGGGTTTAAAAATGTACATATTGTAGAAGAGCAGAAAACGCCCGATGGTAATTTTCCTACAGTAGCATATCCAAACCCCGAAGAAAAAGAAACCATGAGTATTGGTTTGCAAAAAGCCAAAGACCTGGATGCTGATATCTTATTGGGTACTGACCCGGATGCAGACCGCGTAGGTATTGGCATCAAAAATAATAAGGGAGAATGGGTGTTAATGAACGGTAACCAAACGGCTGTGCTGGCGTTTAATTATTTATTGGAAGCCCGGAAAGAAAAAGGTATTGCGCAGGACAATGACATGATCATTACGACGATCGTAACAACAGGCATGGTTGATGATCTGGCAAGAGGTAATGGGGTAACCTGTTACAGGGTATTAACCGGTTTTAAGTGGATTGCAGAGATGATCAGGTTAAAAGAGGGTAAAGAAAATTATGTGATAGGAGGAGAGGAGAGCTTTGGACTAATGATCGGCGATAAAATAAGAGATAAGGATGCCGTAAGCGCGGTTGCACTCTTGTGCGAAATGGCAGCCTACGAAAAAGAAAAAGGAAATACCCTATTTGATAAACTCGTAGAGCTTTATATTAAGTACGGATTTTACAAAGAAGATCTGATCTCCATCACTAAAAAAGGAATGGATGGACAGCAGCAGATAGCAGCTATGATGCAGGAGTATCGTAATAATCCGCCTCAAACCATTAACGGATCGAAAGTGACAACAGTACTGGATTATGACAACGGATTAGCTACGAATGTACAAACACGTGATGTGAGTCCGATAAATCTGCCCCGGTCCAACGTACTGCAGTTTATAACAGAAGATGGTTCGCTGATCTCCGCCCGTCCCAGCGGTACCGAGCCTAAGATCAAGTTTTATTTTAGTGTGAAGGAAGAGCTGGCCGGCGCTGACCAGTTTGATGAAGTAAATGCGAAGCTGGATGACAAGATCCGGGCGATTATAAAAGATATGAAGCTCGGTTAGAAAAATGTTTTGATAAAAGGAAGCCGCCCCGGATCAGTGATTCAAGGCGGCTTTTTTATATCATAAACCAATTATTACCTTTTTACTGCCTGTATCGTTTTGCTATACTCAAAAGAGCCATCTTTATTGATCTGCTTTAACCGGATAAAAATTCTGGCATCTTTTCCATCAACGATGGTATCCTGTTTTGTACATGATATCCCGGAAACAATGGTGGCGAAGCCTGTTATCAGCAATAAGCAGGCAAGTTTATTTTTTCTTTTAATAAATAGCGCAGAGCAGGCAAGCGCTATGCTACCCCAAACGAGGGCCAGGCTGCCAGCTTCCAAATCCATTACAAATTCGTAATGCAGGCTTTCGTCAGAGTCTCCATTAAGTGCTTTCGAGTCCACAGTCCCTATTTTAATGAAGTGGTTCCCGTCAGAAGAGGCTTCTATGTCAAAGCTGCGATTACTTTTTTCTGTAACTGTAGTCCAATTTACTGAAAGCTGGTTGCCGGACAAGGTTGCGTCCAATGTTCCAAGGGTAATGGGCAATGCCGGGTTCCTGATGCCAAAATCAATGCCCGATACATCGGCAATATCATCATAAAGCGGCCTGTAAATTTGTCCCAGGTTAATAATACCTGTTTTGTTTGATGTATTGGCTGCTCCTCCAACATTTACGCCAGTATAACTATAGCCATTTAACGGATTGTCAGCAGCTGAAAGTGCCACGCCTTCGTATTTTTCGCTATTGGTAAGTATTACTTTGTAGTCGCCGGTAACTACGCTGTTACTGGCTACATAGGTAGTATAGGTGCCGTTTGCATTTACTTTTAACGAGCTTATTACTACTCCCGAAGGGCTCACCAAATTAGCCCAAAGGTCGTTGGCAATGCCATTTTCGCCTGCACCCCTGATGGCGTTGTTATTGGCATCATTCCAAACTGTTCCCTGTATTAAAACCGCCCTGGTAAAAAAGCCGCCACCGGCCATAAAATCTATTCCGTAGGCATTAGGCGTTTCTGATGTAGTGGTCGGGTAATTGGCAATATTAAGGAGCTGTGCATTGGTTAGAGCTACATCTCCTCCAAAAAAACTTACACCATATAAAGTGCCGGAAGTGAGCCCTAATTGTGCAAGGGTTACAAATACGCCCGATATGTTTTGCTGGGGAATATTTTGACTGGGTTTCAGGTTGGCATCAGTAGTCGTTCCGGTCACTCTTTGTTGCATTACTACCGATTCGAAGTTGTAAGCCGTAGAGCCCCAGTTAGCAACACCAACCGTAACGGGTGTATTTAAGGCAGTTACCGTAGTTCCGGTTAGACCTGTGATAGCAGATACTTTAAAAATATCATTGCCATTTCTTTCCATTAAAAGAAATCCCGAAGTATTAGGATTATAACGGCTCACATCAACCGGATTGGTGAGAATGAGATCAAATCGTTCGATATTATTGGTAGTATTGCCCCCGGTATTAATAAAAACATTATCAGTGCCCCTGTTAATCACATAACTATTAATGAGGTCTTCCATAGAACCGGTATAGTCGGGCGCCAGATTAACAGTAGTGCCGGTTCTGCTGCCTGTTTCAAATAGAGCTGTGACTTTTACGTCGGCTGTACTTCTTTTCACTATCACCGAGCCAAAGGGTTTAGCTCCCGCTACTGCTTTGGTAAAAGTATAAGATTCTCCCTCAACATTAAACAGCTTTACAACCCGGTTTAAACCTGTTGTTGTTGCATTTATTCTACCATAGTTCAAACTGTAAGTAGTGCCGGTAGCATAATCGTTACCAAATCCCGCGATATTATAGCTGGTTCCGGGCGTGGCAGCGGGGTAGGAACCCAATATGAAATTATTCGGTTTTTTTTGGTTGTAGGCTATCAACGGTACCATGAAAAAACACAGGGAAATCGTTGTTCTAAAGATTCTCGAAATCATAGATTTGTTTAGAATTGTTTTTTGTTAGAAGACGGCAAATGTATGCCAGAAAAAACAAATATCTAATAAATCTAACGGGTGAGCCCTGGTGTTTTTAGCTTTAACAGGAGTCTATTGGTAAATAACCGGTTCGTTCATAGTTGTTTAGGATAGATGATACATTGCGTAATAATCAAAAAATTCATTTTTGATGATGATTCTCTTTTTCCTAAACAAAAGTCTTTTTACAACAAGAATGCAGGACGTAAATATAGATCTCAGCATGTTAACAAATTTGGCTTTCATCGCGTGTAATGTATAGGTTTAAGTTTACTAATAATGTTTACAAGGCGAATGTATACTACAACAAAGAAACTAAAATAGGGTATTTTTCCCGTGTATGGGGGTGGTAATAATAAATGTGGAAAACATTCGTAAACCGGTAATCAAAATTTAAACTTCCCCGGCTATGCTTTGAACATCAATTATTTATTTTTGAGCAGGTATGCGAAGAAAGGGTCTTAAAATACGGGTAGGCTGGATAACGCTTGTAGTACTGGTTGTTATCATAAAAGTGATCTCCGCTAATTCTGAATGGGTGGAGCGTTATTTCACTTACGGTCTTTATCCTGTTATCACTACGGTGCTGAGGTTTCTGTTGGGATGGATCCCCTTTAGCATCGGCGATATACTTTATATCCTGGTAATAATAGGAGCGGTTTATAAAGTGATCAGGTTGATTAAACTGATAAGAAGAAAGCAATTTTCAAAACAATATGCCTATCGTTTTATAGGGAAGGCGGTTTTTTTGATACTACTGGTCTATGTGATTTTTTATGGCTCATGGGGACTCAACTATTCCAGGCAGGGTATTGCGAGCCAGTTACAACTTAGCGAGCAGGAATACAGTACATCCGATTTAGATACATTGGTAGGCTTGTTGAGCAACAGGTTGAACGGGCAGGCACAGTTGCTAAAGCCTGCCATGCGGGACTCCTTTAAAAGTAAGCAGAATCTTTTTTTTAATGCGTCTCTGCTATATAAAATTGCAGGTACAAAGTATCCCTTTCTTTCATACAAGGGGTACTCGGTAAAGCCCTCCTTATTTAGCTACCTGGGTAATTATATGGGCTTCCAGGGATATTATAATCCTTTTACCGGTGAAGCTCAGGTTAATACCACTGTGCCGGCATCTGTAGCGCCTTTTGTAGCATCACATGAGATTGCTCATCAGCTCGGTTATGCTAAGGAAAGTGAAGCTAATTTTGTAGGTTTTTTAGCATGCCGCTTACATCCTTCTGTCCATTTCAAATACTCTGTGTATTTTGATATGTACCATTATGCCGTTCGGGAACTGGCTTTTGCAGATTCGCTAAAAGCTAAAAGCTATGATAGTACCTTACATCCCCGCGCGAAAAAAGATATTGCCGATTATATCGAATTCTATAAAAAATACAGGAACCCCATCGAACCATATATTGATAGGATGTACAGCTATTTTCTAAAAGCGAATAACCAGCCCAAAGGCAGGCGGTCTTATAATGAGGTAGTAACCTGGCTGATTGCTTATTACAAAAAGTATGGAAAAGAGGTTATTTGAGTTTTCAGTTATTTTTTCTCAAAGCCTAACACTCGCATGTCGGTAAAAACAACGGGTTGGGTGGGGTCATACACATAGTCTACATAAAATTTAACCCTGTCGCCTCTTTTCAGATTTCGGATAAATTTCACATAATTTGACTCATAATCGATCTTATAATAGTTGCTTAAATGCAGGCTGAAAGTAGTGAGTTGCTCTCTGCCACCCTCTCCGTTAACTAAAAATGTTTGATACCTTGTAACCTCAAACCTGGCATAGTCGCCCGATGCGCCACAGGTTTTCGGACAGGCGCTGGTGAAAGCGTTGCAAAAATAAAACTCTACATTTTTCAGTGTTGCCTCGAAAATATGTGTAGACGTGTAAGGCTTTCTTTCTACCGAGGCCGGAACAGGTATTTCGGTGTCCTGTGCCGGTTCTTCAATCGATACCTTTTTGCTGCAGGAGCCCAAAATCATCAATAGTATAATCGAAAAAAATATCGGTTGTTTCATAATCCAGGTTTATGGTATAAGTGTTAACTGGCTATTGTATACAACGACATCGTGGCTTCAATCGCAACATGAAAAAGTGTTAGTTTTTTTTAATAACAGGAATATGCAGGTGCTTTTGAGCAATGGCAGCCAAAAAGAATCTCAGTTTTTCGTGCTGGAAAAACGATATATGATGTTTTTGGTTTTTATAGGTTTCCAATGTAATGGTAGTGCCATAGCTCCTTCCGCTTTTGAATGTTTTATGTCTGATCTCCATAATATCGGAGTAGGGTATGCGATCTACCGACAACAACCTGGGAATAATGATGCCTTTTTGTGACAGTACGTAGGGAGCAATGTTGGCAGATAGCCGTGGAACAGCCAGTGTATACTGCTGGTATAACTGGAGGTGCTCCGTATCTATTTCATGCAGTAGCTTAATAAACCGGTTCACCCTGTACCTCGTAAATAAGATAATAGGAAAAAATACCAAGAATAACAGCAGGAACACTCCTGACAGGGGAAAGGCGAATTCGAAAAAGCTTTTGTCCCGGATATCACGTTCAATAAAATTCATGTATACGTTATAGGCCAGGTAGGCGAATAGTCCCAACGGAACCAGTATGAAGAAACCTGTGATAGCATTTCTCAGGCGGTTCAGTCCGTTTATTTCCTTTTGTTTGAACGTATTCAGGTTACCGGTTACCGTTCCGGTTTGATTTGAAAACATCCGGGCAAATTAAAGCGGATTTGCCAAAAACAGGCAATTAATGGGCTCATATCTCATTTCGGGAAGATTTTTTGAGGATTAAGCCTTGTATAGGGTTTAAAATCAACTTCTTATAACGGTTTTAATTCCTGGTTTGGGAAAATGCGAATACCGGGAGAAATCGCGTACCTTTGCAGTCCGAATTTTAAACCCTTCGGATTTTTTATGAATTTTTATTTTAAACAATTAAACGCTGATGCACAGGAGAACGCAGGCGCTACCGAGCCGGTAGAAGAAGCTTCTGCAGCGACAACAAACGCACCTGTTGAGGCACCTGCTAAAGCTCCTGTAGCTGAAGCGGTGGAAACTGCGCATGACGATTTCGATTGGAGCGTAGACAAACGTAATGTTTCTTCTTACTCTAAAGAAGAAAAAGAAAAGTATGACAAAGTTTACGACAACACTTTCATTCAATTGAATGACGGAGAGTTAGTAAACGGTACTGTTGTAGGTCTTACTAAAACCGACGTTGTATTAAACATTGGTTTTAAAAGTGATGGCCTTATCTCTTTAAACGAGTTTCGCGATATCCAGGGCCTGAAAATTGGCGATGAGGTAGAAGTGATGATCGTTGAAAAAGAAGACAGGGACGGACACCTGAACCTGAGCCGCAAACAAGCCCGCACTACCCGTGCATGGGAGAAAATTGTTGAGGTTAACAAAACAGGTGAAGTGGTTACAGGTTTGGTTACCTCTAAAACTAAAGGTGGTTTGATCGTTGATGTATTTGGTATGGAAACCTTCCTGCCAGGTTCTCAAATTGATGTTAAGCCTGTTACAGATTACGATCAGTTTGTTGGCAAAACAATGGAATTCAAAGTGGTTAAAATCAACGAAACCATTAAGAATGCGGTTGTTTCTCATAAAGCGCTTATCGAAAGCGATATGGAAGCTCAACGTGCTGAGATCATCGGTAAACTGGAAAAAGGTCAGGTATTGGAAGGTACCGTTAAAAACATCACCGACTTTGGTGCATTTATGGACCTGGGCGGCTTAGACGGCTTACTGTATATCACAGATATTTCATGGGGACGTATTTCTCACCCGAACGAGGTGTTGAAAATGGATCAGAAACTGAACGTAGTGGTATTGGATTTCGACGACGAGAAAAAACGTATCAGCCTTGGTTTAAAACAATTAACGCCACATCCTTGGGATGTATTGCCTGCAGACATTGCTGAAGGTAACACAGTAAAAGGTAAAGTAGTTAACATCGAAGATTATGGTGCATTCTTAGAGATCTATCCTGGTGTTGAAGGTTTAGTACACGTAAGTGAAATTACATGGGCTAACACACCTATCAACGCTAAAGACTTCTTCAAATTAGGCGACGAGCATGAAGCGAAGATTGTTACTTTAGATAAAGATACCCGCAAAATGAGCCTTTCTATCAAGCAATTGACAGAAGACCCATGGAACGATATCGAAAGCAGGTTTGCTGAAGGTACTAAGCACGAAGGCGAAGTGAAAAACATCACTAACTATGGTGTATTCGTTGAGCTGGCGCAAGGTATTGGTGGTATGATCCACATCAGCGACTTAAGCTGGTTAAAACGTTTCAACCACCCAGGTGAATACACTAAAGTGGGCGAAAAAATCGACGTGATCATCTTAGGTATCGATAAAGAAAACCGCAAATTGCAGTTAGGACACAAACAGCTGGAAGAAGATCCCTGGAATACCCTTCAGGATACATTTGCTATCGGCACTGTACATGAAGGAACCATTACCCGTAAAGATGACAAAGGGGCTACCATTCAACTGCCTTACGGCTTAGAAGGTTTTGCACCTAACCGTCACCTGGCTACAAAAGATGGCAAATCTTTAGGTTTGGATGAAACTGCGGAATTTGTTGTAATCGAGTTCGATCGCAATGAAAAACGTATTGTAGTGTCTCATGCACGCGTATGGGAACAAGAGCAATATGCAGAGCGTGAAGGCGTGAAGAAAGCAGAACGTGCAGAAGCTGAAAAAACCAAGAAAGCAGTTAAAACGATCCAAAGCAAAGTTGAAAAAGCTACTTTGGGTGATTTAGGTGTATTGGCTGATCTGAAAAAGAAAATGGATCAGGAAGCGAATGCAAAACCTGCATCTGACAGCGAAGAAAAAGCATAATCGTTTTTCTTTAAATAATAATGCCTCGTTCCGATACCTGTCGGGACGAGGCATTTTTTTTGCAGGTAAGTTTTTTACTATAAACAACAGTACCATGAATAAAGTATACTTCCTGGTTCTTATTGTACTCTCGTGCTTTCAATTGAAAAGCCAATCTCAGTCACTTCGGGCGCTTGATGTAAACCTCGAAAACTATAAGTATCCTTTTGCAGTATCCTATATCAACCTGGCAACACAACAGCAGTCGTTAAAGATGGCTTATATGGATGTAAAGCCGGGTAAGGCCAATGGCAAAACAGTAGTGCTGCTTCATGGTAAAAACTTTAATGGCGCTTATTGGAGGGAAACAGCCCAAATCCTTTCTGATAAAGGTTACAGGGTAGTGATTCCTGATCAGGTGGGTTTTGGCAAGTCATCGAAGCCGCAATACTTTCAATATACTTTTCAGCAATTGGCGCAGCACACCAAAGCCATATTAGATAGTTTAGGTATTGATAAAGCAGCTATACTGGGTCATTCTATGGGCGGTATGCTGGCAACACGCTTTGCATTGATGTATCCGGAAACAACCTGGAAGCTGATATTGGAAAACCCGATAGGGCTGGAAGACTGGAAATTGAAAGTGCCCTATCAATCGGTAAATGACTGGTACAAGCGGGAGCTGGGGCAGTCTTACGACAAAATAAAAAATTACCAGCAGAAAAGCTATTACGATAACCAGTGGAAACCGGCCTACGATGAATGGGTGAACCTGCTGGCGGGCTGGACCTTAAACAAAGAGTATCCGCTAATCGCCTGGAATGCGGCACTTACTTATGATATGATCTTTACGCAGCCTGTGGTGTATGAGTTTGATAAAATAACGGTACCCACGCTGCTGATCATTGGTACCCGTGATAGAACCGCATTGGGAAAGGAGCTGGCTTCAGCAACTGATCAAAAAACAATGGGCTTGTATCATGAGTTGGGTAAGAGCACCGCAGCAAAAATCAAAGGATCTCTATTAAAGGAGTTAGATAATGTGGGTCATCTGCCTCATATCGAAAGTTTCGAAAGGTTTATCAACCCGCTTTTGGATTTTTTATCAGCTTCTGAATAAGCGTTCATCAACGCGCAATTGCCGGGTGTAAATAACCTTGATCTTTCTAAATAACGGATGTGCCGGATTAAGTAAGATATTAAATTCTTCAGGCATTACGGCAGATGGAATTTTAAGTGCCAGGTAGTTGCCGGCCTGAATAAATTGATCTCCTATATATTTGAGGTGATCCGGTGGCGGGCTGGTAAACCAGTTCTCTGGTAATTGTGTTCCTGAAAGTTCTGTTATGCTGCCGTCGGGAATTTCAAGACAAGTCATACAAAGCTCAATCTTGGGAAGTGTTGTAATGTGTACAACGCTTTCCAGCATAGCAAGTGAGGGTGAGGCCGCAGTGTATAAAATATAGGTTCCCTTATTGTGCCAGCGTCCGGGAAACCGGGAGGAGCCCGTGCCGCTCAGGTCATCTATATATTTACATTTGCTGATGCGGTAAACTTTCATGGGAGTAAGCGGTCAATGGGTTTAAGACGCAAACTTTGTTTCAAATAATTGTATTCCTGAGTTTTCTAAGCAAAAATGCCGTGTTCTATACGACCCAGCTCTTCGGTTATAAATTGGATACCCATTGAAGTGTCTAAAAAGGTTTTGGGTTTTTGATCTCCGAGAGCACCGATAGGGGAGTCCATCCATATTTTAAATTGCTCAAGATCTTCAAAAACGGCGGCACCTTTCGAATATAAGAAGGCCAGTTCAATGATGCGTTCGGTTTGTTCGGCGTTCAGTTTTTGGCCGGGTGTGTAGCGCCTTAAGGTTCTTTCTGAAGTGTGTACAATTGACGCTATTTCGGCGCCCGTGAAGCCTGCTGTTTCTGCAAGATGGTCTAATGCTTTTTTAGGCAGTCCTTTGCGTATGTAGCTGATAACAGATAACGTATTCTTTGATTCATCCCTGTCATCTGGCTCGCGCTTAATGCCCAGGATTTCGAAAGGATTAGTTTTGCTGCCCGCACCAGCAGCGGTGTAATAAGCTACAGCTGCCTCCTGCAGTATAAACGCGTTATTTTCTTCTTCGTCGTCGTATATATGTTTCCGTGATTTCATATAATTGTTATCTGTCCTAAAGTTACGGTCATTTGTCCGGTATTTAAAATTTATTTTTTCAACGCCAAAATTAAAATGCTGGTACCAGCCGGGTATTTAGCCGGTATCACCTTTTCATGTGCACATAGGTTACAGTTCCGCCTTCTTCTCAGCAAGAAGCTTGCAAGCATGATGAGTGTTCCAAAGAGCAGAATGATTTTCATAAATATGTTTTATACAGGACGTGAATATCCGGGCGAATGAAGCCTCGAAATAAAAAAAAACCGGCGCGAGGCCGGTTTTAATAAATAAAGAATAATAATATTAGAAGCTAAATCTAACACCTATTTGTCCACTCCATCTTGATGTAAAATTGTTTACATTATATGGCCTGCGTTTACCATCGATGTCGGTAAAGTTATTAAGATTAAATGTGTACGCTGGCTTATAAACAGTTGGAGTAAATGCCACGCCTTCCTTGGTAGTTGGTGTAGCAGAAGGATTGGATACAACCGGAGTAAATATTGTAGTTGATAATGGGAAGAATCCATCAGGATTGGTTCCCGTTCCGTAAGCACGCCCCCAACTATTATTAAATAAATTGCCGATATTCAATACATCAAAGAATACTTGTAGCTTATACGTCTTTACTATAAAGTCTTGTGCAATTCTAAAGTCAAAGTGATTTTCCCAGGGAGCGCGGTCTCCATTTCTTTTTGCAACCTTCCCTGCGTTTTCTTTAAAGTACTTGTTGTCGTTTATGAATTTTTCATAATCCTCCCACTGCTCGCTGGCTTTTCTTGATATTTTTCTTTCGTTATTAACTGTTGTGTATAAATCAACAAAGTTGGCTTCTTCAGCTGTCTTAGGCAAATAAACCAAAGATGTAGCACTTGCATCCGCATTTGTAATACTTCTATTGGAAACAGCAGCGTAAAGATAGGAGATGCGCTGACCAGATTGCCCGTTATAGAATAAAGTTAACGTTGTAGCGAAATTTTTAGCATACTTAAATTCTTTAGAAATAAAACCATTTAAACGAGAACCCATATCAAAATTAGACCTTGTTAATTCCAATTGGTTCAGAGAATTTACCGTAGCCGAGCCGTGGAAATTGGACAATGCCACTGAAGAAGGTAAATCGTTCAAAGAGGTCGCGAATCCATAAGTATATGCTATTGAACCCATCCAACCTTTAGTGTACATTTTCTGCACCTGGGCTGTTACACTCGCTGAAACACCTTCATTCGTGTTCTCCAATTTAATTACCTGATTAAAACGGGTATCTATAGATGTTTTCCTCCAGTAAGGGCGTGTTGTATTGCCAATTGACATAGTTGTATCTCCATTTTCGCTAACATTCAGGTTGCGGAAATAGGCATTGTTCAAATTTTTAGTAACAATTCCTTCTACAGTAGCAACAAATCCTGCCCCCAGCTTTTTATCAACAGCTAAATTTGCTCTAAAAACCTGAGGAAATTTAAAGTCCTTGTCTATTACATTAATAACTGTAGCGGCATTAGCAGGGTTTGCTGGAATAAATGCACCTAATTGTCCAGCATTGGGGTCAAACGCAAATTTAACCCCATTAGCAGTGATATTAGCTGCATTCAAATCGATGCTTCTTGTAGCAACACCAGTATTGCTAAATTGGTTAGATATCCAAACAAAAGGAATTCTTCCTGTAAATAAACCAGCTCCACCACGCAGTTGTAAGGAAGCATCGCCGTTTACGTCCCAATTAAATCCAATTCTTGGAGAAAACATAAGCCGGTTTTTTGGCATTTGCGCAGTACTTACGCCATAATTAGCAAATGCACTATCAAAGGTTGCATTCTTCATTGGATTTGAAAAAATTGCGGGAAGATCAAGACGTAAACCATATGTTAAAGTAAAATCTGGTGTTACTTTCCAGATATCCTGCGCATACAAGCCAAATTGCGCCGCTTTTAATTCAGCAACGGCCTTATCACCACGTCCAGATGTACTGTAAGTAATCTGATACCTGCTCATACCCGTATTGTTGAAGAAATTCGTAAGATTCATTGGCGAATTTCCACTGGGTGCATAGGTATATGCGCCATTAAACCCTTGCAAAAATACATTCCCGCTTTTAAAGAACTCGTTGCTTGTTCCAAAAGTCATTGTGTGATTACCCTTATAAAGAGTAAAATTATCTGTAATTGAAAATATATCCTGATCCAATGAGTTAGCCGCACTTGAGTATTCTGAACCAAAGTTGTAAGTAATATTGCCTAAAGCTCTCAATTGACCAGTAGTAGGATCCTTAATTTCCTTATTATCGAAGCTTGTAACAGAAATATTGGGAACATTTCCTGTGGTTCTAAAATCCCTAACACGGTTATAAGTAACTCTAAAAATATTAGAAGAGCTAGAGCTAAAATTGCTATTTAACTCCAATACGGTTGAGTTGGTATTGGTATTGAACCTGTAGCGAGAATTTGAAAACAGTACAGCAGTTTGAGTATTCCTGGATCCAATATCATTACTTCCTTCAACATAATTATGTCTTAGAGTTAGCTTATGTTTATCATTTATGTTCCAATCAATACGACCAAATGCTGATGTAGATTGGTTTTCGTTAGTGATAGCCGTAAATGATCCAACATCATATCCGTAGGTGTTCTGCATGAAATCTTTTATTTTTTGCAATGTATCTACGCTTACCAGTGATCCGGAGCCAGCGATTGATGGATCGAAAGGCAGGGGAGTTGACTTTGTAAATCGTTCAACGTTTGCGTAAAAGAATAACTTGTTTTTTATAATAGGACCGCCAATACTTGCTCCAAATGTCTGATTTTTGAAGTCTGGGTATTTTAGCTTCGCAATGCCTGAATTGTAAGAATTAGCTTTACCCACCAGACTTCCGTTTTGAAATTGTCCATAAACAGCTCCGTGGAACTTGTTCGTACCGCTTTTCGTAATGGCGTTAATTCCGCCACCTGTAAATCCGCCTTGAGTTACGTCATAAGGCGATAATACTATCTGCAACTCTTGAACAGCTTCCAACGAAATAGGATTAACATTAGCTGCACCTCCATTTGTTCCCGATGAAGTAAGACCAAATGCGTCACTAGCATTTGCACCATCAATAGAAAATTGGTTATAACGGTTACTTTGACCTGCAAATGAAAGGCCTGCACTAGCACCGTCGTTTCCACTGTTGCCCGCTTTAACCTGAGGTGTCAATCGTGCAAAATCTTGAACACTTCTATTCACGCTAGGTAAGCTTTGTATTTGCCTGCTGGAAACATAAGTAGAGGCTCCATTTCGTTGAGGACTAATTATGCTTCCTTTTGCCACACTCGTAACCGTAACCCCCGCTAGTTCTTTACCTTCCATACTGAGCACAGCATCGGCTACTAATGGGCTTCCTAATCCCACCTGAAGTTCAGTGAATTCTTCATTTTTAAATCCTGCATAAGAAACTGTTAGCGTATAAGGTCCACCGACTCTGAGATTCGGTAGTGTATATTGACCAGAGGAGTTAGATGTGGTGCTATACCTGGATCCGGTAGGTACATGGATAGCGGTAATGTTGGCGCCTTGTAAGTTATCACCGGATTGTGATTTTACCATACCAGTAATGCTACCGGTGGTTACCTGCGCCTGTACTATTGCAGTTGATAAAATTACCAGCGCAATAAAAAAGAAAATTTTCTTTAGCATAGAAAAAATAGTTTTAAGACGCAAAGAAAAGCAATAAATTTTAACATTTAGGAGGCTTATGTTAACAAATTGTAACCTCACTTTAACATCTTTAGATATTGAGTAACATCAAGATTAGAGGAATTTTAAGGTAGTATCGCTGAGGGGTTAACAATTATTTAATATTGCCAACAGGGTTTTATATAAAAATGAAAAAACCTGCCAAATATTTGACAGGTTGAAAAGAACTTGAGTCCTACAATTTTTTATAAATAACTCAGATTTGTTTTAGGAGTTAGTTCCAGAAGGGTTTCGTACATGAGTTTGATCGTATTTTCGATATCGTCTTTATGAATCATTTCCACCGTGGTATGCATATAACGTAAAGGCATTGATATCAAAACAGAAGGACAGCCATCATTGGCATAGGCAAAAGAATCGGTATCGGTACCTGTGCTCCGGCTTAATGCCCGCCACTGTACCGGAATTTTTTGATCCTCTGCTACTTTTTCTACAAAAGCCAGTAACTTATTATGGATGGCAGGGCCGTAAGCCAGAGAAGGTCCTTTGCTGCAGGCTACATCACCTTCAATTCTTTTATTGATCATAAAATGTCCTGTATCGTGCGTTACGTCTGTTACAATAGCCACATCCGGCTTAATACGACGGGCAATCATTTCGGCGCCACGCAGGCCGATCTCTTCCTGCACGGCATTCACCACATATAAACTGTAGGGCAATTTCTTTTTATTTTCTTTCAACAAACGCGCTACTTCGGCAATCATAAAGCCTCCGATGCGGTTGTCAAAGGCGCGACCAACATAAAAATCGTTAGCCAGTTCATCAAAGCCATCCTGGTAAGTAACTACAGCACCCACATGTATACCCAGGTCTTCCACTTCTTTTTTGCTTCTTACCCCACAATCAATACATACATTTTCTACCTTGGGCTGGGTTTCGCTTTCCTTACCGATGCGCGTATGTATGGCCGGCCAGCCAAATACGCCTTTTACGATGCCTTTTTTGCCATGTACATTTACTCTTAGCCCGGGCGCAATCTGGTGATCCACACCGCCGTTGCGCTTGAGGAAGATGA
The DNA here is from genome assembly GCF_050309965.1 of Paraniabella aurantiaca. Lineage (NCBI taxonomy): Bacteria > Pseudomonadati > Bacteroidota > Chitinophagia > Chitinophagales > Chitinophagaceae > Paraniabella > Paraniabella aurantiaca. Next base: position 556,516 of record NZ_JBLOSY010000003.1, on the reverse strand, counting down.
GGCCGTTGTCTGTTACGTAATTAACAAACCAGCTGATCTCATCAGCATGTGCTTCAATTACCACTTTAAAAGGCTGACCCGGATTAATAATACCTACCGCAGTTCCATAAGGATCAACAAACTGTTCGTCGATATAAGGCGCCAGGTATTTTAACCAGAGCTTTTGCCCCCAGGTTTCAAAGCCTACAGGAGAGGCATTATTAATATAGTCTTTCAAAAAGGCCATGGATGCACCGGTGGTAACCGGGCCGGCTTTCTCTTCTTTTTTCTTTGTATTCTTTGCTTTAGCCATAATAACAGTATTAGCTTCAAACGTACAAGAAATTTTTCATTCATAAAACCTCCAATCCCTGTCTCTCTTGTAAACCTTTCACTATTCAATTCTCCCGTGCAGCTTTTTTACGAAAACAATCGTCATATAAAGAAAGAGAACCAAATGAAGCGATTTTTATTATCCGTTACTTTAGTAGTTGCTTTGTTTTTAATTGATAATGTGGCGCAGGCACAACGAGGGCGTATTTATCGCAGTTACCCGGTGTACCGGAACCGGCCTATGGTTTCAGTGGGCATTGGAGGGGTATTTGGCGGATATTACGGTCCACGGGTTTGGAGGGGCTATGGCTGGGGGCCAAGAGTTGGCGTAAATGTCGGCGTGGTGATACCTCCGCCGGGATCTTCCGTTCGCGGGTTGCCTCCCGGAGCGGTGAAAAGAGAAATTAATGGCATTACCTATTATTATAGAAATGATATGTATTTCCGCGAGTTGCGGGAAGGTGGCTTTGAGGTGGTCGAAGCGCCGATAGGAGCGACACTCTATAGAATTCCCGCCGGTGCTGAGCTTAGAAAAATAGAAGGCAAATACTATTATGAAAAGAACGGTACTTTATATGCAAGAGAGACTGATAGAAACGGCCGTGTAATATATATTATAGCTGGTAAAAATGGGGCGTTAGGCAATGATACACCCTACGATGATGAAACCTACAACGAACCGGTTGAACGGGGCAATGTTTATGATGATAACCGGCAGGAAGCCCCGGTGGTGAGGAATGGCAATGCCACGCGGGAATCGGGAGATGGAGCTTATTCTGTGAGGCCGCAGGCAGGCGACCGGTTTGAACAATTACCACGCGATAGCCGGGAAGTAATAAGGGACGGTAAAAAATTATTTGTATCTCCCAACGGCGTTTATTATAAAGAAGTAAAGGAAGAAGGTGTTACCGAGTATGAAGTGGTAGAGGTAAAATAAGTGAATATCCGTTGATTGTTTTTATTGTTAATTGTAACCGCCTGACGAGGGCGGTTTTTTTAATGGCTACCTCGATAAAAATGATCTTTTATCTTAAATTCATTCTTGCGCTAACCACTACCTGCGAAGGACGAAGGGCAAAGCGGGTAATATTTGTTTGAATGGTATTGATCAACACCTGCTCATATTCTTTTGTATTGAGTATGTTCATCCATTTGAGTTCCAGGTCGATTTTACGCTTACCTACCGTATGCCTGTAAGAAGCATCCACAAATTGATTATTGAACTGTTGCTTTGATATGGTGTAGCGGTTCCAGTCTCCCGACAGATTGAAAGAGCCCTTTTCGGAAACATAGAAACTGAGCTTGGCCGCCTGAGAAAGTGTATAAGTCAGGTTGTTGGCTCCCCGGTCAACCCGCTTCGAATATCCATAGGCCACATTGTAAGCGGCAATCAGCCAGCTTAGAGAACTGTTCTCTATCCTGAGGCTGGCAGTTTGATTGTGGTTGACAGCAGTAAAGAGATTATTGTTCAGCAGGTTCATCACTTCCGAGCGGGAGTAATTGTAGCCTACTCCCAAATTGGTAGCAGCATGTTTTATGTATTTGCTGAAATTAAGAAAGAGCGCATGGGTGTTGCCGGAATTATCCTGGAGAATGGCTGTTATCACCTGTTGACCATTGTTTGCAATTTGCCGGGACAGCATAATATTCGAACTGTTATAGGCATAGTTGTATCCTGCGTTGGCATCTATATTTAATAATAGATTTTTGTATGCAATACGGCTACCGGCCCTGGTAAATGCAGCTTCTTCAATGGGCGACTGGTAGGCATTTATATTTAATGCACTGAATGCATAGCCCGGATAAATGCTGGTTAAACTGCTAAACCGGTTTACTCTTGCTGCATTGGCAGCGAAAGTGAATTTTTTAACGGATAGCTCTGCAAAAAGCGAGGGTTGAAAAAGCCACTTGTTTAAATCTCTTTGGAAACGATTTTCTTCATCCTTTATGTGAATGATATTATTGGATAAAGGAAGGTTAAGTGATAGTCGTAGTTTTTCCTTTTTTAGATTGAGACCAACAGATACCTGTGTATTAAAATTATCCAACTTCAACCTGTTGAGCCAGGGAACATCCATCGATTGCGTAATGCCAGGCGCCTGGGTGAGTTCAAGGTCGGTATTTAATAACTCATCAGCATATAAAAATTTAAAGGATGGAACGATGGTGAGATCCTTTTTACTGAAAGCCATACTAACCGTATTGGTGGTATTGAATGTACCTGAGCGTTTCAGTTGTTTGAGGGAAAGGGCCGATTGTATATGCTGATCGGAGAACTGCAAGGCTTTTAGTGAATCCACCTGGTACCATTCAGGATCATGTACATAGTTGATGTAAGACTGAAGACTGATCAGGCGTTTGGATTGCTTATCAATGGGAAATAGCGTGCTGAGAGAATTCTGTACTGAAAAACCATTCGCACGGGTGCGTTGGTAAACAGGTATACCATCCAGTTCCAGGGTTGAGCGGCTATTATTTCTGTCGATGGAAAAGATCAGATCATTTTTGAAGAAGTTGGCTTTGGCATTTCTGTTTAAAGATAAAGTGGCTTTTGCTTTTTGTGCGATATCATTCAGGTCGCTTTTCCTCGTGTAATTAAGTGTGTTTAAAACAGTGCCGTCTGCGTTAAGATTGGCGATCGATGTATTGGAAGAGCCTTTTAAATCCAGCTCATGATAAGTGTATAAAAGATTGGCTTTCACCTCCCAATCATGTTTTAAACTTTCCAGGAAATTCGTACCAATGGCATGTGATTGGTTAAACCAATACCTGCTTTGAGCAATGGACGCAGGTGGACTTACTGATGATGGTCTTAGAAAGTCGCCGGTACTATTATCCAGCGACTGCCCCATAAAGCCCGATAAGCTGATGAAATTGCCGTTTTCCGAAATGATATCTTCACCGGTGTTGTTCGATTTTATATTAAATAAAGCCTGCCGTTTTTTTGAGAATAACATCGGTGTCAGCTTCAGGTTCCATAAGAGTGGGGAAAGTCCTAATGCTAATGACCCTGATCCTGTCCAGGTTATATTTTTTTTGAGCTTGATGTTAATCCCTGCATTCTCTGAAGGTACTTTGTCCTTCAGCATTTTTATGGGCTGATTGTTTTCTATCACTTCCAGCTTACCTACATCCTGGTGGGGAATAGAGTTGGGAATGATACCGTAGCGCCCCTGCATCAGGTCTTTCCCTTCAACGGTAAACTGGTTAATATCTTTTCCCTGGTATTTAATTTTACCGCTTTCATCTATTTCAAGCCCCGGCATTCTTTTAATAACATCGGCCAGGGAGCGATCGTTTTTATTGGCAAATTGTTCCACATCGTGCACAATAGTGTCTCCTTTTCGAAACATCATTGGATCTTTAACGAAAACTTCTTCGAGAACGGTGGCTTTTTCTTTTGCAATGAAGTGTACTTCCTGTGTTTGGTTGGCGATGATTTTAATTTCGGTTTCATGATTCAGCAGATTGAGTTTAACCTGTATAGAATCAAAACCGGATTCCTGAACTATACTAAAACTACCCTTATGATCGGTCATTTTAAAGGCGATCACTTTATTGCTGCCAACAGGTGAGATGATAATACTGGCATTGACCAGTGGCGTTCCTGACTGATTTTTTACCGTGCCGCTGATAGTAACCTGTGCACATAGCATCATACTCATGCTCATGCTGATGAGCAAGGTGATCCATTTCATCATAAATGCTTAGGGTTTAATTAAGTTCCAGGCGATTGTTGTTTTTCTTTTCAGCTTCGGCTCTTTTGCGCTGCGCCTGGTCGAGTGTTATCTCGTTCCCGTTTTGATCTTTGAACACTGTTTTGGTTACAGTGCCTGCACCCGCGCCTGTTGACGCCATACCTGAAGCCATCGCGTTCATTTGAACCCTGGCGTTTTCTTCTACTTTTTTGAATTCCTTCTTCTCGACGATGTCAGCTGTTGGTATGCTGCTATTGCCATCGGTGATATTTTTTATTTCAGCCAGTTCAAATACACACTGATTTTTGTCATCCCACATTTTTACAATCAAGCCGGGAAGGCCTGAAAACTTGTATGGACCATTGTTAACAGGAACGTCGGTTGTAAACCATGCATTCCAGTTTCTTCCGCCGTAGTTTACTTTGGCTAACTGGCAATTATACTGACCGTATTTTTCCGTGTTTTCTGTCACTGTCCAGTTAAGTGTAGCCAGATCTTCTTCGTAACCGTAAGTATCCCTAAGAAATTTTTGTTGAAATCTTATTTTCCCGTTATTGAATTTGTAGATTTCGTAGGCGCCACCACCTCCCATACCTGAAAAACTGACATTAAGGCTTTTGACATTCTGGATGCCGCCCTGCGTCTCGATAGCTTTTCTCATGCTATCTATGTAGATATCTCTTTTCAGTTTGGTAAAACTTACAAACCTGCTATGATCTTTAAAAATATCGAGGGCATATTGGTCCTTGGTTTTAGAGGCAATGTCATTAGTGTCTCTCTGAAAACTAAAGTCGTAAACAATTCTTTGTCCTGGTTCGTTTTGTGCAAAGGCTACTGTACTAAAAGATGTAAATAAAGCTACGCTTAGCAGAAAGTTTTTAATTAAAGTCTTCATGAACGAAATTTTACGTACTAAAGTATCGTAAATCTATTAAATAGTCAAAAATATTTGTAAAAAAAATGGTGCAGTTACCCGCACCATTCTAAAACTCAAATATGAACATTGTTTATTGAAAAGACATCAGTATAGAACTTTCCTTGCTTTCGAGCATGGAAGACCCCATTAAATACTCGTCAACTTTCCTCGCACACTCGCGACCCTCGCTGATAGCCCAAACTACCAGGCTTTGTCCCCGACGCATGTCGCCTGCTGCGAATACTTTTGCCACATTGGTAGCATATTTGCCTTCTTCTGCTTTTACATTACCGCGGTTGTCAAATTCAACGCCCAGCTCTTCGAGCAAGCCAGCCTGTTGCGGATGTACAAACCCCATAGCTAATAGAGCCAACTCACAAGGGAGCTCTCTTTCGCTGCCAGCTACTTCAGTAAATTTAGCCGGTTGCCCCGGAGCAGGAGTTGTCCACTCCAGGTCTACTACCTTTAATGCTTTCAGGTTGCCTGCGTCATCGCCAATAAATTGTTTGGTAGCAATGCTCCAGTGTCTTTGAGCACCTTCTTCATGGCTGGTTGTTGTTTTTAACAGCATTGGGTAGGTTGGCCATGGCATGATATCAGTTCTGTCTTTAGGCGGCATGGGCAACAACTCGAACTGTGTAACCGATGCGGCTTTATGCCTGTTGCTGGTTCCCACGCAGTCACTGCCGGTATCTCCACCACCAATCACTACTACATTTTTACCGGTTGCCAGAAGCTCTTCGGATAATATATTGCTTTCGATATCAGCATTTGCCAAAAAGTCTTTACCTGCTACACGTTTGTTGTTTTGCTTTAAGAAATCCATCGCAAAATGAACGCCTTTTAATTCACGGCCGGGAACCGGCAAGTCGCGTGGTACGGTACTTCCGCCGCTTAAAACGATCGCGTCGAACTGACGCATCAGATCGCTTATTTTTACGTTCTTGCCTACATTAGAATGACATTTAAAGGTAATGCCCTCTTCCTGCATTAAAGCAATCCTTCTGTCGATTACCCATTTTTCCAGTTTGAAATCAGGGATACCATAGCGTAATAATCCGCCGGGTTGCTCATCGCGCTCGAACACCGTAACCAGGTGGCCGGCATAATTAAGCTGAGCAGCTGCGGCCAGGCCGGCAGGTCCGCTACCAATAACAGCAACTTTTTTACCCGTTCTTACATTAGGCGTTCTTTTCGTAACAAACCCTTTTTCAAAAGCTATTTCTATTATATGCTTTTCTATTTCTTCTATCGCTACCGGGGGCTGGTTGATCCCCAACACACAACTCATTTCGCAAGGTGCCGGGCAAATGCGACCGGTGAACTCAGGGAAATTATTGGTAGAGGCCAATATTTCATAAGCTTCCCGATATTCTTTACGGTAAACCGCATCGTTAAATTCGGGGATGACATTGCCTAAAGGACAGCCGCTATGGCAAAAAGGAATGCCACAATCCATACAGCGCGCAGCCTGATTATTTAGTTTTTCCTCAGGGAAAAGTTGTACGAATTCGCGATAGTGCTCCAGTCTTTCTTCCACTGGTTTTTTGGAAGGCAGTTCTCTTGTAAATTCTAAAAATCCTGTTGGTTTACCCATTTCTTATTTTAAAGTTTAGGTTCGAAGTTTAAAGTTTAAAGATTGCAAAGTATGATAACCCTGAACCTTAAACTTTAAACCTTCAACTATTTACGCAATTTGTTTTTGCTCAATTTTAGCCTGCATGATCTTTTTGTACTCGCTAGGGTAAACCTTAACGAAGTTCTTCAACTGGTTGTCGAAATCATCCAGTACAAATTTGGCTACAGTGCTATTAGTATACTGATAATGCTTTTCTATTTCCTCTTGTAAGAAGGCTGCATCAGCTGCATCTACAGGATCCAGTTCCACCATCTCCATATTACAGTTGCCTGCAAATTTTTGTCCTGCATCGTAGATGTAAGCAATACCGCCACTCATACCTGCGGCAAAATTTCTACCTGTATCTCCCAAAATAATAGCACGGCCACCGGTCATGTATTCACAACCATGGTCACCCACACCTTCAACTACCATTGAAGCTCCTGAGTTACGTACGGCAAATCTTTCGCCAGCTTTACCGCGTATATATGCGCTGCCGTTTGTTGCACCATAGAAGGCTACATTACCAATAAGGCTGTTGTCCTCAGGTACGAAACCTGCTTTTTTATCAGGATAGATAATCAATTTAGCACCACTTAAGCCTTTACCAAAATAGTCATTCGCGTCACCTTCGAGCTCAAGAGTAATACCCTTGTTACAGAATGCGCCAAAGCTTTGACCTGCAGTACCTCTTAACTGTAAATGGATCGTGTCTTCAGGCAATCCCGCGTCACGATACACTTTAGTCAACTCGTGCGATAATACAGTACCCGCTGCGCGGTCCGTATTCACAATATCGAAGGATGCTTTTACCGGTGTACCATTTTCAAGAGCAGGTTTTGCTGCTTCAATAAACTTCCAGTCGATAATCGTATCTAATCCGTGATCCTGTTCTTCGGAGTTGTAGATACCTACACTTTCATCAGCCGGTTCTTTATAAAGAATAGGAGAAAGATCAAGGCCTTTGTATTTCCAATGATCAATACCTTCTCTTATTTTCAATTCGTCTACCTGGCCTACCATTTCATTCACCGTTCTGAAGCCCAACTCAGCCATTAATTCACGCATTTCCTGAACAATGAATTTGAAAAAGTTCACCACTGCATCTGCTGTACCGGAGAAGCGTTTTCTCAGGTCCGGATCTTGTGTAGCTACCCCTACCGGGCAGGTGTTCAGGTGACATTTACGCATCATGATACAACCTTCAACCACCAGTGCTGCGGTAGCAATACCCCATTCTTCAGCACCTAATAAAGTGGCAATGACAATATCACGACCCGAACGCATCTGGCCATCGGTTTGTAAAACCACGCGGCTGCGTAATTTATTTTTAACCAGGGTTTGCTGTGCTTCAGCCAAACCTAGTTCCCATGGTAAACCTGCGTGCCGGATAGAACTTAAAGGAGAAGCTCCTGTTCCGCCATCATGACCTGCAATCAATACTACATCAGCTTTTGCTTTGGTAACACCTGCTGCAATGGTACCTACACCTGCTTTACTCACCAGTTTCACGTTAATACGTGCGTGGCGGTTGGCATGTTTCAGGTCAAATATTAATTGCGCTAAATCTTCAATGGAATAGATATCGTGGTGAGGAGGAGGAGAGATCAAACCCACACCCGGAGTGGAGTGCCTGGTACGTCCGATCCAGTCATCCACTTTATCACCCGGAAGCTGTCCGCCTTCGCCCGGTTTTGCACCCTGCGCCATTTTGATCTGTAACTCATCAGCCTCAGTAAGATACAGGCTGGTTACACCAAAACGTCCGCTGGCAACCTGTTTGATGGCGCTACGCATGCTATCACCATTCTCCATGGGTTTGTAGCGTGCCTCATCTTCACCGCCTTCGCCGGTATTACTTTTACCACCTAAGCGGTTCATAGCAACAGCCAGTGTGGTGTGTGCTTCCCAACTGATAGAGCCAAAGCTCATCGCACCGGTAGCAAATCTTTTATAGATATTTTCTGCCGGTTCTACTTCATCAATAGAAATAGAAGGGCGGGAGCGTTTGAAATCGAACAGGCTGCGGATCGTAATCGCTTTTTTCCCCTGCTCGTCAATAACTTTCGTGTATTTCTTAAATGTGTTGTAATCGCCCATTCTTGTTGAATACTGCAACAGGTGAATGGTTTGCGGGTTAAACATGTGTGCTTCCCCTTTGCGTTTCCACTGGTAAAAACCACCGGTAGGTAATTGGTCAACCGGTAATTTCTTGCGGGTAAAGCTGAACTGGTGTTTCGCCAGCGCCTCACGCGCAATTTCATCCAGTCCCATACCCTCAATACGGGAAGTGGCATTGGTGAAATAGTTATTAACTACATCTTTATTTAAACCAATAATTTCGAAGATCTGCGCACCCTGGTAAGATTGCAGGGTAGAAATGCCCATTTTAGAGAACACTTTCAACAGACCATCACTTACCGCTTTGATATAGTTTTTGTTAAGCTCCTCGATTGATTTATCGGTTGTGATTTTTCCTGTTTCCTGTAATAGCTTAATAGTGGAGAAAGCCAGGTAAGGATTAATGGCAGTAGCGCCAAAGCCTAACAGGCAGGCAAAGTGGTGGACTTCCCAAACATCACCGGCCTCAACTACAATACCTACTTTACCACGTAACCCTTTTTTGATCAGGTGGTGATGTACCGCAGAAACGGCTAACAGTGAAGGAATAGCAGCGTGATCGCCATCTATTGCTCTATCCTGTAATACCAATACCTCGAAGCCATCATTTACAGCGTCTTCTGCATACCGGCAAAGTCTTTCCAACGCACGACGCATAGACCCGGCTTTGCCATCAGCAACAAAATAGCACTGGATGGTTTTGGCCTGGAAGCTGCCCGTATCAATACTTCTTAATTTTTCTAATTCATAGTTGGTCAATACCGGGTGCTTCAACGCTACCACATGGCAATCCATTTCATCTTCAATCAATAAGCTGCCGTTGTTTCCAACAAATGTAGCTAGGGACATTACCATTCTTTCCCTGATAGGGTCGATAGGAGGGTTGGTTACCTGCGCAAATAGTTGTTTGAAGTAGTAGCTTAAGTGTTGTGGCTGGTCGCTCAAAATGGCCAATGGTGTATCAACACCCATAGAACCGATTGGCTCTTTGCCACCAGTAGCCATAGGAAGGATGATATTCTCTACATCTTCTGAGGTATAACCAAAGGCTTTTTGATATTTAAATATCTGGTCTGCGCCCAGATCGCTGAACATTACGCGAGGCTCCGGTAACTCAGTTAATTTGATTTTATACTGGTTCAACCAGTCAGCGTAAGGCCTTTGGTTGCAGATATTGCTTTTCAATTCATCATCGCTGATGATGCGGCCTTGTTCCATATCAACCAGGAACATTTTACCGGGCTGTAAGCGACCTTTTTCAATAATAGTGCTTTGATCTACTGGTAATGCACCTGTTTCGGAACCCATGATAACGCGACCGTCGGTAGTAACGCAGTAGCGTGAAGGGCGTAATCCGTTTCTGTCTAATGTAGCTCCGATCATTTTACCATCGGTAAATGAAATTGAAGCCGGACCATCCCATGGTTCCATCAGGCAGGCGTGAAACTCGTAGAATGCTTTTTTAGCCGGATCCATTTCTTCGTTGCCGTCCCATGCCTCAGGAATCAACATCATCATTACATGTGGCAGCGGGCGACCCGTTAAAGCCAGCAGTTCGATCATATTATCCAGGCAAGCCGAGTCACTCTGGTCGTTGCTCACGATTGGCACCAGCATGTCCATCTCTTCGTCAGTAAATAACGGAGATTCGAAGCTTGATTCGGCCGAGCGTAACCAGTTCAGGTTACCTTGCAAAGTATTGATCTCTCCGTTATGTGCAATAAAGCGGAAAGGTTGTGCCAGCCTCCATGAAGGGAAGGTGTTAGTAGCAAACCTGGAATGCACCAGGCCAAAAGCGCTAACAGCACGTTTATCTGAAAGGTCGTCATAATACTCACGAACCTGGTGGCTGGTAAGCTGACCTTTATATATTAAAGTACGGCAGGATAATGAAGTGATATAAAACCCGATAGGATCTTTTTTCACGGCATTGCCTGTAATATGTGTGGCATATTTTCGTAAAACAAACAGCTTTCGTTCAAATTCGATGGCTGTTTTTACATCAGAAGGACGCTCAATAAAAACCTGCTCAATGGCTGGTTCTACATTTAACGCACTTGGACCAATACCGGAATTGTTTACGGGAACCGAACGCCAATGGATGACGCGCATGCCCATTTTTTCTGCTGCCCGGTTGAAAATTTCGCGGCACTCTTCACGAACCCTTAATTCTTTCGGAAAGAAAACCATACCTACCGCATACTCTTCGATTGCAGGAAGGGTGATGCCTAAGTGTAACAATTCATCATAAAAAAACTCATGAGGAATCTGGATCATGATACCTGCACCGTCGCCGGTATTGGTTTCGCAACCGCAAGCACCTCTATGCTCCATATTTTCGAGAATGGTCAGCGCATCGGAAATGGTTTGGTGATTCTTGTTGCCTTTAATATTGGCAACGAAACCAATTCCGCATGCATCGCGCTCAAAAGATGGGTCGTAAAGACCTTTGTTTTCTGTCATAGTTCCTTATAAAAGTTTTACAAAAAATTTTGGCTTTTCAAAATGGGGAAGGCAATCGAGAGCCGTGTAAATTAATTAAAAAAGTTGGTAATTTGACAAAGCGACTGCTTGACGGGTGTAAAATTATTGTTTGTTCAAAAAATAAAATAAAGTATTAGATATTTTCTAATGAATAGCCTATTTGTTAATGGGCTGTCTATTGGTCGGATAGTTCAATGGAGGTACGGTTTTCCAGTTGCAAATTAATAATAAATGGTAGCATTGACAATTATTATTTGGATAAGATGTAATGCCTGATTAAGCCATTTTTTATGAGTATTTTATGTATAAACTCATATTTTAATTTTTCCAGGGTAAGCATGGTAACAGGCTAAATCGTCGTTTTTCCGGAGGGATTTTAAAGTATTTTTTTAACCACTCTGAAGCCCTGGTTGCTGAAGGAAGCGTGTGGATTTACCGAACCGATATCTTTTGTGTTGAAAAAGCTACAGGCGTTGACACTGCACCACCAGGAGCCGCCGCGGGCATGGGCTACTTTTCTGCCATTGTCGCGCGGCAACGAACCCGAGCAAAATTCAAACACATTACCCAACACATCATAAAGCCCCAGCGGGTTCGGTTTAAAACTGGCTACTGGAGCCGTATATAGAAAGCCATCGCTGTAGTCGGGTAGAAGATGGTCGTTTCCATGCCAGATATTGGCGTACAGGTGGACATTTCTTTGGGTTACTTTTCCGAAATATCTGGAACGGGAGCCGGCTGTTGCCGCAATTTCCCACTCTTCCAATGTGGGCAGTCGTACACCGGCCCATTTGCAATAGGTCAATGCGTCGTTATAGCTAATGCAGGTTACAGGGTGGTTCATTTTGTCTTTAATATCACCTCTTGAAACTCCATTGGGATAACGCCAGCAGGCAGAACTATCGGTTATCCATCTAAATTCCTCCAGCCCGGGCTCGAAAACAAGTGCGTCTTTATATTGCTCGGCTTCAGTAATGTATCCTGTAGCCAGTACAAATTTTTCGAACTCACCGTTAGTGACCTCACAGGTAGCAATATAAAAAGAGTTGATGGTTACTTTCCTTAGCGGATTTTGTATATTGTTTTTTTCACCTACCTGGTAGGTGCCTGCCGGGATGCCGGCCCACAGGCTATCCTGGCTCAACAGCATTTGCGGGTAAGTGATGGCACAGAGCAGAACCGGCAGGATGTACCATTTAATTCTTTTGAGCATCCGGCTTTTTTGAGTGGTAGTAGGCCTGCGCCCGCTGCAGGGTCAGTTCTTCATTAGCTTTGTTAAAGGCCATAGACGATTCGTAATTGTCTGCCACGCCGTAAAGATTTTTGTAGGATTTTGATTTAACGAAATCAGCATAGTTCCCTTTTTTCATCAGTAACATCAGCGTCGTTAAAATATCTTTATCCTTTTTATTTTCTTTGTAATAAGATACCAGGAAGGGGATCATTTCCCATGCGTTGATCTCTACGAGCGCGTCTTTGTAATTCACACCCATTCGTCTACTGCGAATAACCGATTCTTTGATGATAGCCATAACAGAATCCCTGTTTTTAGTAAGGAATTGTAGCTGCCTGTCGCTCCAGGTTTCTTCATTCATCCATGATATCAGGTAGCCGAATATTTTTTGATCTTCGTTAGTCTGAGGTACAAATATGGCGCAGTTCTGGGCGTACATCTCAGGGTGTATCATTGTATAAGTAAACTTTTCCCTGAGGGACAATGCTTCATAGTCTTTTTGCGGGAGCCGGCTAATGCCCATGTCTGAATTATCCTCGTCTGATTGAGGTTTGATTGAGGTTATCAGTGATTTTATTTTAGAGAGGCCATAAGGTGGGACTGATATTTGAGCACGAAATTCCCGATAGGCGTCCATTTGTGAATAGGCCGGCCTATTCACCAGAAAAGCAATTATCAATAACAAAATATATCTCATGACACCATATTTACACCAGGTAAGCAAACAATGCATTGTCCTTATTCAGCTCTTTATACTGAACATTGTATTGGTTCATTCTTTCCATCAGGCTATAGTAATCGATCTTTGCTTTTAGTTCTATACCTACTAATGCAGGCCCACTTTCCTTATTGGTTTTTTGCATGTATTCGAATCGGGTGATATCGTCATCAGGTCCGAGTACATTGCTAACGAAATTTTTTAAAGCACCGGGACGTTGCGCAAAGTCGATCAGGAAATAATGCTTTAATCCTTCATATTGCAGGCTACGTTCTTTTATCTCCTGCATACGATCTATATCGTTATTGCTGCCGCTGACAATGCAAACTACATTTTTGCCTTTAATGCTATCTTTCATCAGCCCAAGTGCTGCAATGGATAAAGCTCCTGCAGGCTCTACTACGATTGCATCTTTATTGTACAGCTCCAGAATGGTGGTGCATATTTTTCCTTCCGGTACCAGTACCACCTTGTTCAATATGTTCTTACACATGCTGAAGGTGAGGTCGCCTACTTTTTTAACGGCCGCTCCATCCACAAACCTGTCGATACTGGAAAGCTCTACCGGATGTCCTTCTTTTAGTGCTTCCGTCATCGAAGGTGCTCCTTCCGGTTCGGTGCCTATTATCTGCGTAGAAGGACTGGCCAGGTGCATGAAGTTGCCGACACCTGCGCATAAACCGCCGCCGCCGATGGGGAGTATTACATAGTCAATATGTTCTAATTGTTCGCTGATCTCCAGTGCCACTGTAGCCTGTCCTTCGATTACTTTCATATCATCAAACGGATGCACGAAGGTCATATTATTTTGTGCGGTAAACCTCTTGGCAGCATTAGCGCAATCGTCATAGGTGTCGCCGGTTAAAATAACTTCTATATTGTCTTCACCAAACATTTTTGTTTGGGTTATTTTTTGTTTGGGTGTAATCGAAGGCATAAAAATAGTGCCTTTAATGTTCAGGGCTTTGCAGCTGTAGGCAAAACCCTGCGCGTGGTTACCTGCGCTGGCGCATACAACACCTCCTTCCAGCTGTTCTTTTGAAAGGCTGCTCATCATGTTATAGGCGCCACGGAGTTTATAAGAGCGCACTACCTGTAAATCTTCTCTTTTTAAATAGATATTGGCATCAAACTGTTTACTTAGTGTTGCATTTAATTGTAAGGGGGTTCTGGACACCACTTGTTTTAATCTGGTTGCGGCTTCCTGTACTGACTGAATGGATAAGGTACTATGAGATGACATGTTGATTAATTCTGAATCTTCAAAATTACAAGGATTTTACGGGCTAATTTCAATAAAGCCATGATCTCTTTTTGATGGGTACCATTTCTTTATTAAGTTAGCAACATAGATACATAATTTTTCTCCATGAGCTTACGTATTAAACATACTGCATCGCCTGTAAATATATTTACTATAATGACTAACCTGGCCCGGCAGGAAAATGCTTATAATCTGTCGCAGGGGCTACCCGATTATCCCATTGCCTCTGAATTAAATGAATTATTGCAGGAGGCCGTTATAGAAGGCTTTAACCAGTATGCGCCCATGCAGGGGCTTGTGCAGTTAAGAGAAAATATAGCGAGGACTTTGAATGACCGGTATGCTACTGGTTTTTGTTCGCCAGACACTGTTACTATAACGCCCGGAGCCACTTACGGTATTTATACCGCGCTTGCGGCCATTATTGAAAAGGGAGATGAAGTTATTTATCTTGAACCTGCTTTTGATTGCTACCTGCCTGCTATAGAAATCAATGGAGGTATACCGGTGCGTGTTACGCTGGAAAGTCATAATAATTTCGCTATCGACTGGGAGAAGATCCGAGATGCGATCAGTGCTAAAACGAAGGCGATTCTCATCAATACTCCTCATAATCCAACGGGGTATGTATGGACCCAAAATGATTGGGATCAGCTGGCTGCTATTATTGATGTCCGGGATATTTATGTTGTTTCAGATGAAGTGTATGACAGTATTGTGTTTGACGGGCAGCAGCACATACCTGGATTTTTGCAAGCAGCATTCAATGACAAGATTATTTCTATCTATTCCTTTGGAAAAGCTTTTCATATTACAGGATGGAAAATAGGCTATTGTGTAGCTTCGAAGGAAATAACAGAAGTGTTCCGGTCTATACATCAGTACCTTACATTTAGTGTTAATACCCCTGCGCAATATGCGTTGGCGAAATACCTTGAGATATATGAACCGCAGGAAGCCGCCCGGATGTTGCAGGCTAAAAGAGATCTTTTAGTTAACGGTTTACAACCCTCGCCATTGAACCGGCTGGCAATCAGTATGGGAACTTATTTCCAGTTATATGACTATTCTGCTATAAGTGATTTAAATGACTTTGAGTTTGCCCAATGGTTGACCGTTGAACATAAAGTAGCAACCATACCATTAAGTGCTTTCTATAAAACACCGCAGCATGACCGGATTGTGAGATTTTGCTTCGCCAAAAAAGATGAGGTAATTGAAAAGGCGGCGAAAATCCTCCGGCATATTAGTTAAAGCTGAGCAGGGATAGTGTAAATCTTTTATCGAATTATTGTTATATTTGAGAGACTAATTACTTCAATATGAGAAATACGATTCTACTTTGCCTGCTCTGCATTAGCTTTATTTGCTGCTCTAAGAAAGAAGAAATAAACGACGGCGACATACCTCGAGACATTCCGGCATGGTTGCAGGTTAAGATTGCCGGTTTACAGAAAGAGGAACACAGTCAATTATATGTTGTAAGTGAGTACCGGATTGGCGGAGTGACTTTTTATAACATTACTAAACCTATTAATTCATGCGTGCTTTGTGAATTATATGATGTAAAAGGAATACGGGCCAATATTTCGCTGGACGCACAAACAGAAGTGAAACAGGTAAGGGTGATTTGGCCTATTACTCCATAAGCACAAGACGCACCCTTTTAAATCGCTGAAACTTTTTTACCGTTTTTTAGAATCAGTTTGTGTGTAATTGATGAGGGGAGTTGTGTTTCAAAGTGACCTACATAAATTATGGTGACTCCATTTTTGCTGATCTCATCTACCAGTTTATTGAAGTACTGTGTTTGTTGTTGATCGAGCCCCTGGCAGGGCTCATCTAAAACTAATAATTGCGGATTTTTGATAATAGTGCGCCCCAGTAGCGCCAGCCTTTGTTTGCCTAATGGTTGGGTACTTAATAGCTCGTTTTTAACGTCCTGCAGATCCAGGAACTGAAGCAGCTCCTCTAACTGTTGTTTTTGCGTATAGCGCAGTTGCCTGTACAAACCATTACTGTCAAAGAAACCGGAGGCTAAACTTTCCAGTACAGTAGCGTTGGCATCAAAATACCAGTGCAATTCAGGTGAGATCAATCCAATTCGCCTCTTAATATCCCAGATACTTTCTCCACCGCCGCGTTGCACGCCAAATAATTTAATGTCATTGGCATAGGCCTGGGGATGGTCTCCCGTTGCTAAGCTAAGCAGCGTAGATTTTCCCGATCCGTTATGGCCCTGTAACAGCCAACGTTCGCCGGCGTTTACCTGCCAGTCAATCCCAGATAATACTTCCTTATCATCGTACCTCACACGGATGTTTTTCATGGAAATGATATTGTGCGAAGTGTATTGAGGACGCTGTAGCAAGAAGGAAGGGAGGGGCTTCAGCACCTTTTCATGAAAGTTCAGTGGCGTATTGCTATTTATAAGTATTCCATCCTTCATAAAGATAGTGCGGTTAATGCAATCAGGCAGTTCAACATCATTGCTGATAAGGATCAACGTGCCTCCTTTTTCAACATAAGTATTGAGTACCTGGTTCAGGTGCGCACGCGCTTTAACATCAAGCCCGGTATAGGGCTGGTCGATGATCAGTAGCTGCGGACTTAGCCATAAAGCTTTTATTAATTGCAATTTTTTATGCTCTCCACTGGAGATTTCGAAGAGCTGTTCGTCCAACACTTTTGTATAGCTGAAAGTTGTTATCAGCTCGTTTAATAGAACACTATCCAAGGCATGCTCTTTACCGTATAGTTCCAATTCCCGGGTAATGGTAATGGTATCTCGTTTTTGCTGATGATTGTAGCGTTGCTGATAATAGAAGTTTCTGTCGCCTTCAAGATTAGTAAACCTGTACCAGCTTTCCACAAAATGCACGGTGGGTTTGAGAGCCAAAGCAGGCGAGAGGTGAATGTTTAGTTCTCCCGTATAGCTTACCAGGCCTGCAATAACCTTTCCCAGCGTGGTTTTGCCGCTTCCGCTTTCACCTCTTATTACATAATTTTCGCCGGGTTGAATGGAAAGGGAAATATTATGTAAAACGGTTTTTGCATCGTACCGGGCAGAAAGGTCTTTGATATCTACAATCATACAGTTAAAGGATAAAATGATCTGATAAGAAAAGACCCGACAGGTGATTAAGCCTGCCAGGTCTATGTAAGGTTAAATGATATTTAATTCAATAACAGGACTAAGCAGTTTTAATAGCTTTCATCGCAGTCATTGCTTTACGCAATATGGTACCTATTTGTTCTACTTCGTGAGAACGGATAGCTTCGTTTATTTCAACCAGTTCCTGGTTATCAACAGAGCCATCTTTACCTTCATTGAAATTTTTACCAACTAAATCAGTGTCCACTGTTTTCATGAAATCAGCTAATAATGGCTTGCAGGCCTGGTCGAATAAATAACAACCGTATTCTGCAGTGTCAGAAATTACACGGTTCATTTCAAACAGTTTTTTACGTGCAATAGTATTAGCGATCAAAGGCGTTTCGTGCAATGACTCATAATATGCAGACTCTGGTTTAATACCAGCTTCTACCATTGTTTCAAAGGCTAATTCCACACCTGCTTTAATAAACGCAACCATCAGTGTGTAGTTATCGAAATATTCCTGCTCACCGATTTTTACATCACCAGCCGGAGTTTTTTCGAATGCTGTTTCACCGGTTTCCGCTCTCCATTTTAAAAGGTTGGCATCACCATTAGCCCAGTCTTCCATCATAATGCGGCTAAATTCACCACTCATGATATCATCCTGGTGTTTTTGGAATAGCGGACGCATAATTGTTTTTAACTCCTCGGCAACTTTAAAGGCTTTAATTTTAGCAGGATTGCTTAAGCGATCCATCATTCCTGTAACTCCGCCTTGCTTTAAGGCTTCTGTAATAACCTCCACACCATATTGAACGAGTTTAGAGGCATAGCCTGCATCGATTCCTTTTTCTACCATTTTGTCGAAAGACAGGATAGATCCTGTTTGCAGTAAACCGCAAAGAATGGTTTGCTCGCCCATTAAGTCTGATTTTACTTCAGCAACAAAAGATGATCTTAAAACGCCGGCACGGTGTCCGCCAGTACCTACGCAATAAGCTTTGGCCCAATCCAAACCTTTTCCTTCAGGATCATTTTCAGGGTGTACCGCGATCAGGGTAGGAACGCCAAAGCCGCGCAGGTATTCTGCTCTCACCTCGCTACCAGGGCTTTTAGGAGCTACCATGATTACTGTTAAATCTTTGCGGATCTGCATGCCTTCTTCAACAATATTGAAGCCGTGTGAGTAAGATAAGGTAGCGCCCTGTTTCATCAATGGCATTACCGCAGTTATAACGCTTGTGTGTTGCTTATCGGGAGTCAGGTTAATCACCAGGTCGGCAGTTGGGATTAATTCTTCGTAAGTACCTACTTTGAAGTTATTATCGGTTGCATTTTTCCAGCTGGCTCTTTTTTCTTCGATTGCTTCTTTGCGTAATGCGTATGAAACATCCAAACCGCTATCTCTCAGGTTTAATCCCTGGTTGAGGCCTTGAGCACCACAACCCACAATTACCACTTTTTTACCTTTCAAAGCGTCAACGCCATCTAAAAATTCGTTGTTGCTCATAAATTCGCAAACACCCAGTTGGTTTAATTGCTCTCTGAGAGGTAGTGTGTTAAAGTAATTTGCCATTGTTTATTGTTGTTTTTGTTTTTTACTTTTTATGTAAGATTTGTTATTTGTTTAAACGATTTTGCTTAAAGACTTAGCAATGCCATAATGCAGGCTGTCGTGCATTGCAATAGTAGCGATAATCTCATCAATATCCGTCATGGGGATACCGTAGGTTGCTGTTGTGTAAGGTATTATCGTTGCATTATCGAACTCATTGCTGGTCATGCTTTCTTTAATCATGCTGATTGCGGTTATAGCGTAATCTTTCAACGCCTGCAATTCTTCTGCATCAATGTTTGTTTCAGGCCGGGTTCCCTTTCCATATTTTTTAAAATAGGGGATTTCTATAGCTGGTTTAACCCCCGAAGTTTTAAAAGCTAAAGCAAGAGCCGATACCGAGATATGACCAAAGTTCCAGGCGATGCTATTGTTACATCCCTGGGGTATTTTGTTGAGCTGCTCAATTGTTAACCCTTCTATAAGCTCAATAAAGCCCTTCCTGGCAGCTTCTATACAATGAATAATATATTCCTGTGTTTTTGTCATTGTCCTTTATTACATGGTGAATATTTTCTCACCTTTTTCCAGGAATTCGTTTTCAATTACTTCTTCGCCCGGTTCTTTGTATTCAAATTCTTTCAGTCTTTTATGGAAGCCTTCACTTTCTTTCATAATGGCAACTCTTGCGCCTCGTACAAATTCTACCAGGTTGTATTCGCTTAATTTTTTTACCAGCTCTTCGGTGTCTTCAGTATGACCTGAAGATTCAAAAACGGTAAAGTCTGGCCGAACACAAACTACGCGGGCTCCGTATTTCCTCAATATTCTTTCTACTACCATTTTCTCGGCTACTTCTTTGGTAGGCACTTTATAAAGGGCCAATTCCTGCCATACAATTTCGTCGTTGGTATTATAAAAAGCTCTTAGTACTTCAACCTGCTTTTCTATTTGCTTTACCAGCTTTTTTACCACTTCTTCTGTTTCATCTATGAGGATATTGAATCGGTGTATACCGTCAATCTCCGATGATGAGGTATTAAGGCTGTCAATGTTTATTTTTCTGCGGGAAAATATGATACAAATGCGCGAAAGCAAACCTATATGGTCTTCTGCGTAAACGGTGATGGTATATTGCTGTTTCATTGTTTGAATTTGTGAATTATGATTTTTGTTGTTGAATCCAAAATCATTTTTTGCTTTTAACGGCTATTATTATTCCTGTTGACCAATTCATTTTTGTCAATGTAAGGTCACTTCTTTGATCTAACATTTCAATAAAGCTTTCGACTCGTTCTGGATGTCCTTCCGGCCAGTTGGGCTGAGGAAGCATGTCGTCTATAAAATAGATACCTCCTTCGTTCAACAGTGAAAAAGCCTCTTCAAAGAGATCATACTTTCCAGGCATAGCGTCTGCAAATATGAAATCAAATGATTCACCGTTATATTCTTTTAGCCAATCGTAACCATCCGTTAGAACAAAGTTGGCTCTTGGATCAGTAAGGTGCTGCATAGCCACCTCGTGCAACAGTGCATTATTTTCAAGGGTGGTAAGATGCGCCTCCTGATCCATGCCCCGGAGTATCCAGGAGGTTGATAAGCCGCTACCGGTACCTAATTCCAATATCCTGGCTCCGGGTTTCGACGCCACCAACGTGCTTAATAATGCCCCGGTTTGCAAATCCGACGCCATATCAAAAGATAGCTTACGGGTAGCAGCTAAGATACTGTCGTATTGTGCAGGGATATTATTGAACGCCTGGTCTTGCATGAATGTTATAACTAACTTTTACTTACTGCTATTATTTAAGTCTGATCTCGCTTACACTGCACCCCTGCGGTACCATCGGAAATACATTGTTCTCTTTGCCTACCATAATTTCCAACAGGTAGCTTCCATCATGATCCAGCATTGTTTTTAAAGCTGTTTTCAAATCATCACGGTTATCTATTTTCTGACCAGATATGCCGTATGACTGAGCCAGCATAATATAGTCAGGGCTGGTGATATTTACAAATGAATAACGTCTGTCGTGGAATAATTGCTGCCATTGACGAACCATGCCCAGGAACTCATTATTTAATATCATGATTTTTACGGCTGCTCCAAATTGCATGATAGTGCCTAATTCCTGTAAAGTCATCTGGAATCCGCCATCTCCTATGATCGCTACCACGGTTCTGTCGGGAGCTCCATATTTAGCGCCGATAGCGGCAGGTAGCCCAAAGCCCATCGTACCCAATCCGCCACTGGTAACATTGCTCCGGGTTTGGTTGAATTTAGCATAGCGGCAGGCCACCATCTGGTGCTGACCTACATCCGTAACAATTACGGCATCGCCATTAGTTAATTCGTTCAAAGCATTTAATACTTCGGCCATACTCATTACATCTCCTTCCGGGTTCATCTCGGGCTGAATACATTGCTCTGTTTCTTCTTTCGCATACTCTTTAAACTTATTGATCCAGGCTGTATTGTCTTTTTCTTTTAACAAAGAAGTAAGCAGGGGAAGCGTTTCTTTACAGTCGCCCCAAACTGCAACTGTTGTTTTTACATTTTTATCTATTTCGGCGGGATCAATATCCAGGTGAATAACCGTCGCTTGTTTCGCGTATTTATCCAATCTTCCGGTAACACGATCATCAAAGCGCATGCCTACCGCAATCAAAACATCACATTCGTTGGTTAATACATTCGGGCCATAGTTGCCATGCATTCCCAACATGCCCACTCCTAAAGGATGGTCAGAAGGGATAGCGCTTTCACCCAGGATGGTCCAGGCCGCCGGCAGGTTACCCTTTTCAATAAAATTGGCAAATTCTTTTTCAGCTTCTCCCAGTATTACGCCCTGTCCGAATAGTACAAATGGCTTTTCCGCATTATTGATCAGCTCGGCTGCTTCTTCAATATATTCCTTGCGAATGATAGGCTTGGGGCGGTAGCTGCGTACATGCGTGCATTTTTCGTAACCAGGAAATTCAAATTGCTGTATTTGCGCATTTTTGGTAATATCGATCAAAACCGGGCCGGGCCGGCCACTACGTGCGATGTAGAACGCTTTGGCCAATACACTTGGAATCTCATTCGCATCGGTAACCTGGTAATTCCATTTGGTAACCGGAGTAGTGATATTAATCACATCGGTTTCCTGGAAGGCATCTGTACCTAAAAGGTGGGCGAATACCTGGCCTGTAATACAAACCAAAGGAGTAGAGTCTATTTGTGCATCTGCTAAACCCGTTACCAGGTTAGTAGCTCCCGGACCACTGGTAGCGAAAACAACGCCCACGCGGCCACTCGTACGCGCGTAGCCTTGTCCGGCATGGATACCTCCCTGCTCATGACGAACCAATATATGTTCTACTTTGTCTTTATAATCGTATAGTGCATCATAAATGGGCATGATCGCACCACCGGGGTAACCAAATATTACTTCCGTATCTTCTGCCAGCAGGCATTCAATTACGGCCTTGCTGCCCGACATGGTTTCGGTTTTTGCTGGGGTAGAGGTGTCTTCTTTTTGTATTTCAAGAGTATTCATAACTCAATGTTTATTTCTTTAAATGACTGTAACTGTTATACTTTGTTCTTTTATATAGGACTATGGAGGTTAATGATCAACGGTTCCTGTAATAGATCATTAAATCTGTAGCTTGCAGGCCTGAAAAACCAACCTGGCGAAGCATAGTGACCAATTGTCCCCTATGATAGGAGGAATGATTGACGGCATGTGCAAAAAGCTGGTACCAGGGCATTGAATAGGCTTCACCATTTAATCTCTTAAATGCTAAAGGCTCGTTCAGTTTGGCCCCATCAAATGCATCGATAAATTCTTTTAATGCTGTTGATGTTTTTTTCCAAAGAGCTAAATGTTCGTCTTTTGTTCCGTTAAACGTAGCCTGCAACCAGTCTACCTTTTCTTTTTTATGAAACCGTTGTAACCAGGCGTTTTCGGCGCTTATGATGTGCAAAACCGTTTCTCGGATACTATTAAAGCTACTGACGACATGCTGCCTCCAATCTTCATGGTTTAGCTGCTCCAGCCATCCGCAGGCAATGTTGTTGGCCCACAGATTATAATCTGCCAGTTCTTTAAAGTATTCCTTTGTCATTTTTTTGTTTTAAAACCAATTCGTTCCCTGTTCTCCCATTTTCTTTCAGCCGCCTTCTCGTCCAGTAAATTTTCAATGGCGTCATAAATCTGGCTCAACTGCATGTCATGTCCGCTAACACAGTCCTTTAATTCTTTTAGTTGCTCTTTAATGTCGCTTTGCTGTAACAGAATTTTTCTCACTTCAACAAATGCCCGCATTAATGGCCCGATCACTATTTAGAATGCCGCTTAACATGGCTACACCTTGTTCTGTGAAAGCGTAGGATAACTTTCTCGTTCCTCCCCAGTTGGAGATGTTTGTGATTTGGATTGAAGTAATATTTGTCTGACTTACAGTATTTTGTGTACTTGAAGTCACAAATTGTGATTTCAAGTTTGTCCATTCCACATTTGTAAGCTGAAACATAACGTCTTTTGGAAATCGCTTAATATTTCTTTTTACAGCCTGATTAAATATCCTGGTCTCAGTTTCATACAAGGCAGCCAGGTCAAAGTCGGGCATTACACGCTCACCTCTGATCTCGTAAATCCTGTTTTGTATGGACTGAATTACCTGCATGCTTTAATCTTCATCCGTTACACAACCCTGTGAAGCATCTTTAACCAGTTTGGCATATTTATATAATACACCATTAGTTACTTTCAATGCCGGTTGTTTCCAGTTGGCTTTTCTTTTAGCGATTTCTTCTTCAGATACTTTTAATGTCAGTTTGTTGTTAATCGCATCAATTTCTATGATATCATCATCCTGAACGAAACCTATCAAACCTCCTTCGAAGGCTTCAGGCGTTACGTGGCCTACCACGAAGCCGTGGGTGCCGCCGCTAAACCGGCCATCTGTGATCAAGGCTACTGATTTACCTAATCCCGCGCCAATAATAGCTCCTGTTGGTTTCAGCATTTCAGGCATGCCAGGCGCACCCTTAGGTCCTTCATTCTTAATTACTACTACATCTCCGGCTTTTACCCGGCCTTCCGCTAATCCGGCAATTAATTTTTTCTCACCATCAAATACTCGTGCTGTGCCTTCAAAGCGCTCGCCTTCCTTACCACTAATTTTAGCGACACTTCCTTTTTCGGCCAGGTTCCCGTATAAAATCTGTAAATGCCCCGTCTTCTTCAATGGATTCTCCAAAGGATAAATAATATCCTGTGTAGCGAAATCCAGATCAGGAACCGTTTCCAGGTTTTCTGCAATAGTTTTACCGGTCACCGTTAACTGGCTGCCATCGATCAGTCCATTCTTTAATAAGTATTTCATTACAGCAGGTACGCCGCCTTTTTCGTGCAGGTCCTGCATCAGGTATTTGCCGCTGGGTTTAAAGTCGGCCAAAACCGGAACTTTATCGCTGATCGCCTGAATGTCATCCTGCGTTAGAGAAACACCCACACTTTTGGCCATCGCCAACAAGTGCAGTACAGCATTGGTACTTCCCCCCAATACAATAATAACGGTGATCGCATTTTCAAAAGCCTTGCGTGTCATGATGTCGCGGGGCTTAATATCTTTTTCCATTAATACACGAATGTATTTTCCGGCTTCTTCACATTCTTTTCTTTTTTCTTCGCTCAAAGCAGGATTACTGCTGGAGTAGGGAAGGCTCATGCCCATAGCTTCAATAGCGGATGCCATCGTATTAGCCGTATACATCCCACCGCAGGCACCAGCTCCGGGGCAGCTGTTTTTTACAATACCCTGGAAATCGGCTTCATCCAGGTTACCAGCAATTTTTTGTCCTAATGCTTCAAAAGCAGATACGATATTAAGGTCCTGGCCTTTGTAATGACCGGGAGCAATAGTACCACCGTAAACCATTATAGCCGGACGATTCAGGCGGCCCATGGCCATTAAAGAGCCCGGCATATTTTTATCGCAACCAGGTACGGTGATCAACGCATCATAGTACTGGGCGCCACAAACTGTTTCAATGGAGTCTGCAATAACATCACGGCTTACCAAAGAATAACGCATACCATCTGTGCCGTTACTCATACCATCACTTACTCCAATTGTATTAAAGATAAAACCCACCAGGTCATTTCCCCATACACTTTTCTTTACATCTGCTGCCAGTCCGTTCAGGTGCATATTACAGGGGTTACCATCGTACCCCATGCTTACAATACCCACCTGGGCTTTCTTCAAATCATCTTCAGTTAGTCCCAATGCATATAGCTGCGCTTGTGCCGCCGGTTGCGTAGGATCTTGCGTAATAGTTTTCGAGTATTTATTTAATTCGCTCATGATATAATATAGTTGTTCGAGTTTCTTCTGTTTAAATATTCAATAATCCATGTTCAATGTTCAATAATCAGGCTCAGTAGTCAAATAAGCATTGCTTATTTATTGTTTTCTCTTGCCGTGTTAACGCTTTTTGAAAGAATGGCAATTAATTCTTCATTTTCCTTCATTACCAGATTTAATGGAGGTGTAGGTTTAATCATTTCTTTTCTGGCAATAAGTTTTAAGCACACTCTAGTTTCTTTCAGTTCCTTTATTGCTATTTTCATTTTATGAATAAAATCATTCCTTGATTCTGCACTTTGCACTTCACCATAAAGCAAAGCAGGTGCCAGTCCGCAACGAATTAGTTGCCCTGCTATATAATTCCCCGCTTTACTATTGGGCAGGCTTTCTACCGTATCAACAATTTTTGAAGCAAATTCAATCAGTCTCTCTTCTAAGTCGTAAACTCTTTCTGTAGACATCATTGAAAATTGCGTATTGATTGTTGTTTATTGATAATTAATTTACTTTCTCCGCCATTTCTTTCAAATCACTATCCTGCACTTCTTTTTTAGCATCTGCCACATTTAAGAATTGCTGGTATAGTACATCCACCTGGTTGCGGTCAAATTCATATCCCAGGTTTTTAAAACGATACGCTAATGCGCTACGGCCGCTGCGGGCAGTCAGCACAATTTTAGAAGTATCCGCACCTACTTCTTCAGGCGCAATAATTTCGTAGGTAGTGGCTTCTTTCAAGAATCCATCCTGGTGTATACCTGAAGAGTGTGAAAATGCATTATCGCCGACGACGGCTTTATTAGGTTGTACCACCATGCGCATGGTATCTGAAACCAGGCGGCTCATGGGCAATAATCTTGTTGTGTCGATATTAGTGTAAAGACCTAATTCCGGATGTTTCTTAATGATCATGGCTACTTCTTCCAGCGAAGTATTACCCGCTCTTTCGCCTATCCCATTGATAGTGCACTCAATTTGACGGGCACCTCCAATAGCGCCGGCAATGGAATTAGCAGTAGCTAGTCCCAGGTCATTATGACAATGACAAGACAGAATAGCTTGATCGATATTCGAAACATGATTGATCAGGTATTGCATTTTCTCCTGGTACTGGTGCGGAAGGCAAAAACCGGTAGTGTCCGGAACGTTAACCACCGTTGCGCCAGCTTTAATTACAGCTTCAGTAAGTTGTGCCAGGAACTGCAGATCGGCACGACCCGCATCTTCTGCATAAAACTCTACATCAGGAACCAGGTTGCGTGCCAGCTTTACAGCGGCTATAGCGCGCTCAATGATATTCTCCCTGGTGGTGTTGAATTTGTATTTGATATGATTGTCTGAAGAGCCAATACCGGTATGGATACGCGGACGAACTGCAGGTTTTAAGGCTTCAGCAGCTACTTCAATATCTTTTTGAACCGCACGGGTAAGACCTGTAACGGTAGCATTTTTGATTACTTTGGAGATCTCATTTACCGAAGCAAAATCGCCCGGACTTGATATAGGGAAACCTGCTTCGATAATATCTACGCCCAGGGTTTCCAACTCAAGAGCAAGTTTTATTTTCTCTTCTGTATTAAGCTTGCAGCCCGGAACCTGCTCGCCATCTCTTAAGGTAGTATCAAAAATAAAAACTTTGTCTTGTGCCATAATTTAATTTGAATCGTTATGATGAATTAATTTTACGGATAATAAACTGGCAAAATGGCCAGATAATATCTGTCTATAAAATTAAACATTCCTATATTGTGAATGAAACTTTATTGGCGGGAGATTTACACCATATAAATTTTAATATTTTTTCTTATTTTATTGATTATCAGTAAATAATGCTCATTTAAATTACAATGCCCAGTAGAAGTACCGATGCGCTTTTTCAATTGATCAAATCCCTCGAAAAGTCGGAAAAGAGAAATCTGAAGCTTTTTGTGAACCGGAACTCCGGTTCAGAGAACCTGAAGAGCATCCTGCTATTTGACGCATTGGATAAAATGGTTGAATACGATGAGGTGCTTTTGCTGAAAAAAGTTCCCAGTGTAAGCAAACAGCAGCTTTCCAATACCAAAGCGCTGCTATACCGTCAGATACTGAGCAGTTTACGTGTGTTGAAGGACGACCGTAACGTGGATATGCAATTGCATGAAATGATGGATAATGCCCGGTTGCTGTACAACAAAGGGTTGTATCATCAGACCTTAAAGGTTTTGGAGCGTTTAAAGGAAGTTGCCAGAACCAATCACCAATATACTTACCTGCAACAGGGCCTGTTTTTTGAAAAAAAAATCGAAGCGCTATATATTACACGGGGACTGACCAGTCGTGCAGATGAGCTGATTGCAGAAGCAAATGAAGTAAGCCAAACCATTGACAATATCAATGATCTTTCGAATCTGAATTTGAAATTATATAGCTGGTATATCCAGAACGGGCATGCACGTAATCAGAATGATATGAAAACGGTGCAGGCGTTAATGGATCATGAGCTGGTAAAAAATACAGGTGAAAGCTTTTATGAAAAAGTGTACCTGTATCAATGTTATGTTTGGTATGCTTATATCAAACTGGATTTTTTAATGTATTACCGGTACTGCCAGAAATGGGTGGATATTTTTGAGCAGTATCCTAAAATGATCGACACAGAAACAGCTATGTACGTAAAGGGCATGCATAATTTGATGTCTGCTCATTTTAATTTACTCAATCACGAGAAGCTTGCATCCTGCATCAGGAAATTCAAGCGCTTTGCGCAAACTGAATTAGTACAGGATAACGATAATAACCGCATCGTTACTTATGTGTATCTCTATACTGCAGTAATTAACCTGCATTTCCTGGAGGGAGCTTTTCATAAAGGAATTAAGATGGTACCCTTTTTAGAAGAGATGCTGGTGAAATATGGGCGTTACCTGGATCGGCACAGGGTGATGGTGTTTTACTATAAAATAGCCTGCCTTTACTTTGGAAGCGGCGATAACAGCAAGGCAATTGATTACCTCAACCGCATCATCAATCAGAAGGATGACCTGCGAACCGATTTGCAATGCTATTCGCGTCTATTACATTTGATAGCTCATTACGAGTTAGGCAATTATAATTTGCTGGAGTATCTTATTAAGTCGGTATACCGCTATATGGCCAAGATGGAAAATTTAAGTAAGGTAGAGGAAGAGATGTTCAGCTTTTTGCGCAGGGCATTTAAGTTTAATGAAAAAACGATCAAAGCTGAGTTTGAAAAACTGTTAAATAAGCTGAAAAAGTACCAGCACAACCGATTGGAAGCAAGAGCTTTTGCGTACCTGGATGTAATTAGCTGGCTGGAAAGTAAGATTTCGGGTATACATGTAGAAGATGTGATCCGCAAAAAATATTTAAGGGAACGAATGCAAAAAGTATAAATTGGGCTATATTTGTTGCTCATGAAATGTTCTGTTTCAAATACATCCTTTCGATGGTGGCGTTAACGCTACTGATTTGCTATGCCATTACAGGCATTTTGTTTTCTTATCTTTACATCCCTTATTAAATAAATTGAATTAATGCAGGCAACTTATAAAGAGCCCGATGAGTTGGGTTATTACGGCGAATTCGGCGGTGCTTATATTCCCGAAATGCTATACCCTAACGTAGAGGAACTACGTTCTAATTATCTGAAAATTATTAACAGCGAATCTTTTCAAAAGGAATACAGGTTTTTGCTAAAGGATTATGCCGGTCGTGAAACACCCTTGTATTATGCATCTCGTTTGTCGGGTAAATACAATACCAATATTTATCTGAAGCGGGAAGATTTATGCCATACCGGTGCACACAAGGTGAATAATACCATTGGGCAAATATTAGTGGCAGAACGGTTAGGTAAAAAAAGAATTATTGCTGAAACCGGTGCCGGCCAGCATGGTGTAGCTACTGCAACTGTTTGCGCGTTAAAAGGTTTACAGTGTATTGTATATATGGGGGAAAAGGATATTGAACGCCAGGCACCCAATGTAGCGCGCATGAAGATGCTGGGTGCTACAGTAGTACCGGCAACCAGCGGCAGCAAAACCCTTAAAGATGCTACCAATGAAGCTATCCGTGATTGGATCAATCACCCCCAGGATACTTTTTATATTATAGGCAGCGTGGTAGGTCCGCACCCTTATCCTGATATGGTAGCACGTTTTCAAAGTGTGATCAGTAAAGAAATACGCGCACAGTTAAAAGAAAAAATAGGTACAGAGTTGCCCAAAGCAGTGATAGCCTGTG
This sequence comes from Paraniabella aurantiaca, assembly GCF_050309965.1. NCBI lineage: Bacteria > Pseudomonadati > Bacteroidota > Chitinophagia > Chitinophagales > Chitinophagaceae > Paraniabella > Paraniabella aurantiaca. Next base: position 526,888 of record NZ_JBLOSY010000003.1, on the reverse strand, counting down.
TAGGTGGAGGAAGCAACGCTGCGGGAACTTTCTATCATTTCCTGGACGAACCGTCAGTAGATATTATCGCGGTAGAAGCCGCAGGTTGTGGTGTTCAATCGGGTATGAGCGCAGCTACCACACAGCTGGGTAAGCCTGGTATTTTACATGGCAGCAAAAGTTATGTAATGCAAACTGCAGACGGGCAGGTAGTAGAGCCACACAGTATTTCCGCCGGGTTGGATTATCCGGGAATTGGTCCTATTCACGCTAATTTATTTGCTACCGGGCGCGGACAATTTTTGTCTGCAACGGATAAAGAAGCGTTGGATGCCTCTTTCGAACTGGCGAAACTGGAAGGGATCATTCCTGCGTTGGAAAGCGCTCATGCGTTGGCGGCTTTAAAACAACTGAAGTTTGAAAAAGATGACAATGTAGTGATTTGTTTGAGCGGCCGGGGTGATAAGGATATGGAAACCTACATGCAGGAATTAAATAAAAAATAAAAGACTCAACTATCAAGTATCCAAATAATGAGCAGACTAAGTGAAGCATTTCAATCGGGGAAGAAAATTTTAAACATATATTGTACGGCAGGCTATCCTAAACTGGATAGTACATTGACAGTGATGAAAGCGCTGCAGGACAGCGGGGCTGATATTATAGAGTTAGGAATGCCCTACAGCGATCCTTTGGCCGATGGCGAGACCATTCAAAAAAGCAGCGCTGTTGCTTTGGCCAATGGAATGACCATGCATGTGTTGTTTGAGCAATTGGCCGGTATGCGCGAGGAAATTAATATCCCGGTTGTTTTGATGGGTTATATGAACCCGGTATTGCAATATGGCTTTGAACAATTTTGTGCCGACGCCGCAAAGGTGGGTGTCGATGGTTTGATTCTTCCTGATTTACCGCAACATGAATTTGAAAAAACATACAAGGCGATCATCGAAAAATACAATCTTAATTTTATTTTCCTGGTTACGCCTGAAACATCCGAGGAGCGTATTAAAAAGTTAGATGAGTTGAGCAGTGGTTTCCTTTACGCGGTTTCTTCTTCTTCGACAACCGGTGGTGAAAAGGATTTTAAGACCGTGGAACTGTACCTGAAAAGACTCCAGGGCTACGGATTGAAGAATCCTATATTAGTAGGTTTTGGTATTAAAGACAAGAAGACATTCAATGGTGCCTGTAAATATGCGCAAGGAGCCATTATTGGTTCAGCGTACATCAAGATCATACAGCATGCCCAGTCACCGGAAGCCATTACACGCAGTTTTGTACAAAGTATTCTTAATTAACAAATAGATGATGAGGGCGCCCATTATTTTTGCAACCTGCAACAAATTTTGATCATCTGTGTTAAGTTCAGAGTACCTGGCCGAGGCAGATACATATTTAATCCGTAAAGTTTATAAATGAAATTAGTTTTATCAGCAGTCCTTACGTTTTTATTGCCGGCCTGGGTAATGGCTCAAAAGCTTACGCTTAATGGCACGATAGCCGGTTTGGCAGATAATAGCACCGTAGTGTTAACCGATCTTGAAAACCCGGGTACCCCTCTTGCTGAAGGAAAGTCTACAGCAGGAAAGTTTACGCTTTCAACACAACTCGAAGCGCCGTCCTTGCTGGGATTGGGAGTAGGTGATAGTATTAAAACCGCTGTTTTCCTGGGTAATGAAACGGTTAGCGTTACCGGAGCCGTAACTCAGAAGGTGGATGACTGGAAATTTTCAGGTTCAGCTATACAAAGCAGCTTTACTGAGTTTCAGAATACTTTTGTACCGAAGTTCGGCAAGCTAAGCGCATTGATACAACAGTTACAGTCTGGTGATGGAAGTGATGCGGTAAGAACAGGTTTGGACAGTGCTACTAATGACATTCAGACTTCGTTAGACAATTTTATTGCGAAAAATCCTGCTTCTCCGGTAAGTACTTTGGCTATTTTATCAACCATCAATTTAACAGAAGATGTGGCTGTACTGGAAAAAAGGTTGAATAGTTTAAAACCAGCTGCATTAAGTAATGTTTTTGGCGGACAGTTGAAACAGGCTGTTGTGAATGCAAAGTTCAATTCGGTAGGAAGCATTGCTTTAGATTTTTCGCAGGCTGATACAACGGGTAAGCAGGTAACACTTTCTCAATTTAAGGGCAAATATGTTTTGGTGGATTTTTGGGCCAGCTGGTGCGGTCCGTGCCGGAAAGAAAACCATTTTTTGGTGAAGACATTTAATAAATACAAAGACAAAAACTTCACGGTGCTGGGCGTTTCTTTAGACGAAGAAAAAGAGGAGTGGTTGAAAGCTATTGCTAAAGATGAATTAAAATGGACACAAGTGAGTGATTTAAAAGGCTGGGAAAATGAAGTAGCCCAAAAGTATAAGATTACCTCTATTCCCCGCAATTTACTGGTTGGTCCTGATGGGAAAATTATTGCAAAGGATTTACGTGGAGATGATCTGGATGCGAAACTGGAAGAGATTTTAGGTAAATAACAGTCGGTTAACGATAAATCAAAAAGACAGCCCGCAATTTTAAACTGCGGGCTGTCTTTTTGATATTGACTAATCAATCGGTATCGTTAAAGCCTTGGGCAAATTACCGATGATGGTTAAGCTCTGTCTCTTTTACCATACCACTTTTTCTTATGTTTATTTTCAGTGGCTGTCTGCGGTCTTTGTGGCTTCCCTGGATGGCTGTTGTTGGTTCCTTTAAAACCGTTCTTGTTTTCCATGCTGCGTTTCTGACGTGGCGGGCGTTCTGCTTTTTTAGGAATTTCAAAAACTTCCATAGGATAGGGGTGATCAGTAATAACCGGGATTTGTTGCCGGGTTAACTTTTCAATATCCTTTAAAAATGCTTTTTCTTCATAATCACTAAACGATATAGCCTGCCCGTCTTTACCGGCTCTTCCGGTACGGCCAATACGGTGAACATAAGTTTCTGAAACATTGGGTAGGTCATAATTAATAACCAGCTCCATACCTTCCACATCGATGCCCCGGGCTGCAATATCAGTGGCTACCAGCACTCTTATATCCTTACTCTTGAAATTGCTAAGTGCCCGTTGACGGTTATTCTGACTTTTATTACCATGAATGGCGTCCGATTTAATTCCGTATTTACTAACATGGCGAACAATTTTATCGCAGCCGTGCTTGGTTCTGCTAAATACCAGCACTGTTTCTGCGGCGGAGCTGTTAAGTATATCTACCAGCAAATCATTTTTATTGCCTCTGTCAACAAAATACACCGATTGAGATATTTTTTCAACAGTAGAAGAAACAGGTGTTACTTCCACTTTTACCGGGTTTCTTAAAATAGCGTTTGCCAGGGTTAAGATCTCGGGCGCCATGGTAGCTGAAAAAAACAGGTTCTGGCGGTTAGACGGTAATAGTTTCAGTACTCTGTTTACATCGTGAACAAATCCCATATCCAGCATGCGATCGGCTTCATCCAGCACAAAGAAGTCTATATGGTCAAGCCTTATAAATCCCTGGCTGATGAGGTCTAATAAACGCCCGGGTGTAGCAACCAGTATATCTATACCGGCAGCCAATGCGGTTGTTTGTTTGTTTTGATTTACACCTCCAAAAATGACAGCGTTTCTTAAATGCAGGTGCCGTCCATAAGCATCCAGGCTGTCGCCTATCTGGATCGCCAGTTCACGTGTGGGAGTAAGGATCAACGATTTGATGTATCGTCTGCCTTTTTCCTGTTGCCGTTTAGAAAGTATCTGTAATATAGGAATTGAAAAAGCAGCTGTTTTCCCGGTTCCGGTTTGTGCGCACCCTAACACGTCGCGACCTTCAAGTAATAACGGAATAGCCTGTGTTTGAATGGGAGTAGCAGTTGTATAACCTTCTTCTTCAATTGCCTGTAAAATAGGGGCAATTATATTTAGTTCTTTAAAATTCATCTTGTTGTGTACCTGACCAGCCTGTAAATTATGGGGTGGGATAGGATTTGTTATTAGTTGGATTGTGGATCGAAATCCCGCAAAGATACTGTTTTATATGCGTATAATACGTTTGAAGTCGCAACGATTCCCAGGCCGCGGTTTAAACCGTGGCCTGGGAATCATTCCAGATCATAACTTTACTCATCAGCCCTTGTGTCGAGTCCATAGAGTTTCAAGAGCTCGTTATACTCGTTATCAAAGGTTTTCTTTTGATGATGAACTTTTTGATTTTGGATGTACTTAAAAACCTTGTCCAGGATTGACTCTGAAACAGAGTAGGCAGCATAACCTGTTTGCGAGGCAAATTTTTCATTAATCAGATCGTTCCGATTGATATAATGAGAGCTACCTCCTTTAACCTGTTTGATAACGTCAGCTATTGACTTTTCACGATTAAGCATAAACAGGCAATGAATATGATCGGGCATACCATTGATGATTTTTACAAAGCAGCTAATTCTCTCAACTGTTCACCCAAATAATCATGTAAAAGTGGTTCGATTTTAGGTTTGATTAATAAGGCACGTTCTTTAGTACTCCATATAGCGTGTACCCAGATTTTGGAAAATGAGTGTGACATGATTCATAAGTTTAAGCGTGTAATTAAGGTAACTAATAATTGTATAGAAACAATTTCGATAATTTCCCCAGGCCGCGGTTTAAACCGTGGCCTGGGGAAATCTAACCGGTATATCTTTTTTACAACTTCCCGTATTCAAACACAATGTTGCAGAATATTTTTACGCCGTTTTGCAACAGCGCATCTGAAACAATAAAATCCGGTGTATGATGGGGTGGGGCTTTGGCCGGATCGTTCCCTTTGGGCATACCTCCATAATATAAAAATACTGCTGGCGCTTTCGTTCCATAGTAAGCGAAGTCTTCTGCACCAGTAACCCATTTGGTTTCCTGTACATTTTCTTTACCTACTGCTTTTTCCAAAACGGGTACGATCTTCCGGGTCAGGTCGATATTGTTATAAGTAACGGGCGTGTTTTTATTAATACTCACTTCAACAGTAGCATTATTAGCGGCTGCTACATTTTCTGCAATATGTTTCAATCGCCTGTGAATGTCTTCCTGCATAGCTGTATCAAATGTTCGTATGGTGCCGGCCATCTCCAGCTCTTCCGGGATGATATTGTTGCGTACTCCTGAGTTGATCTTACCTACCGTGAGCACTACCGGGGCCTTGGTAATATCCTGTTGGCGACTTACAATTTGTTGAAGACTATTAATGATCTGGGCTCCCGTAGCAATAGGATCTACACTTGACCAGGGTTGTGCTCCATGACTTTGCTTACCTTTTACTTTAATGGTGAACCAATCACTGGCAGCCATAAATGGTCCCGGTTTATAAAACACTTTTCCTTCTTCTATCCAGCTTTCAATATGCAGGCCGAATACTGCGTCTACTTTAGGATTATCCATTACTCCTTCTTTAACCATCAACTCTGCGCCACCTTCTTCACCAGGAGGAGGGCCTTCTTCAGCAGGCTGAAAGATAAATTTAACAGTGCCCGGGATATCTTTTTTCATAGATGCCAGAACTTCTGCAGTGCCCATTAATATCGCAACATGCGCATCATGGCCGCAGGCGTGCATTACGGCCACTTCTTTTCCCAGGTATTCTCCTTTCGCTATTGATTTATAGGGTAACTCATTTCTTTCCAAAACCGGCAGGGCATCCATATCTGCTCTCAATGCAATGACAGGCCCGGGTTTACCACCTTTGAGTATGCCTACTACTCCCGTTTTAGCCAATGTATCGGTTTCGATGCCGAGCTTTTTTAGATGGGCTAATACATATTGCTGTGTTTTGAATTCCCGGTTGCTTAGTTCGGGGTTTTGATGGATATGTCTTCGCCATTCTACCAGCCTCGGTTGTACGGCCTGCGCTTTGGTAGCTATTGACTGTGTATGATTTTGCCCGATGGTTACTATAGTAAAAAAGAAAAGGGTAACGGAAAATATAGTTTTTCTCATTGCCCTAAGTTAATTTAAAATTATTGGTTTATTGCACAGTTTCCAGTCCCCAGTTATTTCCTTTATCTACAGCGGGCACACCTTCTATCAGCCATTTGGCTGGCTTGTCGCCTTTAAGCAGCCAGTCAAAAAACTGTTGCTCCCTGATTTGTATATCCTTTCTGTTCTTTCTCTGAACCAGGTTGTGTTCTTCACCATTATAATTCAGCATCCAAACCTGTTTACCCAAACGGCGCAAACCTGTAAATAATTCAATGCCCTGGTACCAGGGTACTGCGCCATCATTATCATTAGCCATGATCACCATAGGAGTATTTACTTTGGGAAGATGGAATAGCGGAGAGTTCTCTATATACAATTCTGGTTTTTCCCAGAGTGTAGCGCCAATGCGGCTTTGCGTTTTTTCATATTGAAATTGCCGGTTCATTCCTGTTTGCCAGCGTATACCACCATAAGCGCTGGTCATATTGGCTACAGGTGCACCCGACCAGGCTGCGGCAAACATATCTGTCATGGTTACTAACTGCGCTACTTGTATACCGCCCCAGCTTTGGCCTTGTATGCCCATATGTTTGCTATCTACCCAGCTGTTCTTGGCCAGCGCCTGTGCGCCGCTTACGATATAATCATAAGCGCTTTTGGCAGGATAGCCAATGGTATAAGATATGTCGGGTGTCATAACTATATAGCCACGACTTACAAAGAAAGAAATATTCAGCCGGCTGGGAGTAGGGGCCGGCGGAACATATTTATACAGGTTGTCAGAAAGCTTTTCGTAGAAGTATAATATTACCGGGTATTTTTTAGTGCTGTCAAAGTTCTCAGGTTTGTAAAGAATACCTGTGGCGGGTTTACCCGTGAAAGTTTTCCATTGGTATAGTGCCGCTGTACCCCAATTATAATTGCTTTGCTGAGGGTTAATGCCGGATAATTTTTTCTCGTTGCCAGCCTGTAGCAGGTATAAATCGGGTGATTGCGTATAGCTTTCTTTTGTATACGTATAAACAGCAGCATTTTTTGCCTTACTCACCTGGCCTGTATAGAATGGCTGTATGGTTTGTAAGGAAGTTGCTAGCTTATTGTTTTCAAGAATCGCCAGTCCGCTTTGTTTACTGGTGTTGTCAAAAACACTCAGTACATTTTTGTTAGCCGCTTTTATAAAGTCTTCTTCTTCGTCGGTTTGAATATACCTGTAAGTGATTTTGTTTTTTCTTCCGTTAACCGTAAGGTTTACCGGTGCCCTTCTTCCCGCAGGGTCAACTGCCCATATATCGTAACGATCATAGATCAGTATTTTAGAGTCCCCATCCTGCCATCCCATTACACCATAAGGTGAGGGTGCATCCGGCACATCGTTCTCTTCATCATACAGGGGCACTTTAATACCGGCCGTAACGTTAAGTGTAGTACTACCATCAAATACGTGATAATGCCGTGTAGTGTTATCATACCAAAGGACGTATTTACCGGAAGGAGATATCCATGAAGCCCTGATATCACCATCAAGATTGAGGATAACCGGAATATATTGGTTGTTCGCCACATCTACTTTATAAATATCCTTCCTGGTATTGCCGGCCCATTGAGAGGCAATGCGCCTGCCTGTATCCGTAATGGCGACATAATATCTTGCATCTGCCAGCGATCCTTCGTAGACAGCCGGAAGATTATCGCTGGCAACCGGCATCATTCGCTGTAGTTTAAAATCGTAAACAGCAACATAGCTTCTTTCCCGTTCTTTTTTTTGATTCTGCAATTGATAGGGTTGCAGATAATCATCTTTATAATTCCAGATATCGACATTTACCTTATCAATGTCCACCAGGCTGGTGTCTCTTGGGGGCCTTGCAGGACCAGTCGCAAACTGCAATCGTTCGCCCGATCTGCTAAAGCTCACTTTGCCATATTCACTGATGCGCTCACCGCGGCGGAAATGAGGCGTCAATGTATCAACTAGAACCCGGGCGCTATCCATACCCTGTTTAAAATGCCATAGTGTGTAATACTTAATTAATGATTTGGCTTTTGCACCTCTTTGCGCTACAAATGCAGCCTGGCTGCCATCGTCAGAGAGGGCAAGGCTTTTAAAATCATTGCCACCCCTTAATAAAGTGTCTGTTTTCTTTGTTAACAGGTGATAGAGAATGATACGCGAAGTTCTGGCGGTATCCTTCAGGTCAAGGGTTTGCTCCAGCAATAATTCAGTTCCCTTTTTGTTGAAGATATACTCGCTGACATTTTTGAATGTTAGCGATGTGCCGGTAGCAGTATTAAAAAGCAGGAGTTTGTTATTCCTTCCAGGGTCGGTTATACTATCCTTTCCTTCACCTTTTGCAGGCGCCAGTGTTCCGATTACGTATTGGAGGGAATCAATAATTTGTTTAAGGCTGTCTTTGGTTTTATCAGATTGATATTTTGGTTTGACGGCCGGTTCATTTCTAAAAAGCCCGGCGACCCATATATTAGGGTCTTTAGGAGTTTTAAGAGAAATCAGGTTAGGATACTTTTCAATTGTACGGGTAGCTAATGTCATCAAAGCAAAGCTGTCACGCGGCATCTCATCTGCTTTCTTTTTCTTGATTTTCGCATTGCGGGTATCTTTAAACAATGGCTTTATTTTAAATGCCAATGTCGCATTGTCGCTGGTAAAGACAGGTTCATATCCCCTGGGAATAACGGTTTTACTATTGTTAACTGTAGATTGGACCACCAGCTCATCATCACCCTCCTGAACGGTAATGGTGTAAGCAATCCACTGTCCGTTATTACTTATGATTGTTTTGCCAATCGATTGCCAGCTATCGTAAACGGAATGGTCAAGCGGCTTCTTTTGTCCAATACAGATAATGACTTCTGACAGCATTGCCAGCAGCAAAATCAATTTCTTCATTAGCTTTATTTTGGACTAAAATATCATTTATTTTTTGAAGTGGTAACGTTCTCCCAATGAATCAAAATGATCTCCCCAATTTTTAATGTAAAAAGCTCGCACTAACTAGCGGTATAATAAAAAAGAAGGCTCCAAACGAAGCCTTCTTTTCAGTTGTATTGTAGCCGCTACCACTTATTTCCATCCGCCTCCCAGTGAGCGATATAAATCTACCGCAGCACTAAGCTGTAAGCGGTGAATATTGGCCAGGTTAAGCTCTGCCTGTAATACGTTAGCCTGTGCTGATAATACTTCCAAATAGCTGGCCATACCACTTTTGAATAAAAGGCGTGCATTTTTAATAGCATGCTTTAGCGTATCCGATTGAGCTGTTGCTATCTGTTTTTGAGCTTTTAGTTTTTCAGTTGAAACGAGTGCGTCCGATACTTCACCTATAGCGCCTAAAACCGACTGCCTGAATTCGAGAACAGATTGCTCTCTTTGGATTTTGGCTATCTCAAGTTGTGTTTTTAATTGGCGTTGCTGAAACACGGGTTGTGTAACACTGCCTAATACAGTACCGAACAATGAAGCAGGTATATTGAACCAGTTATTGGCCAGGTAAGAGCTTAAGCCACCTTGCGCACTAATGGATAAGCTGGGGTACATATTTGCCTGGGCAATGCCGGCTTTTGCGTTAGCTGCCACCAGCTCTAATTCTTTAGCTCGTACATCGGGCCTACGGCTTAGTATGGCCGATGGAATACCCGGCGAGAGCCATTCGGGTATATTGGCCTGGAAAAGCCCTTTGCTGCGATCTACAGGAGCCGGAAGGCTGCCTGTTAAGATACTGAGTGCGTTTTCCTGTATGGCAATGTTCTGCTCCAGTTGAGGAATCAGCAGTTGTGTGAGTTGCTTTTGCGCTTCTACCTGCTGTACAGCTAGTGTTGTTACCTCGCCTGCATTGCGTTGTAGCCTGGTAAAAGAGAGTGTGCTGTCAACAAGCAAAAGATTTCTCTTTGCTACATCCAGCTGCTCATCCAGCATCAGCAGGTTATAATATCCCTGTGCAATATTGGCCACTACCTGGGTTTGCACTGCTTTTGAAGCTTCGTAGGTCTGCAGGTAATTAGCCATGGTTGTTTCCTGCTGACGACGGATCTTGCCCCATATATCGGCCTCCCAGGAAAGGTTGAACGCTGCATTGAAATCCTCTACATGCTGTTGGCCAATAAAACTACCAATGCTTAAACCATTTAAGCTGTTGTTGGATGGGTTGGTCGTTTGGGCTGTCACGCTGAAGCTTACCTGCGGTAACTGCAGCAGCTTTGCCTGCTTTAAGGTTTGAACAGATGCTGATACACGCTTTAAAGCGACCTGCAGATCATAGTTGTAGCTGATACCTTTGTTAACAAGCGATTGCAGGGTAGGGTCGGTAAAAAACGATTTCCATTCTACATCAGCAATGCTACTGGTGTCGGCGGTAGCCACGGCGCGAAATTCCTGTGGAAGGTTCAACTCCGGGCGTTTATAATTCTGACCTACTTTACAGGAGGATGCTATGAGGAGCGTTATAAACATGGGCGTTAAGTAATATAGCCTGCCTTTATTTTTCATTTTAAAAAAGTTCATTTATTATCCATTTATGGTTTACAGTAATGCCTCGTTTGGTTTTGACGAACGGAAGCATTGTTACTATTTTCTCTGAAGCGGTACAACTGTTATACTATTCAAGCTCCCAGTTTTCTTCACTTGCTTTTTTCGATACTACTTTCTCCTGCAGATACTGGAAAATAATATATAGTACAGGAATGAGGAATACACCCAGCAACACGCCGGTAAGCATGCCTCCCACGGTACTGTAACCAATTGAGTGGTTACCGATAGCCGAAGCACCTTTTGCGAATATCAACGGTAACATACCAACAATAAAGGCAAAGGATGTCATTAGTATCGGGCGTAGCCTGAGTCTTGAGGCTTCCAGCGCAGAGGCTACCAAACTCATTCCTCTCTTCCGCCGTTGAACTGCATATTCTACGATAAGGATGGCATTCTTGGCTAATAGCCCGATCAGCATGATCAGCCCAATTTGAACATAAATATTGTTTTCAAGCCCGGCAAAGCCGATAAACATAAACACGCCTAATATACCGGCAGGTACTGTAAGAATAACTGCCAGGGGCAGGATATAACTTTCATATTGCGCGGCCAGCAGGAAGTATACAAAGATGATGCTGAGCAGGAAGATATATATCTGCTGACTACCGGCGCTTCTTTCCTCTCTCGTAATACCCGTCCATTCGTAAGAGTAGCCCCTTGGTAAGGCGGTTTTTGCAGTTTCCTCAATGGCACGGATTGCATCACCGGTGCTAAAGCCTGGTTTGGGAACACCATTAATGGTAACGGCATTAAAGAGGTTGTTGCGGGTTACGGTTTCCGGTCCAAATACACGTTTAAGGGTAACCAGGGTTTTAACCGGTACCATTTCACCGAGATTATTCTTTACAAAAATACCATCCAGGGAAGCAGCGTCTTTCCGGTAAGGAATATCTGCCTGAGCCATTACGCGGTAATATTTACCAAAGCGATTAAAGTCAGATACAAAGCTACTACCGAAATAGATCTGCATGGTCTGCATCAATTCGCTTACGGACACGCCCAATTGCTTGGCTTTGATAAAATCCGTCTCAATGGTATATTGTGGATTGCCTGCAGCAAACGTAGTGAAGGCATAAGCTATTTCTTTACGCTGCATCAGGGCGCCGATAAAAGCACCTGCAGTATTGCCTAGTTTATCCAATGGTCCGTTAGTACGGTCCTGCAGCATAAATTCAAATCCGCTTACATTACCAAAGCCCTGTACTGTCGGGAAATTGAAAAAGAAGGTATTAGCATCTTTTACCGAAGTTACCTTGCCGGTTAATGCTGCTGCAATCTCATCAGGGTTTTTCAGATCGCCGCGTTCATTCACATCTTTCAGCCTTATGAAACCTGCCGCGTAGGGCGATGCGCTGGCATTGCTGATAAAGTTCAAACCATCTGCTACCCAAAGGTTATTAACGGAGGGTTCTTTTTTGATAATTTGATCGATGGCTTCTGTTGCCTTATGGGTACGGTGCAAAGAACTTCCGGGAGGCGTATTTACGGCGTATAATACAAAGCCCTGGTCTTCGGTGGGAATAAACCCGGTTGGCGTTGTTTTGATGAGCCAGTAGCTGGTACCTGAAATAAGTACGAGCGCTCCAATGGCTACCCATTTTCTGCGGATCAGGAACCGGAGACTGGTTACGTATCGGTTGGTTAAAGAACGGAAGCCTGCGTTGAACGCAGCGAAGAAGCGCGCCAGGAAACCTTTTTTCTCGTGTGGATGACCTTTTTCACCGGGTTTGTGCGGGTTCTTAAGAAACAGCGCACAAAGGGCAGGGCTCAATGTTAATGCATTCACCGCAGAAATAAGAATAGCGATGGCCAGGGTAAAAGCAAATTGCCTGTAGAATACGCCAGCCGGACCTTGCATGAAACCAACAGGTACAAATACTGCTGCCATTACCAGGGTGATTGAAATGATGGCCCCGGAAATTTCATTCATAGACTGCACAGTGGCCTTGCGCACCGGCATGTCTTTATGTTCCATTTTTGCGTGCACTGCTTCAACTACAACTATGGCATCGTCCACCACAATACCAATGGCCAGTACGAGTGCAAACAATGTAAGGAGGTTGATCGTGAAACCAAACAACTGCAGGAAAAAGAAAGTTCCTACAATGGCCACTGGCACTGCAATAGCAGGTATCAGTGTTGAGCGGAAATCCTGCAGGAAAATAAATACAACAATGAACACCAGTATAAATGCGATGATCAATGTTTCACGCACCTGGAAAATGGACGCATCCAAAAACTCCTTGGAATTGTACATCGTAACAGGTTTAATACCCTTGGGCATCGTGGTATATAATTCTTCCAGTTGCTTTTCTACCTCGGTAAGAATTTCATTGGCGTTGGAGCCTGCCGTTTGTAGTATTGCAAAACCTGCAACAGGTTTTCCGTTTAAGCGGTTATTGGCATTATAGGTAAAAGCGCCAAACTCCACACGGGCCAGGTCTTTCAGTTTGAGTACGGAGCCATTGGCATTTGCTTTGATCACTATATTCTCATAATCTTCATGCTGGTTCAACTTGCCTTTGTACTTCAAAACATATTCAAATATTTCCTCGCTGTTCTGACCCAGGCGGCCCGGTGCGGCTTCCAGGCTTTGGTCCCTGATAGCACCCAATACATCCTGGGGAGAAAGATTATTAGCTGCCAGGCGGTCGGGTTTCAGCCATATACGCATAGAGTAATCTTTGGCGCCAAACACCTGGGCCTGTGCTACTCCGGGAATGCGCTGTATTTGCGGAATGACATTGATCTTAAGAAAATTTTCGAGGAATAATTCATCATATTGGGTGCTATCCTCACTGTAAAGCCCGGTAAACATGATAAAGCTGTTCTGTACTTTTTGAGTAGCAATACCCGATTGCACTACTTCCTGCGGAATTTGGTTTACCGCTTTGGATACCCTGTTTTGTACGTTCACCGATGCGATATCGGGATCAGTGCCCTGCTTGAAAAATACGGTCAGGGTCATGGTACCGTCGTTGCTGGAGTTGGAGGTCATATAGGTCATATTCTCCACACCATTAATGGCCTCTTCAAGAGGAGTAGCTACCGAACGGGCAACCACTTCACCGTTGGCTCCCGGGTAAGTTGCAGTTACCTGTACGCTTGGAGGAGCAATATCAGGGAATAATGTAACAGGAAGCGCAAAGAGAGACAGTATGCCTAATAAAAGCAGGATGATAGAAATTACTGTCGATAATACAGGACGTTGTATAAATTTTTGTAGCATGATATGTAGTTGTAGGGTGCTTGCTTAAAATAACCGGGATAAGAATTCCCTGAAGTGACCATCTTGTCACTTTCATACTGCTCTTTTATAGCGGTATGCTGGTTCTGATTAATGAAGCTTTGTTATATAGGATTGACCTTTAATAAACTGTCTGCCGACACCCATTGGGGTTGAATTTGAGTACCTTCTTTTAGATTGCCTGTGCCCGAAAGCACAATCTTTTCACCAGGAGAAAGCCCTTTGTTTACGAAATAATAATAAGAATTTTTACCGGAAAGACCAATAGGTTTACTGGCTACCTTGTTGTTATTGTCCACCGTAAATACAAATACTTTATCCTGTATTTCGAATGTGGCTTCCTGCGGTACCACCAACACCTGGTTAAAAAGCTGTGGCAACCTGATCTTTCCTGTATTACCACTTCTTAATACTTTGTTGGGATTTGGAAATGCAGCGCGAAAAGTAATAGCACCAATGGTTTTATCGAATTGTCCCTGTACCAGTTCTATTGTTCCCTGCTGTGGGTAAACCGTATTGTCAGCCAGGAGTAATTCAACTGAGGGAACGTTTTTCAGCTTCTGTTCAATGGTTTCACCGGTGTACTTGTTTTTAAAAGCAATAAAGTCTGGTTCACTCATAGAGAAGTAAGCATACATTGTATTCACCTCGCTCACCACGGTAAGAGGCTGTGCTTCGCCCCGGCCCACAAGGCTCCCGGTTTTGAAAGGAATGCTACCAATATAACCGCTAACCGGTGCTTTAATTGTTGTGTAGCCCACATTGATCTGCGCATTACCCACCATGGCTCTGGCCTGTGCGAGTGCTGCGGTAGCTGCGTTGTAATTGGCTTTCGCTGTCTTCAATTGCACATCAGATATAACGGCATTGTCCACCAACGGCTGAAGTCTGTCAAGGTCTACCTGTGCCTTTTGAACATTGGCTTGTGCAGCAAGTACATTTGCTCTTGCGTTGTTCAGTACTTCATTATATAACTGGCCATTAATTTTAAATAAAGGCTGACCTGCTGTGACATAAGCACCTTCGTCTACGTAGATTTTTTCCAGGTAGCCATCTACCTGCGGGCGTATTTCCACGTTCACTTTTCCTTCAAGCGAAGCAGAAAATTCCTGGTAAACAGTTACAGGTGATATAGGAACGCCCATTACGGGCAGTGCCGGTGGCTGGTTTTGAGGCCCAGGATTTGCCGATCCGCTGGTGCAGCTTTGCAGTAATGTTGACAATCCAATAAGCGTGAGCGCCAACAGGCTCATGAGGGGTGTATGTGTTCTTGTTTTCATTTGTAGATTTGATTTTTTAGTCAAAAAGATCCATTCTCCGGGGGTTACCTGCCAACGGAGTGATGCGTAGCCTGATGATACGGGAGTACAGTGATCCTGTTAGGGCAATTCAATCCCTGTGTACGGAGCGATAACTCCATAACCCGTCATCATTCTTTGCGGGAATGTGTTTAAGAAATTGTTATTGTCTGGATGATTGTCTTTTTTGGAACTTAAAGGTTTTCTATAATGTTCACTACCATTTGATCAAGTACCGATACGTTCATCGTTTGAGGAACATCGGCACTTCTTGTAATCATGATCGAAGTAAAACCATGTATTGCCGACCAAAAAGCATGTGTTTTATAACACGCAGATTCTATATTGGTTTTCTTCTCAACAATTATTTTTTTTATGATCTCGTAAATAAGATCCTGCAGGGCTTCAAACTCTGTCTTCATTTTGCCTTCTCCACAACAAGGCATACCTATGCCAAACATGAGTTTGAAGTAGCTCCCGTTTTTAAGCGCAAATTTCCAATAGCAGTCTACCAGCGCTTTCAACTCGTCCTGCGGGGACTTCTCTTTAGAAATGGCTTTGTGAATGTTTGCCAACAAGAGCTTAAAGCCTTCCTGAGATATTTCAAAAAGAATTGCTTCTTTATTAACAAAATGGTCATAGATAACCGGCGCGCTGTATTCTATGGCATCCGCTATTTTACGTATAGACAGCGATTCCCATCCTTCATTCTTCACCAGGTGCAATGCTGCATCAATGATCTTTTTACGGGTCATTTCCCTGTCTCTTAATTTGCGCTCGGATACACTCATAAATTATTCCGTTTTCCTAACAGTGTTAGCAAAGTTAACGGTGTTATTCGTTAAGTTCCAATTTTTTTTTCTGATAATTAAAAATTAACCTTCTCCAGGGAGATTTTGGGGTAGGGTGGATCAGTTACTGCATGAAGGCGAAAATGAAAAAAGCTACACCTAATATAGTCTATTAAGCGTAGCTTTTGTAAGTTAAATACCTGATATAAGTTGATGATTTAACGGACTTACCAATGGGTGATCCGCTTAGCTAACACCTGCCACTTCAACTGTTTTGTCGATTTTTTGTACCAGTCCCTGCAAAACCTTTCCAGGTCCGGCTTCTGTAAACTTAGAAGCTCCATTCGCAATCATCGCCTGCACGCTTTGGGTCCATCTAACGGCGCCGGTAAGTTGAGCAATCAGGTTCTCTTTGATCTCATCCTTGTCTCTTACCGGTTTTGCCACCACATTCTGGTAAACCGGGCAAACAGGAGTATGGAAGGTTATTTTTTCAATAGCATCCTGTAATTCTTTTTTAGCTGGCTCCATAAGCGGCGAATGAAATGCACCACTAACGGGCAATACCAATGCTCTTTTAGCTCCGGCCGCTTTCATTTTTTCACAGGCCACTTCAATCCCTTTCAGGCTACCGCTTATAACGAGCTGGCCCGGGCAATTATAGTTAGCCGGCACCACAATTTCCCCGGTTTCTGTTTGTGTTTCGGCACAAAGCTCTTCCACCTTTTCGTCAGAAAGATTGATAATTGCGGCCATAGTTGACGGCTGGATCTCACAGGCTTTTTGCATGGCGCCTGCCCGTATGGATACCAGCTGCAGCGCGTCCTCGAAGCTTAAAGTTCCATTGGCTACCAATGAAGAAAATTCTCCTAAAGAATGACCCGCAACCATATCTGGTTTAGCATCTTCAATAGTTCTGTACGCAATGATGGAGTGCAGGAAAACAGCAGGCTGCGTAACACGGGTTTGTTTCAGATCTTCTTCAGTTCCTTCGAACATGATATCTGAAATGCGAAACCCAAGCACTTCATTAGCTTGCTCAAATAATTTCTTTGCAAATACACTGAGTTCGTAATGGTTTTTTCCCATGCCAACAAACTGAGAGCCCTGGCCTGGAAATATAATAGCATGTTTCATTTTGATAAATTTCTTTGTTTTCGGAGTAATAAAATTCAAAAGCAGCTGTGCTCTCTTTAGTGCAGGTCGGCAGTGATCAATTTCAGGAATTCGCTTCTGGTAGAATTTTTTTGAAACTCACCGTCAAAAGCTGAAGTAGTAGTTACCGAGTTTTGTTTTTGAACACCGCGCATCATCATGCATAAATGTTTCGCTTCAATAACCACTGCCACGCCCAATGGGTTAAGCGTTTCTTTAATGGCATTCATTATTTGTACTGTCAGCCTCTCCTGTACCTGCAGGCGGCGACTAAATACATCAACCACCCGGGCAATCTTGCTCAGACCTGTAATCCAACCATTAGGGATATAGGCTACGTGGGCCTTTCCAAAGAATGGAAGTACATGATGCTCGCACATACTGTATAATTCTATATCTTTTACTACAATCATCTCGCTTACGTCTTCATGAAACTTGGCCGAATTAATAATAGCATGGGCATCCAGCTGATACCCTTGCGTCAGATATTGCATGGCTTTGGCCTGGCGCTCGGGCGTCTTCAGTAATCCTTCCCGCTCATGATCTTCACCTAAAAGCTGTAAAACTTCTTTGTAGTTTTTAATGAGGCCTTCCGTAGTAGCTTCATCGTATGTCTCAATCTTCTTGTAGGACATGGGTATTAGTTAAGTATGTCAATATAATTATGATATATTAAAATTATCCATTTGCCGGATAATCTACAAAATTTCTGGGTGTTTCATAAAGACGAACCTGCAAGTCTAAAGACGGTTCTATATGAGGTCTTAAAAGATTATAAATAACAATCGCAATATTTTCGGCAGTTGGATTAAGCGTTTTGAACTCTTCTGTATCCAGGTTTAAGTTTTTATGATCAAACTTTGACAACACTTCTTTTTTGATAATATCGCTCAGCTCTTTCATATCCATGACAAAGCCCGTTTGAGGGTCAGGGTCTCCAGTTACCTTTATTACCAGGTCGTAATTATGACCATGATAATTAGGGTAGGCGCATTTGCCAAACACAGCAGCATTCTTCGACTCATCCCAATCTGTATTGTAGAGTCTGTGCGCTGCATTGAAATGTTCCTGTCTGTATACGGATACTTTCATGGTGATGATTGATGAATAATGATTGAAGTAATAACCCCGCCGGAGGATTTTGATGATGACTATTCCCCAAAATACTCCACATAAATACGCGGAGTTTCGTATAGCTTAATACAATGTAAATGTATGCCCGGAGGAATATGAGGTTCCAGTTGTTTCCAAATTTCAATGGCAAGGTTTTCTGTGCTGCACATTTTCCCCCTCATAAAATCAACATCTTCATTCAGGTTTTTATGATCGAGCTTTTCAGTAACATGCTCGCGGATGATCGTGCTCAATTTTTTTACATCAAAAACAAAACCTGTATCGTAGTTGGGTTTTGCTTTAACTGTCACTAGTAAGTCGTAATTATGTCCGTGCCAATTAGGATTCGCACATTTGCCAAACACTTCTTCATTTTTTGCATTGTCCCAGGCCGGATTGTAAAGGCGGTGCGCTGCATTAAAATGTTCCTGTCTCGTAAGATATACCATAGAAAATCAAAATTATCGATTTTTTAAAAAATAAAACGGCTTTATATTTAAATGGGTTCGGTGAAAACCCTGCTATGTTCCATAAAATAACCTGCCGCCAGGCATCTCAGTATCCGGTATATTAGCGTATTTCCTGTATTTTTACGGGCTTCAAAAAACATTTTGTGCCTATCCTTTTTTTAACCGGGATCATTATTACCTTCTTTTT
Organism: Paraniabella aurantiaca; assembly: GCF_050309965.1. Classification (NCBI taxonomy): domain Bacteria; kingdom Pseudomonadati; phylum Bacteroidota; class Chitinophagia; order Chitinophagales; family Chitinophagaceae; genus Paraniabella; species Paraniabella aurantiaca. The sequence continues at coordinate 508,173 of NZ_JBLOSY010000003.1, read as the reverse complement.
GTCCTCTCTTTTGATCACCAAAAGAGGTAAAACCAAAGCCGATTATATTTTAACAACATGGCTTTTCGTTCTGGGTATACATCTTAGTCTATTCTATATAGTACAAACGCAACAATATCAGGATTGGCCTTATTTACTTGGTATCGAAATTCCCTTACCGCTGGTTCATGGCCCGTTCCTGTTTTTGTATACAGCAGCATTGACGAATCAATTTCCGGCCAGGTATTACTGGGCTGGTCATTTTGTTCCCGTGTTGATCGTGTATCTTTCGCTGTCAGGATTTTTTCTGAGACCGCCTGCAGAAAAGATATGGGTATATCAAAACAACGGGAAAGGTTATGAGGAGCCGGCCTTGTATATATTCGTGACCATTATTCTGTCAGGAATAAGTTATATAGGTCTTTCATTATATTACTTAAAAAAACACCGGAGAAATATTCTCAACTTATTTTCAGACACAGAAAAGATCAATTTAAACTGGCTATACTATCTTATAATAGGTATCAGCATCATCTGGCTCATTGTTATCTGGGGTGATGACCGGTTGATCTATACGTTTGTTGTATTTTTCATTTTGTTTATCGGGTATTTTGGAATCAAGCAGGTGGGGATATTGAACAGCGACATGCTTGTTAAGCAGGCGCCGATGCCATATCAAGAAGAGCTTCCCCGGGAAGCGGCCGTTTCAAATTTGCCTCCTGACGTTCCTAAATATCAAAAGTCGGGTGTAACCAAAGCGACTATTGAGAAAATACACGCGGATATGCTTAAGCTGATGCAAACGGAATCTCTTTTCAGAGACGCTGAATTGACACTGGGCAAACTGAGTGACCGGTTAGCAGTGCATCCCAATACACTATCGCAGGCGATCAATTCGATAGAAGGTAAGACCTTTTACGATTATATTAATGCGCTTCGGATAGAAGCATTTTTGAAAGCTCTAAATAATCCGGAGAGCCAAAAGTATACACTTCTTTCCCTGGCCTTCGAATGTGGTTTCAATTCCAAAGCATCCTTTAACCGGAATTTTAAAAAGCATACAGGCTTCAGTCCTACCGAACACATGAAAAACACGGCACCTGCTAATCAATAGCGTCTCATGCTTCATTAATCAGTCTCGTTCTTCATAACTTTCTTGTAATCAATTGTTTGATTATTTTCAAAAAGAGGTCTCATATTGTAAGTTGAGCCGCTTTATTTTTTTGTTTTACCCAGTTTTGCGTTGAACTAAAAATGCAAATATGATTGTAAAACAAACGGGGTTGATAGTGGCCCTTTTAGCCGTATTGGTTTACGGATGCTCAACAAAAGATAAATACATTGATGAGCCGGGTAATCTTGTTCCAAAAACGGCGGATGAAGATCCTGGCATCCCATCGATCCGTGTGAACGGCTCACTGCTACATTCGGAGGCCTTCGGACCGGAAAATGCTCCCCTGGTTGTGGCGATTCATGGAGGCCCGGGAGGAGATTACCGGTATCTCCTGAATTGCAAAGATCTGGCCGGTCAAGGCTATCGTGTTGCCTTCTATGATCAAAGAGGGAGCGGGCTCTCACAAAGATTCCCGCGCAGGTCTTTTATTTCCCTGGGAGAGGCAGCCGTGGATTTAATGTATGATGAACTAGGTGCTGTAATTGCCCATTATAAAAAAAGCCCCCGGCAAAAAGTGATTCTTTTGGGGCATTCCTGGGGAGGAATGTTGGCTTCGGGGTATGCCGGGCGAAACCCTGAATTGGTGGATGGGTTGATCGTGTGTGAACCTGGTGGCCTGAAATGGGCTGATGTTGCGGACTATGTAAAAAGGTCCAGATCCTTTAATATATGGGGTGAAGCCCTGAATAATGTTACTTATCTCGATCAGTTTATCACATCCAAAGAAGATCAGCATGCTATTCTGGATTATAAGATGGCCATGCTTTCGTCAAGGAATGAAATTACCGGTGAAGCCGATTTTGATCCCAGCTTTTCCTGGCGTGATGGCGCCGTTATATCTGAAGCGCTTTATGAAGCAGGTGATAAGTATAAAACAGATTTCTCAAAAGGGATCAATCGTTTCAATAAACCCGTTCTTTTTTTCTACAGCGAAAGAAACAAAGCTTACCCCGATAGCTGGGCCGCCCGAATAACAACAGCCTACAATACGGTAGAAAAAATAAAAATAGCCGGTGTAGGCCACGATGGAATTATAACCAATAAGAGTGCATGGCAACAAATAACACTGCCCGCAATACTTAATTACCTGAAAAAATTTTAATCCAAACTTATCTTAATGAAATCAATAATTTCATGCATCATATATGTATGCATCTGCCTGTTTATGCAACCTGCATCAGCCCAAACTATTAACTGGGCCAACTCCGGGCGAGCTCATATTGTAAACGCTCATATTGGAGCGGACTATGGGGTGGTATATGGAGTAGGCTATGCATACAAAACGGGTACCAGCTTTCCGTTGGTGGCTAAACTCGGTTTCTCTGTTCCCTCGGGCAATCAACCTCTTGATGACTTTGCTACGCAGTATGGTATCGAAATGCAGGTGCTTCAATGGAGAGGTTTGCGCGCAACTGCGGAAGTGCAGGGTATCTACAGGCGGTTCCAAAACGACCTGGTTACGGCCAAAAACTTCGGCGCAAAAATGTCAATATCGCTGGGGCTGTACAAATCCCGTTGGTTTGCAGCAGCCGAAGCCGGATTTGATAAAGCCATCGTAACACATTTTCAACATTCCGCCAGCTATGAACAAGAGTTTCCACTGGTAAAGAACGGCTGGTACCATCCGCCCACCGGCGGCAACTTTAGCTATGGTTTAAGAACCGGTCTTTCTTTTAATAGAAATGTACTGGCGCTTCGGTTGGGGAGCATAGTAGCCGAAGACTTTAAATCAAGACCTATGTTGCCCTTTTATGTGCAATTAGGTTATAACTACCAGATACCGATCCGTGCGAAACACTAATTATCTCCGCTGATTATTACTCATAAAGTAAGAACTTTGCTGCTTATGCAGGACAAGAACCGTATATTAATAGTGGCTGCCACAAAGATGGAGATCGCTCCATCTTTGCCGGTATTGAAAAAAAAAGGTATACCTGTTGCCATTACAGGCATAGGTGCTGCGCCTTCTGTATATAATATGCTAAAAGCAATTGTACAATACCAGCCTTCAATGCTCATACAGGCGGGTATAGCGGGCTGTTTTGACCGTAAATACCCGTTGGGAGAAGTACTTGTTGTAAAAGAAGAACGTTTTGCTGATCTGGGGGTAGAAGAGCATAAACAGTGGAAGTCTGTATTTGATATGGGATTTATTGCTCCGGGGCAAAAACCTTTCACTAACGGCAGTTTAAGAAATCCACATAAAAAGATACAGGGTATAGCTGGTATGGAAGCTGTGGTTGGTGTAACCGTAAATGAAGTTACTACGAACAAAAACAGGATCCGGTTGTTGAAATCACAGGGTGCTGTAGTGGAATCAATGGAGGGCGCGGCATTGCATTATGTAGCGTTGATGGAAAAAGTCCCATTCCTGCAAATCAGGTCAATATCTAATTATGTGGGAGAGCGGGACAAAGGCAAATGGAACTTTAAAGATGCCATTGGCAATTTAAACAAAGAGCTGGTTAGGATAGCTGAGCAAATAGGCAGCAGCTCCCTCTTGTAGATTTAACGGCCCGATACTTTTTAAATTTTATATTTTCAATCGATATGGTTTTGACAATTGGTTTTTCTCCCTGTCCTAATGATACATTTATTTTTGATGCCCTTGTGAACGGTGGTATTGATACCGGTGATATTACTTTCGACCCGGTATTGGAAGATGTGGAAACTTTAAACCGCTGGGCGCTGGAGGGGAAGCTGGATATTACCAAATTAAGTTTTCCTGCTTACTTTAAAACCGCAGATACTTACCGGTTATTGAATGCAGGAAGCGCTTTAGGAAAAGGAGTGGGGCCATTATTGATTGCTCATGCCGATCAAAAGTTCTCAAATGATGATGTCAATAAAGCTTCGATCGTTTTGCCCGGTGTAAATACAACAGCCAACCTGCTCTTTAGCTTTGCTTTCCCGGATGCCGTTAATAAAGCGTTCCGGGTGTTTCATGAAATTGAAGATGCGGTAGTAAACAAAGAAGCCGATCTCGGTGTGATCATTCATGAAAACAGGTTTACGTACCAGCAAAAAGGATTGCATAAAGTGCTGGACTTAGGGCAGCATTGGGAAGAAAAGATGGGGGTGCCCATTCCCCTGGGTGGAATTGTCATCAAAAAGTCTTTGGGTAATGATATATATGAGCAGGTTAATCAACTAATCAATCAAAGTTTGCAGCAATCATTTAATACTTATCCCAAGGTTTCAAATTATGTGAAAGAGCATGCGCAGGCGATGAGCGAGGATGTAATGCGCCAGCATATTGAGCTCTATGTAAATAATTACAGCCTCGACCTCGGTGTGGATGGTAAAAAAGCCATCGATGTATTGCAAACGGTGTTTGAAAAAAGCAGTAAGTAATAAATCAAAGCTTACTTTTTCAAGGCTTTTGAATATACCTCCAGGCAGCGTTTACGTGCAAAATCGTGTTCTACAATCGGGGCAGGATAATCCTGATGCTCAAATTCAGGGACCCATTTCCTGATATATTTGAGATCGCCGTCAAATTTTTTTGTTTGTATATAGGGATTGAATACCCTGAAGTAAGGTGCGGCATCGCAACCACTACCTGCTGCCCATTGCCACCCACCGTTATTGGAAGCCAGGTCATAATCCAGCAACTTTTTTGCAAAGTAGGCCTCACCCCAGCGCCAGTCAATTAACAGGTGCTTGGTTAAGAAAGAAGCTGTGATCATACGCACCCGGTTATGCATAAAGCCGGTTGCATTCAGCTCCCGCATACCTGCGTCAACAATGGGATAGCCTGTTTGACCGTTACACCATGCTTCAAATTCCTTTTCATTATTTCTCCACTGTATTTTATCATACTCTTTTTTAAAGGAAGTATCTACCACATCAGGAAAATGAAATAAGATCATTTGGTAAAACTCGCGCCAGATCAGCTCTTTCAGGTAGGTTTGATTCAGTTTGCCGGCCCTGGTTACCAGCTTACGAATACTAATCGTACCAAATCGCAAATGTACACTCACTCTTGTAGTTCCTTTAATGCCCGGTATATCGCGCGTTTTGTCGTAATCTTTTATAAGACCGGAATCGGGGTTGCCTGATGGAAACGTAGTGCGGATATTTTTAAATCCCAGTTTTTCCAGCGAAGGGAAGGGTATTTCAGGGCGCTTATAGAAATTAATCCAGTATTTCTTAGTAGGGTAGGGCTTAAGAAAAAAGGGGGTAACAAGAGATAGCCATTTGTTAGAATAAGGAGTGTAAACCGTATAAGGCTTACCATCATTTTTCAGCACTTCATTTTTTTCAAATATCACCTGGTCTTTAAAACCTTTTACCGCAATTCCCTTTTCTTTAAAATAGCTGTAAATTGTATTGTCGCGTTGCCTTGCATAAGGCTCGTAATCCTGGTTCAGGAAAATACTTTGAATATCGTAGTCTTTTTCCAGGGTTTTAAAAACAGTTTCCGGTGTACCGTAACGTATATCTAATGTGGCGTTCAATTGTATAAGCTGCTCCTGAATCTGTTGCAACGCTTCGTAAATAAATGTAACGCGTTGATCGGTCTTATCTTCCAGCTCATTTAAAATATGCGTGTCAAATATGAAAACAGGTTGTACCGGGTTACCGCTTTTTAAAGCATGGTACAATGCTGCATTATCTTCAAGACGAAGATCTCTCCTGAACCAAAATATACTTACGGCTTCTCTTTTCAAAGTGATTGATTTGATGGCTAAAGTATAGCAAAAAACGAACCTTTTTTAAAAAAGTGATTTGATATGTTGTTCATGCAATTTCCTGGAAATGCTTCCCTTGTAATTGGCGTCTTCAATGCTTCGTACCCATCGTATACCGCGGATAGCATTTGTTAAAAACACTTCGTCTGCCTGCAAAAGATCTGCTGTATGGCAGGGCGTCTCGGTTACGGTGCCGATCTGGTCAATAAGATAAGATCGCATTACACCTTCTACGCAGCCTTCAGTTAATGCGGGTGTAAATATGCGATCGTCTTTTATCCAGAATAAGTTGGCTATAATGGTTTCGCAAATGTTTTCGCGTTGATTTAAAATAATGCAATCATTCCATTTTTGCTGTTGGCTGTAATTGGCTGCCACCGCATAAAGCAGGGCAGAAGCAGACTTAATATTTGCGTAACTATCACAACTTTTCTTTATTTCGGGAAAGAAGCCGGTAACCAGTCCATTTTCGTTAAAATCATTATTAGCAGGTTCCAAAGGCCATGCTTCGATGATATATTGAAGTTGATCATCTCCGTCGAAAAGGCCGCCATTACCGTTGGAAAAGGAAAGCCTTACACGGGCCGCATGGGCGCATCCATTTTTTTCGCAGAGTTGTACAGCCTGGTTGAAGACATGCTTAATGTTAAAATGAGCGGGCAGGGTGTATTGTAATAGACGAAGGCTCTTCTCAATTCTTTTTTGATGGTATTCGTCTAAAACAAGGGCGCCTTTCCAAACTTTGATGGTTTCAAAGAACCCATAGCCATAACGGTAGCTTTTATTGCCCGCCTGTAATACCGGGTCTGTTTCATTGTGATAGATGCCGTTATAACAAATTTTTCGGGCGGTCAAATGCTGAGGGTTTGATTGTTGTGATTAAATAGCCGGCGCGCCATCCTTGTTCAATACTGGTGCAGCAGTAGAACCGGTATCCTTTCCTAATGCTCTTTTTTGCCGGCTTACAACGGTATCGATTATAGTCTTTAGTTCGTCCGGTCTTTTCTCGTAGTAATCCAGCGTTTTATTAAACTGCTCTTTTGTAACGTTGTGAATTTTAAATACTCTTTGAAGCATGGCGTCATTCAACGCTGCCCGGTTTTGTTCGGGGTATTTATAGTAAACATACCCGTTTAGCAATTCACTGCTTTGAGCTACATCCCACATTATTTTTTCCATTTTTTCTTTGGGAAGTGTATCAGCAGAGCCGCTGCAGGATGTAAGGGCCAGCAGTAAACCTAAAATATATAAATATCTGTGCATGTTAAATGCTTAAAGTTTTTGTATGATCCAGTATGGTATTTACTATGTCTGAAGCTACTTCCGTTTTGCTTTTAGAATCGAATTGTATTTCTGCGCCCGACCTGGTAAATATGGTGATTTTATTAACGTCGCTACCAAACGTTGCCCCGTCGTTTAGCGAATTCAATACAATAAAGTCTGCATTTTTTTTATTCAATTTTTCCAAAGCATTGGCTCTTTCATTATTGGTTTCCAATGCAAATCCTAACAATACCTGGCGATCATTTTTAATAGCGCCCAGGCTTTTGAGGATATCCTTTGTTTTGACCAGTTTTAATTCAGGAGTAGCATCGCCTGCTTTCTTTATCTTTTGCTCACTAACAACCTCCGGTTTATAGTCTGCCACGGCCGCTGCCATTAACGCTATATCAACCTTTTTGAAATGATCGTGGCAGGCATTATACATTTCGTCTGAAGAAGTTACTTTAATAACTGTAATGCCTGCATACTCAGCAGGTAGGGCCACCGGGCCTAAAACCAATACTACTTCAGCCCCTCTGTCTCTGCATTCTTTTGCTAGTGCAATACCCATTTTACCAGAAGAATGATTGCCAATAAAGCGAACAGGATCTATAGCTTCATGGGTTGGACCGGCAGTAACCAGTACTTTTTTACCTGCCAGCCTGCCTTTATTCTTGTTGAAATAATTGCTGAGGTAGGTGATAATGTTTTCAGGCTCCTCCATACGCCCATCACCAAACAAACCGCTGGCTAGTTCGCCATGGCCCGGTTGAATAATCATAACACCATCCTTTTTAAGAAGCTCGAGATTGCGATGTGTAGAGGGGTGGTGCCACATATCTTCATCCATTGCCGGAGCCACTATAACAGGGCAGGTGGCCGACAGGTAAACGGACAGTAACAGGTTATCGCAATGGCCGTTGGCCATTTTGGCCAGGGTGTTACAACTCAAAGGAGCAATCAACATTACATCGGCCCATCTGCCCAGTTGTACATGATTGGCCCAGGTATTTTCAGCAAAGATGTCCGCGAGCACTTCATTCTTCGAAAGTGTGGATAACACTAAAGGAGACACGAAATCTTTAGCGGCGCTGGTCATAATCACTTTAACCTCTACGCCCTGCTTTACCAGCAGGCGAACAAGTGAAATGATTTTATAGGCCGCAATGCTGCCCGAAATACCGATCAATATTTTTTTGCCTTCTAACAAAGTAGATGAGTTTTAATTATTGTTTACAGACCCTGAAACGTAGCCACCAGACGCGATGCATGGGCAAGCTATAGTTTACACATGCATCCCATTGAAGACGCAATATAAACAATCAAACTACCAGCCTGACTACAAAAATATTTAAAACAGAAAAACCACAGCCATTTAAAATGTTACTGTGGTTCTAATTTTTTATGCTAAAATATACTAGCTAAACAGTTCGTCTTCTGCTTTTCTAAAGTATACTTTATCGTCTAAAAACTCGTAAGTAGCCAATAAAGCTGGGTTCGGCATTCTTTCGTATGCTCTGGAAATTTCGATCTGCTCTTTATTTTCATGAATCTCTTCCAAAGAGTCTGTGTGGCTGGCAAATTCATCCAACTTATTGTGCAACTCTTCTTTAATAGAAATGTTCACCTGGTTTGCTCTTTTAGCAATAATGGCGATCGATTCATAAAGATTACCGGTTTTGCGTTTAATGCTTCCCAGGTCTTTTGTTTCCACGTTGCTGGGGATGCCGGCGCTAAGTTGTCGTCTTAACTTGCTCATTATTTGTAAATTTTTGTATTTCTGTATTTGATAAAGAGATGTAATTTTCTACATCTTTACGGTATTTGCTTTCAGGAAAACGCTCAATAAACTCATTTCCTTCATTGATCACGTCTCTGTAACGTTCTGTTTTTTTTATGGCAGTTGTAAGTTCTGCAGTACGAAAGAAAGACTTCACCACCATGTATTTATACTCATCGGCTATCAGAGATTCCGGGTGATTATCCAGCAAAGTAGAAAAAGTAACCCCTGCAGCCCTGAACTCACCAATGTTATAATATAGCATCGCCGATTTATAATCTTTTATTTCCAGTTTCTTTCTTAATTCATCAATATAGCGATTGGCCTCTGTAATACGAACTGATTGTGGGTGCGTATTGACAAAGGTTTGAAGATTGCTGATCGCTTTGTAGGTATTTGTTTGATCCAATTCTGCTTTGGGTGACTGCAGGTAAAAGATATACGCCCGCATATACTCCATTTCCTCGGCCCTGGGGCTGTTAGGAAAACTTTCGAGGAAGGTTTTAAAAAGGTTTTCTGCATTTGCATAGTCCTTTTGGTTGAAAGTGGTATAGGCGTACTTGTAATAAATATCCTGAAACTGGGGCGTTGTTTTGTAATAGGGGATTACATCTTCATAAATAGTGTAAGCCTTCATCCATTTTTTCTTTGCATAGAACTGATCTGCCATTTTAAGCTTAAATGCAGGATCCTTGCTCTTTAATATCTTGTTCATGCCCGGTCCGCAGGATACTAAAGAAGCTACCAAAAAAACAGCGATTACAAATCTCATAAAGTCTGCAAAGTTAACCATAATGGGGCAAATGTTGCTAAAAAATGTCACCCGCCTAACTAAGTGATAGTTAAGGTTTTGGTAAAGAATAGACGCTGGCTAACTTATAACGATAAGGCCGGTATTCGCCCCTTGATTATCAATTACTTTTTGTTGGAGTCTGCCAGGAAGTGGTCCAGCGCTGTGATCATGCTGGGGGTTTTAGGCTTGGGTGCTATAATTTCCGGGTTAAGTCCCAGCTTAACAGCTTCCGCCCTGGTGTTATCACCAAAAGTACCCACAACCATCCCGTTTTGCTTAAACTTGGGGAAATTGTCGAACCAGCTTTTTATGCCTGAAGGAGTAAAAAAACAAACTACGTCAAAGTCTTTCTCGCCAACTGCTTTCTTAATATCATTGCTTTGCGATCGATACATAAAAGCCAGCTCAAAGTCGCAGTTGTTGTTTTTCAGCCAGTTTACAATATCACTATCCTGCTGATTTTCTGAGCATACATAAAGAAAGCTTAGGTTTTCTTTATGTTTGTTCATAACGTCAAACAGGCTTTTATTAGTGCCGTCGGCCCCGTAAAAAACTTTACGTTTTCTGTACAGGATAAATTTTTGCAGGTACAAGGCTACTGCTTCTGTAATGCAGAAATATTTAGTGTCCTGGGAAACAGTGATCTTATTCTCCTCGCAGGTACGAAAAAAATGATCAATAGCATTACGGCTTGTAAATATGACACCGGTAAAGCGAACAATGTTTATTTTTTGTTGCCTGAAGTCTTTACCGGAAATGGGGACTATGCTTATCAGCGGCTCAAAGTCGAGCTTTACGCCATACTTTTTTTCAAGATCGAAAAAGGGAGACTTTTCGCTCGAAGGTTTTGGCTGTGTAATGAGTATACGCTCAATCTTGTCTGCCGAAGACTTGGTACCGGATTTTTTCACTTCATTTACCATTAGCGATTCCTAAAATTGGATGCAAAAGTACACTATTATTTTAAAATGGATAATATTCCTTTGTACAGTATTACAGTAGGCAGAATTTCAAATGCACCTACATATAGAATAAAGTGAAAGAAACTAATGCTGTTATCCTTTCGAACAATACCAATAGCTGATATATAACGATATAGTATAAACCCTGCAATCAGCAACCAGCTGAGTGTCCAGGCGATGGTGCTAATGGGTTTTACAGATAATGCAATTACAATAATCAGGGGTAGTATGAGTATGGTCAGTACTTTGTTTACCAGGAAGATCAGGAAAATATAGTTATCTGTCAACTTGCTGATTCTGAAAACCCAGCCAATAAATTTGAGTATAAAGTACTTGCCCAGGTAGATAATGCCAATGGCTGCGGTTGTATAAATAAATAATTGCCATAGCGGAAGCTCTAATTGAGCCCCGTCTATATTCTTCTGTATAGCCATTGCGCCGTAGAACCCTGCGGTTATAATAAAAAGCACATTGAATAAAAGGGAAGGCAGTGAGTTTTGAACTACCTGTTGTTTTAACTGGCGTTGTTTAAGGCTGCGCCGGAAAAAAAGATTGATGAGGTCAGTAAAATATTTGTCAAAGCTTGCCTTAAAAATTGCGAACATCAAAAATAGTCCGGCACCTATGTAAAAATAATGGTCTTTGCCTGGTGTAACGGTTTTGACCGTATAGGGCGGATACCCGGCTTTTTCAGAAAAGTTAAAGTAGGGGTGGCGGCTAAGGATTTTCCTTGATAGATCCATGCTTTTACGCAAAACAGCATTTTTCGCAGCGGTGATACTATCTGCGGAATTCACAGCAAGGCTATCTGTTCCCTGAGCTGTTGTGTCAGACATCCACATCCATCCCACGCAAAAAAATAATACTAAAAAAATCCTGGCCAATAAAAGAGTTTTGCTGCAAAAATAGACCTGCGGGATTAAAAGTAATTAACGAATCCGAAATGAATTTTCGACTGCCGTAGATTGAACTGTGTGTCATTTCTTTTTCCAACAGCCCAGGCCAGGTTAAACAGTCCTACTTTGGTTTCAAAAGTCATTCCCAATCCTCCCGACAGATAAGTATAGTTTATGTTAGTTCCCCTGCCGGCATTCTTTCCCCAGCCACCGTCTGCAAAAACGTTAAAATACGAGTTTTCACCAATCAGGTAACGATACTCCAGTGTTCCGATGCCGTATTGTGAGAGAAACTGGCTTTGCTCATCAAATCCCCTGAGCAACCGGTAGCCACCAATCTGAAAGAGTTCATTTCTAAATATATTGGAGCCGGAAATGTAACCACCGTTAATGGCTGTCTTAATGGTGCTTCTTGCGGCCTTGCCTATGGGGAAATATTTTGCAACCGCCAGCACGGATCTTACCTGGTAAGATTTCGTTTTTACGGTGTCGTATAAGCTTGCAAAATCGAAATCGGGATCATCCGGGTCTTCCAGGTCTACGATCTGGTTGTTAGGTTTAATATACTTGTTACCTACAGAAGTGTTGAACAGTAATTCCAACCCGCTTACGGGGTTAAAAATATAATTGGTACTATTTAGTACGTATTCAACACCCAGGTTGGTAATTTTTACATCTGCTTCCGCCGGTAATTTCCTGGTAACTATAACTGCTGATTCATTAATATAGTTTAAAATACTACTGAACCGCTGCACATATAATTTTACGCGTTGCTGCCGGTTCAACGCCAGTTGAGCGCCCAGCCTTATATCGAAGTTTAAAAATGCGGAATCTCTTTTGAGCATATTAAAACCAAAGTCAACACCCAATGATGACTTAAACAGGTAAGGCTGATCATAGTTGATGCTAAGCCGTTGAGAAGCAGCCTGGAGCCGTTGCCAGGTAAGGCCGATCGTTTCTCCGGCGCCAAAGGCATTTTTTAAGTTGAGCAGCCCCTCGCCGGTTATCAGCATTTTACGGTTGGCCGAGGCATCGCTATTGGGCAGGAAGCCAATGATTATATTTACCTGGCTGCTTTTTTTCTGTTGCAAAAACACTTCTATGGTTCCCCCTGTGCTTCCCCATATGAGCTGAGGAGGAAATTCTTCTGTTACATAATTAAGCTTCTTGAGTTCTGCACTGATTTGCTGTAATTTCTCTTTGCTGTAGACAGAGCCGTTCTTAATACCTAAAAACTGCTGAAGATACTCGTTGCTTATTTTTGCATTGCCGGTAATTTTTATGCTGTCGATATGGTAAAGAGGTCCCGGCTGAACGTTTATTCTTCCAGAAACATCCCGGCCGTTTATTTGCAAGCTGTCCAGGAAAACCCGGGCAAAGGGATAACCATTGTTTTCCATGTATACCAGCATGCGCTGTTGAAGCGTAACAATTTTATCTGGATCGTACTGTTGCCGGGTGAATTTATCGGGCGTCCAGCCAACCTGGCTCAACCAGTTCCGGGATGTCTCGTCGGCGTGCACTAAAGCCCATTGATAAATTTCTCCAAAGAAGAGATGAATACTGCTATGCAGGGAATCGGATTGTACAGAGTCAATCGACGCTGTAATATAGCCTTTTGCCTGCAGGGTAGGTATCAGCTCTTTAATATAGCCCGTACATTCATCCCGGTTAATAAATTCTTTTTTAGGTTGGATAACTGCCTCTACAAATGCGCTATCGCGGTCAACAGGAATCACAGATAAGGTATACCTGCTTTGCCCTTTTGTTAGCAAAAAATGTAAAAGCAGCAATGCTGTAAACAGGTATCGTATCTTTGCGGGTTTCAACGGGAGTAAAAGTAAGTTGAAAAGTTGAAAGGTATAAGAGTTCACAAGGTATAAACACTAGATCCTTGTTAACCTGTAAACTTGTTAACTTATCAACCTAAACATCACATGAGCGGCATTTATATCCATATACCTTTTTGCAGGCAGGCCTGCAACTATTGCAATTTTCATTTTGCCACTTCTTTATTAAAGAAAGAAGCTATGCTAGCTGCCATTAATAAAGAAATTGAATTAACCGCAGCCGGCAATACATGGCCGGTGAATACCATCTACTTCGGGGGAGGAACGCCCAGCCTTTTAGAAGTAGAAGAGGTTTCGGCTGTTTTAAGGGCTATTCGATCTGCGTATCAGGTGGCCGGAGGTGCTGAGATCACATTGGAAGCCAACCCGGATGATCTGACAGAAGAGAAACTAAGAGGGTGGAAGGAAGCCGGTATTAACCGGTTAAGTATTGGCGTTCAGTCTTTTTTTGAGGAAGACCTGCAGTGGATGAACCGTGCTCATAACGCTGTTCAGGCAAAAGAAGGGCTACAATTGGCGTTGCAATATTTTGATAATATTACAATGGACCTCATTTATGGAACCCCCGGGCTTACTAATGATAAATGGCAGCAGAATGTAGAAACAGCCCTGTCTTTGAAAATCCCTCATTTGTCCTGTTATGCATTAACGGTTGAACCCCGTACACCGCTGGATAAGCTGATCAGGCAGCATAAAAAAGATGATGTAAATCCCGATATCCAGTCAGAACAATTTTTGTTATTGATGGGATGGCTGAGGGCGGCAGGATACGAACATTATGAAATATCCAATTTTGCCAGGCCCGGTTTCCGAAGCCGGCATAATTCATCGTACTGGCAGGGTAAATCTTATGTGGGTATCGGTCCTTCTGCCCATTCATTTAACGGAGCAGAGCGGAGATGGAATATTGCCAATAACCAGCAATATATTGAGTCGATTGAAAAAGGAATACTGCCCATGGAAAAGGAATTGCTGACAGCTGTACAACGGCAGAATGAATCGATCATGATCTCACTTCGCACGATTGAAGGGATCAGTTTAAATAGCTTTTCTGAAGAAGCTGCTCAACAGTTGTTGAAGGCCGCCCGGAAATATATCAACCAGGGACTTGTTATTTATGAACCCGGTTGTTTGCGGCTTACTGATGAAGGCAAGCTCTATGCAGACGGTATCGCGGCAGATCTTTTCTTCGACGTCCAGGCAACGGTTTAAACTGTGGGTTAAAAAGTTATATCAACACCTTTTCAATGGCTTCAAAGCCTTTGGCAGGTGTAAGCTTATCCCATAATATTTTGTAGATGTTTGCAGCAATGGGCATTTCAGCCTTAATTTTTTTATTGATATTGTAAATACATTTGGCGGCATTATAGCCTTCGGCTACCATGTTTAGTTCCAATTGGGCCGCCTTTACAGAATAACCTTTGCCGATCATATTACCAAATGTGCGGTTGCGACTGTATAATGAGTAACAGGTAACAAGCAGGTCGCCCAAATAAACTGAAGCAGCGTAGTTGGCCGATTTTGCTCCGGTAACAAGGTTAGCCTCGTGTTCACCTACCACTATATGCTCAGCCCCAAAAGTTCTTAAAAAAGCAGCCATTTCATCAGCACAGTTAGCAATGTATACACTTTGGAAATTATCGCCATAGTCCAGGCCATGAGCAATACCTGCGCCCAGCGCATATATGTTTTTAAGAACAGCTGCGTATTGCACCCCTAAAATATCATCGTTTACCACCGTATTAATGGCAGGTGAGGTAAAATAGGCCGCAATTTTTTTGGTCATTTCAATATCGGCACCCGAGAAGGTTAGATAGGAGAGTTTTTCTGCTGCCACTTCCTCGGCATGGCAAGGTCCCAACACGGCAAAATAGTTTTGCAGGGGTACATTAAATTCATTGGCGAGGTACTCATTCAGTAATATATTTTCTTTGGGCAGCATGCCTTTTACAGCCGATAATACCTTTTTATTTTTAAGATCGCCGGGCTCCAGTTCAGACAACACCTCGGTAGTGTACGCCGACGGTACAGCTATGATAAGCACATTAGCGGCCGCTACTACTTTGCTCAGATCGGTCTCGATTTTTAAAAGCTTTGTTTTTAAAACTGCCGAAGTGAGATAATGGGGGTTGTGCGCCCTTTTTTTTATATACGAAGCCGATGCGTCATTTCTCACCCACCAATTTACCTTATTACCATTATCTGTAATGATC
Source organism: Paraniabella aurantiaca (assembly GCF_050309965.1). Lineage (NCBI taxonomy): Bacteria > Pseudomonadati > Bacteroidota > Chitinophagia > Chitinophagales > Chitinophagaceae > Paraniabella > Paraniabella aurantiaca. The sequence continues at coordinate 492,569 of NZ_JBLOSY010000003.1, read as the reverse complement.
TTTACCAGCGCAGTAGCCCAGCTGCCACTTCCTATAACACCAAATTTTATCCCCATAGTGTGTGATGTGGGACCAAGTCTGAAAACAAAAACTAATCTTACGGCTTTCCGACTAAGGTCAATTTAATTTTCTATTTCTTAAATGTATAAAAACTATTGGCCTGTTGCGTACAGGTTACTACCAGGTCGTTAATACAAACATGGGCTGGCAATCCGGCGCAGTAAAAGATGATATCTGCTACATCCTGCGCCACTAATGGCTCAATACCTTCATACACTTTAGCGGCTTTATCATCATCGCCTTTGAAACGGACATTTGAGAATTCTGTATCTGCAGCTCCGGGGTGTATCGCAGTAACTTTAATATTAAACTTTAATAGCTCTATTCGCATGGCCTGGCTCAATGCATTTACTGCATGCTTTGTAGCACAATACATATTTCCCTGGGCATACACTTCCTTGCCCGAAATAGACCCCAGGTTGAAAATGTGACCGCTTCCTGAATCAATCATAAAAGGCAAAACCGCCTTGGTCATATAAGCCAGGCCTTTTAAATTGGTATCCACCATGATGTCCCAATCATCAATACTTGCTTCATCAAAATTATCTCTGCCCACAGCCAACCCCGCATTATTGATAAGTATGTCAATTTTTTTCCATTCGGCCGGGAGGCTGTTAACTGCTGCCAGTACGTCTGCTCTGCTTCTTATATCAAAAGATAAAGGCAAGGCTTTTACACTGTATTCTTTCTGTAATTTTTCGCTAAGTAATTCCAGCCTTTCTTTGCGGCGACCGGTAATAATTACATCGTAGTTGTTAGAAGCAAATTTCAAGGCGCAGGCTTCACCGAATCCTGATGTAGCGCCTGTAATTAAAACTATTTTATTCATTCGTAAATGCTTATCGATTTTAGCCGAATACCTTTGATGATTTAAAGTTTTCATTACTGTCCAAAGGTTCAAAGAACTCGCTTGGAGACTTCTTCAGAGTGTAATGAAAAATGAAATTTTAATCACGTTGGGTTCCTGTATCGCTCATTAATCAGGCGCTAAATATCGGATAAAAAATCTTCAATTGCTTTATTGGCCTCTTCCGGCTCCTCCAGCATACCTAAGTGCCCCGATTTTTTTAAAATATTGACAGAGGAAATGGACGGAATCGAGGCCTGCTCAATTGTTTTATCCAGCGGTATGATTTCATCCTGCTTTCCATAAATAAAGAGGACGGGAACCTTTATTTTTATCAGTATTTCTATGCGATCGGGTCTTTGCATCATAGCTTCATAATACCTTATTACTGCTTCCTTGCTCATATCGGGCAGTTGGCTCATAAAGCGTTCATAGAGTTCTTTGTTGCCGGTTTTGGTGTTAGCTGCAAACATTTTAGGTGCAGTGGTTTCAAGAAAAGGCCCTGCGCCATGTTTGTCTGTAAATTCTATACCTTTTTGCCTGTTGGCTTTTTTTTCATCGTTGTCCGCGGCAGCAGTGGAATGAAACAACCCTAGTCCCGATAGCAGCTCGGGATATTTTTCTGCAAATGCCAGAGCTATATATCCCCCCAGGCTATGACCTATTATTGCTGCCTGTTCTATCTCTTCAGCTTCCAGTATTTCCTTTATAATTGCAGCCACCCCTTCCATACTTACATCGCTGGTGAGGTCAGAAACACCAATTCCCGGAAGGTCGGGAGCGATAACGCGATAGTTTTTTTTAAGGTAATTAATTTGTTCAGACCACGAAGAACTGTCTACGCCAAATCCGTGTAACAGTACAACGGCATTGCCTTCACCTCCGGCCATGTAACTGATCAGTTTGCCTTCAACGGTTATTGATTTTCTATGCATATTTCCATTTTATAGTGTTAAGCAAATCAATTTATCTAACTGGTGCCCCCGAATTTTCTTTTAAAACTTCAGACCTGGTATCGAACAGGCCATAGTTATACTAAGTGTTGGAAAGCTTGCGGGTCTTTATTTTCCTGATTATTGTGAGCAACAATAATGCCGCAGCCAGGCCACTCAGGATCTTCGATAAAAGGTCTCCGTGCCTGGTATAAAACGTGTCGGTTATGTAAGCCGGTACTGTTTGCTTTAAGGCGCCGTCCACGTTCCAGCCCAGTTGTTGAATTATGTTCCCAAACGGATCAATAAAGCCGCTAATACCTGTATTGGCGCTGCGGGCTACCCATTTGCGACTTTCAATAGCGCGCAGCCGGGCGTAGTTCATATGCTGTTTATAGCCCTGCGTATCACCCCACCAGCCGTCGTTTGTAATAATGCAAACGAGGTTGGCTCCTTTACGGTTAAATGATGCCAGGTAATCACCATAAATGCTTTCATAGCAAATGGCTGGTGTAACATTATAGCTATTGTTACTGGTTGTAAACACATGGGTATTGGTGTCTTTAGCATAACCGCCGCCGGTACCTCCGAATTTTTCAAAAGCAGGAGCCATAAAGGCTAAAAAACCGGGTAAGACTTCCACACCGGGTACCAGCCTGGATTTATGGTAGATCTGGGCTTTGGTACTATCCAGCATCAATGCTGTATTATACATTTCGTAGTAGCCTCCACCGCCTCTGAAAGGCTTGGCAAAACGGCTGACTTTAGAGGGAAATTCTCTATACCCCTCCAGTCCTGTAAGCAAATTAACCTGTGGGTTTTCTTTCAGGAAAGTCCATAGTGGTGATAAGAAAAAATCATCTCTCAACTGGTCTTCGCTTGTTTGCTTGGGTATAGCTGTTTCAGGCCATACCACCAATGCTGTATTTGCATCTATTTCTTTCTTTGATAAATTGATGAGCTTTTGCAATTGTTCCTGTTCTGATCCCGTACCAAACTTTTCATAGGGATCTATATTGGGCTGCACTACTACCACATTATATTTATTATGTAGTAGTGTCAGGTTATTTTTTATAAAAGAGGAGAAGATAATAGGCACAATCAATAAAAGCAGCCATGTCGCTATATTCCTGAAATAGCGTAAGGTTCTTCCTTCCTGGTTATATAATTTCAGGAGATGGAATATAAGCATATTGCTTAGCAAAATCCATAAACTTCCACCAGAGGTACCTGTGTATTCATACCACTGTATCCATCCGGGATGTGTAGCAAAAGCATTGCCCAGTGTAAGCCAGGGCCAGCTCAGGTCCCAATTGTGGTGCAGGTACTCAAAAGCCATCCAGTAAGCTATTATGGACAAGCTGCCCAGAAATCCCTTAACATATTTTGTGGTAAAATAGTAGAGCAGCCAGGGTACACACATGATCAGGCTATTGGCGAAAAAAGCACTAACGCCTCCTATCACGCTGGCTTTGGCTACCCACCAGGTGGTGAGCACATTCCACAGTACCATGTGGATATAAGTATACCCCAAATAGTGCCTCCAGCTAACACTGCGATCCGATAAAAAAAGCAGGGGAAGCCAGGCTACAAAAATCAGCAGGGTAAGTGGTGAGGTGGGCCATGCCGCCCAAAGCAGCAAGGCTCCCAATATAGAAGTCAGTAAGTTTTTTACCGGTAATTGCATGGCGTAAAGCTAAGGCAATTACGTCTGAAATTAATTTTAATAAAGGGTTAATGTTGTTTAGGCCACCGGTGCTTTTGGTGTTCTTCTTTCTCCGATTTGCTGTCTCCACATGGCATAGTATAGCCCCTTTCTTTCTATCAACTCTTCATGACTTCCGGTTTCAGCTACCTCGCCACGCTCCAGCACATAAATGCGATCGGCATGCATAATGGTGCTGAGCCTGTGGGCAATCAACACGGTGATCTGGCTGCCCTTGGACGATACTTCCCTTATGGTTTCGGTTATTTGTTCCTCGGTAATCGAATCTAATGCCGAAGTGGCTTCGTCAAAAATCAGCAGGTGTGGATCTCTTAATAAAGCCCGGGCAATTGCGATACGCTGTTTCTCTCCACCACTGAGCTTTAAACCGCTTTCACCAATAACAGTATCTACGCCGTTACCTGCACGTTCCAGTAAAGCCGTACAACTGGCTTTTCGTAAGGCGGTTTGTAATTGCTCTTCAGTGGCTCCAGGGTTTACAAACAACAGGTTTTCACGTATGGTTCCTGCAAAAAGCTGTGTGTCCTGTGTTACAAAACCGATCTGCCTTCTCAGTTCATCAAAATCAATATCATCGCCGCTAATACCATCATAATAAATGGTGCCTTCTTTAGGGCGGTATAAACCTACCAGCAGTTTAACCAAAGTACTTTTGCCCGACCCGCTGGGGCCTACAAAGGCAATGGTTTCTCCTTTTTTAACGTCAAAAGAAATGTTATCAAGCGCTTTAAATTGCGCCGTCTGATGCTGAAAGGTCACATTTTTAAACTCCAGCTCCTCCAGCACACCCAGCTGCCGGGGATGTACAGGCTTGGGTTCGCTCTTCTTTAACATCAGGTTGTGGAAATTTTGCAAAGAAGCTTCTGCTTCCCGGTAAGAAAGTATGACATTACCTATTTCCTGCATGGGGCCAAAAAGAAAGAACCCATAGAACATTAAAGACAGGTATTCTCCCGGCGTAATCGATCCCTTATAGATCAGCCAGAGCAGGGTGAATGCAATTACCTGCTGTAAAAAATTCACCAGTGTGCCCTGTATAAAGCTTAACGAACGAATGCTTTTTACTTTCTTTAATTCGAGTTTGAGGATCTTAAAGGTATTATTATTCAGGCGTGTTACTTCCTGCCCCGTAAGGCCAAGGCTTTTTACAATTTCTATGTTACGCAGGCTTTCAGTAGTGGTGCCTGCGAGGGCGGTGGTTTCCTTTACAATATTTTTCTGGATGAACTTTATCTTTTTGCTAAGCAAACTGGTTACAAGAGCGATAAAAAATATGCCCAATGCATAAACCGGCATAATGGTCCAATGAAGCCTGAATGCGTATATCGAAACAAACACGATACTTACAATGATCACGAAAAAAACGTTCACAAAACTGCTGATAAACTTCTCGGTATCTGTACGAACCTTGGTTAATATAGATAAGGTTTCACCGCTTCGCTGATCTTCAAAGTCCTGGTAAGGCAAGCGCATGGAATGCTTCAGGCCATCGGTAAAAATGGTAGCACCAAATTTTTGTATCACCACATTTACAAAATAATCCTGGAAGGCTTTGGCAATACGGCTTACCATCGCGGTTCCAATCAATAAAAACAAATAAAAGAATACGCCGTGATAGCCGCTGCCTCCCCATAAGTAATTGCTTTCAGTGCGTGGCAATGTTTGTGCCTTATCATAATGATGGGGATGATTGGCAAACATATCCAGCAGGTTTCCGCTGATCATGGGTGCAAATAAGGAGAAGATCTGGTTCACAGCTGCTAAAAACAATGCAAAAGCAACCAGCCATTTATAAGGTTTCAGATAGTGGAGTAGTATACGCATAATAAAATCAGTTCCGTTTGGTCAACGGCCATGGTGTAAGGAACAAATATTTTTTGACTTTGTTTAACAATATGCCGTGTCTGGGTATGCCTGTCAAAAATATTTATTAAGGTGCTATTGGCCTAAAAAAATCAAACAACGGGTAAGATGCCTGGTATAAATAGCGCTCTTCATATTTTAAGACATAAAACTTTGTAAGTATTTCTTTCGAAAATATTAATTAAATGGTTGGCCTTCAACTTGTTTTACATGTCAGTCGATGCCTAGTTCCTGCAACATTTTGGCAGGATCGTTCAGGAATGCCTTGTGAACGATAAATGGTTCTGTATCTGAAAACCTGGTGGTTTTGTAGCCGGAGTCCGATAATTCAATAATTTTTGAATGGGGGTAAGATAAAAGGAGCGGGGAATGTGTGGCAATTATAAATTGGCTTTTCATATTTACCAGTTCATGAAGCCGCACCAGAAAAGCAAGCTGCCGTTGTGCAGAAAGAGCCGCTTCAGGTTCGTCAAATATATAAAGGCCGTTCCCACCCAGCCGATTCATAAAAAGTGAGAAAAAGGATTCCCCATGAGATTGTTGGTGAAGCGATTTGTTACCATAAGATCGTAACGCTCTTCCATCTTCCTTTTGAAGCTGATCAAGATAGGAGGCCACATTATAAAAAGATTCGGCTCTTAAAAAGAAACCATCTTTAGGGGTAATCAGGCCTCTACCTATTCTGATGCTTCCAGACAGCGGCGAGTCCGTTCGCTGGGTGGAAAAAGAGAAGTTCTTAGAGCCTCCCTCAGCATTAAAACCATATTGTACAGCAAGGGCCTCAAGTAAGGTTGACTTCCCTGTTCCGTTTTCGCCAATAATAAAAGTTACATTGGGATGCAGGTCAATTTTTGTAATGTTTCGTAAAGCCGGTATATTAAAAGGATAGCTGTTATTGTCAGCTATTTTCTCCCTGAGGATCTCAAAATGATTGATGTATTGTTTTTCGATCATTTTATATGTTGGAATAGTTTGATTTGAAGTAGCGGTTGGGCTTTAAATAAACCGTCTGTCTTGAAGCATCAATAATAATGCGGAATCTTTTCAAAATGTCACCTCCCATAACACTTATTTTCTGCCGGCCGACAGTGCCGGTAAAGAAGCCGACATTGGCGTTATGTAACTGTAGCTTGCCCAGTTGTAAAACTGGCAACACTCCCTTTTGAGTAGTTAATACATTGCCATAGGCATCTTTTAATTTTTTCTCGCTGGTGATCTTGATTTTCTCATCGATCTTATTGTTTTGAACAAAAGCGTCGTTAAGCAAAATATCACCTCCATAACCTGAGTGTAAAAGTAATTCAGTGCCTAACGACTCGCCACCTATTTCCAGTTCACCTTTTATAAAAAGGTTGGCTCCCTTTGATACCAGTTGCAACTTTTCATATTGCTTCAAACGGTGTGGAAGGGTGGGGCCAACAGTGAGTTGCAGCTTTTCAAAATCAAAATCAAGCACCTGCCCGTTGAAAAAATTTAAACCGATCTTCCCATTCGATTCCTGCCCGGAGTTTTGGTCATCCCATATTTCTACATTATCCCAGTGCAGGCCGGCGATGTTTAAAGTATTGCCTTTGCTGTAACGCGAACTATTGCCGCCCCCGCCCCAGCTTTGTACATCATTAACTGCGCCGGTAAAATGTATAGTTGCCAGTTTCCTGGTAGCTTCTTCAGTGAGCGTTATATCGCTGGATGCGGTATGCAGCATCAGGTTGACCGTGTCTTTTTCATTGATGGATGCTTTAAGAATGATATTATTATAGGCAGTAAGGCGAAACGGAATGATACAGGCATCTTTCCCATCGCGTTTCTGTAATACGGGTTGTGCTTGCAGATTAAAAGTAAAAGAGGCAAAGCATATGAATAAAGTAATGAAACGGAGCATAACGAAGTAATATTTTTATTGTTTGGGTTTATTGAAAATAAATTACCCGGCCCATCCCTCACGATCCAGGCTGCGGTATTGGATCGCCTCAGCCAGGTATTCGGGTTTGATTTTTTCTGAGCCTTCCAAGTCGGCAATAGTACGCGATACTTTTAAAATACGGTCATAAGCTCGGGCAGAAAGGTTTAGTTTTTCCATGGCTGCTTTTAGCAGCATTTGTCCTACATGATCGATAACGCAGATCTCCGCCAGCATTTTGCTGGTTATTTGCGCGTTGGCATAAATGCCCGGATGTTTTTTATAACGTTCCGCCTGTAACTCTCTTGCTTTAATCACTTTGTCCCTGATGCTTTCCGAATTTTGTTCTTTCCTGATGTTGGATAATTCGCTAAAAGGAACAGGTGTTACTTCTACATGAAGATCTATCCGATCTAAAAGCGGTCCTGAAATTTTGTTCAGGTATTTTTGAACGGCGCCGGGCGGGCAGGTGCAGGTTCTTTCCGGATGATTATAAAAACCGCAAGGACAGGGGTTCATGGAGGCGATCAGCATAAAGCTGGCAGGGAAATCCAGCGCCAGTTTAGCCCGTGAAATAGTTACCCGGCGTTCTTCCATTGGCTGGCGCATGACTTCCAATACCGTTCTTTTAAATTCAGGCAACTCGTCGAGGAACAAAACTCCATTATGTGCCAGGGATATTTCTCCTGGTTGGGGATTACCACCACCGCCCACTAATGCTACGTCTGAAATGGTATGGTGTGGCGAACGAAAGGGACGCCTTGAAATTAACGTTGCATTTTCAGGTAACTTACCTGCTACAGAATGGATCTTGGTGGTTTCCAGTGCTTCCTGCAAGGTAAGGGGCGGAAGGATGGTAGGCAGTCGTTTGGCTAACATAGTTTTACCCGCACCGGGAGGGCCAATAAGTATGGCATTATGTCCACCTGCTGCCGCAATTTCCAGCGCCCGCTTAATGTTTTCCTGTCCTTTCACATCAGCAAAGTCCAAATCAAAATCATACTGCGAATGAAAAAACTCTTCTCTTGTATTTACTTCCAGTGCATCCAGCCCGGTTTCTCCCTTATCAAAAAAATCGATGACTTCTTTTATATGGGTAACACCATATACTTTAAGGCTATTCACCATCGCGGCCTCGCGTGCATTAGCTTTGGGAACTATTAAGCCTTTAAACTCCTGTTTGCGGGCTTGTATGGCTATAGGCAACGCTCCCTTAATAGGCCGGATCTCTCCGTCAAGACTCAACTCACCCATAATCACATATTGGGATAAAGCTTCAATATTTTCTATTTGTTCCGATGCGGATAAAATACCCATGGCAATAGGGAGATCGAATGCCGTACCGCTTTTTTTAATGTCGGCAGGTGCCAGGTTGACAACCAATTTGGTGCGGGGCATATCGTAGCCGTTGGTTTTGATAGTGCTTTCAACCCTTTGCATGCTTTCTTTCACAGCGCTATCGGGTAGCCCTACAAGGGTCGAATCTTTTCCGCTGGCCATCCAGTTAACTTCGATGGTGATAGGTATAGCTTCAACGCCGTATACAGCGCTGCCATTGATCTTCACTAACATAGATTGAAGATACTGATTAAAAACGATAATAATTCCGGCAGGAAACAGACCTAATCTAAATTAAACACATCGTCAAGTGCCATAGTGAAACCTGGCAATACAGGAGTTGTAACTACATCACCAAAAGTCAGCAGGCGGGATGGTTGGTAATGACCGCTTGCGTCCAATGTGTATTTCATAAAGGTTTTTTCATCCGGGTGTATAATCCAGTATTCTTTAACGCCACTTTCTTCGTAAACCTCGTATTTGTTCTGCAACTCTTTACGGTTATTTCCCGGCGAGAGAATTTCGACTACAATATCCGGAGCTCCAATGCATCCCCTGTCGTCTAATTTGGAGCGGTCGCATATTACACAAATGTCAGGCTGCAAAACAGTGACGATTTCTTTATCTTCTTTTGATTTACGGGGAATGCGAACATCGAAAGGAGCACTATAAACATCACACTGTTTGTCCTTTAAATGGTCGAAGAGATTGTAAAAGATAATCGCACTTGCTTTTTGATGGATACGCCTGGGGGCAGGACTCATTTTGAAAATGCGTCCTTTAATAAGCTCCAGTCTCTCCTCGAACTGCCATTTTAAGTAATCAGCATAAGTATATGTCTTTGATAAGTCGAGGTCCGAAAATCTCATAGCCAACCTTTTTAACAAAGTTAGTTCAAATTTAGAGATTAACCGCGGAGGAGGAGAGAAGCGGAGACAACGCAGAGTAGTTCAGATTATGTACTCTTAGCCCAACTTTGCAAGAGTTGAGCTATACCTCTGCGTATCCTTTGCGTCCTCATTTCTCTGCAGTTAGCGTATTAACCGCGGAGATCGGGAGAAGCGGAGATAACGCAGAGCAGTTTGAATTATATACTCTTAGTTTAACTTTACCAGAGCTGGTCTAAGCCTCCGCGTATGCTTTGCGTTCTCACTTCTCTGCGGTTAGAGATAAGATCTGAGCATAGCGATAACGCATCGTAGTGACATATTTAATTATTTCTTTCCAACAACATCCAGGCTTACTTTCACATTGTCGCCCATGGTCATGCTATTACCCCCAACGCCATATTCTTTCCTGTCCACACTGAATTCTGCCTTAAACTGGTAACCACCTTGTACCGGTGTTGCAATAAAATCGAATTGAATGTTCTTAGACACCCCATGCATGGTTAGCACCGCTTTAGCATAATACACATTGTTGCCTTTGGCCTGTATGCTGGTTGTTTTAATACCGATAACGGGATATTTTTCAGCATCGAAGAAATCGTCCTTTTTTAAATGATCGTCTCTGCGTTTATTATCTGTATTGATTGTGTTCACATCAACGGTGACGTCAAACTGGCTGGACGAGAGTTTTTTGGGGTCAAAGCTCATCTTCCCTTTAAGACCTTTTAAAGAGCCGTCTACATTTACACCCATGTTTTTTATAACAAAAGAAATTTTGCTATCTGCATCAGAGGGCGTAAGATTTTGGGCAAAACTATTTATAGATAATAATGCCACTAATAAGATTAAAAAGGTCTTTTTATACATAAAAATTTAATTTAAGTAAAAATGGATATTTTGAGTAAAATTATACAAATTCGAACAATGGTTAAACATTGATTTTTAAATGCCCCAAAAGTCTACTATACAACATTTGCGGTTTGGGTTTTCACTGTTCCTCATGCCTGTATTTTGGTTTGCTTTGAGCCAGGCTCCGGTAATCGATTGGGCTAATGCCAGCCTGATCTTCATCATACTTCATTTATTGGTATATCCATCCAGTAATGGATATAATTCGTATATGGATAAAGATACAGGTAGTATCGGGGGAATAGAAAAGCCGTTACCGGTTCACAAAGAACTATTTTATGTAAGTGTGGCAATGGATATGCTTGCATTGTTGCTGTCCTCTCTGCTGGGATGGGCGATTTTGGTGGGGGTTGGTGTATATATTATTGCTTCGAGGTTATATAGCTACCGCGGTGTGAGACTAAAACAATACCCGGTTGCAGGTTACCTGACGGTGATCATTTGCCAGGGAGCGTTGGTGTACTTTATTGTGAGCAATAGTGTGAGTGATGTATTGGTGTGGAAAGAAGAGTGGTTACCCGCTATTGTTACTTCCCTCCTCATCGGGGGTACTTATCCTTTAACCCAGGTATATCAACATCGACAGGACCTGGAGGACGGAGTAATTACGCTGAGCTATAAACTGGGAGTAAGAGGCACTTTTATTTTTTGTGGTATCATTCTTTTTGTAGCATTATTATTGCTAACTCTTTACTTTATAAGAGTGAACCAGTGGTGGTCTCTGGTGGCTTACGGATTAGCGATGTTACCGGTTGCCTTTTATTTTACCAGCTGGTTTTTAAAAGTGGAAAGGGACCCGGGCAGTGCCAATTTCAAAAACCTGATGAAGATGAATTATTTGGCTTCGGTTTGCAGCAGTATTGCTTTCATTGGCATATTAATTATCAACAGAACAGGATAAACGATAGTGGTGTTTGAGGAGTGTAGTGATTGTAGTTTTAACAACTATTTACTCTTCACTCATTACCTGGGAAATTAAACATGAGTAAAATTACGTCTATTGCAACAGCAGTGCCGGTATACCAGCAAAGCCAGATGCAGATATATGATGCCGTACGTGCCGTGCATGCCGGCACTGAGGAGGAAGCAAGAGTATTGCGGTTTATGTATAAATCTAGCGGTATAGAAACCCGTTACGCGGCGGTTCCGGATTTTAACCTGGAGAATGGCCGCAACGAAATTCTACATATTGACGGTGCAGATATTAATACAAGTGGACTTGAAGACCGGCTAAAAATATATGATAAAGCAGCGCTTGATCTTTCCATTGATGTGATCAGGAAATGTTTGCACGAGTATATGAACCCTTCGGACATTACCCACCTGATTACAGTTAGCTGTACCGGTATGCAGGCGCCCGGACTGGATCTTTCTATTGTAAAGGAGCTGAAACTGTGTCCCAATATTTATAGAACCTCAGTAAATTTTATGGGCTGTTATGCGGCCATTCATGGATTAAAGCATGCCCATTATATCGCAGAGAAGGAGCCGGATGCCAAAGTATTGGTGGTTTGTGTGGAGTTGTGCACTTTGCATTTCCAAAAAGACAGATCCATCGACAACATAACCAGCACCGTCATATTTGGTGATGGTGCCGCAGCTGTATTGGTAGAAAATTCAGGGAGTAAAAGAGCCGGCTGGGAGTTGAAAAAATTTTACAGTGAGATCAACTTCGAAGGCATCGATGATATGGCCTGGAAGATCTCGAAAGATGGCTTCTTGATGACACTTACCAACAAAGTGCCTGAGATTCTTGAAAAGAAATGCAAAGACATTATGGACCATGCGCTGCAATATTATGGTATCACATCTGAAGCTGTAGATAGCTGGTGCGTTCACCCGGGCGGTAAAAAAATATTGGAAGCAGTAGAGCGGGGATCTTCCGTTACCCGCGAGCAATTGCAGGAGAGTTATGCTGTTTTGAAGGAATACGGCAATATGAGCAGCCCTACCGTATTGTTTGTGCTGGAAAAGATTTTAAGAAGGGCTGAACAAAATGGCTCCGTTAAAAATATAGTAGGAATGGCTTTTGGTCCGGGGCTTACATTAGAAACATTTCATTTAGCCAATGCCTGATTTTTCAACAAGAAGTAGTGAAAAGGAACTGCTGGATGATCCCCTGATTCCTTTTAAAGATATCAGGCAAAATATGCAGGAGCTGAATACTATTAATACCTTATTAGGGGGACATGCTATTACTAAAAGAGGGTTTAGAAAGATACTGGGCACCCGCCAGGAAGTCAGTATTTGTGAAATAGGCTGTGGCGGTGGCGACAATTTATTTGCGATTGATCAGTGGTGTAAAAGAGCGGGGGTGAAAGCAAAGCTTACAGGCATCGACATTAATGCACATTGTGTTGAATTTGCCAAAGACCGATATAGAGATATTGGGATTGAATTTATTTGCAGCGATTATAAAGCCAGCGCTGTTTACCCGGATGTAATATTCAGCTCTTTATTTTGTCACCACTTTACCAATGAAGAACTTGTTTCGATGTTGCAATGGATGCAGCAACATAGTAAGGCCGGCTTCTTTATTAATGATCTTCATCGTCACCCCCTGGCCTGGTGGAGTATTACGGGATTAACTAAAGTTTTTTCGCGTTCTTACCTGGTTAAGAATGATGCGCCTTTATCCGTACTAAGGGGCTTTAAAAAAAAGGAATGGCGGCAGTTATTGCGAAAGGCCGGGGTTGAAGCAGATATTAATTGGCAATGGGCATTCAGGTATTTGATCGTGTATAAAAAATGAACGGTTATGACTACGATATAGGAATTGTAGGAGGTGGCTTAGCCGGGTTGACAGCAGCTATCCAGCTAAGAAAAAAGGGCTATACCGTTTCGTTATGGGAAAAAAATAAGTATCCTTTTCACCGGGTTTGCGGAGAGTATATCAGTAAGGAAAGTTGGGACTATTTGCAGCGTTGCGGCATTGATTTGCCGGCTTTGCAATTACCGGAGATCAATAAACTGGAGGTGAGTTCGCCCGGAGGTTCTGTGTTAAAAGCAAAACTAGACCTGGGTGGTTTTGGCATCAGCCGGTATTGGCTAGACTATTTGTTGTACGAAGAGGCGAGAAAGCTGGGAGTGGCTGTATTTGACGGATGTAAGGTGGAACAGCTGTTCCACAGGCACGACAGCTTTGAAATACTTGCCGGGAATCACTCCTTTAAAGTAAAGCTGGCACTGGGGAGCTTTGGAAAACGAAGCAATATAGATGTGAAATGGCAGCGGAAGTTTGTGGTACAAAAACCTAATACGCTCAATAATTATATCGGTGTAAAGTATCATATTAAAGCCGATCTTCCCGATGACACTATTGCGCTTCATAATTTTAAGGGCGGATATTGTGGTGTGTCGAAAGTGGAAGCAGATCAATATTGTCTTTGTTATCTTACTACTGCTTCTAATTTGCAGGCGGCAAGAGGTATTAAAGAAATGGAAGAGCGTATTTTGTTTCGTAATTTTTATTTGCGAAAAATATTCGAACAAAGCGCGTTTGTTTTTTCAGACCCTGTTACCATTTCGCAAATTTCTTTTAATAGAAAGGAGCTTGTATACAACAATATTCCCCTGGTGGGTGATGCCTGCGGGATGATCACACCTTTATGCGGCAATGGCATGAGCATGGCTATGCATAGCGGAAAAATTTTTACGGACCTGGCTAATGATTTTTTGCAACAGCGAATTTCTTTCGACGGCATGTTAGGCCGATACGAACGGATATGGAACAACCAATTTTCAGCACGCTTGCGCGTAGGCCGTATGGTTCAGGCTAATTTTGGCAAAGAATGGCAAACCAATTTATTTGTTAATACGCTTAAACGTTTGCCGGGGCTAACGAATCGGATCATCAAAGCAACACATGGACAGCCTTTTTAGAAGTATTGAGAGACGGCGTCAGTATATTGTATTCACCCGTGAGCGAAGCCTATTGCAATAGCATCCACTATTTTACTGATCACTCATTGCTTGTTAGTCACCCCTAATATTGTCCTGTGCTCAGCATCACCAGTGTGCAGGCTTCTATTGTTTGTATGCCCTGCTGTTCAGCTTTATGTGCTAATGTATAGTTTTCGGCTCCCGGGTTAAAGATGATTCTTTTAGGCTTGAGTGACAAAATATAATCTTCATATTCTTTTTGATTGTACTCATTCATGTACATGGTTACCGTATCGATATCTTCTTCTTCAGGTTTTGCTTTATGAATGACCACATCGCCTACCTGTCCTTCGCGGCGACCGATAGCCACCACATCATAACCACTGGCACGTAACCTTCTCAGGGCCATATTGCCATAGCGTGAAGTATTTTCCGATGCGCCCAGAACCAATGTTTTTTTATTTGCCATATATAGAATATTAATGGTTGAATACTGTGCTCGTGTTTATTGTTACAATATTAATGCCATTGGGCATTACTTATTTAAAACAAAAAAGCCACAATGTAATAACACTGTGGCTTATATAAAGTTTCAGATCCTGTTAAACCAGCATACGCAATGGCTCTTCCAGGAAGCTCTTTAATGTTTGAAGGAAAGCTGCTCCTACTGCACCATCTGCCACGCGGTGGTCACAGGTAAGTGTTACTTTCATGATATTCCCGATAGTAATCTGTCCGTTTCTAACCACAGGCACCTGACTAATAGCACCTACAGCGAGAATGCAGGAAGCAGGAGGGTTGATAATAGCAGTGAATTCTTCAATGCCAAACATACCCAGGTTGGAGATAGTGAAGGTATTGCCTTCCCACTCTGCCGGTGCCAGTTTCTTTGATTTGGCACGCCCTGCAAGGTCTTTAACCTCGCCGGCAATCTGCGACAAAGATTTAGTATCGGCAAAGCGAACTACCGGTACCAATAAGCCCTGGTCTACTGCTACTGCAACACCAATATCTACATGATGGTTAACACGGATGGTATCACCCTGCCAGCTGCTGTTAATATCCGGGTGTTGTTTTAAAGCAAGCGCTGCAGCTTTAATTACCAGGTCATTAAACGATATTTTATTAGGAGATACTTCGTTGATCTGCGCGCGGCTGGCAACTGCCTTGTCCATGTTGATTTCCATGGTCAGGTAAATTTCTGGAGCCGAGAACTTCACTTCAGAAAGACGTCTGGCGATTGTTTTTCTCATTTGAGAAACAGGAACATCTTCAAAAGAAACCTGGCCGGTAATTGCAGAACCTGAAGACGCCGGTGCCTGGGTTGCAGGTGTTTCCTGCGCTGCTGGCTTAGCCGCCGATGGTTTATAGTTGTCTATATCTGATTTGGTAATTCTTCCACCATCTCCCGAGCCTTGCACACTTCCCAGGTTGATACCTTTTTCAGCAGCCAGCTTTTTGGCGAGTGGAGAAGCTTTGATACGACCATTTTCACCGGTAGCAGCCGGAGGCGCTGCTGACGCTTCAGGAGCAGCCTCTTTCGTTTCAGCAACGGCTTCTTCTTTTGCCTCAGCTTTAGGAGCAGGAGCTGCGCCACCACCTTTTACAGCTGCAACAATTTCGTCTACATTTACTTTTCCTTCTTCACCGATAATGCAAAGCAGCTCGTTAACCTGTATTTTATCGCCGGCTTTCGCACCCTGATATAATAATTTGCCGTTTTTATAGCTTTCCAGCTCCATAGTGGCTTTATCAGTCTCTATTTCGGCCAGCAAATCACCTTTTTTTACATCATCGCCAATATTTTTGGCCCAGCTGGCAATTACACCTTCTGTCATGGTATCACTCAGGCGGGGCATTAATACTACCTCCTCCAGCTTCGATACATCTATCGTTGATCCTGAAGGAGCTGCTTCCGTTTTTTCTTCAACTTTAGCTGCTTCTTTAGCAGGTTCTTCTTTTGTTTCTTCTTTAGGTTGAGCGCTTCCGCCAGATTTTCCGTTCACCAGCCCCGAAATATCCTCACCTGCATCACCCACAATTACCATTAGGTCATCTACCTGCAGCTTTCCGCCGGTATCCGCACCCAGGTACAAAATGGTTCCATCTTTATAGCTTTCTAACTCCATTGTGGCTTTATCGGTTTCAATTTCAGCCAGCAAATCTCCTTTTTTTACACTATCGCCTACTTTTTTATGCCAGGCAGCAATCACCCCTTCAGTCATTGTATCACTCAATCGGGGCATTAAAATTTTATCAGCCATGTATATAAAATATTTCGCCCGAAATTAGTGAATTATAGTGAATGGGCAATAGTGAAATGTCTGCCGCTGCAGATTCTACCATTTATAAATAGAATAGTAAAAAAACACAGGAAAGCGGCAAAAAATTACCGGTTCCTGTGTTCCTTATCAGCAAAATATGCCTTTATATCGATATTGATTCAAAAGTCACTGACTTGGAGCGCTAGCGACCCAACTCCAGCTTGAGCTTATCCTTTAATTGTTGAACTAAAGGATATTTAGCGATCATTTTCTGGTATTGTTCCACTACAGATAGTGGACGCTCTATCACTTCCTGCTGTACCGGCTGGCGGTTCGCATCAATGAGGTTAAAAAGCTGTAACTGGGTATTCTGCAATTCTGTCTTTAAAAACTCAGCCGCTTCATTTTTAGTGATTTCTACAAACCGGTTTTCCAGCGGGTTGGAAGTATACACATTAAAAGAATTGGCATCCAGGATTTCAACGGTAGCCAATGAAAAACTCTGCGCGGCAGGGTTGCGGTTGTCTCTTAATAGTTGTGTAAATTTCTGCCATGCTGCTATAAGCGTAGCTTCTTGCAGCGGCTGATCTTCTTTTTCCGGTTCGATTTGCTTGAATTGCTGCCTGAGCTTTTCCAGGCTGCTCAATTTTTTCCCGGCTGTAGGCGTTGGAGAAGACTGGCTGACCGCTGCTGCCTGCGAGGGCTCGGTTATCTTCGTTACCGGTTGCTGCGTTACCACAGGCGGTTCATTAGCGATCGTCAATTTGGCCGCTGCCGGAGCCACCTGCTGAGCTTTAGCGGGTTTTTCTCTTAAAAGTATGGGCTGAATCTGCCTGAAAGCCAACGCACCTTTTGACTCAACTAGTTTTTTTTTTGATACTGAATTTTCATCCAGTGAAAGTTGCATGGCTTGTTGCAGGTAACATAGTTTAATTAGCGTAAGCTCTACATGCAATCTTTTATTACGTGCCGAACGATAATTGATCTCCGACTCGTTTAAAATATTTAAAGCGCTAATTAATAGCGGCGTAGGCACTTGTTGGGCTATATTAAGATACTTTTCTCTGAAACTTTCAACGGTATCCAGTAAAGCCACCACCTTCTCGTCCTTGCTTACCAGCAGGTTACGAATAAAAGCCGCCATCCCGTTCAATACCAGGTCGCCCTCAAAACCTTTGCGGTTAATATCATCAAACAAAAGCATGGCGCTGGCCAGATCCTGCTGCTGCATATAGTCCATTAACCGGAAATAATAATCCTCATCCAGTATATTCAGGTGTTCCAGTGTGCTGTTGTAGCTTATTTCGCCATTACTGAAGCTTACAATTTTATCCATGATGCTCAATGCATCGCGCATACAGCCTTCGCTTTTTTGTGCAATTAATTGTAAAGAAGCTTTATCTGCGTTAACACCTTCCTTTGTGCAAATGCCTTCCAGGTGTTCAACGGTATCATTGGTAGTAATGCGTTTGAAGTCGAATATTTGACAACGGCTTAATATAGTAGGAAGAATTTTATGTTTTTCGGTGGTAGCCAATATAAAAATGGCGTAGGAGGGGGGTTCTTCCAGCGTTTTAAGAAAAGCGTTGAAGGCCGCCGAGCTCAGCATGTGTACCTCATCTATAATGTATACTTTGTATTTACCGGCCTGCGGGGCAAAACGCACCTGGTCTACCAATGTGCGGATATCATCCACCGAGTTATTGCTGGCAGCATCCAATTCATGGATGTTCAATGAACTGCCATGATTAAACGATACACAGGACGTACACTCGTTACAGGCTTCTCCATCGGGAGTCGCATTTTCGCAGTTGATGGTTTTTGCCAGTATACGGGCACAGGTAGTTTTACCTACTCCCCTGGGACCACAAAACAGGAAAGCATGCGCCAGCTGGTTTTGCTTTATCGCATTCTTTAATGTAGTGGTGATATGCCCCTGGCCTACAACGGTATCGAAGTTCTGGGGCCTGTACTTGCGTGCCGAAACAATAAATTTATCCATGATTACTCCTCGTGACAAAAGTAACGTATTGCGGCCTGATTTGTTGGGGATGTGGTAGCTATGTGGAAAATTGGTGATTGCGGGTACCTTAAAAAAAAATTAAAAATCTGGAGTTTATAAATAACTAGTTTCAAATTGGTTGGATTATGAACCTTTGGGCTTTAACAAAAAGAACAGCCGTATTGGTACGGGGTTTGTTTAAACAAGTGTGAATTTATTTTTTTAATCAAATCCCAATCTTATGAAATCAATTTTGAAAATGCTTGGTGTGGTGCTTTTTGCATCCTTTGTGTTAACAGCTTGTAGTAAGGACGATGATCCGGCCGACAACCGCTTTTTTGTAGGTACTTATAATGGAAAAGTTACTTATAAGGGCGCTGGTGATGACGTTTCCAATACGAATGGTTCGGTTACGGTAGTAAAAGGAGGATCTGCAACTACCTATAATTTTAAGTTTTCTGATGGTATACCCGATATTAATAATGTCGAATTCAGGCAGAGCGGTGATAATACCTGGGTTAGTACAGGTGAATTAGCAGGCTTGATCAATGTTACCAATAACAGGTTAGTTATTGGTGTTACCAAAAATGGTAATACATGGACAGCCGATTGTAACAGGTAGAAACTTTAATATTTTAAAAAGCCCGTGACTTTTAAATCACGGGCTTTTGCTATAACTACAATCCTACTTATTCGTCCATAGGGTCCATTTTTTATCAAACTTGTACCATTTACCATCACTACCTTCCCATTTCCATTCAGGTACTTCACTCCATTTGGTTCCGTCAGTGCTCCACACCAACTTGCCTTCATGTATTTTTAACCATTTGCCGTCTTTATCCGTCCAGCTTTGACTCTCTACTTCCGCCCATTTAGTTCCATCTGTACTCCACCATAGTTTGGCAGATTTATCCAGTTTATACCAATAGGTTTTACCTTCAATAGAACCTGCCCATGTTTGGGTTTTTGATTTTACCCAATCTGCTTTTACCTCGTAAGAAACAGGGCTTGTGTAAACGTCAGCTGCCTGCGCGCTAGCAGCCCAGCCGCTGCAAATAGTGAATGCTAAAAGTATTTTTTTCATTATGTGATTTTTAAAAGCTTAATGATGTATTTTTTATTATAACCTGAAAGCAGGTTTAAGAAACAGGTTGGCAATAGTAACTACATTGGCTGTTGCCAGTGGCTCGTCGAAGCTCTCCGCTGCTGCAGCTTGTGTAACCCCAGCAGCTATATTGGTAATAGGCACGTTGGCCTGCGTCGTATTTTGTTCGCCTGCATAAACCGCATCAGCAGGTGCAACGCCTGTATCATTGCCATTAGCGGTGTAAGTGATCCATGGCTTGATGGTTAAACCGGCTCCTGCCGCCATCTGGCGTAAATGAGAGGCGTGGCGGGCTTCTACTGCATGTATCTGAAGCGCTGCTGTTAATACTACCTGGTTTCCTTTCAGAAATCCTGCCTGACCTTTATAAGCGCGCACTCCTGTGTCTTCAAATGCTGTGGCAACTTTAAGGAAGGTAGCATAGTTGGTATACACATCTGCAAAGGTTCCGCCAGAGTTGTAGCTGTTATCTGCATTATAAGTACCTCCTGCTCTGAAGTCGAAGTTGGTATAGGCGAGTTCAGGGCGTGCGGCACTACCTAATACTGCTTTTAAAAAATCGACATGGGCTTTTTCATGATCGCGAATAGTAGTGATGGCCTGTAGCGCCGCAGTACTGGGGAAATTAAAAGTAACATCCTTTACCGACGAAGCAGGATCTTTACCCACAACGGTATGGTTGTAAAAATGGTACTCCAGGTATTCCAATGTCAGTGCAAAGTTTAGTACATCGTTTACGCTTCTGGTACCAGATTGCCCATAAGCTTTTGTGAACATAGAGCTTAATGCAAGCGGCAGCGCTGCCATGGAAATTTTTCGGCCGACATTATAAAAGTCTTTCATAACGCGTCTGCGGGGGCTCAGCCTGTCGTAGATATCTTCATCTACTTTTTCAATTTCGTTTAATATATTGAGGATATTCATGATTATAATGTTTTAGGGTTAGAATACGTTTTTAACATCGATCTTGGTTTTGATAAAAGTGGCCGCAATAGGAAGCACTTTGCTGGGAGGTAGTGCTGCGTCAAGACCCTTTGAGTTGTCTGCGCCCAAAGCACTTAAACTACTAAGGTCAGAGAAAGAACCATTCGATATCTGGTCTCTGATCCATGCTGCATGCCTTGCCTCAACAGAAACGATCTGGCCTGCGATTACCAGGTAAGCTTCCGTCATAATTTTATAGCCTGCGCCGTTATAAGCTGCCACTCCCAGGTCCTCAAATGCTTTGGCAGTAGCTAACACGCTGTCTTTGCTGGTGAAGTTTATTGACGAAAAATCTACCTCCAGGTTTCCGATAGCATTACTGCCTAATGCCTTTTTAAAGAATTCACGGTGTGCAATTTCATGGAGCTTGATATCATTAAAAAAAGCATTTTGAGAGGCGCTGAATACGGACGATGATTTCGCTACTACTTCGGTATAGAAGGCAGCCTCCAGCTGTTCCAGTGCATAGGCATAGTTTAAAATCCCAACATCATCTTTAAAGTCAAGCGTTTCTGCCCCGCTATTATTATTGTTATTCCTGAATTGGTCGTACCAGTCGTTGTGACCACAGGAGCTAAGTACGGCTGCACCTGCAGTTCCCATTCCTAATGCAGAAAGGAATTTTCTTCTGTTATATCCTTCTTTGACGGCGCTCGTGCCAGAAGTAGAAAGGTTTTCTTGTTCTGATTTCATAATATTTGATTTTTGATTGGAGATTGGTTTGGGTACTTACAGGTGCCCTTTCATAATTAAATACGAGATGCGATGAAAAGCGGATTCTCTTTTTTAAGAAATATTTGAGAAGGATGGTGAACAGGGAGCAGGAGTGATAAAGTTGGGCTGGCAGGAAGTGGCAAGTAAAAGAAAAATATGAGCCGGCGTTAGGTATTGGTGTACCGGCCTTGTAAGAAAATAAAAAGGGGCTGCCCAAACCTGCAGCCCCAATACTGATATGTCACTCTTACCATGACAATATTATCTACGGAAAATAAAAGGAGACGGATTCGGGAAAATTAAATTTTGCCCATCACATATAACTGTTCCAGGTTAGGAGTGGGGCTTCCTCCTTCATTTTCGAGTGTAATGGCGAATGCCTGGGCGTTTTGAATATTTTTCAGTTTACAAACAGTATTGCAATTTCCCAGTACGCCGGCATCTATAGGCTTGCCATCCATTAAAGCCCACAGTTGATATTGCTTACCTTTGGGGGCCTGTGGCAGGGCTTTGGCAACCAGGTAAACATCTTTGTTGTTCTTGTTCCAATATACCACTGCCTGGCTGGATTCTTTGCCCGCTACACCGCTCAAGGCCACCTTTATCATATCGGGGCCTGTGATGAGTTGCATATTTTTGTCCAGCTCAGTCAGCCTGGTTTGAATGGTATTATTATTAGCGTAGAGCTGGTCACGCTGCAAAGCTAACTGGCGATTTTCGGCTTCGAGATTTTTATATTTGTTATAAGTGTAAATATTAAATACGGCGCTGATCACAAAAAGGATTACAGAGGCAGCGGCCAGGTATTTAATAAACGGCGTTTTACCACCGCTTTCAAGTTGTACGATTTTTGGATCCTCGGTTATCTGTACATTATTTACATCCTGCTTCAAGCCCAGCTGATCAAATAAATTAGCCTTTATATCAGGAGTCACAGGTACTGCATTGTTTGTAGCAGATCTTTCCAGCTCCTGCTCGAACGCACTTATCGCTTGTTCTATCTCAGGGTGCTGCATACGAAGTTGTTCCAGCTCGGCAATTTCCTCTGTATCTGCCAGGCCTAACACATAACTTTCGATTATGCCACTTTGTATGTACTCCTTTATGTTCATGTATTACTGATCCTGCTTCTTAATTCAATTAAAGCTTTACGCAA
Organism: Paraniabella aurantiaca; assembly: GCF_050309965.1. Taxonomy (NCBI): domain Bacteria; kingdom Pseudomonadati; phylum Bacteroidota; class Chitinophagia; order Chitinophagales; family Chitinophagaceae; genus Paraniabella; species Paraniabella aurantiaca. The sequence goes on along the minus strand of NZ_JBLOSY010000003.1, from coordinate 470,000 downwards.
CCTTGTTTTTACCGTTCCTAAAGGTATACCGGTTGTTTCGGCAATATCATTTTGGGTAAACCCGTCGAAGTAGCACATTTCCACCACCGTTTTATATTCGTCCCTCAGGCTGTTCACCACCTTTCGCAGACCAATAGCGTCAATATTTAAGATATTGTCCGCAACTATATCGTTATTCCTGTCGGTAAGCTCCACATTCTGCCTTGAGTTTTTCCAGTCCTTACTTCTCAGGGTATCTATAGCGGTGTTGCGAACTATAGACGACATCCAGGTAAACAGCCGGCCACGTATGCTATCAAAAGTACTGGCCTGGTTCCATATTTTTACGAAACTGTCCTGCAAAACACTGTTGGCTAACTGCTCATCGGGTATAAAGCTACGCACAATGCTATTCAATGCAGCGGCATAGTTATCGTACAGATAACTGAAAGCATTAGCATCACGTTGTTTTAATAACGCAACCAACTCCTGTTCCGTATATTTTTGTATGGCTTTCAATAGAGGAATTTCACATCAGTTCCATAGATACGAAAATTATACCAATAGGGTTTTACTTTTTTAAATATTTTTTTTGAAAGCACTGCTAATTTAAAATGGGGTGGGCTTTGAACTCCTTTTCCCTGTCGAACTGGTATCTGTAAGTGGTAAGCACCCGGCTTCTGTGGGTACCCAGGGATTCGGCCACATTAATCATCTTAGGGTTGAACTCACCAATCCACTGCATCTCGAAATTTTCGTAAATAGGCTTGCCCAGCTCATACTTCCCATTTTCAATTTTTAAATTTTGGATCAGGCGGCATCCTTCAATGATCATGTAAGCGTCAACACCTTTTCCCTGGAACTCCGGTACAATCCCAAAAACAAGGCCTACAAATTTGTCACAGGGCTTTGTTTTCTTGTACCATAAAAATTTCAGCTTATCTAATAACCCAAATTTACCGTTCAGGTATTTGAACCATTGGTTTAAATCGGGAAGGTTCACCCAAATGCCGATGGGCTCATTTTTATAGTAAATAATCCAGTTTACCCGCTCATCCATAACTGCCTTCATCGATTGAAACATTTTTAACACATTTCTTTCATCGAGTTGTTTCAATCCGCCATGCCCCGCCCAGGCTTTATTATAGGCTATGGTAAAGTCTTTGGCATACTTAGGCAGGTTATTGATTTTAATATTGTCAGAGGTGTAATTGGGGTCTTTATCCAAAGCTGCGTGTCGCTCATAAAATTTCTCCTGTATACGGCGACCTACATTAAGACTAAAGCATATCTGGTTAAAAAATGGCTGAAAGCCATAACCTTCCAGCAGGTCTTTATAATATGCGGGGTTGTAATTCATGCGATACAAAGGCGGCTCAAATCCTTTTACCAGTAAGCCCCACCAGGTGTCACGTTCTCCAAAATTAATCGGTCCATCCATCGCTGTCATGCCTTTTTCAGTGAGCCAGTTTTTTGCAGCATCCAGCAACAGGTTGGCTGCAGCCTGGTCGTTGATACAGTCGAAAAATCCCATACCGCCAACAGGCCCGTCGTCGCCTTTCGATTTATATTTCTTGTTAACAAAAGCAGCAATACGGCCAATAAGTTGTCCCTGTTTATTTCTTAATACCCAGCGGATAGCTTCCCCAGACCGGAAAGTTTTATTTTTCTCTTTGTCAAAAACCTCGTTAACATCTTTATCCAACGGACGTATATAATTCGGATCGCTTTGATTGATCAAAACATTTACGTTAATAAAGTCCCTGGCAAGCGCGGGGGTATTGACTTCAATAAGATTCATGCTACAAAAATAGGCGGCGGCGCTTTATTATATACCGGATGTTTTCTTCTTCCGGGCTGCGGCAATGCTATCCTGCCTTCTCTTCAGTTCTATTGCCTCATTTTTGCGGGCTATAGAATCCTTTTTCTTTTGTTCTTTCAGTTTTGCAAGGTCTTTTACTTTTTGAATACTGTCTTTGATGGCTTTTTGCCTGCTATAGCTGGTACCTACGCTATTCAGGAACATTTTTTTAGCGATAATGGCATCATGTCCGTAAATATCTTCCCTGAAGTTTAAAACGCTGCTGTCATTTACCCATGAAGTGAAATAAGTGATTAGTACCGGGATAGGCTTTTTAACCCGCACATATTTTTCTTTATAGGTATGCATCAGGCTGTCCACCTTTTTAGCACTATACCTTGCTGTGTCGTTTAAGATATATTCAGCCAGCTTTGCGGGTTCTTTCAGGCGGATACAGCCATGGCTATAGCTACGCTTATCCCTGTTAAACAGGCTTTTAGCCGGTGAGTCATGAAAGTAGATATTATAGCTGTTCGGGAATAGGAACTTAACCAGGCCAAGGGAGTTCCAGGGGCCCGGCTTCTGCCTTACACGTCCTTTAATAACCTCCATGTGGTTGCGCGCCAGGTAGGCAGCGCTGGGTGCTCCGTTCATTTCATTTTTAACAATGCTGGTAGGTACATTCCAATAAGGGCTGAAAACAATATTGCTCAAACGCCCTGTAAACACCGTAGTATTGTTGCCTTCTTTTCCAACCACAACATCCATGTCCCAGGCCGGCTGACCATATTCATACACATGTAACTTAAATTCGGGAATATTAACCATTATCGATCGTCCGCTGTCTTTGGTAGTGCCGGGCAGCCAGCGCATACGTTCCATATTAATTAATATCTGCTGTATGCGTTCTTCCACCGAAATATTAACGTCCCTTAAAAAGGTTTTTCCTGCAGTGCCATCGGGCTTATATCCGTAGGTTCTCTTTAGCTCGTTTACCGCGTCAGCCAGTTCGCTGTCATACTCATTGGTAAAAGTGCTGTCCTCTCCCAATAAGAAACCTTCTGCCTTTAATCTTTTTTTCAGGACTTTTACGGCAGCATCGGCATAGCCCTTCTTCATAATTTCCACCTTACTGTTCACCGTAGGCCATCCCCCGGCATCTTTGATCTGCTTGTATTTGGAGAGCTGATCTTTTAACTTCAGGTATTGAGGGTTTTGGGGTGCAAATTCATCTGCGTACTGCCCATGACTGGTTAAAACAGAGTCAAGCATAGCCTCCAATGTCAGTTTCTTCTTAGGTATATACCATTCCAATGACTTAATGCTGAAGTCAGGGTCTGCGGAAAAAGAATGGTCTGCGTAAGTATAAAAATACCGTGTCAGCAATATTTCCAGGTTCTGGTAAAGGGAATCATTTTTGGGGCGGATTTTTTCCAGCCGGATCAGGGTTTCCATTTTGTCTGTCAGCCATTTATTGTAAACGGTTGAGTCTTTGGAGTAATTGAGGTAGTTTTTCAGCAGGTTCCAGAAGGAAACAGTATGCTCAGGCAAGCCTTCCTTCGAAAACCAGGCATATTGGTAATTCCGGCTATTATAAAAGCTGGTCAGGCGATTTGTTAAGGTATCGCTGAGCTGATTAGCTTCTAAAATGCTCCTTACTTCGGAAGTATCAATAAAAAGGGAATTAAAAGAGTTGCTGGTATCGATGGTGATATCCACCCTGGTAATAACCTTTTCCCGCTCTTGTTTTTCCTCTTCCTTGGTTTTTTCAAAGAAATTGCAGGACGATAGCAAAAGCGTAAAAAAAGCCGCTGTAAGCAGAGATAGTCTAAAATTCATAGATAGGTTACAAATAAGGTATAAGATTTAGTACAAAATTAGATGGAAAAAAGAAGAAAAGCCGGGGTTAAAGTAATATATTATAGTATTTTTTAGTATGAACCCGGTTCGTGGCTGTTTGTGGTGGGTTTTGGGGAAAGCCGAAATGTGAATAATTTGTAAAGCCGTTGTACCATAATACGCAGAGAAGCCTTACTTTTGCAGCCACAAAAATAACCACACCTCAATAATATGGCAACAGTTGGTAAAATTAAACAAGTTATTGGAGCGGTAATCGACGTTCAGTTCGGTGACACCCTCCCGGAAATTTATAACGCGTTAGAGCTGACAAAAGAGAATGGCGAGAAGCTAATACTTGAAGTTCAGCAGCATTTGGGAGAAGATAGTGTTCGTACCATTGCGATGGACGGTACTGAAGGGCTTGTAAGGGGTACAGAAGTACGCGATACAGGAAAAGCAATTGCTATGCCAGTAGGTGATGCAATAAAAGGACGTCTTTTTAATGTAACAGGAGATCCGATCGATGGCTTACCTGCTGTTTCCAAAGAAAATGGACGCCCCATTCACGCAATGCCTCCGGCTTTTGAAAACCTGAGCACTGCTTCTGAAGTATTATTTACAGGTATTAAGGTAATTGACCTGATTGAACCCTATGCAAAGGGTGGTAAAATTGGTTTGTTTGGTGGTGCCGGTGTGGGTAAAACAGTATTGATCCAGGAGTTAATTAATAATATTGCTAAAGGCCACGGTGGTCTATCGGTGTTTGCTGGTGTAGGTGAGCGTACCCGTGAGGGTAATGACCTGATGCGTGAGATGATTGAAGCAGGCATCATGAAATACGGAGAGAATTTTAAACATAGCATGGAAGAAGGTGGATGGGATTTGAGCCAGGTAGATCCAGCTGAATTGGCAGAGTCTAAAGCAACCTTCGTATTCGGACAAATGAACGAACCTCCGGGAGCTCGTGCACGTGTGGCTTTAAGTGGTTTAACTATCGCTGAATATTTCCGTGATGGCGAAGGTGAAGGAAAGGGTAAGGATATCCTGTTCTTCGTTGACAATATCTTCCGTTTCACCCAAGCGGGTTCTGAGGTATCAGCCCTGTTAGGTCGTATGCCTTCAGCCGTGGGTTACCAGCCTACGCTGGCTACTGAAATGGGATTGATGCAGGAGCGTATCACTTCTACCAAAAATGGTTCTATTACCTCTGTACAGGCGGTATATGTACCTGCGGATGACTTGACGGATCCGGCTCCGGCAACAACATTTGCTCACTTAGATGCAACAACCGTATTAAGCCGTAAAATTGCGGATTTAGGTATTTATCCGGCGGTGGATCCGTTGGATTCTACTTCACGTATCCTAATGCCTTCTGTTGTGGGTGATGCACATTACAATTGTGCAAACAGGGTTAAATTAATTTTACAACGCTATAAAGAGCTACAGGATATTATCGCAATTCTTGGTATGGACGAGTTGAGCGATGAAGATAAAATGACGGTATCCCGTGCACGTAAAGTACAGCGTTTCCTTTCTCAGCCTTTCCACGTAGCAGAAGCCTTTACTGGTTTAAAAGGTGTGTTAGTACCCATCGACGAAACAATCCGCGGCTTTAACATGATCATGGATGGTGAGGTTGATGAGTATCCTGAAGCAGCCTTCAACCTGGTAGGTAATATTGAAGATGCAATTGAAAAAGGTAAAAAACTGTTAGCATAGTTGTACAATTAGCTAATAAGCCAATGTGCTGATGTGCTAATGTAAAAGGATTTGTTTTAGCTGTCGTATTGGCCAATTGGCTCATTATCATATTATCCCATTATACAAATGAAATTAGATATTTTAACTCCCGAGGGCAGTATTTTTAGCGGCGAAGCTTACGGCGTTCAAATGCCAGGCGTAACCGGATCTTTTGAGGTGCTGAACAGGCATGCTCCAATGATTGCTGCACTGGGAGAAGGTAAATTGAAAGTATTACAAAGCAGTCTTACAGGCCCTGCTACTTTCTATACTATTCAGGGTGGATTTGTGGAAGTGCTGAATAACAACGTGACCGTATTGGTTGAAGATGCTAAGAAAGTTTAATATTTTATTTTTATTGATAGAATCCCGGGGCTTATCGCTTCGGGATTTTTTTATTTGTGAAAAATCCTGTTTTTAGGGGACTGGTAACGCCGCTGATCGGCTCTATTTTTATGGCGCAGCAAAACGCTGCATTATAAAAACAATAAACCAGTCAATCATGAAAGCCCCATATCTATTTTCAGCGCTGTTAGTTTTACTTCTATTTACACAGTGCCGGAAAAGATCGATAGTGGAACTTGAAGCAGGTTCCCAAATTACTGACCCATTGCGGTCGTCAACGAAAAATGCATATAACCTGGAAAAGACCGAAGCGGTATCCGCCCCGGGTTCCATACTCCCATCCGATTTTAAAGAAACGATTGCTAAAATTGTGGCACCGGCGCGCGAGGCCTTGCTGCAGGCGATGGAGAATGATGGAACAGGCACTTATATTGCCTTTAAAGAAGATGTGGAGCAGTTGAAGACATTGAAAAGTGATGATGATAAACAAGAGCAGCTATCCCGAATCCGTAAATATTATTACAATTTTGTTCATGAAGCCTGGGAAAAAGCGGGCATTGACGAAGAACCCTATAAAAACGCCATTTTAAGAGCTTTGCCTGATACCCTTCGGGAGCGCATTGCATTTGATGCGGAGTTTTTAAATTTCAGGATTGAGTACAGCAATCGTAAAGATCCCTTGCCTTCTGAAAAGCCCGACCCGTCTCCGGCGCCGCTGCCTGCTCCTGAATTGCAATGCTACAATGCAACAAAGGCGATCGCGGGTGGATCTAATAAAGTAATAACATTGGCTGCCGGTGCTACAGCTAATTTATTCAGGTACACGGGGCAGCCATCCTCCTATTATTACCTGTTTGCCAATGGGGTGGCTTTTCCTTTATATGGTATAGGGCGCGGAACTTGTTGGGCGAATAGCAATATTACTATTCCGGGAACTTTTATGGCCGATGATAAACTGATCCGGATCAGGAAGAATTTTACCTGGGATGCTACCATTACGGCTTTTGCCGGCGGGCTGGTTTCCTGTGCGAATGGTTACTACTGGTCGGGTACTGTGTTCAAACATATTGAGGTGTGGGCCCCGGTAATTTGGTTTAGCGAGCTGAAAAGGAATGAAGCTATTTTTGAAGAAGAGCAGGCAGATAAGAGTCAATTGCAAGTCATAAGACGGGGCGCAGAGATATCCAATTTTGCTTTTACAGAAGGATTAGGATATGCCAACTCCACAGGTTCGCTTACAATCAATAATTGGACTTTATGCGAGGAACTTAAGAAATAATCTACATGATTAAAAGACAAACCCGGCTACTGATCAAGCCGAAGTTTTCCGCTTCGGTTTTTTATTGAATACAGGTTGACGGCTGCTAGTCGGAGCTCTGCAAAAATATCCGGGTACGTGCTATGCCAAACTTATGGCCGGTAAGATGTAGTTGCCGGTTGGTTAATCTGGCGTCGCATGCCACCCAGCCGTAAGTCGGTGTATAAGCCTGGCCGTTTTTAAAATAGCCACCTTCAAACACAAGGTTCTTTAAAACCAGTTGCCCCTTTTTGAGTTTAGGCTCAGGCTCTCCGATCCAGTGCATAATACCATAAAATTTTCCGTTGTTTTCGAAAATGCGAATGGAACGCGTCTTCTCCGGGTTGAGCCATATACCGGTAATATCATTGATTGAAGGAGTAGAAAAATATAAAAACAAGGTAAAGAAAAGAATAGTCATTCGTAAAATAGTTATGTTGGTTTATAAAATGCAAAGCAGGTCAAAGCGTTCACTCAACAACAACAATATTTTACGTGTACAGGCATAACTTGTTAGTCTACTATAAAAGTAGACTAATTTGTTTGAAGTGCGAAATTTTTCTCACAGGAAAGAATACAAACTTAACTTCAAAGGTTAAGAATCGTAATGTTTTTTTTAAAACCTGAGCAGAAGTCAAAAGTAGGGCCGGCGTTATACGCTATCTGAATATTATTACTATCGGGTAAAATAAAGCCCCGCTATAAAGCGAGGCCTGAATAAATTTAATGATAGTTTTATTTCCCTTTTACCACCAGCGTGCCTGCCAGTTTATCGTGAAGAGTTTGTTTCTTATCATCCCATAACATCATAAAATATCCTATAAGTAAGATAATTGCTGACAATAAAGTGGCAAAATAACGCCCCGTAGCGTTTAAGAAAGATATACGTTCGCCGTTTAAATTGGTAACCTTGATGCCTAAAGCTCTTTTTCCCAAAGTAGCCTGCCAGGGGCCGGAGATCATCAGGGCGGAGTACAGCCATCCAAGGATTAAATTAAGTGAGTTCGACGTATTAAAATAAGAAGCAGACATAGCGCTTGAAAAACCCTCGTTTTGAGCAAGAGCTACAATTTCCTCCTGGCTGGGTGTACCAACGATCAGCCCAATAAAGTAGCCGGCTATAGCTAAGATGATCCCATCAATAAAAACAGCGGCAAATCTTTCCCAGAATCCCGCATAGACCACAGTGGGCTGCGTGTTGAATAGATTAGATTCTCCCTGGTAAGAGGAGAAATTACTTGTTGGTTCGGTCATAGTTGTAGAGTTTGTAGTTAATATTTATTCTAAACTAGAATAAGTTTTTTAAATCAGCAACATAATTATGTAAAAATAATGGCATCCCACCAAAGAACGCCATTAACGACTTATATATGATCTAAACTTCCTGGAAACTAATTCGTTGTTGGGCGATTCCCGGCCTGCAGGTCGGCATAGCCAAAAACCCGCTGTAATAAAGGGGTGGTGCGAGCCGAAAGATTTGACCGGATATCAGCTTCCTTATTCGCTACATATAAAAACATCGCATCCACCGCCCTGGCAGCAATAAACTCATTAAGGCTGGGCTCCAGTTTTTTGCTGATCAACGGAATAGAATTGTATGCTTTAGCCAAAGTGTTGTATTCATTTCCGGCTCCGGTGGTACGGATCGTACTGTCTACGATCGGGCGAAAGGCGGTCATCAGTTGTGGACTCATGGCGCTTTTGAAATATTGGGTAGCTGCGTTTTTGTTTCCGCTTAATAAAATACCTGCAGCGTCTCCTATACTCATGTTCTTTACAGAGTTTAAAAATATCGGCTTGGCTTTTTGTACCGCCAGTGACATGGCATTGGTATACTTTGCCGTAACATTATTCACTACCTGCGTAAGTCCCAGGTCGCGCAAAGTTTTTTCAATTTTTGCTGCCTCGCCCGGGAAAGCAAAACGAACCAATGCATTGCCCTGGTTGGGATTGGCAAATGCCTCAAAGCCGCTAAACAGGCCCTGGGTTAACGCTTCTTTTAAACCCTGTGCTATTTCGAAATTGGAAAGTGTTCCGGCTACATTTTTCAAAGTGTCACAGCCGGAAAAGAAAAAGGTGCTGCTTAGTGCAAAAACAAATAATAGTTTTCTCATGTTTAATCTGTTGTAATTATTCCCGCGAAATTAATTCATTCTCGGGTCCAGAGGGGCATTAATTATCAACTCATATTCTCCGCCCAGGTCTTTAAGCACATCTCTCCACAACTCTTTTTCATTATTAGAGAAAATGAATTTAATAGGGGCGGGGGCTACGATCCATGTTTTCTCTTCCATTTCAACATTCAGCTGGCCGGTGCCCCAGCCGCTATAACCGAGAAAAAATCTTATTTTATTAAGATCAGCGGTACGTGAATTGATCAATTCTATCACTTTGTCGAATTCACCACCCCAAAAAAGTCCTTCTCCTATTTCTTTTCCACCAGGAATGACATCAGGGTACTGATGTAAAAAATGGAGTGTGTTGAGCTCAACAGGGCCTCCTTCAAAAACAGGGATCTTGAAATCACCCAATTCCGGTACCAGCTCATCTATAGAATAATCCAATTTCCGGTTCAATACAAAGCCGAAGCTGCCTTCTTCACTGTGCTCGCAAAGAAATACAACTGTTCTGAGGAAGTTGGGATCGTCTAAATGCGGATTCGCTACTAATAATGTTCCATTGGCGGGCTCTATCATGCAGCCAATATAGGAATTTTTTACTAAATCTTTCAGCAGGTTGGGCCATTTATAAAAAGTTAAATATGCAGTGCTTTTAAGGGATTCATGTTCGGCTTCGCAGCTATTATTATATTTGCTTTTGTGAAAAGATTATTCTCGTCTATAACTGTCTTAATTACGCTGTCTTTAGTCGGTATTATTGTAATGCAGGTTTCCTGGTTGAAAAACCTCATTAAGTTAAAAGAAGACCAGGTTAAGCAGAATATTGATAATGTTTATCAAACGCTTAGCGATGAATTCGGACAAAGAAGAGAGCAGTTTATTAAAGAGGCAAGTCGTGATTACGGTACGCTCTTTTCTCAAAGAGGTTTTTTCGAGCCACTAAAGGCTGTGTCAATCGGGTCAAAAATAAGCAGCAGCGAAATTGAAAAAATCATTAATAATGCCTTGGAGAAAGCAGGTCTGAGTAAGATGAAGTATGAGTATTGTTTCTTTTCGGGCTTATTAACCAACCGAAATCCAACCATAGAAAAGCAATCCCCTCATTTTTGGGAGGCCTCTGAAGATACGGTGCGCAATTATAGTCCGGACTACAAACTGATCAGGGCATTACCTGGTTCTGATTCGGATGGCATTACCAAAGATGAAAACCTGGCTTTGGTAGTATTGAACTGGAAATCTCATGTTAAGCAGGCAATAATCTGGAACGTTGCGCTGGCAATACTGTTTACCCTGGTAATTGTTTCCGCATTCTATCTCACAGTATATACCATGCTGCGACAGAAGAAGCTGGGCGAAATTAAGAATGACTTTATTAATAATATGACCCATGAGTTTAAGACGCCCATTGCTACTATTTCGCTTGCAGTGGATGCGTTGAAGAATGAACGCGTAATGGGAGACAGGGATAAGCTTAATTACTTCAGCGGTATTATTAAGGAAGAAAACCAGCGGATGAATAAGCAGGTAGAAACTATTTTGAAAGCATCGCAGTTTGAAAAGCGCGAAGCTGAAATAGATTTAAAACCACTGCATGTGCATGAAATTATTGAAAATGTTGTTGATAATTTCCAGTTACAGTTGCATGAGAAAAACGGGGATTCTGTTCTGAGTCTGGGAGCTACGAAAGACCTGATCAATGCAGATGAAGTGCATTTTACTAACCTTGTTAATAATCTTATTGATAATGCCGTTAAGTATTCCAAAGATAATGTTCCAATCCAGCTAAAAATATCTACCTCCAATACCTCTAGTGGAATCCTTATCAAATTTGAGGACAATGGCATCGGGATGAGTCGCGAAACACAGAAGCGTATTTTTGAGAAGTTTTATCGTGCCCATACCGGTAACCTTCATAATGTAAAAGGTTTCGGTTTAGGGCTAAACTATGTTAAGTCCGTAGCAGACTCCCACAATGGAACCGTGAAGGTAGACAGTGTACTAGGCAAAGGCTCTGTTTTTTCTGTAGAGTTTCCGCTGTCTAAAAGTTAAAACTTGTTTTTCCACATCATACTTTCCACCGGCTTTTCGGGCTGGCTGCTGTACTTGGCATTTTTTTTCTGGTTGTATTTTATTTCAATATCTCCTTCTACCGGGAAGTAGATCAATTGTCCTACAGGCATGCCTTTATATACCTTTACCGGCTGCTTCACCGAAATTTCCAGGGTCCAATGCCCGCAAAAACCAACATCCCCCTTACCGGCAGTAGCATGGATGTCTATTCCTAACCGTCCTGTTGAGGACTTGCCCTCCAGAAAAGGAACGTGTGCATGTGTTTCTGTGTACTCCAGCGTTACGCCGAGGTAAAATATATGAGGATACAGTACAAAGCCTTCTTCGGGTATTTCGAAGTATTCTATTTCATTGTGCTTTTTTGCATCTAATACATGCTCCCGGTAAGTAGCCAGCCATTTGCCTAAATGGATATCATAGCTATTACTGCCCAGGCATTCGCGGTCATAAGGCTTGATAACGATAGTGCCTTTTTCCATTTCTTCTTGTATCCTGATATCTGAAAGAATCATTTTTTTTGATTGACTGTTGGCTAATGTCCATGGACTCTCGGCCATCGACTATATTTGTGCAATATAAAATTAATAGCTGCACCATGCCTGTTTTTTTTCAACAAGATATTAATGAGCATACACGACTGGGTATCTGGAAGATAGAAGAGGAAGAAGCTTTTTTCAAACAGCTGGTGCCCTTGCATAGAGAGGTAACTCATCCACATAAACGACTGCAGCACCTGGCGGGGCGGTTTTTACTAAAATATCTTTTCCCTGATTTTCCCTCGCAGCAGGTGCAGATAGCGGATACAAGAAAGCCCTTTTTACCTGATGAAGCCTATCATTTTTCTATATCTCATTGCGGCGATTATGCCGCAGCTATTGTAAGCCGGACCAATCGTGTAGGGATTGATATAGAAATACCTACTGATAAGGTTTTGCGGGTAGAGCATAAATTTATAAGCCCCGATGAGCAACAATGGCTTGCCCCGTTAACACTGGAAACGGCTACGCAGGTATGGAGCGCCAAAGAAGCGGTATACAAATGGTATGGTGAGGGATTGGTAGACTTTAAACAGCATATTCAATTGAAAGGTTACAAGAGCTCCAATATATTCAGCTGTTATTTTAGCAAGAGCCACACCTCGATGGATATTCACCTGGCTGTATTGCCACCGCTTTGTCTGAGCTTTATATACTGCGCGTCATCCTGACAAAGCAAGGGGTATAAGTTATAGCGGCTCTTCAAAGTCTAATAGATTGAGATCTACATTTTCCAGGCCGCTGATACCATCAATGGAGCCTCTTATATGTGTAGCGTTGAGCAGTACTTTTTCCAATTGCTTCTCCCTGGCTTTCCACAATCTTTCCATTGCATCTCTTTCTTTCTGAATGCTCATTTTCATACTTAGGAAGCCTTCACGTATCGCTTTCCATTGCTCTGCAAATTCGGGGCTTGTTAAATAGCTATACAACATATTCATCTTATCTCCCTTATTTTCCTGGCTTTTAGAGGCGTTGTAAATTCTGAAAATGCCGTCCCGTAAAACGGAGGCCAGGGCTTTGGCTTCAGAAAAGCTACAGATCCACACACCATCTTTTTCTCCAAAACAATCCATGTCTTTAGGGTAACGACGGGTCACTAAAATGGCCATGTCTGCTCCCATAGATCGCATATCTGCCTTTAGCTTTTCTATCCATTCGCCTCCAAAGTTTTCAGCACGTTTGCTTTCCCAAATGATGCGCCCGCACTCTGCCCCCAGGTTGTTTCGAACTACCTGTATACAGTCGGCACCCCGTACTCCTTTGCCTACTTCTTCAATCCTGTCAAAAGGAAAAGAAGTGCTGAGTAACTCTTCGAGCGCCAGCTCCTGGCTTTCGCCCTGCAATTGCATAGAACCCTGTTCGGCCTTGCGTTTCATTTCATTGGCCAGCTTTTTCTGGTCTTCCAGTTGCTTTTCAAGTTCCCTTAACTTGAGCTGGTACTCTGTTTCTTTTTGGGCCGATTTGTCGGCTTCAATTTTTCGCAGGCTTTCGGCTAATTTTTCTCTTTCTTCCGTCAATTTTTTTTGAAGCGTTAACTCCAGTTCGGCTTCTTTATTTTTTAGTTCCTGCTGTTGTTTCAGAAATTCTGCTTCTCGCTGCCGGGAAAGTTTGAGTTTCTCTTCATTCTCTTCGTTAGCTTTCTGAAGCAGGGAGAGTTTGTTCTCAAAATCCCCGCTCACACTTTTTGTTATTTGCTCTTCAAGTTGTTTTTGCAAAGAGTTTTTTTCTGACTGTAACTTTTGCAGCCACTCAGCCTCTTTTTTTTGAAGTTCAACCTGGTGTTCTTCCGTTTTTTTTCTTTGCCAGTCCGTAACCTTTGCACGAAGCTCCTTTTCCACTTCTTCCCTGATGGCTTCGTTGGGTTCAAATTCGCTGCCGCAGCTGGGGCATTTTATTTTTGTAGACATTAATGCAATTTCAATAAATAAATGGGAATAGAGAAATCAGATTGTCAACTCCTTCCCGGATTTTATATAATCAATGCATGTTTTTTCGAGAAGATAGAAAATTCGACGGTTGACATGTATAATCAATACTGCGACAACAATAAAGAGCACCGGTGCCACAAAAGCAGCAAAATTAGAAGTAGCAGCTCTGATAAATAAATAGATACTTCCAACCACGAGTAAAGGGAGTAGCAGGTATACAGTTTCAAATGAGGGCACCTCGCATAAGGTAAGCTTTACTTCAGTGTCCGATAATTTCTCTATTTGTCCGCGCAGGTGCGCATGCGTGAAGCCTTTACGACTCAAGAAATTACTTTCATAATCAGCTCTGAATTCGTCGGGAAAATAGTGAGTAAGCATCATACCAGATATCCAGGAGGGCTGCTTAATATCAAGGTTGCTTATTTTATATTTACGTTCACTTACCGCATTCAGTTGCCATATCAGCTGATCATAGCTTCTTTTTATGATGTATACAGTGGTTTTGTGTTGATAGAGGTGCCGGATATTGGTTAATATCTTTTTCATGGAGTAAAGATAGTACCCTTGTATATAAGGTGCCGCCGGATGATAAAACAATAGCCATCCCGTTGAGGATGGCTATTGCAACTAGCTAAACAGTGGTACTGATTAAGCTTCGTTTTCTTCTTCCGTTTTTAAATCATACTGCTTTGCATTCAACAACTCTTTATTAGTAGCTGCATAAAATGTATTTACATATCTGCCTACTGTGCTTGCCAGCGATGCTGCTGATTCTATATTTGTTTTAGATACTGTTGTTGTGTCTTTAGGAACGCTTGTGGTATCTGTCGGAGTAGGTGTTTCCGTTGTATCAGGTACAGGCGTTTTCGTTGTATCTGTTTGAGCCATGGCTGTTCCTAAAATAAAAGTAGAAGCTGCTACCAGTACAAATTTTGTTGCAATTTTTTTCATGATATAAAGGTTTTAAGTTTAATAATAATCACCTGGTCTATCTGGTAAGAGGAGCAAGTGTCTGTTATAAAAACGCAGTATTGCCTCCATTATATACAAAGGTTTAGTTAATAGAAACTATAATATTTCTAAAAAAGAGGTCGTTCTGTTAGAAATATTAAATACAGTCTTTAAATCATGTTTTATATTTTCTAAAATAGCAGTTTATGTATTACTGATTTTTTCTTTATACAAAGGACGGAAATAAAAAAGCCTCACATTTTATTGTGAGGCTTTGACTAATGATAATTTCTTATGCAACCGGCTCCAGATATTGAGCATACGCATATCCTTCTTCTCCGTCGTTAGTGCGAACAGACCACCAAAGCTCGTTAGCTTTACTTACCAAAGTGATGATTTCATCTTTTGCCGCTTTACCAACAATAGGTTGGTCGGTGCCCGGGCCTTTCCTGATGTTCAGGTTGGACTCTTGTGTGATTACCCGTACCTGGCTGCCGGCTTCTGCTTTAGCATTTACGTTTAATACTAAATCGCCGCTTGCATAGTTAGGGTCAATTTGATTGTAAACGTCCCAAAGCTGGTCCTTTACTGCTCCGCTTGGAGCATCACCGTCAATATATAAAACGCCGTCCTGCTCCCTAACAGCCAGGTTGCTTACACCTGCTGCGTTAGCAGCGTCAACTAATGCCTGATATTTGTCCTGAAGTGCCATAATATTTTTTTTAAGATGTTATGATTTTAGTTCAATAAGTAAATAATCTATAGTAATGAGTATAAAGAATGGCTTGGTGCAATCTTTACCTGCAAGCTACTATTTTACTGTTAAGCTTTTGCTTTCAACTTTTTTAGGCTTAGTGGACTGAACTTTTTGCATCAAAGTTTTTAAATCGTTTTTAGCGATCTCGCCGGTAAGTGTTACTACGCCGTCAGTTACAGATGCCTGTACGGTAGGGTGGTCTTTAATAGCATCGGTTACAGCTGTTTTTAAAGAATCGTCAGCTGTGATAACTACCGGGGCAGCAGGAGGAGGTGGAGGTGCAACAGACGTTTGGTTTTGTACGCTTTTAATTCCTTCAACGCCTTTAACGGCAGATTCTGCAGCAGCCTGGGCAGCCGGATCTTTCAATTCACCAGAGATCGTTGCAACACCATCTTTTACTTCTACCGTAGCGCCTGTTAAATCAGGATTCGCACTAATGGCGGCTTCAGCAGCAGTTTTCAGATCGGCATCGCTTTTACCTTTGCAAGAGGGCAGGGCAAACGAGAATGCAACAACAGCAATAATGGCCAGAATTCTTTTCATTTTCATTGAGATTTTAGTAGTTATTAAAAAAAAATGCTAAGCGAATATAATCGAAATCGATGCCAATTTTCAATCACCGGGGCTATATTTTTATTATTATTGTAATATTAACACACGGCATTCTTTAAGGCTTCTTTGTCCGTTAAAGCAATTGCTTTGGCATTTGTTTTTATATAGCCTAATTCGATAAATTCATTCATGTTCTTATATACCGTTTCATAAGCAGTTCCTACATAGGCGGCTATGTCCTGCCGGCTGGCGATAAAAGATATGAATCCTTTCTCGTTGGTCCCGAATTTATTTTCTAATGCCAGCAGTGCGTTAGCTAGCCTTGCCCTCACCGTCATATGGGCCAGGTTGCGCATCCTGATTTCAGAAAGCATCAGCTCATCGGCCATGAACATCATAAACTGGTAAGCGAAGATGTGATTGGTTTTGAAAGTGGCTTCGAAAAAATCGAGTGTGATATATATTAGTGTTACAGGAGTGAGCGCTGTGGCGGTAATGGGGTACTGGTTAGTAGAGCTGCTCAGCCCCCGGTGCCCGAGTATATCCTGGTTGTGGGCAAAGCGGAGGATGAGTTCTTTTTCCTGGTCCCATAATTTATGCACTTTGGCAACACCGCTTAGCATAAAATAAATACCGGTTACAGGGGTGCCTTCCGTAAAAATTGTTTCGCCTTTTTTGTATTGATGCACCTGTGTATGAGTGTCAAGCGCAGGCCACCATTCTTTCATACAATATTTATGTAGAAAAGACTGCTCGGTCTCAACGGTTTTTTTTATACGCATAATCCATAAAGATAGCCATCTTCTTTATTTATTAGCATGGTTCAGGAGCTGATGTACCTGTTGCCGAAAGGATAATTCTGTAGCCAGGCTTACTACCTCGCCGATAATAATAATAGCAGGGTTCTGCAGTCCGGCATGTTGTGATCTGAAACAGATGTCTTTTACCTGGCCTGTTACTATCTTTTGATCGGGTAATGTGCCGTTTTGTATAATAGCAACCGGTGTTTCACTTTTCCCGTGGGCGGAAAAGATCTCTGTGATTTGTTCCAGCTTGCTCATTGCCATTAGTATAATGACAGTTGCGCTAGACTGAGCAGCTAGTTGAATGTCTGTTGAAAGACCTCCGCTTTTGGTAGTACCCGTAACCACCCAAAAGCTTTCGTTGGTGCCCCTTGCTGTTACTGGTATCATCTGTGAAGCTGGCACTGCCAGGGCGCTGGAAATGCCCGGAACTACTTCAATCTCCATCCCCGCGCTTTGGGCCGCTTCTATCTCTTCCCAGGCCCGTCCAAATACAAAGGGGTCACCTCCCTTCAATCTTACCACACATTTTAATTTTTGTGCATATTCCAGTATGAGGTGGTTGATCTCCGATTGGCTCAGCGTGTGGCAGCCATATCGTTTTCCGACAAATTGTTGGATACAACCTGGTTTACTATAAGATAGTAGTTCATCATTTGCCAGGGCGTCATACAATATTACGTCTGCCTCATGTAGCTTTTTTATGGCTTTTACTGTAATTAAGTCCGGATCTCCCGGCCCGGCGCCAATTAAAATTAACTTACTCATAATGCATTATAAATAAATATATGTAATATTATTTGATTAAAATTACAAAATGTAAACTGTATTTTATTATATTTGATATATAATATTATTAACTATTTATTCTTTTTTGAGCTTAATTCGTAGAAATAGTTTATATAGTATAAATTTTAATATAATAATTGCCTGCCATTTTTCTTTAAATCAAAAAACGACATTTATGAAAGTTGTTGTTATTGGTAATGGCATGGTAGGCCAGAAATGCTGCGAAAAGCTGCTCTCTAAAGGAATCCCGGATTTACAACTAACTGTTTTTGGTGAGGAAACCCTTGCTGCTTACGACCGCGTACATCTCAGTTCTTACTTCGCCGGGAAAACGGTAGAGGATCTGACACTTCAACCCGTCAAATGGTATGAAGAAAACGGGATAGACCTGAGGCTGGGCGACCCGGTGCAGGAGGTGGATCGTTTGAATAAGACAGTGACGTCGTTTGAAGGGCTGACCCTTGCGTATGATTACCTGGTATTTGCTACCGGTTCTTCTGCGTTTGTACCTCCCATTCCCGGGGTGGACAAACATGGTGTATTTGTGTATCGGACTATAGAAGATCTGAATATGATCTGGCGGCATGCCGCAACTGCAAAAACAGCAGTGGTGATAGGAGGCGGTTTGCTGGGTCTTGAAGCGGCAAAAGCCTGCCTGGATCTCGGTATTAAAGATACCCATGTAATAGAATTCGCGCCCCGCCTGATGCCGCGTCAAATTGATGAAGCAGGCTCCGAAATATTGATCCAGAAGTTAAAGGAGCTGGATATTACCACCCACACCGGGAAAAATACAGCGGCTATCCTGGGTAATGAAACTATTAAAGGAATGATCTTTACAGACGGTACTATTTTAAGTACCGATATGCTGGTTATATCAGCGGGTATAAAGCCCAGAGATGAGCTGGCCCGTGCCTGTGGGCTGACTGTTGGCCCCAGAGGTGGCATTGTAGTGAATGATCATATGACGACCAATGATGAACACATTTTTGCTATAGGAGAATGTGCTTTACATAATTCGATGATCTATGGCCTGGTAGCACCCGGTTATGAAATGGCGGATGTAGTGGCTACGCAACTGGCCGGCGCAGCCAGGCAATTCCCGGGATTTGATATGAGTACCAAACTTAAGCTGATTGGTATTGATGTAGCCAGCTTTGGTGATCCTTTTATTTCGGGCGACGAAGCCAGAACCATTGTTTTCCGGGATAATCACAGGGGTATTTATAAAAGGATCAACTTTTCGAATGATGGCAAAGAGTTATTAGGGGGCATTCTGGTAGGAGATGCGGATGCTTATAATATGCTATTACAGATCTGTAAGAACAAAATGGCATTGCCCCCCGATCCGATGGATCTGATTATTAAGGCAAAAGAAGTAGGCGCGGATGCAGGAGCGGGGGTAGTAGCCTTACCCGACGATGCCCTGATCTGTAGCTGCGAAGGGGTAACCAAGTTGGACATTTGCAATGCGGTTACCGAACAGGGTTGCGAGACGGTTGATGCCATCAAAAAGTGTACGAAAGCTGCTACTGGTTGCGGAGGTTGCGCACCAATGGTGAAGGATATTATGGTGCACACTATGAAGCAGCAGGGTAAGTTGGTGCGTAATGTACTTTGCGAACATTTTGGCTACTCCAGGCAGGAATTATACGATCTGGTGAAATTGAAAGACCTGCATAGTTTCGATGAAGTGCTGGATACTTTGGGTGAAGGTGACGGTTGTGAGACCTGTCGCCCGGCCGTAAGCTCTATATTAGCCAGCTTATGGAATGAGCTGATCGTCAAAAAAGAGAGTGCTACTTCTCAGGATACCAATGACCGTTTCCTGGCGAATATTCAAAAAGGTGGTACTTACTCCGTTGTGCCTCGTATTCCTGGTGGAGAAATAACTCCTGACAAGTTATTGGTCATTGCACAGGTAGCAAAGAAATATAATTTATATACCAAAATAACTGGTGGTCAGCGTATTGATATGTTCGGCGCCCATTTAAATGATCTGCCTTCCATCTGGGAAGAGCTGATTGAAGCGGGCTTTGAAAGCGGTCATGCTTATGGGAAATCATTGCGTACGGTGAAGAGTTGTGTAGGCAGCACCTGGTGCCGGTTTGGCTTGCATGATAGTGTAAGCTATGCCATACGCATTGAAGAACGTTATCGTGGCCTTCGCTCTCCTCATAAATTAAAGTCGGCCGTATCTGGTTGTATAAGAGAATGTGCAGAAGCGCAATCAAAAGACTTCGGCATTATTGCTACTGAAAAGGGATGGAATCTATATGTATGCGGCAACGGTGGTTCCAAACCTCAACATGCCTTATTACTGGCAACCGACCTTGATTCAGAAACCTGCATTCAATACATCGATCGCTTTCTGATGTTTTATATTAAAACGGCTGATCCTTTAACCCGTACTGCAACCTGGCTGAACAAGATGGAGGGAGGTATCGACTACCTGCGTAATGTGGTCGTGCATGATAGCCTTGGAATAGCGGCCGAGCTCGAAAGGGAAATGCAGCTATTGGTAGATGCCTATCAATGCGAATGGAAAAATGTGGTGGAAACACCAGAGCTCAGAAGTCAGTTTACTCATTTCATAAATGCTCCCAAAGAAAAGGATCCGACCGTACAATTTGAAACGATGCGGGATCAGAAAAAAGCCGCCACCTGGTAAGCCCTATCGGAGCAGGACTTCTTTAATCACTAACAACGATCTCAAAAACTATTCATCTATGTCAAATCAAAATTGGTTTCACGTATGTAGTGTGCAGGATATGCCGCATAACGGTGGGGTATGTGTAAAATATGGCGATCAGCAGATAGCATTGTATTATTTCACACACCGTAACGAGTGGTACGCCTCTCAAAACCTTTGCCCTCATAAACAACAAATGGCATTAAGCCGAGGTATGTTAGGCTCCCAGCAGGGCGAACCCAAAGTGGCTTGTCCTTTTCATAAAAAAACCTTTTCCTTAAAAGACGGGCACTGCCTTAATGATGAGGCTTGCAACAGCATTAATATCTACGATGTGCGGATTGAAGACGGGGAAGTATATATTGATGTAAAGGATATAGATCAGCAGGCAATGGCGAATGCATCTAAGCACGAAACAGTTTCTCCCAATATCTAAACCCAAAGCAAATGAGAAAATTATTGAAACCACTAACAGCACTGGCAGTTACCCTGAGTTTTTCCAACGCCGGTTGGTCGCAAACTCCTGCTCCCAAACCCGTACTGGCAGCCTGGGATGGAATGGTAATCGCCGGCTATGTTGATAAAGGAGCATTTGTCAACTTCGGAGGGCCTTGTATCAAATTTACCAGCAAACCTTATGTTATAACACTGGGTATGTTGCCCTCGCTCCGCATCAAGGAAGATAAAGTGGCTGCCGGAGCAAAAAAAAATTCGCCGGTTACGCCCAATTTGGGTGCGGGTGTAAGTTTTGCTTATAAGCACCTGGCTTTACAGGTTCCTGTATATTATAATGCTAAAACAGCTGCCGCCGATGGCCGATGGAATGTCGGTATAGGCGCTGGTTACCGTTTCTGAAATAAAGACCTCTTAACGCTATTCTATTTAATTAATAAACCGATTGATTATGAGCTCAGTTAATACAAAGCCCCTCAGTAAGTTGAATGTGTTTTCTTTTAAGGGAATACAGATGCGTACCTTCCATATTACCTGGTTTACTTTTTTTGTTTGCTTTTTCGGATGGTTTGGCCTGGCACCTTTAATGCCGACGATTAAAGAAAATTTGCAACTCGATAAATCGCAGATTGGTAATATTGTTATTGCGTCTGTTTCGGGGACCATAGTTGCCCGTTTATTGATTGGTCGCTTATGCGATACCTGGGGTCCAAGGAAAACATACACCGCCTTATTGTTGATTGGTGCGATACCAGTAATGGGTGTAGGGTTAGCTGAAAGCTATACCAGCTTCCTGTTGTTTCGCCTGGCTATAAGCGTTATAGGCGCCTCCTTTGTGATCACACAGTTTCATACATCCATGATGTTTGCGCCTAATATTAAAGGAACGGCTAATGCAGTTGCCGGTGGCTGGGGTAACCTGGGTGGAGGAGTAACCAATATTGTAATGCCGTTAATATTTGCGGCCATTGTAGGTGCCGGTTATACCGGCAATGAAGCGTGGCGCCAGGCTATGATCTTTCCCGGGCTGATGATGTTGATTGCGGCCTTTCTTTATTTTAAGTATACCAAAGATACTCCTGCGGGCAACTTTGATGAAATCGAAAGGGTAAAAGAAAAAGGGAAAACTGACTATAGCGTATTGAAAGACTGGAGGATTTGGGCATTGACATTGGCCTATGCCATGTGCTTCGGTATGGAGATTACATTTGATAACGTAGCCGCATTACATTTTGTGCAGGAATATAAACTGGATCAAAGCTCAGCTGGTCTTTGGGCAGGTGTATTCGGATTGATGAATTTATTTGCACGGGCCCTGGGAGGCATATTTGCCGACAGGATTGGTAAATCTTACGGTATGCGTGGAAAAGGTATACTGCTGGCAGGTGTTTTATTGCTGGAGGGAATTGGATTGATACTATTTGCCCGGGCAGGTTCATTGCCTTTAGCGATCATATCCATGTTGTCTTTTGCCTTGTTTCTCAAAATGGCCAACGGTGCCACTTATGCGATCACGCCCTTTATCAATGAAAAAAATGTAGGATTTGTAAGCGGTGTAGTAGGAGCAGGCGGAAATTTGGGCGGCATGCTGTTTGGCTTTTTGTTTAAAAGTCCTTCCATAACCTATGGCGAGGCCTTCAGTTATATCGGTGTTATAGTAGTGCTGGTGTCCTTCATTGTTTTGCTGACCCGCTTTGCAAAAGTGAAACCTGCTGCCGAGCCGGTGACTGTATTGGAGCCGGTGGCTTAACGTAACTATGATATGACAGATCTCTGACTATTGCTGCCTTTAAAACTGACAAACGTAATGAGCAACCTTACCCTTCATTCTTCTGCAGGAAATAGCAACGGTACCACTACTACCTGTTGCTATTGTGGAGTAGGCTGTGGAATAGAAGTGGCAAAGGATAAGCTGGGTAGATTAACCGTAAAGGGAAACGAAAATCATCCCGTAAATAAGGGCATGTTATGCAGTAAGGGTATGAACCTGCATTATACAGTAAATGATACCGACGACCGGTTGCTTTACCCTGAAATGAGATACGGTCGTAATCAGCCCCGGCAGCGGGTTTCATGGGATGCCGCCCTGGAACGTACAGCCGCCGTTTTTAAAACTTTTATAGAAAAGTATGGCCCTGATTCAGTCGCCTTCTATGCTTCGGGTCAGTGCCTTACGGAGGAGTATTACGTAGTTAATAAACTTATCAAAGGATTTATTGGCAGTAATAATATGGATACCAATTCCAGGTTATGCATGAGCAGTGCTGTGGTGGGGTATAAAATGAGCCTGGGTGAGGATAGTGTGCCGGTGAGCTATGATGACCTGGAGATAGCAGATGTTATTTTTGTGGCGGGAGCCAACCCTGCATGGTGCCATCCGATATTATGGCGCAGGGTTGAAGCTGCCCGTGAAAAAAATCCACAGCTTAAAATTATTGTAAGCGATCCGCGTAAAACACAAACCTGTTCGGGGGCTGATGTACATCTTCAGCTCAACCCGGGAACTGATATTACATTGCATCATGCCATTGGCAGGGCTTTGATCGAAAATGACGATATCGATTCTGTTTTTGTTAAAAAACATACAGAGGGGTTTGAAAAATACCGCGATATTGTTTTTGAAAGAACGGTTGCGGAGGCTGCAGCTATCTGTGGTATAGAAGAGTCGTTGATATGGGAGGCGGCTTCTTATATCGGCAATGCAAAAGGTTTTATTACCATGTGGACCATGGGACTAAACCAGAGTGTTGTGGGTGTTAACAAGAATCTTTCGTTGATCAATTTAAATCTTATTACCGGCCATATCGGGAAACCGGGTTCGGGCCCCTTGTCGCTTACCGGTCAGCCCAACGCAATGGGAGGAAGAGAGGTTGGTGGATTATCTAATCTGTTACCGGCGCACCGCGATCTCACCAATGAGCAACATAGAGCAGAAGTGGAAGCATTTTGGGGCGTGCCTAAAGGCAGGATACCTGCCAAACCGGGTCTTACGGCTACTGAAATGTTTGACGCCCTTGAAGAGGGAAGGCTAAAAGCAATATGGATACTATGCACCAATCCATTGGTCAGCCTGCCTGACGTAAGACGGGCAGAAGCGGCATTAAAGAAAGCAAAGTTTGTAGTAGTGCAGGAAGTGAGCAACAAACCGGAAACATTGCAGTATGCAGATGTAATATTACCGGCTGCTGCATGGACTGAAAAGGAGGGCACCATGACCAATGCCGAGCGCAGGGTGAGTTACCTGAATAAAATTACAGAGGCGCCGGGCGAAACCTTGCCTGATGCTGAGATTATTTGCCGGTTTGCTCAAAAAATGGGATTTGCGGGTTTTAATTATAATAATACTGCGGAGATATTTGCGGAACATGCGGCATTGACCCAAGGGACCAATGTAGACATGAGTGCGCTGAACTACGAAATACTGAAAGAAAAGCTAACTGTGCAATGGCCTTACACAGCTGCTCATGCAAATGCAGAGAAGGGTGATGACGCTTTCCTGGGAACAAAGAGACTGTTTGCTGATCGGCAGTTTTATACTGCCAGTAAAAAAGCGATCATTCACTCTTTTGATGATGTAAATAATTCTGAGGCCTTAAGCGCCGATTATCCCTTGATCCTTACTACAGGCCGCATCCGTGATCAGTGGCATACCATGAGCAAGACCGGGAAGGTAAATAAGCTGAAACAGCATATATCATCTGCTTTCCTGGAAATACATCCGGAAGATGCCTTGCAGAGAGGGATACAGGAAAATGTACTGGTGGTTATTAAAAGCAGTCGTGGTGAAGTGCAGGTGAAAGCAAAACTTTCAGAGGATATTAAGAAAGGAGTGGTGTTCCTGCCCATGCACTGGGGTAAGGTGTTGAACAGCGATCTCAACCGGGCTAATAATGTTACCAATAACCTGCTTGATCCAAAGAGTAAAGAGCCGGATTTTAAATTTACGGCAGTTGAGGTCAGTCTTTATAAAAAGCCCAAACAAAAAATAATTGTAGTAGGTGCCGGGGCAGGAGCCTGCGGGTTTGTAAAGTCTTATCGGAATATCAATACCGAAGACGAAATAGAAGTTTTTAGTAAAGAAGCTTTTCCCTTTTATAACCGGGTGCTATTGCCCGATTATATAACCGGAACCTTACAGTGGGATAACCTCGTAAAAATGACCGATGCGGAGGAATATGCTTACCAGGTAAAACTACATCGTGGCGTCAGCATCATATCCATTGACAGGGAAAATAAAACAGTTGCAGATAGTGATGGATGGGTGCATGCTTACGACATATTGATCCTGGCAACCGGTAGCCGTTCTGCTATGTTGCGTGATGTGCCCGATATGAAAGGCATTTTCACGATGCGCAATCGTTACGATGCGGATCGCTTTTTAGAACACACTAAGGAGTCTCCGGGAAGAGTAGTGATTGTAGGTGGCGGACTGCTGGGGATAGAGTTGGCGGCATCTTTAAGGGAGATCAATTTAGCATCAACAGTAATTCAACGTACTTCCCGTTTAATGAACCGGCAGTTAGACCCATTGGGTAGCCAGCTATTGCATGAGGAGTTAGCAGATAAGGGTGTGGATGTTTATTATAATGACGAAATTGAGCGATTTCTGGGCACAACAGCTGTTACAGGACTTAAGCTTAAAAGTGGTTTGACGATTCATTGCACCACCGTGGTAATTGCTATTGGTACTACGCCCAATATAGAAATAGCCCGGGAAAGCGGCTTGCGTTGTAAACGCGGAGTGGTGGTGAATGAGTATTTGCAAACCATCGATCCGTCTGTTTTTGCGATAGGAGAGATCGCGGAGTTTAAAGGCGCTTTATATGGCATTACCGCAGCAGCAGAGCAGCAGGCAGAGATAGTAGCCCGCTATATGAATGGTGATATAGCACAGTTGTACCAGGGGTCTTTGCTGATGAATATCCTGAAAATTCACGGAACAGATCTCTGCTCTTTGGGCGAGGTGGAATGCCCCGATGATCCTGCTTATGAAGAAGTGGTGTTTATTGATAAAGCAAAGCGGTACTATAAAAAGTGTATTATTCATAATGACCGTTTGATAGGAGCTATATTAATTGGAGATAAAAACGAGTTCCTGGAATACCTGAGTTTGATTGAAAATCGAATAGAACTGAGTGAAAAGCGACTGCAGCTGCTTCGTTCCGGTAAAGCCGCTGAACCGGTTATTGGTAAGCTGGTATGTAGTTGCAATAATGTAGGTGAGGGCAACCTGGTTAATAAAATTAAAGAGGGCTGTAAAGATCATTTGCAATTATGCCAGTTGAGTGGTGCAGGCATGGGATGTGGTAGCTGCCGGCCGGAAGTAAAAGCGATTCTTGAAAGAACACTCAACCTGGTACCTGCAGAGAATAAGGAGATTCAACCAATAAGCGCATAATGAAAGGCTATCATACTATAAAGATCAATTGCAAGGGAGGTATTGTATCTCCCGGCGAGCTGCTGGATATTTTGAATGTCGCCTCAACGGCGGCTGTAAAGCAGGTGGGATTTGGTTTGAGGCAGCAATTGCTGATCGATGTGGAAGAAAACCTGGCTGGTAAGCTGGCAGAAGGATTGAAGCTTTTGGATATAGCTTACGAAGTGGATAAAGATGAGTATCCTAATATCGTAAGCTCTTACCCTGCTGAAGAGGTTTTTATTAACAATAGCTGGTTGAGCGAAGGGGTGTATAAAGATATATTGGACGAGCTAGACCACCGGCCACGGCTAAAGATCAATGTGTCAGATAGTAATCAAAGTTTTACACCCTTACTTACAGGTAATATCAACTGGGTGGCTTCTCCGCGTAATCCCCACTTCTGGCACCTGTTCATTCGCTTTCCTAAAACCAATAGTGTATTTGAGTGGAATGAAATAGTGTATACGAATGATGTTGCCAGGATATCACGTGATATTGAAAAGATTATTTATAGCGACACGGCAGCATTTATTCAGAACCAGTCTGTTGATGGAGAGGCGCTGTTTGCTATTATTAAAAAAGGTACCTACATAACGCGCACAGCAAGTGAACGGATGGTGTTGCCATCTTTTAATCTTCCCTATTACGAAGGGTTTAACCGGCATAATAACAAGTATTGGTTGGGTGTATATAGGCGAAACGAAATGTTTACGGTATCATTTTTAAAGGAACTCTGTGAGCTGTGCTTGAGCACCAAACTGGGGCAGCTTTGTTCAACACCCTGGAAATCGATCATTATAAAAGGGATCGAAGAAAAGGATAAGCAATGGTGGAGCAGCCTGTTGGATCAGCATGAGATCAATATGCGACACGCCGCTAATGAATTGAATTTCCAGGTGGAGGATAATGACTATGGTGCTAAAAGACTAAAGACCTGGCTGGTACGAAAGTTGAATGCGATGGATGCCCGCACTTTTGGCATCTGTATAGGAATAAAAACTCGCAAGGGAAGTGAGATATTCAGCAGTATTCTGATTAAACGAAAACCGTTGATAAAAGTTTTTGGGAAAGGGTTCTTCCATGTGTACGATATTTTATGTTCAAAAGATTTTAATCCTAATGAACGTACAGAAACGGTGTTCATTAGTAATATTACCCGTTGGCATTTGGCACCGGAGTTACAGAACGCGGTTTTATGGTATTATAAGAAGAAGACCGAGCGGCGGGCAATGCCACCCGAACCGCTCGCCGCTGCAGTTAAGCCTGCAAAAGAACCAAGGGAATTGCCCTATCAATGTACACACTGTTTAAGTATTTATGATAGCGTGTACGGAGATCAGGAGCAGGGAGTTGAGGCAGGCACGTTATTCCGGCAATTACCGGATAGCTATTGCTGCCCTATCTGCGAAGCGCCAAAAAAAGATTTTAAGCGGATTTTATTGGAGGTAGTGGAAGGAGTAGTGAATGGTAAATAGTGAATGGGCAATGAATGTGTACTATGAGCCATAAGCTACAACTCATTCAAATCAGCATGTGTGTTGAAGTTCTGAAAATATTTTTTTTGCTCCTCTTTAAGAGGTAAAGTGGCGAGCTGCAGATGATCCAGTGCGAATTTCATGCTGTACTTTTTTAGTTGCCCTTTCCGCAACATGGTCATTATTTTCTGGAGGGCGGCGGAAGTATATATAGCACACAAAGGCTCGGCTTCTCCATCGTTGGTAAAAAGAAAGGCGTCAGCCTCCTGCTTCTGGTACAGGGTATACAGTTCTTTGAGTAAAAATGTCTCCATCAGGGGCATATCGCAGGCTAGTACAAACAAGTCCTCTGTGGGATTGGCGACATGAGCACTTAGAAGCCCGAGTAAGGGGCCTTTTACAGGAAGGGTAGTATTATCGGTTATCAATTCAACACCCGGCAGGCCGCGGGCATAACTGCTTTCCTGTAAAGTGTTGATGGAGGCTTTCACCAATATACCGAGGTCTTGTAATTTCCTGGCCGCATCGGTGGCCCAGTTGGCGGCCTCTGTTTGTAGTAGTCCCTTATCGCTGCCCATCCGGGAGCTCAGGCCTCCGCAAAGGATAATTCCTGTCATAGACGCTTAAATGATATTTTATAAAATTAATCATTCTTTTAAACAAAGCTTATGTGTAAACAAGAAAAGTGTACTTTCATAGTATGCTATCAGTAAGTCATTTATATGTATATCCAATCAAATCTTTAGGCGGAATTTTGCTGGATCAGGTGAAGTTATCCGACCGTGGATTCGAGCATGACAGGAGATTTGTATTAATTGATGATAATAGCCGCTTTATTTCCCAGCGGGAAGTACCAAGAATGGCCTTACTGCAGACTGCTATATGCGGTAGCCGATTGATCGTTTTCGAGAAAGGAAATGGTGGGGATGCAAAGGATTTGGATTTAAATCCTGTTGTCGGAGACGGAGTAAAAGTGAAGCTTTTTAAAGATGAGAGTGAAGGTATACTTTTAGATCAGGCTACAAATGACTGGTTTTCAAAAAAGCTGGATTTAAATTGCAGGTTGGTATATATGCCGGATACTGTGAAAAGAGTTGTGGATCCCCTGTATGCGCATGATGGTGAGATAACGGCGTTCTCTGATGGGTTCCCTTTATTGCTGATTGGCCAGTCGTCTTTGCACGACTTAAATAACCGGCTGGATCAATGGTTGCCCATGAACCGATTCAGGCCCAATATTGTTTTTACAGGTGGTGTAGCTTTTGAGGAGGATACGATGAAAGAAGTAGTTATCA
The DNA here is from genome assembly GCF_050309965.1 of Paraniabella aurantiaca. NCBI lineage: Bacteria > Pseudomonadati > Bacteroidota > Chitinophagia > Chitinophagales > Chitinophagaceae > Paraniabella > Paraniabella aurantiaca. The sequence continues at coordinate 441,153 of NZ_JBLOSY010000003.1, read as the reverse complement.
ATAATGTCGGTTTTTCGGCGGTAAAGCCCTGTGCAAGATGTGTGGTGACCACTATAGATCAGGAAACAGGTCTTAAAGGGAAGGAGCCTTTGCGAACACTGAATAAATACAGGCAACTCAATAACAAGCTTTATTTTGGACAGAATATTTTATATAAGGGTGAAGGAATTTTAAGAATAGGAGATGCGCTGAAAGTAATGCAGCGACAACCGTATTTATTGTAACAATGCTTATTGATCGATACAATCGCGTTCATAATTATCTGCGTATTTCACTTACAGATAATTGCAATTTGAGGTGCTTTTATTGTATGCCTGAAGAAGATTATGCCTTTTCGCCGAGAGAAACCTTAATGCAGGCAGGCGAAATAGAGCAAATCGCGCAAACCTTTGTCAGGTTGGGTGTGAAGAAGATCCGTTTAACCGGCGGTGAACCGCTGATCAGGAAGGATGCCGATGGGATCATCAGATCCTTAGCCCGCCTGCCTGTACAATTGGCGCTTACTACCAATGGCGTAAGGCTGCACGACTTTGCAGCAACTTTTAAAGAAGCCGGACTTGGTTCTGTTAATATTAGCCTTGATACCTTACAGGCAGAGAAATTTCAAATGATCACCCGGAGAGATAGCTTTCGCCGCGTGATGAGCAATATAGGATTGATGCTGGATAGTGGTGTGCATGTGAAGATCAATGCAGTGGTAATGGCGGGTTTGAATGATAATGAACTGCTTGATTTTGTGGCATGGACAAAAGATGTACCCGTGCATGTAAGATTTATTGAGTTCATGCCCTTTGCCGGCAATCGTTGGAGCAGTAATAAAGTGTTCACCTGGCAACAAATGCTGGAACGCATTTCTGAGGGATATTCTTTTCTCCCTTTAAAGGCAGATGCGCATGAAACGGCAAAAGCATATATCGTCCCCGGACATGCGGGAACATTCTCTGTGATCAGTACCATGAGTGCTCCGTTTTGCAGTAGCTGTAATCGTATCAGACTGACGGCTGATGGTAAATTGAAAAATTGCCTGTTTGCCCCGGACGAAACCGATATTTTATCTGCACTGCGGAATGGCGAAGATATTGAAGTGCTCATCAAACAAAATATTGCCACCAAAGCTCCTGAGTTGGGCGGCCAGCTGAATAAAAATTTTGAAGCCCTGAAAGCCGATGAGGTTTTCAACAGGAGTATGATCGCCATAGGCGGCTGATCCTGGTTTTGAATACTCTATAAATAGATGTGATGATTAGTGTAGCAACTGCCAGACAGTTGGTGGCAGAAAATACGGATCGTATGGCTCCCCAGGTCATTTTATTAAAAAATGCATTGGGAAAAATGTTGGCCGGCGATATCCGGGCTGAAGCGGATGTGCCAGCCTTTCCGCAATCTGCAATGGATGGCTATGCGTTTTCTTTTGATGATTGGCATAAAGGAGGTGCGCTGAAGATAAGCGGAGAAATGGCTGCGGGCGCCGGTAAGGAACAGTTTGTTGTAAAAGGTGAAGCAATTCGCATCTTCACGGGTGCGCCGGTTCCTTCATCTGTTAATACGGTGGTAATGCAGGAAAAGACCCGTATGGTTGCAGACGGATTGTTGATTGAAGACGAACAGCTTACCAGGGCAGCCAACATAAGGCCGGCAGGATCTGAAATTAAAAAAGGAGAATTAGCCTTAAAGGCGGGCGCCCGGTTAACGCCTGCCGCTATCGGTTTTTTAGCAGGTATAGGCATTAGCCAGGTAGTGGTTTATCCTGATCCTGTGATCACGATCATCATTACGGGAGATGAATTGCAGGAGCCGGGTGAGGCCTTGAAGTATGGCCAGGTGTATGAATCGAACTCCTATACGCTATCAGCCGCATTAGCCAACGTGGGGTTATCCAAAGTGCAGGTAGTGAAGGTAAAAGACAATCCGCAGGACTTAACATCAGCAATGAAACGTGCATTGGAAGGGTCTGACCTGGTGCTGCTCACCGGTGGTGTAAGTGTAGGAGATTATGATTTCGTTATAAAGGCAGCGGAAGACTGTAAGGTGCAAACGATATTTCATAAAATAAAACAAAGACCTGGTAAGCCCCTGTTCTTTGGTAAAAAAGAACCTGCAATCCTATTCGGTCTGCCCGGTAATCCATCTTCGGTATTGACCTGTTTTTATATGTACGTGCTGTCTGCTTTGGAGCTGCTTACACAACGGCCTCTCAGTTTAAAAACGCTTCAGGTGCCACTAATTAATAGCTATACCAAGCAACATACACTTACCCATTTTTTAAAAGGTTGGTATAATGGAGCCGGAGTGAGCATATTAGATGCGCAGGAGTCTTACCGGTTAAGCTCCTTTGCGCAGGCTAATTGCCTGGTAGAGCTGGATATTGATGCACGCCTGTACGGGGAAGGGGAGAAGGTGGTCATTCATTTGTTATAATCATTTGCATGGACTTAATGTATTTGTTTTATCTGAGTTTGTTTATAGTGGCGTTTTTATACGCTTCTATAGGACATGGTGGCGCCAGCGGCTACCTGGCGCTAATGGCTATATTCGGTGTGGCAGCCGAGGTAATGAAGCCCACGGCCTTGCTTCTTAATCTTTTTGTATCGCTGGTGTCTTTTATACAGTTTTACAGGGGTGGTTATTTTAAAATGAAGTTATTTATGCCATTGGCGTTTGCTTCTATACCTTTTGCTTTTTTAGGAGGGTTGATCACTGTGGATGCTTCTTTCTACAAAAAAATATTGGGTCTTTTATTACTGATTCCCGTTGCCCGGTTTCTTTTTTTCAGTAATCTGAAGTTGGAAGCCACCAGGAAACATGAGTTAGGGCTGGCTATACTGATTGGAGCCGCTATAGGATTCTTATCAGGTCTTATTGGTATTGGTGGTGGCATTATATTGTCCCCGGTTTTATTATTACTTCGTTGGGCCAATATGAAAGAATCGGCTGCCATCAGCGCTATCTTCATTTTTGTTAATTCAGTTGCCGGCCTGGCAGGACAAATAACTAAAGGCATACAATTTACAGCAGATATGTACGGGTATGTAATTGTAGCTTTCGCCGGTGGCTTGCTGGGCGCTTATTTTGGGTCATTGAAGTTCAGACAGGATGCATTGAAGTACATACTTTCTCTTGTTTTGTTAATGGCAGCATTGAAGTTGTTTTTCGTATAATAAAATAAATTGGGTTGATGCGTTTACTCCTATTATGTTTTTTATCAGTATTGATCGTTAGTCAGGCTTTTTCGCAAAAGAGCATTACGCCTACTGATCAGTTGGTGATTGAAGGAGAGGTGGAACAGAAACTACCCGGTTTCCTTAATGGATTTGAGCAGGTACAGGACCTACACCAGAGACAGCTTTCGCATTACGAATCACCTGAAAGAGGCCCGGTCGTTAATGAGAGATTTGAAACTTGTTTTGTTGAAAAATGTTTTAGCTGAAGTTAAGATCAAAGCACCCGGACCTAAACAGTTAAGTGAATACTATTTTATTGCTGAAGCCAGTGATGGATACAAAGTGGTGTTTTCCTGGAATGAACTGTGTAATACCCAAATAGAAGATGAGGTTTATCTGATAGTGGGTTATGATCACCAGGCAGGTGTACAAATGCCGAACAGGATTGCATTGCTATCTGCGGGGGATGAAGCAACGGGTAGAAGATATGTAAAAGGATTAAAGAAAATGATCATTAAGAGGGTTCATTAAATTTGCTTATGGCGATACAGGTTTTATTTTTTGGTCAGCTTACGGAGATTGCCGGAAACGCGGTAGGGGTGCCCACGGCTGAAACCCTGCGAGGGTTGGAACGGGAACTTTGGGAGCAGTTTCCCTTACTCAAAGAAAAGAAATATGCGTTATCTGTTAATCAGAAAATTGTGGCAGGAGATATGTTATTAACTGAAGGGGATATTGTCGCCCTTTTACCTCCTTTTTCCGGCGGATAATTATGAGTCAACAGGAGTTTCATACGAGATATCGACGGCAGCTCATTCTAAGAGACTTTGGAATGCAGGCCCAGCAAAAGCTACAGGCGGCGCGTGTATTGGTGGTGGGTGCCGGTGGATTGGGTTGTCCCGTATTACAATACCTGTGTGGCGCAGGTGTCGGAATGATTGGTGTTATTGATGATGATCTGGTATCCCTTTCAAATTTACACCGGCAGGTGTTATACCGTACAAGCGATGTCGGCAAAGCAAAGGTAAAAGTAGTAGCAGCGTGTTTACAGGAACTAAATCCCGATATCATTATTAAAGCCTACAAAGAGCGACTATCTAATGCAAATGCCCCCGATATTATTTCAGATTATGATATTGTCGTGGATGGCTCTGATAATTTTCCTACCCGTTACCTGGTGAACGATGCCTGCGTGTTACTGGGAAAATCTTTGGTATATGGCGCTATTGCCCAATACCAGGGGCAGGTTTCTGTTTTTAACTGTCAGGTTGCAGAAGGCAGTAACCGGCCGCTGCATTACCGTGATCTTTTTCCCGAGCCGCCGGGTAAAGATGAAGTGCTTAATTGCAGCGAAGCAGGTGTGCTGGGTATGTTACCCGGGATGATTGGGACAATGATGGCTGCTGAAGTGGTGAAAATAATTACAGGTGTCGGCAGGGTAAGTGCCAATGAGTTGATTACTTATGACATGCGCGATCACCAGGTGTATAGAGTTCTGATGACACCCAATCCCGATAAAATTCAGATGCCGGCAACCATAGCTGCATTGCGGAGCTTTGTGTATGATGAGCAATGTGTTGCGGCTGATCCTCTGGAAGTAATGGCGGAGCTTTTCACAGAATGGACACAACGTAATGATGTGATCTTCGTTGATGTGCGTGACGCTCATGAACAACCGCTGGTAAAAGACTTTCCACACGTTAATATTCCTTTGTCTGAATTGGAAGAAAGAGCAGGTGAGCTAAAGCAGCGCAATATTGTGTTATTTTGTGCCTCGGGTAAGCGAAGCCTGGCTGCTGCCCGCCTGCTGTTGCAATGGAATGATCAATTAAACGTATACAGCCTGAAGGATGGTATTCATAATTGGCTGCAAACCCAGTCTTCTTTATTATGAGCGAAAAGAAATTGAAGAATATTTTTGTAGAAGGGGCCATCAGCGCCGCTTTTATAGCAGATAGTATTCAAAGGCATACCGTTAAGACCAGTATTGGCGCACATGATATTTTTTTAGGACAGGTTAGGGCCGATGTTGTCAATGGCCATGCTGTAGCAGGCATCGAGTACACGACTTACGAAGAAATGGCCCTGCAAAAAATGCATGAAATCCGGGAAACTATTTTTGATAAATATGCGATTACCTGTATGCATGTACACCATAGCCTGGGCAGGGTAAATGCCGGTGAATTATGCCTCTTTGTATTTACATCGGCTCCGCACCGACGGGCGGCTATAGACGCCTGTGCCGAACTGGTAGAGCTGATCAAGAATGAATTACCTGTTTGGGGAAAGGAACTTTTCGAAGATGAAACACATCAGTGGAAAGTGAATAAGTAAAGAAGAAGTTGATAGTTGACAGATGGGAGTTGGCAGGACATAGAAGAAACAACGGTGCGACTTCGATTGCAGTCTTCATCAATCGGAATATTTTTGCGTTCGAATACCACGTATCATATGTAAATGGATACTTAAAAGTTTTCTAACGCTGCTTTGCGTTTCCTTCGCGTCCTCGTTTCTTTGCGGTGAAAAACATAAAATGCAAAGAACTTTATACGCCCGTAAATTTGAGATCTAATTTTTAATATGGTTGATATAACTTTTAAGTCAAGCAGTTTAAGGAAAGCTGTAGCAGTAGCTACCCTGACGGTGTCGAAACAGGAAACTATTGACGCCATTAACAACAGAACAATTCCCAAGGGGGATGTTTTTGAATTCTCCCGTGCTGCCGGTTTACTGGCTATAAAAAAAACCAGCGATGTTATTCCGGATTGTCATCCTTTGCCGGTAGAATATGCAGCCATCAGCCATGAAGTAGAAGGCCTGGATATTATCATAAGTGTTACTGTGCATACCATTTATAAAACAGGCGTAGAGGTGGAGGCGATGCATGGCGCGGCTATTACAGCGCTGACGATGTATGACATGCTGAAGCCGGTTGATAAAGAAGTGTCGATTTCAAATATCCGGTTGGAAGAGAAAAAAGGTGGAAAGTCAGATTTTAAAGATGATGCAGGTTTTATAAAATGTGCGGTGGTGGTTTGCTCTGATAGCGTAGCTTCAGGTGATAAAGAAGACCGCAGTGGAAGGGCCATATTGAAAAAGCTGCAACAGCATCTTATCACGGCAGCCGCTTACGAGATCATTGCCGATGAAAAGGAAGTTATAGCACAGAGAGCTAAAGCACTGGCCGGAGAAGGTTATCAGCTGATATTGTTCACAGGAGGTACAGGGCTAAGTCCGAGGGATGTAACACCAGATGCGATACAGCCCTTATTGGACCGGGAAATACCTGGTATCATGGAAGCAGCGCGTAACTATGGTCAGCAAAGAACGCCTTATGCCATGCTGTCGAGAGGGGTGGCTGGATTTATCGACGATTCACTAGTAATTACCTTACCGGGCTCTACCCGTGGCGCAGAAGAAACCATGGATGCCTTATTCCCCTATGTATTGCACCTGTTTAAAATAGCAAAGGGTATGCGGCACGACCAGGCAGGGTGATATTACCCCGCCTGCTCTTCCAGTTCCATTAATAAAGTAAATACTTCTTCGTATTTTTTCTCCAGTTGTTTATTTTCTTCTGCTGCTTTTTTGTATCCCTGCTCTGCTTCAAGAAACCTGTCTTTATCTGCATATATAGCGGGGTCGGCCAGTTGCGCTTCCAGCGTTTTTAATAAGGCTTTGTTTTTATTCAATGCCTCTTCTGCCTGCTGAAATTGGCGCTGTTGCTTCTGCAATTCCTTTTTCTGCTCTTTGTTAATGGCCTGGTTTTTCGGAGCGGCCTCTACCGGCTTTTCTTTTACAACAGGAGCAGGGGCAGGTGCTGCATTGGCTTTTTGCTCTTCTTTTTTCGAGGAAGCTACCTGCTTTGCCTGTGCAGCCATTCTTTCGTTCCATGCCACCCATTCATCATATCCTCCTTTAAATTCTTTGATCTGGTGATCAACAATCTCCCAGATCTTATTTGCTGTTTTAGAGATAAAATGACGATCGTGGCTTACGATCACCAGGCTGCCCTCGTACTTTTTTAAAGCGTCGATCAGCAGGTCGCAGCTATGCATATCCAGGTGGTTGGTAGGCTCATCCAGCATCAGGAAGTTGGCCTTACTAACAATAGTTTTAGCCAGTGCTACCCTCGCTTTTTCTCCACCGCTCAATACCTTTATTTTTTTATCAGCATCATCACCACTAAATAGGAAACAACCCAGGAGGGTTCTTAATTCCGCATCGGTCATTTGTGCGCCACAGCTGCGCATTTCATCCAGTATCGTATTATTAAGATTTAAAGACTCCAGCTGATGTTGCGCATAAAAGCTTTCATCTACATTATGGCCCCACTTGCGTTCTCCTTCTATGGGCTCTATACCGGCAATAATTCTTAATAGGGTTGATTTTCCCTTTCCGTTCGCTCCAATCAAAGCGATCTTATCACCCCGTTCAATTTCTGCCTTGGCATGATCCAGTATAACCTGCTCTCCAAACGATTTGGAGATATTATCCAGTTCCACCAATACCTTTCCGGGTGTTTTATCCACCCTGAAATTGATCCGGATATTGGGTCTTTCAACGCTTACGTCTTCTATCCTGTCAAGTTTGTCCAGCTTTTTCATGATACTCTGAGCCATGGCGGCCTTGCTGGCTTTAGCGCGGAATCGTTCCACCAGGCGTTCGTTCTGCCGGATATAATCCTGCTGATTTTCAAAAGCCTTTTGCTGCATTTCTATACGTATTTCTTTCTCCGTTTCATAAAACTCGTAGTTGCCGTTATATACATGCAGCTCTTTCTGATACAGTTCGATGATCTTGGTAACCATCCGGTTCAGGAAGTATTTATCGTGACTCACAATTACAACCGCACCCTGGTAATGTTGCAGGTATTTCTCCAGCCATTCAATAGAAGGTAAGTCAAGGTGGTTGGTAGGCTCATCCAGCAATAATAAATCAGGCTTCGCCAATATCATTTTCGCCAGCAGTACACGCATACGCCATCCCCCGCTGAACTCTTTGTAAGGCCGGTGTAAATCAGCATTGGAAAATCCCAGCCCTTGTAATACTTCTTCGGTGGTGTGATGAATATTATAGCCGTCCAGCGTATCCATCTCGTGCAGCTTATCAGAATACTCATGCAATGTTTTTTCATCGCCCGTACGCTCCAGCTCTTTACCCAGTTCTTCAATTTCTTTTTCCAGTTGTATAACCCGCTCAAAAGCGCCTAATGCCACTTGTAAGATAGACTCATTGGTGTCAAAACTTAACAGGTCCTGGTGCAGGTAACCAATGGTGGTCTCCCTGCTTTTTTCAACAGTACCCTTAGAAGGGCTAAAGCCGCCCGTGAGTAATTTCAGCAGGGTAGACTTTCCTGTTCCATTATACCCGATTAACCCGATTCTTTCATTGGGTTGAATGTGCCAGGTAGCATCTTTCACAATAACTCTTGCGCCAAATTCAAACGTCACATTTTGTAAGCCTGCCAGCATAATCTATTATTTTTACTATTTTTGATGAATTGAGCCTGCAAAATTAGCAAATGCAGGCAGTAACTTAAGCCTTATCATGAAATAAACATAAAAATTATTGAGCTAATTTATTTCACAGCGATGATAATTTTTATCGTTTATACTATGTGGCCAAAAGCAATAAAGAATCCTACATGAAAAAACTATTTTTGATCGTTTTAGTGCTGGTAGCAGCTTTTTTGGTGTATAAATATGCTTTTAAGAAGGATGAACCGAAAAAAGAAATGCCTAAGTCCCTGTCGGTAAGTGCACATAGCGATATTTTTAATCAGTCGGTAACAGCTGTTTTAAATAATTATTATACAATGTCCGATGCTTTTGTAAACTGGGATTCAGCTGCAGTGAACAAGGCCGCCGCTGATTTGCAAACAACTATTGGTAATTTTAAAGTGGAAGAGCTGAAAAAGGATTCCAGTATCTACGAAACAGCCTTATTTCCGCTCGATAATAGCAAGAATAGTTTAACGGCAATTCAGCAGGGGACTAGCTGGGAGGAGAAGAGAAGAGCTTTGCAGGATCTTTCTGAAAACCTGCGCATGTTGCTGATCACTGTAAAATACGACCAGGGGGTGGTATATTGGCAGGAATGTCCCATGGCTTTTGGAGAAAATACTATTGGCAACTGGTTAAGTGCGGAAGAAAAAGTGATCAATCCTTACCTGGGCGCCAAAGATCCTAAATACGGCGCTACCATGTTGAATTGTGGCGAAACCAAAGAAAAAATTAATTTTTCGGTACCTGATACGGCTGTTAAATAATTATACACTGACTCCGTAGCTCAGTTGGTAGAGCTACTGACTCTTAATCAGTAGGTCCAGGGTTCGAGTCCCTGCGGGGTCACCGGGCGGCTTCAGGCCGCTTTTTCTATGCATTGGCTCAAATGATCCGGACCAGGTTACAGAAATTTCGATTTTATCACGGTGGCTTTTTTATTTAAATTCCTTTTCAGGATGATGTCCGTCCATTATAACGGCACTATCACGTTTTTCTTTACTTTCGGGTGGGATTCCACTTCCCTTCAATTTGATCGTATGATAGATATTGTATTATAGTAGTTACTACCAGGTAGTACATCTTTAAAGGATCTTTTAATAAAATCTTCTGTGTCTTCGCGCAGGGGGAGCATCCTTATTATTTAATTCTATCAAATAATGCACAAACACAATTATACGATCAGAAGGGAAAAGCCTTCTGACATAGAGGCTATCGATCAGGTAACAAAGACTGCCTTTGCCTCTGCAGCATACAGTAGCGGAACAGAATCATTTATTATACATGCCTTGCGCACCAATGGCCAATTGACCGTTTCTCTGGTGGCAGAGGAGGAGGGGATATTGATAGGGCATATTGCTATATCACCTGTAAAAATTTCTTCAGGAAGTAAAGGCTGGTTCGGATTGGGCCCCGTATCGGTGATCCCTTCCCGGCAGGGATCTGGCGTGGGGTCCGGACTGATCGGGGCGTCTATCGATGCGTTGAGAGAAATGCAGGCTGCCGGCTGTGTGGTACTGGGCGAACCTTCCTACTATGGCCGGTTCGGATTTAAAACCGATGCCCGTTTGCTGTACCCGCATGCTCCGGCAGCGTACTTCCAGGTACAGTCTTTTACAGGTAAGATACCTGAGGGAACTGTCGAGTATGATGATAGTTTCAACGTCACCGGTTGAATATAATCAGGAGTAAATGAAGAGGCTGTCCCAAAAAAGAGGCAGCCTCTTTTGTAGGTTCCCTTTTCCTAATCAATGTAGCCTGGCCTGACGAAATGTATGACCGATTTTGGTCTTGGGCCAGGCAGAACGGTGATAATGTCCTTGACACACACGCTATCCTCTTGTCCACAGAAAAACGTAAATTCGTTTGAATGATCTGTTTCGCCCAAATACCGCTTATGTCTCCCGGCTCCATAGCAGCAGAATTGGCCAGCTATTCGTCCGACTGGAAGGCACATTTCAATACCTCGCATTACCAGGGAGAATGGACTGTATTGCCGCTGCGCGCACCAGGCGGAAAGTATCATATTGTGCCAGATCTCATGATGGAGCAAAACTATGCCGATACAGCCCACATGAAATATTTTCCATCTGTAAACTCTTTGCTCCGCTCTTTTGGTTGCCCGGTGCAATCGGTTCGTTTTTTAAATTTGAAAGCAGGCGCCTGCATTAAGCCCCACCGCGATCGTGAGCTGGCATTTGAAATGGGTGAAGCGCGGCTCCACTTTCCAATAATCACCAATCCTGATGTTGCTTTCTTTGTGGAAGATAATCGCCTGAATATGCAAGCGGGAGAATGTTGGTACATCAATGCCAACCTCACACACCAGGTACACAACAACGGGAACACGGACCGGGTGCACCTGGTAGTTGATTGCCTTGTAAACGATTGGCTACGCGAACTTTTCAGCCACGCGGATAAACATACAAAAGCCGATATAGTTAATATTGAAGAACAAAAACAAATAATTGAAGCATTGCGGTTGCAAAACACCCCCACTGCAACGCAACTCGCGAACCAATTGGAGCGTGAGCTTGGCGCTTTATAGGTCTTATCAATAAAATGAGGATTTCTCTATTCAAGTAAACTCTCGCCAGCGCGCTTACTCCATTTGATTGTTCTTAATGAATACATTTCATATTTAATGTAAGCGATGCTTCAACATCGGATGCCCGCTCGGTTACTTCGAAAAATGAGACAATCTGACTCCATTTTGGTACGTTTTGATCAAGCCATAATCAGTTATCTGCTTATTTTCATCCCTTCATTAAAATGATAGTGAAACGGTCATAAATCGAATGCTGCATTGGTTCCATCATTTTATTATTTCAATCCTATGTGCTATATGACAAGATCGATGAGTAATAACCCCCTTTCTGCAAAGCCGCATTATCCTATACTCGATGGCTTACGCGGTGTTGCCGCCGTTATCGTGGTTACCTTTCACCTGGCAGAGCCGTTAGGAACCAGCCATCTCGATATCCTGGTAAACCATGGCTACCTGGCTGTGGACTTTTTCTTTCTGTTATCTGGCTTTGTGATTGGCTATGCCTACGATGATCGTTGGAATAAAATGACTATTGGCTCTTTCCTGAAACGCCGCATTGAAAGACTTCAGCCCATGGTGATATTGGGCATGACATTGGGAGCGATAGGATTCTACTTTACCGATTCAACAATCTGGCCGGACATTCATAATGTTCCGCTCTGGAAAATGTTAGTGGTGATGTTGATCGGCTATACTATTTTACCCATTCCTTTATCAATGGATATCAGGGGATGGCAGGAAATGCACCCGCTGAATAGCGTGGGCTGGTCGTTATTCTTCGAGTATATTGCCAATATCCTATATGCTATCGGCATCAGGAAGTTTTCGAATAAAGCACTGGGCATTTTGGTGTTGATCGCGGCAGCGGCGCTGGCACATTTGGCTATCACCAGCCCTAATGGAGATCTGAGCGGTGGATGGACACTCAACAACGAGCACATGCGCATCGGTATTACCCGTACTATCTATCCTTTCTTCGCAGGTTTATTACTTTCAAGGATCGCCAAGCCTAAGCGTATTAAAAATGCTTTTCTATGGTGTAGCCTGCTGGTTGCTATTATCCTGTATATGCCACGTATTGGAGGTGCTGATCATTTATGGATGAACGGGATTTATGAATCAGTATGCATCATTTTTATTTTCCCATTGATTGTTTACATGGGTGCCAGCGGTGTAATTCATAGCACGCGGGAACGCAATATATGCAAATTCCTGGGCGATATATCCTATCCGCTTTACCTGGTGCATTATCCCATCGTTTATTTTTATGTAGCCTGGATCAACGACAATAAGGGTACTTCCCTTGCCCAAGCCTGGCCTTATGCCCTGCTCATTTTAACAGGCAGCATCATCTTAGCCTATGCCAGTTTGAAATGGTATGACGAGCCGGTTCGCAAATGGCTAAGAAAAAAATGGGGTTAAGTAGCAGCCTGGTATATATGGGCGAAATGAAACTTGTGTGAGATAGCCATCAGTTCCTGAACTATATTTGTGATCTTTATTATGTCCAGCAAAGTATTGATCATAGATGACGAAGAGAAACTTCGTACGCTTTTAGCCCGCATTATAAGTATTGAAGGTTTTGAAGTGCTGCAGGCACCCAATGCCAAAACCGGCTTAAAGAAGCTGGAGACAGATGGCATTGACATTGTGATCAGCGATGTAAAATTACCGGATGCTCATGGTGTAGATCTGGTGCAAACCATCAAAGAAAAATATAAGACCGTTGAAGTGATACTGCTAACCGCCTATGGCAATATTCCGGATGGGGTGCAGGCCATTAAGAACGGAGCGTTTGATTATATTACCAAAGGAGACGATAATAATAAGATATTGCCCATGCTCAGCAGGGCTGCTGAAAAAGTGGCTTTAACAAAAAGGGTGCTGCAACTGGAAAAGCAACTGGAGAAAAAATATTCCTTTGATACCATTTACGGTAAATCCAAATCGATACTGACAGCGGTGGACGCGGCCAGGAAAGTGGCTGCTACCGATGCTACCGTATTGCTTACCGGCGAAACCGGTACCGGTAAAGAGGTTTTTGCACAGGCTATTCATAATGGTAGTACCCGTGTAAAATTTCCTTTTATCGCCGTTAACTGTTCTGCCTTTAGCAAAGAATTATTGGAGAACGAATTGTTTGGGCATAAAGCTGGTGCTTTTACAGGCGCCATAAAAGATACTAAAGGTATTTTTGAAGAAGCTAATAACGGAACGGTGTTTCTCGACGAAATTGGTGAAATGCCTTTAGACTTGCAGGCCAAGCTGCTACGGGTATTAGAGGCTGGTGAATTTTTAAAAGTGGGTGACAGTAAAACAACAAAGATCAATGTGCGGGTGATTGCCGCCACTAACCGCGATTTGCAAAAAGAAATTGAAGAGGGCCGCTTCAGGGAAGACCTGTTTTATCGGATCGCTGTATTTAATATTGCATTGCCTGCCCTAAGGGAAAGAGTTACAGATATAGAAATGCTGGCGCAGTTCTTCCTTCAAATGTTTGCAAAGAAGATCGGCAAAAAGATAGCTGCCCTATCTGCTGATTATATTGCCGCTTTAAAGCAGCATGGCTGGAAGGGTAATATACGCGAGCTGAGGAATGTAATTGAAAGAAGCGTGATACTGACTGATGGTAATGAATTGAACACCGATAGTCTGCCGGCTGAGTTTCAAATGTCAGTGGGCGCTGCCGCTATGGATGGTAAGAAAACCTTGTCTGCATTCGATCTGGCAACTGCTGAGCAATTGCATATCCGTAAAGTGATGAACTATGCCAACGGTAATAAAACAGAAGCTGCCCGGCTTTTAAATATAGCCCTTACTACACTGTATCGCAAACTGGATGAATACCAGATCAGGTAGCCTATCAAAATGATAGTACACCCACTTTCAAAACGCCATGCTTTGATCTATGATTTTTGATAGGCTTATAATGAATTTGTTGAGCATCAGTCAATAACGCCAAGGGATGATGAGCGGCATATAATTGGCCGGTTGGTATTCAACCAATCATTACAATTATGAATCAATATGAAGCGGCAGACGAAATCGCGATGATCGTTCCCGGGGCCACTCCCGACCTATGCGAGGCTATGAAAACAAAAAATCCTTTCAAAACCATCAGGATATTCAGCCGGCATTTTAAAACTATAATAGATGCGCACAACCTGCCAATGGCTGAAAAATGTCTCCGTGTGATCGGCAAAATTTATGATAAAGGAGATGCCGTTGTAAAGAGCGCAGTAGAGACTGTTTTTATATTCTCGCTGGATTTACTAACAACTTCCTGCTCTGTAGCCGAACGTAACCAGATCATGAGTAAACTACCTATCCAGGTATTTACCGCGTATTACCGCCAGGTATATAAAACTGCCTTGTAAATTCATTTTTTCAATTTAATAAATAGATAAATATGGACGATCTCGTCATAGTCAGGTCGGCAACTATACATGACCTGCATTTCGCATCCGCTATTATTGCGGAGATAGCATCATCAGCTAAAGCCAGGGGGAGTGGTATTGCCAAAAGAAGCGAAGCTTATATACATGAAAAGATGCTGGACGGAAAGGCCGTTATAGCAGTAACGCAGGCAAACGAATGGGTGGGTTTTATTTATATGGATATATGGGATAACGGCGCTTATATATCGCACTGTGGTTTAATCGTTGCGCCTCCATTCAGAAGATTGGGTGTAGCTACCCGGTTAAAAGAAAAAATATTTGAGCTATCCCGGACCCGGTTTCCCGATGCAAAAATATTTGGCATTACAACAACATTGGCTACTATGCGTATCAACTCTAAACTGGGTTTACAGCCCGTTACCTTTTCCGAAATAGTGCAGGAGGAGGAGTTCTGGAATAAATGTAAAAGTTGCGTGCACTATGCAGATCTACACAAAGCGGGGTTCAAAAACTGTTTCTGCACAGCGATGATGTTTGATCCCCGTTACAATGATCTTGTAGCTGAGCAGGATAAAAGCGCCTTGCTTATTACCGAAGTACTCTAATCTCATGCTAATTGATATGAATCCTGAACCTTATCAAAATGATAAAGACCCTTTCAAAATGAAAGGGTCTTTTAGTAAGGTGAAAGAAGGTGTTCTGTTTTAATGATTTGTTTACCAATATGTTAATTCATTTTTTATAAAATTGGAATACGAATTGACTTTAGGTTGGCATAATAAATATTCAAAAATGGATCGTAGTCATCAACATTCAGTCAAAGCACCTCCCGGTGCCTTTTTACCCCAGCTCTTAATAATCCAACACCTAAATCCTACCGTATGACAGCTCTTTTAATCCTGGCAGGCCTTGCCCTGTTTGCATTGTTTTTTGCTTTCATCAAATACTTAGAAAAGATATGATCACCTTATTTATGGTAGCCATTGCAGTGTTTATATACATCTGTTATGTGCTGGTAAAGCCCGAAAAATTTTAAAAGCAAACAGGAGTCTCCTGTTCGTTCCAGTCAATCAAAAATTATCAAAAAATCAAAATGAATACAGAAATCTCCGGAGTCATCCTGATGTATGCCCTGGTGATCGTGATCGCGATCCCGTTGGGGAAGTATATCGGTAAAGTTTTCAGTAATGAGTCCACCTGGCCCGACCGGCTGTTCAATCCTATCGACCGGGCATTTTATAAACTGGCAGGGGTTGACCCGTCCAGGCAGATGACCTGGAAGCAGCACCTGCTTTCTTTGTTAACCATTAACCTGGTATGGTTTATCCTGGGTATGTTCATTTTAATGAACATGAGCTGGCTGCCACTCAACCCGGATGGCAATCCATCGATGGGGGCCGACCTTGCCTTTAATACCGTTACCAGTTTTATTTGTAATACGAACCTGCAACACTATTCAGGTGAAACAGGCATGTCGTACCTGGGGCAGCTGGTATTGATGTTGTTCCAGTTTATCAGTGCTGCCAGCGGTATCTCAATAGCTGCAGTGTTATTTACGGCAATGAAGGAACGCACCACTACCCAACTGGGCAATGCTTACTTCCTGTTTGTTCGTACCTGTACGCGCATTCTTTTTCCGGTAGCATTAATCACGGCATTTCTATTATTGCTGAATGGTACACCGATGACTTTCAGGGGCAAGGATACTATTACCAGTTTACAGGGAGATACTGTGCAGGTAAGCCGCGGACCTGTAGCTGCTTTTGTACCTATTAAACATCTCGGCACCAATGGAGGTGGTTTTTTCGGACCCAATTCTACACATCCGCTGGAGAATCCTAACTATATCACCGACATCATAGAGATGGTGGCGCAGATGATCATCCCCGTTGCGTTGATCTTCACTTTGGGTTGTATACTAAAGAGGAGAAGGTTTGCCTGGATGATCTTTGGTGTGATGACGATCGGTTTCCTGCTCCTGGTCATCCCCGCTATTATCAATGAAGTGAATGGCAATCCTGCCATAAGCCGGATGGGTATTGCCCAGCCATTGGGTAATATGGAAGGAAAGGAAGTCCGTTTCGGGCCTGCGGCTTCGGCTTACTGGAGCATTGCCACCACCGTAATATCTACCGGGAGCATCAATTCCATGCACGACAGCTTTATGCCTCTAAGTGGTATGAACCAGCTGTTGGGAATGATGGTAAACTGTTTCTACGGAGGTGTTGGTGTAGGATTAATGAACTTTTACATCTTTATCATACTGGCCGTATTTATAAGCGGATTAATGGTGGGTAGAACACCCGAGTTTATGGGTAAGAAAATTGAAGCAAGAGAAATGAAAATAGCCATGATCATAGCCTTGCTTCACCCACTGTTAATACTGGCAGGCACTGCTATTGCCAGTCATTTGTATGCTGGCAATCCTGAAGCGTATGCGGGTTGGTTAAACAACCCCGGCTATCATGGTTTTAGTGAAATGCTTTATGAATTTACCTCTTCGAGCGCCAACAATGGAAGCGGCTTTGAGGGACTGGGCGATAATACGCCTTTCTGGAATATTGCCTGTGGTATTGTAATGATGATGGCCCGCTATCTGCCAATCATTGGGCCTATAGCCATTGCCGGTAGCCTGGCTGCTAAAAAGTATATACCTGAAAGCGCAGGTACATTAAAGACAGATACGTCCACCTTTGGCCTGATGATATTTGCTGTGATCGCAATCGTTGCGGCCTTATCCTTTTTTCCTGCATTGGCTTTAGGACCTATTGCAGAATATTTCTCACTCTATTAAGTCAATAAAATGAAAACCAATAATAAACTGTTTCAGGCCAGCCTGGTGAAAGAAGCGCTGAAACAGTCCCTGATCAAATTAAGCCCGGCAAAGATGTTTCGCAATCCGGTGATGTTTACCGTATGGGTGGGTACACTCGTTATGGCCGGTGTGTGTATATGGATCGCAACCGGTGAGCAAAGCCAGGGAAGCCTGACCTATAATATAGTTGTTACCGCCGTACTGTTGGTGACGCTTCTGTTTGCCAATTTCGCTGAAGCGATTGCAGAAGCAAGAGGTAAGGCCCAGGCCGATAGTTTGCGTAAGACCCGTGAAGAAACACCTGCACGCCTGATACAGCCGGTGGGAGAAATGTATGTGAATGAGATAAAAATAATTTCCTCCTCACAGCTTAAAAAAGGTGATGTGTTTCTTTGCGAAGCAGGAGACATTATCCCATCAGATGGAGAGATTATCGAAGGGTTGGCTACTATTGATGAAAGCGCCATTACGGGCGAAAGTGCACCTGTAATAAGAGAAGCGGGTGGCGATAAAAGCAGCGTTACAGGCGGTACTAAAGTTTTGTCGGATAAGATAAAGGTAAAAGTGACTACCGAGGCGGGCGAAAGTTTTCTCGACAAAATGATCGCCCTGGTAGAGGGCGCCAGCAGGCAGAAGACACCTAATGAGATTGCTTTGACTATCTTACTGGCGGGCTTTACGCTGGTGTTTATTATCGTAACGGTTACCTTGAAACCGTTTGGCGATTACGCACAAACGCCTATCACTATAGCAGCTTTTATTTCTCTCTTTGTATGTTTGATTCCTACCACCATTGGTGGCTTATTGTCTGCCATTGGTATTGCCGGTATGGACAGGGCCTTAAGAGCTAACGTGATCACCAAGAGTGGTAAGGCGGTAGAAACCGCGGGCGATATTGATGTACTGCTGCTGGATAAAACAGGTACCATTACCATTGGTAACAGGAAAGCTACACATTTTCATCCGGTTGATGGTGTAACAAAGGAGCAGTTTATAAAAGCAGTTGTATTGAGCTCCGTGGCTGATGAAACACCCGAAGGTAAGTCGATTATTGAACTGGCGGGTGTTGATGTGAAAGCCTACCTGGTTCCTGATGCACAGTATATACAGTTTACTGCAGAAACGAGAAGTTCTGGAATTAATTATGACGGAAACCAGATCCGCAAAGGCGCTGCAGATGCGATCCGTAAACTGGTAGAAAAAGCTGGCAATTCATTTCCCGGCGACGCGGTAAAAAATGTACAGATGATATCGAGTAACGGAGGAACACCATTGGTGGTTGCTGAGAATAACCGTGTAATGGGTGTGGTAGAGTTGCAGGATATCATTAAGCCAGGTATACAGGAGCGTTTTGAACGTTTACGTAAAATGGGTATTAAAACTGTAATGGTAACCGGTGATAATCCGTTAACAGCAAAGTATATTGCTGAAAAGGCAGGGGTTGATGATTTCATAGCAGAAGCGAAGCCGGAGGATAAAATGAATTATATCCGCAAAGAGCAGTCGGAAGGACGGTTGGTGGCCATGATGGGCGACGGAACCAATGATGCGCCTGCACTGGCACAGGCAGATGTAGGCGTGGCGATGAACAGCGGTACCCAGGCGGCAAAGGAAGCCGGTAATATGGTGGACCTGGATAATGATCCTACCAAACTGATCGAAGTAGTTGAAATAGGAAAGCAGCTTTTAATGACAAGAGGCACATTGACAACCTTTAGTATTGCCAACGATGTAGCCAAGTACTTTGCTATTGTCCCTGCGTTGTTTATTGCCTCCATCCCGGCATTGCAGGGTTTAAATATCATGAACCTGCACTCGCCTGAGACTGCGATACTTTCAGCGGTGATCTTTAATGCTATTATTATTCCGCTGTTGATACCATTAGCTTTGAGGGGAGTTGCTTATAAACCTATCGGAGCGAGCGCCCTGCTTAGAAGAAACCTGCTGGTATATGGCCTGGGCGGCATCGTTGTTCCTTTTATAGGCATTAAACTGATCGATATGGTCGTGTCTCTCTTTATTCAATAATTCTTTAAATAAGTATAAAAATGAAAGAAAATATAATGCCTGCTATCAGGCTTACGCTGGTGTGTCTTGTTTTTTTCTGCGGCATTTATACATTGATTGTTTTAGGGCTTGCGCAGGTTACGCCAGGTAAGGGCGGTGGGGAAACGATTAATGAAAATGGTAAAAAATATTATGCCAATGTGGGACAAAAATTTACGGAAGATCAGTACTTCTGGTCAAGACCCTCTGCTGTTGACTACAACGCAGCAGGTGCGGCGGGAAGCAATAAAGGTCCCTCCAATCCTGACTATTTGAAAACCGTTCAGCAACGGATCGATACTTTTCTTGTACACAATCCCGGAATTCAGAAAGAAGATATACCCTCAGACCTGGTTACTGCCAGCGGGAGTGGTCTTGATCCGCATATTTCTGTGCAGGCTGCCCGGATACAGATAAAAAGGATTGCTGCAATACGTGGGATCAATGAAAGCAGGGTGCAACAGCTGGTAATACAAAGTATTGAAAAGCCCCTGCTGGGTTTATTGGGAACGGAAAGAATCAATGTGTTAAAGCTGAATATAGCATTAGATCAATTAAAATAGTAAACAGGAAAGCGATATCAAATGAAAAAGATTTTAATGGCAGGAATGCTGTTGGCTGGTATGGATGGATTCGCACAGGAAGATAGCACCCGGTCTGCATTAACGGTTAGCGGATACCTGGAGGGTTATTATACATACGACCTGGCGCGCCCGTCCAATCACAACAGGCCATCGTTTATATATTCGCATAACCGCCACAATGAAGTTAATCTTAACCTGGGTTTAATTAAAGCAGCCTATCAAAACAGCAATGTAAGAGCGAACCTCGCTTTAGCAACCGGTACCTATATGAATGCCAATTACTCGGCCGAGCCGGGTGTATTGAAAAATATTTACGAAGCCAACGCCGGTGTTAAAATATCCAGGCATAAAGAACTATGGATAGATGCAGGCGTATTCTCATCGCATCTGGGTTTTGAAAGTGCTATAGGAAAGGATAACTGGACTTTAACAAGAAGTCTTTTTGCGGAAAACTCGCCTTATTTTGAAACTGGTGCGAAACTATCCTATACTACTGATAATGGGAAGTGGCTGATAAGCGGATTGGTATTGAACGGCTGGCAACGGATACAAAGGGTAGACGGTAATAATACCCTGGCGTTCGGACACCAGCTGACTTACAAACCCAATAGCAGGGTTACTTTTAACAGCAGTTCTTTTATCGGTAACGACAAGCCGGATAGTATCAGACAGATGCGGTACTTCCATAATCTTTATGGTGTATTCCAGCTAACAGATCAATTAGGGATTACCGCTGGTTTAGATATAGGGGCTGAACAAAAAGCAAAAGGGAGTAGAAGTTATAATACCTGGTATACTCCTGTCATGGTCATTAAGCTAAGCCCGGCGCCCAGGCATAGTATTTCGGCCAGGGGAGAATATTACCAGGATAAAAACGGTGTGATCATTGCAACTGGTACACCTGAGGGTTTTAAAACCTGGGGCTATTCGCTCAACTATGATTTCCTGGTGTTACCTAATGCGATGTGGCGGGTAGAAGCGCGCGGTTTTTCATCAAAGGATAAGATCTTTGTAAAGGAGAATGAGCCTTCTTACCATAATTATTTTATCACCACTTCAATAGCTGTTGCTTTTTAATGGCAGATAGTAATCATACCGCTCAACATTTTCTCGATCTCATCAGGAAGTCGAAGAGGGGAAAGTTTAAAGTATATATTGGCATGAGTGCCGGTGTAGGCAAAACTTACCGGATGCTGCAGGAGGCCCATGCCCTGTTGAGAAACGGCGTGGATGTTCAGATAGGGTATATTGAAACCCATAACCGGAAGGAGACACATGCCTTGCTGGACGGACTACCTGTCATTCCCAGGCGAAAGCTTTTTTATAAGGGTAAGGAGTTGGAGGAGTTGGATATGCAGGCTGTAATCAATCTCAGGCCGGAAGTGGTAATTATAGATGAGCTGGCACACACCAATATAGAGGGCAGCAAAAATAGCAAGCGCTGGCAGGATGTAATGGATATACTGGAAGCTGGAATCAATGTGATCAGCGCTGTAAATATCCAGCATATAGAGAGCCTGAATGACGAAATAAAGGAAATTACCAAAGTAGAGGTAAAAGAGCGGATACCCGATAGCGTATTGAATAAAGCTGATGAAGTGGTTAACATCGATTTGACCGCCGATGAGTTGATAACCCGGCTAAAAGAGGGTAAGATATATGAAGCGACTAAGATTGATGCGGCATTGAATAACTTTTTCAAAGGCGATCATATTTTACAGTTAAGAGAACTGGCGCTGAAAGAAGTGGCATCGCATGTAGAGCATAAGGTAGAAAGTGAAGTAACTAAAGTGAACGCCTTGCGGCATGAGCGCTTTATGGCCTGTATTGGAACCAATGAAAAAACGGCCCGCCTGGTAATCCGTAAAACAGCCCGCCTGGCCAATTACTATCACAGTAAATGGTTCCTGTTGTATGTACAAACGCCCCGCGAGAACGCTGACAGAATTGCGTTAGATAAACAACGGCACCTGATCAATAATTTTAAGCTGGCCACCGAGTTAGGTGCTGAAATCATCAAGGTAGAAGCAAGTAACGTGGCAAGGGCTATTATGGAACAGTGTGAAGAACGACAGATCACAACAGTTTGTATCGGTAAACCTCATTTCTCTTTGTTTGGTATTATCATTTCCACAGGTACTTTCCAGGCGCTGTTAAATAAGTTGTCCTGCAACAATATCGATCTTGTAATTTTATCATAATATGAGTGCTGAAGCATTCATCAAACAAGATGAGCATAAAATAAATACGGATGAGAATCAAGGCCAAATTGACAATCGGTGTGGGGCTATTATTCCTGATGATCTTGCTGCTGGCATTGATCAGTGGCAGATATGTGTACCAGTTAAAGGCAGATACGGCCAATATATTGAAGGCCAATTACAATACATTGGAGTATGGTCGTAATATGCTGTTGGCACTGGAGGATGTAGGCACGGATACCACTGCCCTGGTAGCTTTTGGCCGTAACCTGCAGGATCAGCAAAAAAATGTAACCGAGCCGGGTGAAAAAGAAACGACATTGCGCATTGCTGATCATTTTACGCAATTACAAAAAAATACCGCTGAAGAAGGCTTGAAGTCTTTTATCCGAAAAGATATTTCGGAGCTGATGCGGTTGAATATGGAAGCCATAGAGCATAAAAGCGAACTGGCTACGACCACGTCAGAAAATGCGATTCTCGTTATTTCGGTAGTGGGAACTCTTTGTTTTATTGTTGCTTTTGTTTTATTAATCAATCTGCCTTCAAGTATAGCTAATCCCATCAAACAGCTCACTTCCAGTATAAGACAGATCGCCAATCAAAACTATAACCAGCGGGTGCATTTTGATAAAGCCAATGAGTTTGGAGAACTGGCTCAGTCGTTTAATGTAATGGCTGAAAAACTACAGGAATATTCAGATAGTAAGATCGACAAAATATTGAAAGGAAAGAAACGGATCGAAACGTTGATCAATAACATGCATGATGCGGTGATCGGTATTAATGAAAAAAGAAAAGTGCTGTTCGCCAACGATGAAGCGCTTATATTAACCGGGCTGAAACGGGAGGACCTGGTGGGGAAGAATATACAGGATGTGGCGATTCAAAACGACCTGGTGAGGTTGATAGCCCAGGCTATCCTGCAACCTGGAACAGCTGGAGATAGTACACCGCCGATTAAAATCTATGCCGATCAAAAAGAAAGTTATTTCGAAAAGGAAATTGTTGATATCAATATTACGCCTACCGGCGAAGACGAGCCCCAGTTTATCGGGCAGGTGATCATCTTAAAAAACATCACTCCTTTTAAGGAGCTGGATATTGCTAAAACCAATTTCATTGCAACAGTATCTCACGAGTTAAAAACACCTATAGCATCTATTAAAATGGGGCTGCAGCTATTAGGCAATGCGCAGGTTGGCGTGCTAAATGATGAGCAACAATCGTTGGTGAATGGTATTAGTGAGGATGCCGGCCGGCTGTTAAAGATAACAGGGGAGCTGTTGAATTTAACGCAGGTTGAAAGTGGTATGATACAAATGACAATGATGCCTACACCAGTCTACGAAATTGCCCAATATGCTTTACGGGCAACTAAAGCTGCAGCCGATCAAAAGCAGGTGACAATAGAAACCATATTTGCAGCCGACCTGCCAGTGGTTATGGCCGATGGCGAAAAGGCGGCTTGGGTATTAACCAACTTATTGTCTAATGCAATTCGTTATACAAAGGATAGCGACCCAATCGAGTTGAGTATTCAGCAGAAAGATCAACAAATAGTCTTTTCAGTGAGGGATCGTGGACCAGGAATAGCTCCTGAGTTTTTAGAGAAAATATTTGACCGTTACTTTCGTATGCCGAACGAAAAAACAGAAGGTACCGGTCTGGGCCTGACTATTTGCAAAGAGTTTATTGAGGCACAGGGAGGAGTTCTTTCGGTAAGCAGCGAACCGGGACTTGGAAGTTGCTTTTCATTTACATTAAACATAACCGGGGCAAAGCAAGCGTAATTGATTTTCAATCCCGCTGTCACTCATAACAAACCGCATCAATTTTATTGAAAAATGCATCCGACTGGCTTGTGAGACCCAAACCTCAGCATAGCCCTGGCCAGTGCCTCCACTGGCTGGAAGGGAAAGGTAAACTATATGTAATAATAATTTTGATACCTGTTTATTATCAGGCCTTATTTATGTATGTCTGCTAAACCTTGTTTTACAGAAACAAAAAAAATATACCGAATATGTTAACCGTAATATAAAACGCTGTATATTTGTCTACCTAAATTATAGACTAGTAGCTGTTAACCACCGGCAGCTGTATATCTAAACTAAAATATAATGACTAAGCTAGTAAACCTTGTGACCAGCTCACAAAACGGCCATGTCTTTGGCCGGGTGGTGTGTTCAAGTAAAATAAAAAGCATGTTTTGTTGCTGTTGTTAAGCAACACATCAGTTAGCTATATCATTCCGATATTCAAATCTTGCTGCAATCAGCAAAAGGCACCTCTTTACCTGTCACTATAATCGGTGGTTGGTTATGGAGGCGGTGCGGAGGGCCTTTTGCTGATTATTTTCAATCATTTTATACTCCCTTTATTCACCCCTTCGAATGATCGATCAGGGCTGGTTGGCTTGTTATGTCCATAAGCCTTCCGGCATATAAATTTAAAACACAATGTACCGAAGAGTAAACCAGTTTTTAACGTATATAATAACCGGATGGATACTACTAACTATAGCGTTACCCGCGCAGGCGCAAACTCCTGCTACTATTAATTCGGTTCTTGAAGGTACTATAGTTGACGAAACAACGAATCTTCCTTTGGATGGGGCCAATATCAATATTGAAGGCACTACCAATCAAACGACAACCAATGAAAAAGGTCAATTTGTATTACGTACAGGCCAGAAATTTCCTTATAATATTATTATAACTTTTATAGGGTACGATAAGAAAATTGTGCTTGCTGGCGGATCGCCTGTATCGGTAAGGTTAAAGCCTGCCAGTAACGAGCTGGAAGATGTTGTAGTGGTGGGTTACGGTACACAGAAGAAAACAGATCTCACCGGTGCCGTTAGTTCTGTTTCGCAAACCGCAATCAGGCAGCCCCTGAGCTCTATTGACCAGGCACTAAAAGGTGCTTCGTCGGGTGTACAGGTTACGCAAACTTCCGGCCAGCCAGGTGGTGGTGTAAGTATTCGGATAAGAGGCGGATCGTCAGTGCAGGGCGGAAATGAGCCGCTGTATGTAATTGATGGTTTTCCTGTTTACAACAACAGTAATACTACCGGCGTAACAAGAGGTGCGAGCGTCAATCCACTGGCTGGTATTAACCCATCGGATATTGATCGTATTGATATACTTAAAGATGCAGCAGCAACAGCAATTTACGGATCGAGAGGAGCTAATGGTGTTGTTATTATCACCACTAAAAAAGGTAGTCCGAGAAAGGGGGCCATCAGCTATGAGGGATCATTCGGGATTCAGAATGTGCAAAAGAAAATAGATGTACTTAATGCAAAGGAGTTTGCGGTACTGAGAAATGAAGTGTTGTTTGACAGCCGGCCTGCAGGAGGGCAGTTTCAGTATCTGACCCAACAGCAAATTGATGCGTTAGGAGAAGGGACCAACTGGCAGAACGAGGCTTTTCAGCAGGCCCCTATGCAGAATCATCAGATCTCAGTTTCAGGTGGAAGTAATAATACCCAGTATTTCCTGTCTGGAAATTACAACTTTCAGGAAGGGATTTTGAAGCATACCGATTTTTCCAGAATTGCTATCCGCGCTAACGTTAATGCGAAGCCAATCAGTAAGCTTACTATCAGCGCCAATATTACCGCCAGTAAGGCAGATGCTAATGTTGCGCCACCTGGTATCATCGGGTCGTTATTAATTATGCCTCCTACCGCTACCATATATGAACCCAATGGAAGTTACACTTTACGAAATCCTTTTGAAAACATTTTTGCCAATCCCATTGCTGCGCTTAACGAAACGCAGAATAAGCTTTCCACTATCCGGTTCCTGGGAACGGGTTATGCAGAATATGAGGTCATAAAAGGGCTGAAGGCAAAAGTGCTTTTAGGAACAGATGTGAATAACGATAAAGAGAAATATTATATTCCTTCTACTATTTACGAAGGGGCTACTACCGGTGGGCAGGCCTCGTTAGGCAACGCTACTACCTACTCGTGGTTAAATGAAAATACACTTACCTATTCGAAGGAATTTGGTAAGAGTTCATTAACAGCCCTGGTTGGTTTTACACAACAGGAGTCGGCTAATGAAAGATTCACTGCAGGTAGCCAGGCATTTGTTACTGATGATCTTAGTTATAATAACCTGGAAAGCGGTTCTGTATTAATAAGACCTACTTCAAACACTTTTGATTGGGTATTACACTCATACCTGTCGCGTGTAAGTTATAGCTATGACGGTCTTTATTATCTTACGGCAAGTATACGGCGGGATGGTTCATCCAGGTTTGGCCGGAATAATAAATGGGGTAATTTCCCTTCCCTGTCTGCTGCCTGGAACATTAGTAATGAAAGTTTTTTTGAAAGACTGCAAAGTGCCATCAGCGATCTTAAGTTCAGGGCAAGCTTCGGAACAACTGGTAATCTTGAAATAGGACAGTACCAGTCGCTGGCAACGCTTTATACACTCAATTATCTTTTAGGGGGTAATATCATCAACGGGTTTGCTCCTCAACGGATCGCCAATGATAACCTGGGATGGGAAAAAACATACCAGTATAATGCGGGGCTGGATCTGGGGATCTGGCACAACAGGCTTAGCTTTTCTATTGATGCTTACTATAAAAAGACAACCGACCTGCTCCTGAATGTTGAGATACCCTGGACAACCGGTTATGCCAGTTCATTGCAGAACTTCGGGTCGGTTGAAAACAGGGGATTGGAATTAGGGCTGAAGAGTAAAAATATTGCCGGACATTTTGTTTGGAACAGTGACTTCAATATTTCTTTTAACCGT
This sequence comes from Paraniabella aurantiaca, assembly GCF_050309965.1. Classification (NCBI taxonomy): domain Bacteria; kingdom Pseudomonadati; phylum Bacteroidota; class Chitinophagia; order Chitinophagales; family Chitinophagaceae; genus Paraniabella; species Paraniabella aurantiaca. Next base: position 414,115 of record NZ_JBLOSY010000003.1, on the reverse strand, counting down.
AACAGCGTAACTAAAATCGGCAATAATGCGCAATCATATGTGTCTGGTAATTACATCATACAGGTAGGCAAGCCATTGGGCACTTTTTATGGAACCGTAACTGATGGTATTCTTCAAACCGGGGAAGAAACCGAAAAAGGTAAGTTTACCGGTAATGCCACCCCCAAGGCCGGCGACCGTTTATATAAGGATATCAATGGAGACGGCACTTTTACAACAGCGGCCGATCGGGCTATAATTGGTAATGCTCAACCTGATTTTATTTTTGGATTTATTAATACTTTTTCCTGGAAGGGCTTCGATCTGTCCTTATTCCTGCAGGGAACTTATGGAAATAAAATTATCAATAGCAACCGGCAAACCCTGGAGATGTTTACCGGACAACAGAATGCATCTACCGCCGCGTTGCAAAGATGGACACCCCAAAATCCTTCTACAACCATGCCCCGTGCCAAGCTGGATCCCGCCCCCATTTTTTCTGACCGGTTTGTTGAAGATGGCTCCTTTCTGCGTGTGAAAGATATCACCTTAAGCTATGCACTTCCCGCTTCCCTGCTGGATCGGATCCGTATATCATCTGTAAGTTTTTATGTTACAGGACAAAACCTGCATACGTTTACGCGATACACCGGGTTTGATCCGGAAGTTACTTCCGGCAATAATGTTTCTCCCGGCACCGATTCAGGAATCTATCCATTAGCTAAAAGTGTAGTCGCCGGACTAAGAATAACTCTTTAATACTATTAAACCCAGGGGTGGCTGGAACACAGTTGTCCTATAAAAATATGATGATGAAACGTATATATCTGTTTTTGCTGCTATTGGTAAGCATGCAATGGGCCTGCTCTAAACTGGATGAAGTGCCGCAGTCATTTGTGGTTGCTGACCAGTTTTACAGAAATGAAGGAGAGGCAACGGCAGCTGTTACTGCCGTATATAGAAAATTGTACGAAAGCGGGCAGTCTATCTATAACAGCCTGTTTCAAATAGGAGTAGAAATGGCCACTGATGACTATGAGGCAGGACCCAGGGCCCGCAATGCCCATGTACGTGCTATTTCCGGCTTAACGCATGATGCATCTAACGATCGTATGCAGGAATTGTGGAGGCAAAGCTATAGTGCCATCAATGCGTCTAATGTGGCCATAGATAAAATAGGAGCTATGGATGCGGGCAGGATTAATGAAACGGTTCGCCAGCGACTAATTAATGAGGCTAAATTTTTACGTGCACTTCATTATTTTAATTTGGTGAGATGGTTTGGAGGTGTTCCCATTGTCATAAAAGAAACGCCCTCTTTATCAGAAGATGCATTGTATGTAGCCAAGGCTACAGAAGACGAAGTATATAATCAGATTATTGAAGACCTTAAAAACGCAGAGCAGCTTCCGGCCTGGAAGTCTTATGGGGCCGCAGATATTGGAAGGGCTACTTCGGGCGCTGCAAAAAGCCTTTTGGCAAAAGTATACCTTACTAAAAAAGACTGGCCCAATGCTGTTCAGAAAAGTAAAGAAGTGATTGACTCGGAAGGCTATGATCTTTTTCCCGAATTTGCCGATGTATTTTCAGTTGCTAAAAAGAATGGAATAGAGCACATTTTTTCGGCTCAGTTTTTAGGTAATGCCGGTTACCAGGGAAACAGCCTGGCCAGCAGGTCAGCCCCGGCTGATATACCGGGCATTAATGGAGATTACGCTGATGCCCTGCACTGGGAAGGTAATTTGTACCAAAGCTTTACAGCTAACGACGCCCGGCGCCAGGTGACTTTTGTAAGCCAGATGGTGAGCCCGGTTGATGGGAAATTGTATACCTTGACAAGGCCTCAGTTTCATAAGTATTATGATGAAGCCGTGGTAGGGAACCAGGGCCAGTCTTCAAAAAATTTGCCGATTATAAGATATGCCGAAGTTTTGCTTATATATGCGGAAGCGCTAAACGAGCAAAACGGGGCTCCCAATACCCAGGCCTATTGGGCCATTGACAAAGTAAGGGCACGTGCCCGGATCGCGACATTGCAGTCTGTCGCACCGTCTTTAAACCAGGCGCAATTCAGAGACTCTGTATTCCAGGAACGAAGAAAGGAACTGGTGTTTGAATACCAGCGCTGGTTTGATCTTTCCAGGCGCGGGGCAGAGTATTATGTAAGTACCCTAAAAGCTGCGGGTAAGACCCAGGCCGCGCCGCGCCATATTCATTTCCCCACACCGCAACGGGAGCTTGACTTGAATCCGAAGCTAAAACAACATCCGGATTGGATCAACTATTAATAACGATAAAATTACTATTATGGGTAGTTACTTAGATTCTTCAAAAAAAATAATACTTTACCTGTTCTGTGTTTTCTTTACCGTGAAAACATCGGCACAGCAGCCGGATACCGGCTTACTGGTGTCTCCGGCAAAGTATATTGATTTTTCAACTAATGCTGATACCTCCTTCATATTTGATGTTCGAACAAAAGAAGAATATAATAAAACGCATATCCGGGATGCGGTCTTAATAGATTCGGTATTGCCTGAAAAGGTTTTGAAGCTGTCTAAAAGCGGCAATGCCGTAATCCTGCTTTATTCCATTGCTAATGGGCGAAGTGTTCAGCTGGCCCGAAAGCTGAAAAGGGAAGGCTATGCCCGCGTGTACGCGCTGGATGGCGGTATCGCTTCATGGATATCCGCAGGGCTCCCGTTTTATTCGGGTGGTGAAGCCGCCAATGTTGCTTTATTTAAACAAAACCTCGCAACCGACTCTGTTGTAGTTGTAGACGTGGCTTCGGCCTATTGTCCGCCTTGTATCAAAGTCTCCCGCATTATCGATTCCTTTTCCACCAGGCATCCTGAATATAAGATCATTAAGCTTGATATAGACCGGGATGCCCCGCTGCTGGCACAATTAAAAATAGCAGAAGCATTGCCGGCTGTGGTTTTATATAAAAGTGGCAGGGAGTTGTGGAGAAATAAAAGAGGCGAAAACTGGTCGCTGCTACCTGACACATTTTTGAAATATCAAAGTAAAAAATAACGACAAACAACATCGAAATGAGAACATTTAAGTATTATCTGAAAAGAGGTATAGTATACTTTCTAACTGTTGGCTTTTACGTTACATCATTTGCGCAACAAAAGCCCAAACCCAATATTGTACTCATCCTGGTAGATGATCTGGGATTCTCCGATATTGAACCTTACGGAGGACTGGATCTGAAAACGCCTAACATCAGCAGGCTGGCGAAAGAAGGGACCATTTTTAAAGAGTTTTATAATAATTCAATTTGTGCACCAACCAGGGCCTCGTTGCTCACAGGGCAATACCCTCATAAAGCAGGAGTGGGTTACTTTAATGTAAACCTGGGCTTACCGGCTTACCAGGGTTTTTTGAATAAAGAATCTCTTACCCTCGCCGAAGTATTGCAGCAGGGAGGATACAGTACTATTTTATCGGGCAAGTGGCATGTGGGTGATGATAAAGATCAATGGCCGGCCCAGCGCGGGTTTGAACGTTCTTTTGGGTTTATAGGGGGCGCCAGCAACTATTATGAAATAAATGATTCAGTTAATGCCGATGTACAGTTATACCGTAATAACCAACCTTATTACCTGCCCAGGGATAAATATCTTACCGATGCGATTACTGATAATGCGTTAGGATTCCTGGATGAGCAGTCGGCAGAGAAAAAGCCGTTTTTCCTATACCTTGCTTTTAACGCGCCACACTGGCCTTTACAGGCTGTTCCCGCAGACATTGCGGCCTATAAAGATGTGTATAAGGATGGATGGGATAGCCTGCGCGTTCGCCGTTACAGGCAGGCGATTGCTAAAGGTGTGATGGATCGGGACCAGGCTTTGGCGGCACGTGATACTGTGCTGCAGCCATGGAATAAGCTTACCTATGACGAACAGCAATACTGGCAGTACCGGCAGGAAGTGTACGCTGCTATGATTGATCACGTAGATCAGAGTATTGGCAGACTGTTAGACAAGTTAAAAGAATTGAAAAAGGATCAGAACACTTTAATTGTTTTCTTATCTGATAACGGCGCCCAGGGCGGCAATAATTTAAGATTGTACACGCAACGTACCTCGGGTCCGGTGGGGTCTGCAGGCTCTTATGAGGTGCAAAACAGTAACTGGTCTCAAACAGGTAACTCGCCATTGCGCAATTATAAGGGTACGCCATACGAGGGTGGCATCAGCGCGCCTTTCATTGCCTGGTGGCCGGGTTCTGTTCGGGCAGATAAGATTGTTAAAGGTACCGGTCATTTAATTGATATCGGCCCAACCCTGTATGAAGTAGCCGGTGTAAAATATCCTGTTGCTTATCATGGTTTGAAGGTAAATGCATTGCCGGGACAGAGTTTAGTGCCGGTACTATCAGGTAAAGCAGATACCGTAAGCAGAAAGGATGCGATATACTGGGAGCGGGGAGGGAATCTTGCCGTACGGTGGGGAAAATGGAAGCTGGTTCAACTGGCCAATACTCCCCGGAAGTATGAGCTGTACGACCTGTCTGCCGATCGTGCCGAAAATAAGGATCTCTCGAAACTTCATCCAGCTGTAGTAGAGCGACTAAAACATTTATATAATGAATGGGCTTTGAAAAATGACGTTGTTGATTATTCCCGTTTACGGCCTCAAAGCAATTTAGGAGGTGGCGAAAGACGCCTGTAAATACTTTATTTCCATATCAAACACAAACAAATGAAAAAATACTTTTCAATTTTTATACTACTATCAATAACTGGCCAGCTGTTCGCGCAGCAAAAAGGAAGCCGCCCCAATATCGTTCTTATTGTTGCTGATGATCTCGGATACGCTGACCTGGGATCTTATGGCTCTGAAATTCAAACTCCTAATCTGGATAAGCTGGCATTTGAAGGAATACGTCTTCAGGAATTTTATAATAATTCCATCTGCGCACCAACCAGGGCTTCGCTGCTTACAGGTCAATACCAGCATAAAGCCGGAGTAGGCTATTTTTCTAATGACCTGGGATTGCCCGCCTACCAGGGGTATATCAATGACCAGTCTCTTACATTAGCCGAAGTATTAAAGGATAATGGCTATACAACTATCACTTCCGGTAAATGGCATGTGTCTGGCAAAGGCAAAAGTTTACCCTGGCAGCGGGGCTTTCAATATACTTATCCGAGAAATGAACAATCAGCTAATTCGGGAGCTCCGGGTGTAAGAGAGGTGAAAACAGATGCAGAAGGGTATCCGTTAGCCGAAAATTTTCAGACGAATCTGATCACCAGGAATGCGCTGAATTTCCTGGATACAGCAGCGCAGCAAAACAAACCATTCTTCCTTTATTTGGCTTATACAGCGCCCCACTGGCCATTAGTAGCATTGCAAAAAGACATTGAAAAGTACAAAGGGAAATATGCACAGGGCTGGGATGCATTACGTTTGCAGCGCTTTAAAAAGCAAAAGGAGTTGGGTATAGTGCCCGGAGACGCGCAGCTTTCAAAAAAGGATGAAGATATTTATGACTGGGATAAATTATCTTTCGATCAACGGCAACTGTGGGCTAAAAAAATGGAGGTTTTCGCTGCTATGGTAGATGAGCTGGATCAGGGTGTAGGAGAGGTGACGAAAAAACTGGATCAGTTGAAAAAGCTCGACAATACGATTATTATCTTCATTTCTGATAATGGCGCACCGGCAGAAGACCTGGTACGCTGGTATCATGGAGCTACAAAAAATACGAGAACAGTGGGTACTACAGGATCTAACGAATCTCAAAGTAAAAACTGGTCTTACCTGTCCAATACACCACTAAGAGGGTTTAAAGATTATTTGTTTGAAGGAGGAATTAATTCTCCGTTTATAGCCTGGTATCCGGGTAAAATCAAACAGGGGCGTATTGCCCGGGGAACAGGACATATCATCGACATTGCGCCAACCTTATACCAGCTTGCCGGGGCAAAGTACCCCAAACAATATAATAATGTCCAGTCCTTTGAGCTGCCGGGCGTCAGCCTGCTGCCGGTTTTATTCGACAACAAAAACGCAGCTGACCGAAACGAACCTCTTTTTTGGGAACGTGCGGGTAACAGAGCTGTAAGGTGGGGACAATGGAAACTGGTATCACACTGGCCCTCTTATACCTGGGAGCTATACGATCTTACAAAAGATAAGGCGGAATCGGAAAATGTTGCCAGGAACAATCACGAGATAGTTAGCCGGCTTTCTACTGCCTATTTTCAATGGGCAAAAAACAACGGTGTTGTAGACTTTGCACAGCTTGAGGATAAGGAGCCGCCCTCCATGAAAGAATTCCGCAAGAGCAAGGTTCAGGAACCTGTAGGAAGAGGCGGATTCTTTTAGTGTTTAGGGATAAATATATTTAATAATAAACCGACATCAATTTTATTGACATGCGTCCAGCTGATTTGTGGAGACACAAACCTCAGCATAGTCGCGGTCAGTGTTTCAGATAAGTACATTTAATTGGTCGGGGTCTGCTTTTTGAGCAGGCCCTTTCTTATGAAGCTGGCTTGATTACTGGACGCCGCTTCTTTTGATTTTTCTTTCTGCCCCGCCATACCAGAAAACCGGTAATGGGCATGCTGGTGGCTATTAAGCTGGCGAAGAAAGCCAGTAGTTTACCAGGTAAACCCAACACAGCGCCTACATGTATATCATAATTCATACGCGCTATTTTATCAGATAGCGGAGCTGATGCAAATGTACCTGCATACACACCATGAGTTGGTAGCTCCTTCCCGGTATACTGGTCATAGTGATAAAAATCTGCATTGAAATAGCTGTCCAGGTTGTGATTGACATAGCCTTCCAGCGCATCAGCATGATCGTGGGGAAATACAATACCTACTTTGTTGTCACTCTTCTTTTGCTTCATCAAATCCAGCCAAACGGTGTTGACCATCTTCTGTTTGTCTACCGATCCTGCGAGTGTGCTGTCAGAAAGAGGGTGTACATGTTCGGGCATGGTTTTGCCGCCTGAAGTAACAAAGTATACCGATTTGGAAAACCATTCAAACCCCATCACCAGGCCGGTTATAGCCAGGAATATTGCAACCCAGGTCATATAAAAGCCCAGTACATTATGGACATCGTAATTTTTCCGGCGCCATTTGGTGGTAGGCTTCCATTTAAACCGGAAACGCTGATTGGCTGCTGCTTTATTTTTGGGCCACCAGAGTATGATACCGGTGATCATCATGATCAGAAAAATGAGCGTTGCAACAGATATGATCATCCGGCCCGTTTGCCCCAGCCAAAGTTCGTAGTGCCCCATAGTGATAACCCTGAAGAAATCGCTGCTCATATCTTTTACCTTTTGCACGCAGCCGGTGTAGGGGTTTACGAATATCTGGTAATAAACCTTCTCGTCGTAATAATAAGCCAGTGCTGCATCTTTGGTGCCCAGGTATTCGATGGATACAGTTTCTTTGCCGTCCAGGTATTTATCTACAGAGTCTTTTAATACAGTGGGAGGGAGATAAGAATTGCCCGGCCGATCGATAAAGCGGTAGGCCTGCGTAGCATGACTGATCTCTCTTTCAAAAGCGAGGATGCAGCCGGTAATGCCGAGCCATACAACTACAATGCCTGAGGCAAGACCCAGCCACAAGTGTAGCTTTCCAATAGTTTTCTTAAACGTCATATAGTTTCCTTAAACAAGACTGAGGCTGTCCGGCGGTAGACAGCCTCAATTACAATGATTGATATTAATTACACCTGTCTGCTCCCGTCATTCTGAAGATTGCCTCTTCAAATTTAAACGTATTAACCGGATGGTTAAAAAGAATAGGTAATCGACAGTCTTACATTTCTTGGAGGCTCTGCCTGGTAATAATAAGCTTCAGCAGATGTGCTCCAGTCTCCGGGCACGGTAGGGCTGGCCGAGTAAGAACCAGAGAACAGGTATTTATCCAGTATGTTGAACACATTTAGTGTTACTTTGTATTTATTCCTTGAATAAAAAATACCTCCATCCACTTTGAAATAATCAGGCAGCTGCTGACCTTCGGTAGACCAGCCTGTATAACGATCGATTAAAGAAGTAAAACCTCCGTTAATACCCAGGCCTTGTAAACCTCCTTTTTGAATTTCATAAGATAACCATGCATTTGTAGTGTGCTTTGCATAGCCGGGAAGCAGCTGTCCTTCCGTGTAACCCACGGCTCCCTCGGAAACTTTGGTAACCTCTGCATCTGTAAAGGCGTAGTTGGCAATAGCCGTAAACCCGGGAACAATGGTGCCCCTGGCATCAAATTCAACCCCTCTGGCTACCTTCTCACCTAAAACCATGCTGTAGCCCTGGCTGGGGGAACTGTGTACCGGATCGCCGGTTAATTCGTTTTGTTTTAAGATGCGATATACCGATAAGGTGGTTGACCATCTGTCCTCAAACCAATTCTTTTTTAAACCTAGCTCCCAATTATTTCCGGTGATGGGTTTTATCTTTCCACCATTAAACAGTCGTCCCGCCTGTGGCGTAAAGGCCTGGTCGTACAATGCATAAGCCGAAAATGATTTATTGATGGAGTAGCTTAAGCCCACTCTTGGCGTGAAGCGTTTTGCCTTAGAGTATTCAACATCCACGCCATATACCTGGCTTACATCTGTGTAGCGGCCTGCAAGTGTTAAGCGAAGTTTTTCCTCGAAGAATGCAATTTCATCCTGCACATAAATGCTTGAGTATCGCTGCTTTTGAATACCTCCTGCCGCAACGGCCCGTTCTTCAATCGGCTGGGTACGGTCAAAAACAGGATAGCCATTTACCGGGGTGCCGTAAGTGGGATTATAAGGATCGAACAGGGCACCAATGGTATCCAGGTCATGGCTTTGTCCCCAGTCGGCATAATAGTTCTTATTGGCTGCATCGATACCGGCCAAAACGCGATGTCTTATAGAGCCGGTGTTGAATGTGCCGTTTAAAAATACCTGGCCCATGGCCATGGTACTTTTTGCATCCCATATACCTATATTTCTGATCAGGCTGTCACCGGAAGGCGCCAGGTAAGAAGGCCATGAGCTCATTCCTTTTTGATCATAACCAAAATAAGAGCCTTGTGCCGTGAGTTTCCAGTTGTCTGAAAAGTTATGTTCAAATGTGAGGTAGCCACTATGATCATTAATTTTTGTTGGTGGAAGTCCTGGATTGGTATAAGTAAAATGCGCAGGAAAAGTGCCGTAGCCCTTCCTGGAAAAAACATAATAGGAGCCTACTTCTGTCATACGGGCAAACTGGCCGTTATATTCAAGTGTCAGTTTTGATTTGTCATCAAGCTGGTAAGAAATGACAGGCGCTATTACGAAGCGGTTATTGTATTCGTAGTCACGCTGAGAGCCCCTGTTCTGAGCCGCTACATTCAACCGGTATAATAATTTTTTGTCTTTACTCAGCGCTCCGTCCAGGTCGAGGCTTCCTCTGTACAAATCAAAGCTTCCCAAAGTAAAGTTAACTTCACCTTTGGTTGCTCCAGTAGGTTTTTTGGTGACCACATTATACAAGCCACTCGGATCTCCGTTGGCTAGCATAAAGCCGGCAGGGCCTTTTACAAATTCGATCCTGTCTACAAAACTCATGTCTTCGGTTAATGGACCCCAGTAGGAAGCTACTACGTTCATGCCATTTCTAAATGCCTGGATCTGAGAACCTCTTGAAACGATATTGGTATACAGGTCTCCCCAATGTTCCGAACGCGCAGTACCGCTTACATTGCGGATCAATCCGTCGCTCATGCTGATGATTTGCTGGTCAGCCAATACTTTGGAGGTTACTACCTGTACATTTTGCGACAACTCTATCAGCGGGGTTTGCACACGTAATGAGTTGGACGCAGTATTAACGTTGATGCCGTTTTTATGTCCAACAACAACAACTTCATTCAGGTTGGTAGCACTGATGCTCAGCTGTAAATCTATTTGGCTGGTTTGTCCTGCTGTAACAGTCACTTGTCTTTCTGTATCATCGTGACCTATCAGTGAAATACGAACAGTGTAGTTACCCGGCGCCAGTTTATTAAAACTGAAATATCCCGATTCATTAGTAATCGTGGACTGCCGTTTACCGGTTAACTCTACGGTAACTCCCTGCGCCTCATTATTATCGCTGGTGGTTATTTTTCCCGTGATTTTGCCCGTGCCTTGTTGGGCCAGGGCTGCGGTGACGCTTATAAGCAACAAGGCTATTACTCCTAAAAATGATTTAATCGCTGTCATAATAAAAATTTCGACCGCGAAGCTAAAAGGCCTGTGGAGGAATTGTTTTCGAGATACGGAATTTTTTTACAGAAAGCGGAAGATTTTTGGATAGTAGGTTTGCCACGGAAGGTATTGCTATTGAAACTGACTGGTTTAACAATAAAAAGGGACATAACGTTTTTTGTTTATCCCCGGATGTTCGGTTGAGCTATGTAGCCGGGAGTGCCCGGCAAAATAATAAGTTGCTACATGCCTAAAAAGAATAGTGCTTGTAGTTTACTGTGTTTTCGCCAATTCGGGAGGATTGGCATGATGGTAGAAACCCGAAGGAGTGATATTGCCAATCGAACAAAATGATGGAGCTGGTGCTGTCATCCGCCAGCCATTAAATGTTTATTTCTATTTACCACAGCATCTCTTTATGGTAAGCTGATGGGCGGCCCCACCACCGAAAGATCTGTTGCTGCTTCCTCCTTAAAAATGCCTTTGGCGATATTTTGAAAATAATGTTCCATTTGAGCCGTTCCCGGAACATGCATAGCGATGAGTGTGCCCGGATTATTTTCAATGGGGTTGGCAAAGGTATGTGGTGTTCCCCTGGGTATAAATGCTGCGTCGCCGGCTTTGGCTGTAAACACTTCTTCGCCAATCTGGATTAGGAATTCTCCTGAAACCACGAAGAATATTTCTTCCTGGTCCTTGTGAATATGCAGCGGTGGCCCGCCTTTCTGTTTGAGTGAGGCAGGCATGGTAGTGCCCATTAACACCTGGCTACCCGCATCGCTGTTGGCAATCACACAGCGCAGTAAATCATTGTTCATCACTTTTTGTTCGCTACCAAAACGACTTTCATTGGCGCGGATAAAAAACCCTTTTGCCATGGTTTTGGGCTTTGCAGCTACATCATTACCCAAAGCGGGTAGTGCCATCGCAGGTAAGGATAGGGTGGTAGCTGTCAGAAAATTTCTTCTTTTCATTTTTTATATTTAAGGGTGTATTAATCAATCAATACAGGTTTGGTGTGATCGAACACATTAACCAATACCGATTGGCTTTCCGACACAGCCCTAATGGTAAAATTCTCCTCCCATCCGGCATTGGTGAGATCCATCGGTTTTAATGTCCAGAGGCCTCTTTTATCGGTAGTGAGATTAAACACGCTGTTCATTTTGGGGAGCAGGTTGCACCACTACCATCACTGTTCCCGGGTTATTTTCAATCGGATTCGTTATCGTGTGCAGGGGTCTTTTGGGGATAAAAACGGTATCGCCGGTTGTAACAGGAATGTCTTTACCCTCTATATGTACAATAAATTCACCGGATACGATGTAGATGATTTCATCCTCTTATTGGTGTACATGTGGTGGCGGCCCTCCCTTCATTTTAAAGAGATGGGGTGTGGATGTTTGAATGAATAGATTCCCTTCTGTATCGGTGGAGGATATTTTGCAATGTAAAAAAGCTTCTTTGGGCGTTGTTTGCCGGCCATTGAAGCGGCTTTCAGTGGTTTTTACTATAAATCCTTTTTTAGCGGCATTGCCCACACTGGGTTTCTTTTGATTAACATCTGATGGATGAGCAAAAGACAGAGCCGGTAGTGCCAGCAATGCAGTAGTCAAAAAATTTTTTCTTTTCATTTTTTTAATTTTGAATAGCGGTATCATACCGACAGAGATGATGAATGTTTAGTATGCCTGATGAGAAACCACGAAATATGTTAGCCTGTCTATATCTGTTAAAACTATTGCATAAATGCCAGCACAGCAATAGCTTAAATAGGTGATAGGGGGTTGGTAATTCATTAGTTTTATCAGCTATAAGGGTTATGCTGTTGCATTACCTTCTGCTTTTTGCATCGTTTGTTGCTACTGTTATCACTATTGTTAAACCCGGCCATGCGCTTACAAAGGCATGAACCGGGCAAATGGCAACAGCTATGGCGTTAGCTCTGTAAATCCTTTATATAATGACCAGTTTTTGGCATTAGCTGCGCTGATGGATGCGGAAGTTGGTGTAGCATTTCCTTCACCTGCTGAAGAGACCAAAATCATTGCGAAACCTCCCGTGGTGCTCAAAGGCAGGCTGTTAATCAAATTAACCATCTCCGCACTATTTATTTTGTTTTCGTAGCAATTGAGCGTGTTTAGTAATGTGTTTTTGGAAACATCCAAAGCCGTAAGTTGGTTATCATTACAATCCAAGCTAGTTAAGGCTGTATTTTTAGATACATCCAAAGCAACTATTAGGTTGTTGGTACAATTTAACTTAGTTATTTTGCCGTAAAATGAAAGGGTTTTTGATGTCGTTAGTGTATATTCTGCATAGCTGCCAAACGTATTAATCTTTTCACCTGCATCCTGCTGCTCATTATTGTTTAGGTCTATCCATACCCGTGAACGGTCTGCCAGTTCTGCATTCACGGAAATTCTAACCTTATCGCCCAAGGCTTTTGAAGTAGCCAGTATTATTCTAGGTAAGCCTGTTTCTGCACTACCGCCTTTAGGCAGCGTGTAGGTACTACCGCCATAAGTAATAACAATAGCCGTATCTGTTTCCGTGATGCTAAAGCCGGGTACACCTGCTGGTCCCGCAGGGCCTTGTGGACCTGTTTGGCCGGGTTGTCCCTGTTGCCCGGTAGCGCCTGTAGCAGCAATAGGGTTGCCGTTAGCATCTTTTATCACGCTCCAGGTATTGCCGCTATCATAGCTTACCATCCACTGGTTGCTGGTGGCATTTACCATTAAAAGCGGTGTTGTTCCATTGGCGCCGTTAGTGCCATTCGTTCCGTTGGCCTTTATTTTCTGGCCGTTTTGTAATAGCCAGTCCCCACCGATGGTCCAGTAATAATTGCCATCTGCATCCTGCTTCAAACCAATCACCGGCGCATTAATACCGTCTTTACCATTAGTGCCGTTGGTGCCATTAATACCATCCTTGCCATTGTTGAGATTTATTTTGCTGCCATCGCTCATGGTAAGCTCGTAGCCGGTGGCAGTAGCCGTATAGCTTACCACGCTTATTTTGGCCTGTAGCGCGGTGGCAATGGTTTTTAAAGATGCGATATCCGTGTTCAATGTTTTAGCGGCGTCTTCCAGCCTGGTTACACGACTTTTAAGATCGTTCACTTCGTTTCTCAGCGCATCAATATCTTTTTTCTGGCAGGCGCTTAGCACTAGTAATACCAGCAATGTGAGTAGTGTTTTTGATTTCATAATTTTTATTTTTATCAGCCCTGCGGGCTGCAGTAAAGTGTAAGCAAGGGCATTTACAATGGTCCCCAATACCCTTGCTATTATAATACCTGTACCTTGTTTATACAAACTACTTCTTTAAGGGTTGAGCAACCAGTAATAGCTATTGAGCAATTTCCATTTTTTTGCTTTAGCCGTATTTAGTGCGGTTGATGTCGGCATGGTATTTTGGTCTGGGATGCCGCCGCTTCCGCCAGGAAGGTAGCCGATAATGAAAGCTTCTCTGCTCAAGGTTTCCGAATTGGGTAAGCTATTAATCAATGCTGTCATGTTCGCGTCTTTTATCTGGTTATAGTAGCATGAAAAAATAGTCAATGCGGTATTTGTTGAGACATTGAGTGTAGTGAGTTCGTTGTAGCTGCAGTCTAAATTAGTTAATGCGGTGTTTGTAGAAAGATCGAGTGCGGTGAGATTGTTATAGCTGCACTTTAAATCCGTTAATGCAGAGTTTTTAGATACATCGAGTGTCGTGAGACTATTAACATTACAATACAAGGTTTTTAATGCAATGTTTTTAGATACATCAAGTTGGCTAACGGACGCATATGCTAGACCCAATTTTGTTACATTTCCATAAATCGTCATGGTGTTAGTAACGCCGACGGTGATTTCATTAGCGTTTGTAATGCCAAAACCAAAATTATTTATTTTTTCCCCGGCATCCTGTTTTTTATCATTATTCAAATCTATCCACACATCAGCGCGGTCTTCCAGTGCAGCGTCTATGTATAAGCTGAATGTTCCTCCGGCGGCTCTTTCGGTGGCAAATATTATTTTGTTTATTGTGCCCGTACCCGTACTACCCCCTTTAGGCAGTGTATAAGTACTTCCGCCGTAAGTAATAATAATGGCTGTATCTGTTTCTGTAATATTAAAGCCTGCTACGCCTGCTGGTCCGGCAGGGCCTTGTGGTCCTGTTTGGCCGGGTTGTCCCTGTTGCCCTGTAGCCGCAATAGGATTGCCATTGCCATCCTTTATCACACTCCAGGTGTTGCCATTGTCATAGCTTACCATCCATTGGTTGCTGGTGGCATTTACCATTAACAGGGGTGTGGTTCCATTGGCTCCATTAGTGCCGTTTGCACCATTATTACCGGTTACTCTTATTTTTTGCCCGTTTTGTAATAGCCAGTCGCTGCCGATGGTCCAGTAGTATTGCCCGTCAGTATCCTGTTTTACGCCAATGCGGGGGGCATCAGCGCCGTTGGTACCATTAGTGCCGTTGGTGCCATTAAGCCCGTTTTTAAGCTCAATGGTAGTGCCGTTGCTCATGGTAAGCAGGTAGCCCGTGCTGGTAGCGGTATAGCTGCTTACGCTTACTTTGTTTTGAAGGGCAGTGGTAATCGCCTGCAGGCTTTTAATATCGGTGTTAATGGCAGTAATGGTATTTTGTAGTTGGGCAATCAGGTCTTTCTGTTTGCTGAGTTCACTTCGTAGTTCCCTGATGTCTTTTTTTTGACAGGAAGCAAAAGCCCATAACAGAAAGGAGAAGAAGATGATTTTTTTCATGAGTATTGTTTTTCTGAGTTTGAAGTTTATTAAAAAGCTAAGACACGGTATTAGCTACAGTTGAAGAATTTTATTTGGGGTTGTTTACAACCAGAAACTAAAGCAGCAGGCTGTCTGTGAAAAAAACAAATCGACCAATTGAATTTTGAATTGCTAAACAGCCGGAAGTACCGATCCGTATTTGATACTTATAAGCTAAGGTATACCGGCTATTTATGCGGGTATAAGACTATTTAGCCGGCAGCAACATTTTGAGGGCGAATGGAAGATTTATTGAGTAATATAAAACACTTCGCTGTTTCGCACTGTATAGAATTTAGCAGGTCCAAGAACCGTTGCCTAAATAAATCCTTCCATTGACATAAAGAAAATGACGTTCAGTAAGTCGGTTGCTATGTTTTTTATAAAAGGGGTAGATTTGTTTTAGATACAGCATCATTGAAAAACCTGCTAATTGTCATATTGCTTTGGTACAGCGCCTGTTGCTATGCAACGCCTCATTCATCCTTGGTGGCAGAATGCAGCGTTATACGCATTGATAAAAATTTTGAAGAGGCCGATCTTGCTGCATATTGTTTTATTTATACTGATAGCGCCTGTACAAATTTTTTTAATGGTCCGGCGCGAAAAATTACGGAATTGGACCAAAAGGCATTATTGAAAATGCGAAGTACCGGCTATATTAAATTTTACATACAGCTTTGTATTGAAAATGTTTCCGGTGTACCGGTAAAACTGTTTTTATATAGTGATGTAAGGCCGTGGCTGCGGGTTTGGGATGCACAAAATGCAGGACTTCAAATTGGAGAAGCAGGATTTTTTTCCTATGCTCACAGCGGATTCACTCCTGAATATGGCGTCCCGCTTCTTTTAGCTGCAAATGAAAAAAGGCTATTCTTAGTTGAAACGGCTGACCTGTATAAATTACAAAGCGCCCTACGGCCACTTTTATTCTCAGCAGAGAAATACGCTGCTATGGTGTTGGATAAAGAAAAAGAGAAAAAGCCGGCTTTTGTCATCCAGCTATTACTTTTGGGAGGCATATTTATTTTAAGCGTTTTTATGTTTGCGCAATTTCTGGTGCACAAAGACAGATCCTATCTTTTCTATGCTTTATATGGTTTCTTTCTTTTTTTATATATAGAGCGTTCAATTGAAATGAACAATAATGCGAGGATCATTTCACAGCTAATTCCCACTTATTTTCATACCAGCGTAGGTTATTATACGCTGCTCGTGGGCATTTGCTATAATCTTTTTATAACCTCTTTTATCAACATTAGCAGGCAAACAATCAGGTGGTGGATCATAAACGGCTTATTATGGGTACAGATGATATCGTTACTGATAAGTCTTTTAATAAATATCTTTTCACCACGTTTGTTTTTTGCGATACCTTTTGGAATGTGGGTGACTTTTCTTCCTTTTATCGCCATTATTATTATTAATGTTTTTTTGCTTCCTTTATGGAACCGGCAAAAGCAAAGCCGCTACATTATTATTGGTTCTTTATTTATAATTGCGGGAGGTCTTTTACAGGTTTATTTTAATAATTATGCAGATAATTTTGTCTCTTTTAAGTTTGCACCGGTTACCTATCTGGAAATGGGCGCGCTTGGCGAACTCTTTTTCTTTGCATTGGGATTGGGCTATAAAAGAAAAATGCTGGAGAAAGAAAAAAAGGATGTAGAACTAAAAAAAATGTTGTCGGAACTTCAGATGTTACGTAGCCAGATGAATCCACACTTTATATTCAACTGTCTGAATTCTATCGAGCTTTACACGGCGCAAAATAATGCAGAGGCCGCCGGCCACTATTTGTCCCGCTTTTCGAGGTTAGTGAGGATGGTACTCGACAATTCAAAAAATGAGTGGATTACTTTGAAGTCAGAATTCGAAATGCTCCGGCTTTATCTCGAATTGGAACAGATGCGGTTTAAGAACAAGCTGCAATACAAAATAAACATAGATGGTAATGTAGATGCGCATTACATAGAAATACCACCTATGCTGATACAACCCTTTGTTGAAAATGCTATCTGGCACGGGTTGATGCATAAGCCGGAGGGTGGAAATATTATTATTGAAGCAGTTACCCATAACAACCAGCTATCGGTTAAAATAACTGATAACGGCATAGGAAGAGCAAGAGCTTCCGAACTAAAACGAAATGCTGCTGTAAAAAACAAATCCTACGGCATGGACATTACGCAACAACGTGTAGATATTGTCAATACGCTTTATCATGCCAATGTAACCGTTGCTATCAAGGATCTTTTTTCAGGCAACGAACCGGCGGGAACCGAGGTGATATTATCAATGCCACTAAATTAAAATAGTCTCTTATGAAAACTATCATTATTGACGATGAGCCAGACAGCATAGGACTACTGCAATTGCGTTTAAAGCAGCATTTTCCGCAAGTGCATGTAATGGCCACTTTTACCAGCCCGGTTGAAGCACTCAGGAACCTCGAAAGCTTACAACCTCAGCTGGTTTTTTTAGATATCGAAATGCCGGTAATGAATGGTTTTGAATTGTTGTCACGATTAGTTAAAACCGATTTCAGTATTATTTTCGTTACTGCCTATAACCAGTTTGCCATTAAAGCATTTAAATTTAATGCTCTCGATTATCTTGTAAAGCCGGTAAATGTGGAAGACCTGTCAGTAGCGATTTCAAAAGCAGAATCGCAGCAAAGAGTGCGTACGGAACAGTTTGGGTACCTTTATCAGCAGTTGCAACAGGGTTGTATTACTAAAATAGCTGTACCTGGCAATAACGGCGTAGTGTTTATCGATTTTAATGATATAATATGCATTGAGGCAAGTAATAATTATTCAACGCTTATTCTAACAGATAATAAAAAGGTTGTAGTAGCAAAAACTTTAAAAGATGTACAGGAAGTTATGGAGCAGCAACATTTCTTGAGGGTTCACAGGCAGTATATTATTAACCTCAACCAGGTAAAAGGTTTCAACAGGAACGAAGGGTTAATTACTCTTAGTAATAATACAGCCGTTCCTGTTTCGCGTAACCAAAAAGAACTGTTTATGAGTAAATACGGGTGGTTGTGAAAGTTGCTTTTAGAAATAGCCAATTATCCGAACATAGAAAGATGAATATAGCACAATAGTTTTCATCTTGTTACAAATCTCCAGAGCTAAAGCAGACTTTACTATTCAAATGGGAGTACAACAGTAAACACAACGGCGGAGGGTTCAGCAGCAATAAAACCGGGAACGCTCTGTTTATCAGTTGTAGATACCTTAAGTATGTTAGGAGTGGGTTACCGTTGTACCAACTCTATAGTAGCATCAAAAAAACACTCAATGGCGTTAGTGGCATAGCCGAACATCCTGAAATGCTCGGGATGGTTAGAAGAAATGATCTTCGTCTTTTCTCTTACCTGAGTCATGCAATAAGTATTAATGGCCTGTTGCATAGGTAGGGTAATATATTGTTTGGCCTCCGCTATTTTTCCACTAAGTATGATCAGTTCCGGGTTAAATAATTGAATTAGGGTAGAAGTACCTTTGCCGATATTGGCCCCTATATCCGAAAGCAACTGTATGGCATATTGGTCACCCTTATTGGCGGCGTCTATAATATGGCTGGGCGCCAGCTCCTGTATGTCTTTGGAAGAGAGCTTGCCTAGGATCGACGTAGTACCTGTTGATATATCTTTTCTTGCAATCTTAGATAATGCCAGTCCTGAAGCTACTGTCTCCAGGCAACCTCTTTTGCCACAATAGCACAATTCTCCGTTTTCTACAAAAGGAATATGCCCAATTTCTCCCGAAAAGCCCCAGCTGCCCCGTCTTACCTGGCCATCCATAATAATGCCTAATCCAACACCCCAGTCCATCAGCAGCACCAGTACATTCTGTTTTCCCCGGGCAAGTCCATGCCTGAGCTCGGCCAGGGCGGCGCCCTTTACATCATTTTGAATGACTATAGGTAGCTTAAGAGCCTGTTCAAGGTCATATTGCAGCGAATGGTCTGCCTGGTCGAGCAGGTAGGTGTAATTCTCTCCCAGGCTCTGCGATGTTAGTCCGGGCATGCCTATGCTGCATCCGATTATGCGATCCTTTCCTGTCTTTACAGAAGCCAGAAGCGACTTTACCGCTTTCCGGATGCTTTCGCAAAAGTCCTTTCGGCTATTGCCCAGGTGGAGTGCCACATTTTCAATGGCTGTTACAATATTGAAATTGTTATCTACAATAGCCAGTCGGGTGGCAAATAGCTCCACGTCAATACAGATAGTGAAAAAAGAATGATCACGCAGCACGTAAAGGTCTGGTCTTCTGCCACCTGCCGAATCTCCTTTGCCTTTCTTTTCAATCCATTTTTCTTTTAACAGGCGCGATAATATGCCCGATAGTACAGGAGTGCTGATGTCAAGGCTTTTAGTTAAAGCAGTTACGGGAATAGGGCCATTGACATGTAAAAGCTTTAAAAGTTTATAGCTGGTTAATGTTTGTTTGTCATTCGGTTTTTTGTAGGTAAGCGGGTTACGTGCAAGCAGTTGTAAGTTCATTTATTAAAATATTTATGATCTTGCAAAACTTTATATAAAAATTTAAAAAACAAAATTATTTAATGAAAAAAATAAATAAAGATGATTTAATAGTATGTTTTATTTGTTAATATTGTTTTGTTGTTCGGCTGTTCTTAAACCACTTTAAACCTTAGCTTAATGAATGCTCGAAAAATTTTCCGGTTGAATGTCTGCCTGATATTAGCCATTACTGTAACCAATTGGGTTTTTGCAAAAGGCGGGTACAAAGAGATACCTGCATTTTTATTTCAGCAAACGCTGCTGGATGGCAGGGTTTCCGATGCCACGGGTAAAGCGTTGCCCGGTGTTTCAATTAAAGTCAAAGGAAAAACAGAAGGTACTGCTACTGATAGCAGTGGGCGTTTCTCAATCAGGGCTGTACCCGGTGATATCCTGGAAATAAGCGCCGTAGGGTATACTTCCCGGGAAGTAAGCGTAACGGCTACCGCCAGTGTCGATATTGTATTGACAGCTGCTGCCACTTCCCTTGATGAAGTTGTAGTGGTAGGGTATGGCACACAAAAGAAATCGGCCATTACGGGTGCCGTATCTTCCGTTGATGTGAATCGTATCAATAACATACCCGTCACCAATGTGTCTAATGCCCTGGCGGGCCGTGCAGCCGGTGTTACCGTAGTGAATACTTCAGGTCTCTCAGGCGCAACATCAAGAATCAGAGTGCGGGGTAGTTTCGGAGAGCCGGTTTACGTAATCGATGGTATTATAAAGAATAAAGCTGCCTTCGACGCGCTGGATCCTAACGAGATCGATCAAATGAGCATACTAAAAGATGCGGCCACCGCATCTGTATATGGCGTTCAGGCCGGTAACGGTGTAATGATCGTTACCACAAAAAAGGGAAGTGCAGGCAAACCTGTTTTTACAGCGCAAACGTCTTATACTACTTCTCGTCCAACCGAAGAATTGTTGGCGAATATGACTACTGCTACCGATGAGCTGATCTATCAAAACCGGGTAACCCAGTGGGCAAATGAGTATAACGGGCGTAATAATCCATTGCCTAATACTCCTCTTATATTTGATTATTTTAAGGATAAATCCTATAACGCCAACGACTGGGTATGGCGCGATCCTTCCAACCAGAAGTACTTAATCAGCGTGAGTGGCGGCAGTGATAAGGTAAACTATTACTCAATGATAAGTTATACCAAGGAAAATGGTTCTTATTATCATTTGGACTATAGTAAATTCAACCTGCGTAGTAATGTAACTGCAAAACTTAGCAACGCCATTACCGCCAACCTCAATATTGCTGCGTCTCAGCAAGGGCACGATCGTTTTTACTGGCCTTTTACCGGAGTGGATGACTATGACGTCAGTGATTTTTACCGGGTAACATTTAACTGGCCTAAGCTATTCCCTTTTTACTTAAATAAAGATGGTTCTATAGCTAATGATGTCACTGCTTATCCGGTGCAGCCGGCTATTGGTTCATTTCAATTGTGGAATGTTGTAGATATGGTACAGGGGGACCGTTATATTCATACCCGCAGACGGCAGTTTAATCCTATTCTAACCCTTGATATAAAACTGGATAAGATCACCAGGGGGCTGTCAACTAAACTAATCGGTAATTATGAAGCTAACGACTTTTCCCGTAAATGGTACCTTACCTATCAGAATAATTATAAATTTATTTCTGCCGACCCTACCAACAATCCTTATCTTCCGGCACCGCCCGATCCCAACCAGATCAATGTGTTCACTTTTAGTCAGAATCAGCCCTCGCTTCAATACAATATTAATACAGGCTGGAAGTACCAGTTTGACTGGTTTCTTAATTACGACCGTAAGTTCGGGCAGCATGGCGTAAACGCTATGGCAGTATTTGAACAGGCTGATAATAAAACAATGGGTGCAACCGCCATCGGCTATGCGCCGGTAACATCTATCGATCAGATGTTTGCTTATTCTACATCTGCCGGAAATCGGTATGGCGATGCCAGCGAAACGGTTGATGGAACAATTACACGACAGTCTTTTATCGGCAGGGCAAACTATAATTTTGCCGAGCGCTATCTCGTTGACTTTTCTTTCCGCTATGACGGAACGCCATTTGCCGCTAAAGAATACCGCTGGGGCTTCTTTCCGTCAGGGTCTTTAGCATGGAGAATTTCCCAGGAATCATTTTTTAAAGAACATGTAAGCTTTGTCAACGAATTAAAACTTCGGGCGGGTTACGGAAGCACCGGGAACCTGGTAGATGTGGGTAATAACCAGATTGGCGCATTTTTATACACACCTACTTATGCCAACACGGGTGGGTATATGTTCGGTAATACTTACTATATCAATATTGGTCCCGGGCCTACGCCGGTTCCCGATCTTACCTGGGCCACCAACTACGAAATCAACCTGGGCCTTGATTTTGGTATGCTGCAACGTCGGTTTACGGGTACATTCGATGTCTTTTCCAAAAAGAAGGAAAATATTCTGGGTGCCAGAACTATTACACTACCTGTCACTTACGGGCAGGGACTTGCTCCGGAAAATTACGCAGCCAGTTCAACAAAAGGTTGGGAGCTTTCGCTGCAGTGGCGCGATGGAGTGGGCGATGTTTCCTATTCGGTATATGGAAACGTGGGGTATGCCAAAGACCGTTGGGATGTATTAGATGCTAATCCATCTTATTATCCTGGTCAGCCACAGGCTTTCAGGTATCCCGTTGGCTATCCCGCTAACCGGCTCTTTGGCTTTGTTGCCGAAGACCTGATAAGAACCCAGGCAGAGCTGGATGCTTTAATGGCAAGCGGCTACACTACTTACGGCAGAAAGCCTTATCTGGGCGCTATAAAATACAAAGACATCCGTGGTCCTAACTTTTCAACAACACCCGATGGTAAGATAGACGACAATGACGTAGTACTGCTTAGTAATGATGCAACACCACGTATTAATTATGGTTTAGGGTTTGACGTTAGCTGGAAGGGTCTTTCGCTGGATGTGCTTTTTCAAGGGGTGGGTAAATATGATCGTATGATCAGCAACCAGGATGGAGAAGGGATGCGGCAGCATGGAGGTTCTGTAAGGCCTTACTATCCCATCTGGACACAGGATGTGTGGACACCCGAAACACCTGATGCTAAATATCCCAGGCCTATTGGTAATAACTGGCTGGAGTCGGGTACATTGGGTTCTTCTTTCTGGCTCAGAAGCGGCGCCTATCTCCGGTTGAGAAATCTGAACCTGGCTTATGATCTGCCTGTTAAATGGATTAGTGTATTAGGTCTGACCGGAACGCAGTTATTCTTAAATGGTACCAACCTGTTCTCAATATCTGAAATGAAAGAGTTTCATGATCCGGAGCAGCTCAATTATGATTCATATCCTATTATGAAGACTTTTACCATAGGGCTTAACGTAAAATTTTAGAGCCTATAAAAGGCTTAACATTCAAACATACAATAATGAAAAAAATAGCTTTCTATATAATCAGCATATTGTTGTTATCCGGCTGTTCAAAAGTATTGGATTATCCCAATCTAAGCCGCTATGAACCAGACCTGGTATGGAATGATCCTAATTTGGCCAATGCTTA
This sequence comes from Paraniabella aurantiaca, assembly GCF_050309965.1. Taxonomy (NCBI): domain Bacteria; kingdom Pseudomonadati; phylum Bacteroidota; class Chitinophagia; order Chitinophagales; family Chitinophagaceae; genus Paraniabella; species Paraniabella aurantiaca. The sequence goes on along the minus strand of NZ_JBLOSY010000003.1, from coordinate 391,063 downwards.
TCTGGGAAATATTTATGACAGGGCTTTTGGTAACTGGAATATTGGGCTTGATGCCCAGAGTGAGCAGTTGACGGGTATTTCTTTTTCCGTACCGGTTACCACTACCAATCCGGGTGCGTTGAGTATAGACTGGGGGACGAATTATACCCAGATTCGTTTGATTAACCAGGGTATTATTAGCACCAACTCAGGTGCTTTAAGCCAGGATGTAAAAAATCGTTTGTTAGGTCAGTTATACTTCCTGAGAGCATATGCCTATTTTGGTCTTGTCAAAACTTACGGCGGTGTACCTTATATTAAGATTCCGCAGGACAGAGATACAGACAGTCTGAATGTGCCTCGTAATTCTACCAGGGAATGTTTTGAATTTATGGTTGCTGACCTGGACTCAGCCATTGGCTTGCTGCCACGCCGCGTTGTAGCTTCTTCCGCCGACTGGGGCAGAATTGATGGAAATTTTGCTCATGCATTTAAAGCAAAGGTTTTGTTATATAAGGCTTCTCCCCAGTTCAATCCTTCTAATCCATGGAATAATAATTTTTGGGCAGACGCATATACTCAAAATAAAAAAGCTTACGACAGTTTAAAGGCGCAAGGCTATGCTTTGATAGGAGATTACGCGCAGATAGCCTTGTCCGAAAGAAACGCAGAAGTTGTTTTTTCAGTTACGAATCTTTTTCCTAATAAAGTAGCTGCCTGGGATAATGGTGCCCGTCCGGGCTCTTTAAGCCGGGGACCGGCCAGCACTACGCCTACCTGGGAAATGGTGAAATCGTTCCCCATGAAGGATGGTAAAAAATATAACGACGTTTCAGGCAAGTACTATACAGCAGATACGTTGCAGGCTTACTGGTTGAACCGGGATCCCCGGTTTGAAAAGTCGGTGGTGTGGAATGCTAAATTATACCCGGCTGCAGGCACTACATCGGGGTACAGGCAATACACTTCTGTAGGTGTTGCCGATGCTCTTGATAGTTACGGAATTAATCCCAAATCTTCAACTACCTCTCAAAACAATAACCGGTATAGTGGCTTTTTTATATTGAAAAACTCCAATCTTTCATTAACACAGGCGCAGGTGCAGCAGTATGATGTTGATTATGTTGTTATGCGCTTTGCGGAAGTGATGCTGAATTATGCTGAAGCTGCTAATGAAACAGCACATACCGATGATGCCTTGGCCATTTTAAAACAAATACGCCAGCGGGCAGGTATTGAGCCTGGTGCTGATGGAAATTACGGAATAACTGCCAATACCCGTGAGCAGGTAAGGCAGGCAATTATGGATGAAAGAAATGTTGAACTTTGTTTTGAAGGACACCGGTTTAATGATCTGCGGCGCTGGCGGTTGTTTAGCCTGCTACATGGCAAAAATAAAACCGGCGTGGAAGCAATAGCTATTAACGCTGATAAAACCGAAATGCCATTGACTACAGCACGCCAGATGGCTCTAAACAACCAGCTTACGGAAAGCAATTTTGTGTACAGGTTACAGGTAACACCACAAACAGGGGTTACTGTAAACACGCTCCCTGAAACCTATTATTTCGCCCCTATCCAGCAAAGTGTTATTGCTGCTGCCAATAAAATAGAACAAAATAAGGAGTGGGGCGGCACGTTCGATCCAACTATTCACTAACTAATAATATATTTTTAATTATGAGTAATCATTCGAATGAAGCACGCCGTAGCTTTTTGAAAAAGCTGATGCTTACCTCCGGCGCTCTTGCAACAGGCAATTACCTGAGCGCTTCCGAAACCGAGGTAAGGAAGATCATAGGTCTTGCGCGTAACAGTAGTTTTGGCGCCAACGATAACGTAAATGTAGCACTAATCGGTGCTGGCAGTATGGGCAGTGGCGATCTGAATACGGCACTACAGGTACCAGGGGTGAAAATGGTGGCCGCCTGCGATTTGTACACCGGCAGGCTGGAGACCGCTAAAAAGAAATGGGGTAATGAGATCTTTACTACTAAAAGTTATAAAGAGCTATTAAACCGGAAGGATATAGACGCTGTTATTATTGCCACGCCCGATCACTGGCATCAGCAAATATCGATAGATGCTATGAATGCCGGTAAGCATGTGTATTGTGAGAAACCTATGGTACATAGCGTAGACGAAGGACCTGCTGTTATTGCAGCGCAAAAGAAAACCGGCAAAGTATTCCAGGTGGGAAGCCAGGGTGTATCTTCCCTGGGGAATGAAAAAGCCAAAGAATTATTGAAAGCAGGTGCAATTGGAGAGCTGAATTATGCAGAAGGCTTTTGGGCACGGAGAGACCCGCTTTCTGTATGGCAGTATCCTATCCCAGCCGATGCTTCGGAGCAGACGGTAGACTGGGACGCTTATGTTGGTAATACCACTAAAAGGCCTTTTGATAAGTTACGTTTTTTCCGGTGGAGAAATTACAACGATTATGGAACAGGTATGGCCGGCGACCTGTATGTGCATTTATTTTCCAGCCTTCATTTTATAACAGATTCATTAGGGCCCGACAGGATCTATTCAACCGGAGGTCTTCGTTTCTGGGACGATGGCCGCGAGTGCCCCGATATGCAGCTTGGCGCTTTTGATTATCCCAAAACAGCAGTTCATCCCGCCTTTAATTTGTCACTGCGATGCAACTTCGTTGATGGTACCAGTGGTAATACTTACCTGAAACTGGTAGGCAGCGAAGGCTCTATGGATGTTACCTGGGATAGTGTTACATTAAAGAAGAATAACCTGTCAGATAGCGGAGACCCTTTTCTTCAAAAGCAAAAAGGTTCGGGTGAAGAGCCACGCAAAAAGATCCTGCCACCTTTGGCTACAACCTATAAGGCAGAAGAAGGGTATAAAGGTGGCCCCTACGATCATATGGTGAATTTTTTTACCGCTATTCGTAAAGGCAGTAATAAGGGTATTGCCGAAGATGCTGTTTTTGGGTACCGCGCAGCTGCTCCGGCTTTATTGTGTAACGACAGCCTCCGGGAAAGAAAACCGCTTCAATGGGATCCGGTTAATATGAAAAAAGTGTAAAAAAATCATTTAAAATAGATACTAAACCCGCTTGCCCGCATGCATCGGGCAGGCAATAAAAAATAAACAGATGAAGTTACTATTGTTGAGTGCTATCGCTATCACTTCTGGTATTATGGTTAATAACCAGCCCACTCCTGTAAAACAGGATCAGCATGCAGCTGCTGTAAATACAAATCAAGTTCCGCCTGCAAAAGGCAAATGGCAAGCTTTGTTTGATGGTAAAACCCTGAAAGGCTGGCATGGGTATAATAAGGGAAATGCAAAAGTGGGGAACTGGATTGTTGTTGATGGCGCCCTGGTTTGCCTGGGCGCTTCCGCCCACGATACAGGAGGAGATATTGTAACCGATAAGCAATACGAAAATTTTGAACTGGAATGGGAATGGAAAGTAGATAAGGGTAGTAATAGTGGAGTAATGTACCATGTGGTGGAAGCCCCGAAGTTTAAAGGTCCGTATGAAACCGGCCCGGAATACCAGATCATTGACGATGTGAATTTCCCGGGTAAGCTGGAAGAATGGCAGCAGGCAGGAGCAGACTACGCCATGCATACCGCTAATGCAGATAAGAAATTAAAGCCGGTAGGGGAGTGGAATCATAGCAGGATCGTTTTTAACAAGGGAAAAGTAGAACATTGGCTCAATGGCAAAAAGATCGTGGCATTTGAAGCCTGGACGGATGAGTGGCATGAAAAGCGTGCTACCGGTAAATGGAAAACGTATCCGGATTATGGTAAAGCAAAAAAAGGATTTATTGCTTTACAGGATCATGGTAATAAAGCTTACTATAAAAATATACGGGTTAGGGAGCTGTAACAGTTGCTATCCAGTTGTTAAAAGAATCAGAGGACTTATGCAGTTGCTGTTTTTATCTTAATTTCAGGAAACTTTAAAAATCAGATAAGATATGGAGCAGCCGCAAATTAAGAACAGGTATCAATATGTAAATATTTTAGGTTTAGGATTGATTGCCGTTGCGATGGTGGTAGGCGCCTATGTGCTGGCCGGGGCCTATAAGTATAAATTCAAAAAGCAGGAAACCATACGTGTTACCGGGAGCGCCGGTAAAGATTTTGTCAGTGACCTCATTGCATGGAATGGCAGTTACAGTCGCAAAGCTTTTGATTTAAAGGAAGCGTATGCCTTGATAAAAACAGATGAGCAAAATGTAAAAAGCTACCTGGTAAGCAAAGGAGTTAAGCCTAATGAAATGATCTTCTCTTCGGTTAAAATTGACAAGCAGTTTGATACCAAGTATAATGAAGAAGGCCGCATGACGGGCTCTGAGTTCACAGGTTATAATCTTACGCAAAATGTGAAGGTGGAGTCTAAGGATATCCCCAAAGTGGAAGGACTGGCCCGCGAAATTACCGGGCTTATTGAAACCGGTATTGAGTTGAACTCGCCTGAGCCTTTATATTTTTATACCAAGCTGGCCGACCTGAAGCTGGACCTGCTAGACAAAGCAGCGGAAGACGCGCGTAAAAGAGCTGATATCATTGCAGAGAAAACAGGCGGTAAAATTGTTAGTGTAAGTAAAGCCAATATGGGCATTTTCCAGATCACAGGCCAGAATAGCAATGAAGATTACAGTTATGGCGGCGCATTTAACACCTCATCTAAAAATAAAACGGCCAGTATTACCGTGAATCTCGAATGTACAGTAAAATAGGCGGCATGTTTTAGTGATGTGACTGACTTTTATAAAAAGCAAAGCCGGCTCCAATTGGGCCGGCTTTTAGTATTGACATAGGATAAAAATCGTCGGTTATTTACGGGTTACATCATCTCTCAGAGATTTGATTTTTGATGTAGGTAAATAGATCTGGAACCCAAGGCCCAAATTGGGTTTAAATGCTACTCCATTATTGCCTGCGCCTGTTGTAATGTTACCTTTAGCTAACAATTCAAGCGCAATGTTTTCGTTCACAAAAAAGGCTAAACCTGGTCCGATGCCCGCCTCAAATCCGTTGGTCGATCTGCCGCCTCCATTGGTACCACCAATACCTGCATTAGCTTCTGCAAAAAGGCGGGTTTGCTTAGGAGTATTCACCTGCTGATCTCCAAAATAATAGCGGGCCATGGGGCCTACAAAATAATTAAAAGCTGGTCCGCGTCCGCGCCCTGCATCCAGTCCTAAACTTATTTGTCCACCAACGGCCAGGTCGTCTTGGATAAACCACGCAGCTTTAGGTTCAACTTGCAGGTTAAAACTTTTTTCATTGGTATTGCCTCCCATGCTGGCAATATTACCACCAATTAAATAATAACCTTTTTGCGTTTGTGCTTTTGAAACAAGGCCAGTCAGGCAAAAAGCTGTTGCTAAGATGAAAATTCTTTTCATAATTACGGTTTTACTCTCACGGTTTGCAATAACTGTGCCGCAAATAAAAACCCGGTTCGTTAAAACCGGGTCTATACTCAAAAATTGTCTCTTAACACTACGCAAGCTGAGCTACTCTTTTCCGTTCTGTGGGTGCTGCAGCACTCCTTTCTTCAACACTGCGCTCAAATCTTGTCGCCGTCCACACGTGATCTAACTCAACGTTGTCCATGCTGGCATACCCATCTTTGGTAAGTTTGTTCCAGCTTCGGTCACGATTAAGATCAGTAACGATCTTAGAAGTGGTTTTAGGGTACGCAATCCAAAACTTTGTGTTTTCTTTTAACGAAGGCATCACATCTGTTAAAATACCATTCAGCTGATTTTCATTTACTGCAAATACCAAGGCAAAGTCAAGTTTTCTTGATCTTAATAATGGTGTCATGTTTTTTGCGAATGAAAGCTTGCTGAACTGTTTTTCGATAGAAGATGGTAAGCCCTGAATTAAAAGATTCTTTTCGTCTGCGTACTGTAGTTTTTCAAAAACTGTTTGAATCATACAACTTGTGGGATTTATTAAAAAATACCAGGCCTCTTACAACCCGATTAATATTTACAAAGCCTCGAAAAGGTTTTGCAAAGGTAACCCAAAAAGTTTGACTATATTCTATATTTAACAAAAAAGTCGCTGATATTTAATTATCAGTGACTTTTATATTGTAAAAAATTTACTTTTGTTATCTGCTTACCGGCTTGTAATATTTCAACGCTTCCGGCATATATTTTTGAAGCTGTTCTATCCTTCTTTCGGGGCCGGGGTGAGTGCTTAAAAACTCCGGTGTGCCACCACTTCCCGCCTGCGCCTGCATCCGTTGCCAAAGACCAATAGCTTCCTGTGGATTGTAACCTGCCATTGCGGCCCATATCATACCATAACGGTCCGCCTCTAATTCCTGCTTCCGTCCAAAAGCCATAATACCCACCTGCGAACCAACGCCTACAGCGGTTCCAAATATATTACGCATCGCTGCCGAGCTTTTGTTAGCCATAAACGCATCTAAAATACTTCCACCATATTGGGCGGCAATGGTTTGACTCATACGCTCATTAGTATGCCCAAATAATGCATGCGATACTTCGTGCCCCATCACATTAGCCAAAGCAGCTTCATTTTGTGTAATCGGCAATAAGCCGGTATAAACTACAATTTTTCCACCAGGCATACACCAGGCATTAGCCTCATTGCTTTGTACCAGCTTGGTCTCCCATTGATAGCCCTGCAGATCCTGGCTCATATTGTTCTGTTTAAAAAACTGCGTAACGGCTGCTACAATACGCTGACCTACGCGGTTCACCATTTCCGCGTCCCTGTTGTTGGAATTAGATGGAACTACCTTAGCCCCCGATAAAAATGACTGGTACTCACCTACAGCCATTTGTTGTAACTGGGACTCAGGTAATAATTTAAACTGGCTTCTGCCCGTAACCGCATTTGTTGAACACGACACTGCGATGGCAGCGACTGCAAAAAGACTTAATACTTTCTTTATCATTGGTTTTGGATTTAAAATTAATTTTCATGGTACTATACGCAATCATTATACCAAATCACTTTGGCAAATGCGTATAAGATAGTGATGGTGGAATAGAAGTACTAAGAGTCCTGGTCTTTTTGTCGCCTGCGATCCCTCTTTTTAAAAATTGGCACTTTGCTTTCGCCTCCCTTTATAATGCGTCCAATATTCTTTTGATGGGTAAGAATTACGAGTAGGGCTACGGTAACTGCAAACCCACGATAAATGTGGTTATCTACGTTAAATATAACCAATATGAACACCGGGAAGGCAACACTTGCCAATATAGAGCTCAGTGAAACAAATCTTGTAAGATATAAAACAAGCAGGAATACGCCCGAACAGGCCAGGGCTGTCCAAGGAGAGATACCAATTACCAGTCCGAACAATGTCGCAACACCCTTTCCGCCCTTGAAATCAGCCCAAACGGGAAAAATATGACCGATAACTGCAGCTATACCCAGTATCAGCTGCATGTTCAATAAAGCTATGTCAGAATTGAATTCGGGTAATAAAGCGGCTAGTTTTACTGAAAAAAAGCCTTTTAACACATCACAAATCATCACAAAAGAGCCCCAGCGCGGGCCCAGTATGCGAAAAGTATTGGTTGCTCCGGCGTTGCCACTTCCGTAATCACGGATGTCGATACCAAAAAATCCTTTGCTCACCCAAACAGATGTCGGGATGCTGCCCAGGCAGTACGCACATAAAACTAGTAGAATTTCCTGCATTATTTATCCCTTATATGGAGCAATGAATCTCAAATATAGTGTATATATCAATATCTATCTGTTCTTTATGACACCAAATAATCCACAAGAAGGAAATGTATTTCCCTGCACTCTCTGTAAAACTTTGGCACAAATATACGGCACTTTAACCAGAATTTATTTGCTGTAAAAGGTCGCGGCGTCCTCTTTTACTTGTCTGCAGCTAGTGCTGCTGAATATTAATTCAATTATTTATGATCCGTCATTGCATTGTTGGTACCTTAGTTTACCAAACCAACAACTGCTTTTTAGCATATTGCTAACGATCGTATTCCCGTTACGCCAAAATAGTAAACTTCAATACTTTTGGAAATTCAGGCAGAGCCAGTTGTTCCTCGCATTTTTTTCAACCAGCGCAAGCCCATTGCTTTCTGCAGCCTCCTTAATGATATTCAGGTCTTCTTCCAGTATACCGCTAAGGATGAGTTGGCCAGCCGGGTTAAGTTGTGATGAAAGGTCTCTCATATTGTCCAGCAACACGTTTCGGTTGATATTGGCCAATATAACGTCGAAGCTTTCACCCATAATCGCCGAATCGGATTGTACCAAACGGATATCGGCAGTATTATTCTGTTCAAAATTCTCCCGGGCATTCAGAATACTCCACTCGTCGATATCGTTGGCATATATGCTTTGGGCACCCAGCTGGTGTGCGAGGATGGCTAATACGCCGGTTCCTGTACCAAAGTCAAAAACCGATTTTCCCGGGAAGGATATTTTTCGCATTTGTTGCATCATAAGATGGGTAGTAGCATGATGACCGGTTCCAAAACTCATTTTCGGGGTAATCAGGATCTCGTGCTGTACCTGTTGCAGCGGCTCATGGAAAGATGCGCGGATGCCAACAAAATCATCTACGATAACCGGGCTGAAATTAGACTCCCACAAAGCGTTCCAGTTTTGCGGTGCTATTTCCTCCGTTTCATACTCTAGCTCGTAGGTTGATGCGAGTTCGGTAATCTCGTCCTGGTTATAATTTTCTTTCAGAAAGATCACCTTTAGACCATTATCTGTTTCTTCAAATCCCTCAGCAGTGTTTTGGAGTTCTGCAATAAGGATGTCCGTAATGTCTGACGGCACATTTCTAAAACTAATTACAATATGCATTTTATGTTTCGATTATTAATTGTTTTCGATCAGGCGGGTAATGGTATAAATCAATAGTCCTACCAATCCACCCACCAGCGTTCCGTTAATGCGGATGAATTGAAGGTCTTTACCTACTTCCAGCTCCAGTTTATTACTAAGCTCTTTTCCCTGCCAGTTTCCAACAGTATTGCTAATGAGGTCTCCTACCTTGGATGTGTTTTTCAGTATGTATTTATAAGCGGTTCTTTGTACCCATTTGTTCATTTTCTGCTGAAAAGCAGGGTCATTCTTCAGGTTGGCTACCATTTCCCGGATCGTTTTCTGAAGGTAAAGCAGGATGGAGGATTCCTGGCCCTCCAGGTCATTTATGATAGCCGCTTGCAAATGTCTCCAGACGGAAGAGGCATATTGTTGAATTTTATCTCCACTCAACAGGCTGTTTTTGATGTCTTCCAGTTCTGCCTGCCAGGCGGGACTGGTTCTGATATCCTCGATAAAGCGGACCAGCTGCTGGTTGACTTCCTGTCTTACTTTATGATCAGGATCCTGGTCTATTTCCGATAGGTAATTCGCCAGCCCGTTGGTTATCTTGGTCGCAATCAGGTTGTCAACAAAGCCGGGTATCAGGAAATGACTTTCTTTTTTTACCCTTTCGCGTACCATTGTTTCATTCTCTATTATATAGCCGCGCAGTTTGGTGACCAGGTAACTTAAAATGCGTGTTTGATCTCCCCGCTCCATTATAATGTCAAGCCCCGATGCTACCGCACTATTGAGTTTGATTTCCTTGAGTAATTTTTGCGATTGGTCTGAAATGAATTGAGTAACCAACCGGTCATCGGCTTTTCTTACCACATTTTTCAAAATGGTGGAAATTTCTGTAACTAAAAGGCTGAGATTTTTAGGATTGTCCAGCCATTGTACCAACAAATTGCTGACCTGCAGCTTTTCGATATAAGGCCTTATAGTAGGACCGTTCAGGAAATTGGTAACGACAAATCCGCCCAGGTTGTCGCCTATATTTTTCTTTTTGTTTTCTATCAGGTTAGTGTGCGGAATGCGAATGCCCAACGGGTGGTGAAATAAAGCTGTTACGGCAAACCAATCGGCCAGGGCGCCTACCATGGCGGCTTCCGCAAAAGCTTTAATATAGCCCAGCCAAATATCATCCCTGGTTTTTAGTAGCCAGGTAGACAACACATAAACCAGGGTCATCAACACAAAAAGCCCTGTGGCAATAGCCTTATGTTTTTTCAGCTGTTGTGCTTTAATAATATCGTTCAGTGGTTCAGGCATGCTGTGTTTTCTGCCTGATATCGTTAAAGATCATCACGGCATGTTCCCTTGAATTTTCAATAAACAGGCGATGGGTATTCATTCCGCCACATATAACACCAGCAAGATAAATGCCGGGAATGTTCGTTTCGTTTGTCCCTGGGTTGAGAACCGGGCAGCGCACTTCGTCCTTGCTTAGCTCAATACCCGTTTTTTCAAGGAAGTCGAGGTTGGGTTGGTATCCCGTGGCTGCAATAACCCAGTCGTTTTTCAATGTTACCGGTCCGTCTGCAGTATCAATATCAACTTCGCGCTCGCGAATGGTTTTCAGTGATGCGTTAAAGTAGGCTTTGATGGAACCTTCTTTTATCCTGTTCTCAATATCCGGTTTTACCCAGTACTTCACTCTTGAGCCAATGGCGTCTCCTTTCACGACCATGGTTACCCGGGCGCCTTTTCGGAAGGTTTCCAGGGCTGCATCTACGGCGGAGTTCATAGCACCTACCACCACTACGTCCTGGAAGGCATAAAAGTGCGGATCACTATAATAATGGGTTACTTTAGGTAGCTCTTCTCCGGGTATATGCAACAGGTAGGGTATATCGTAAAAGCCGGTAGCAATAATTACATGGTTGCAGATGTAGGTTCCTTTGCTGGTTTGAATATGAAACTGCCTTTCGTTACCAGTCATCTGCGATCTGTTCACTTGCAATACCTCTTCAAAAAGATGAATATTGACATCGAAATTTTTTGTTACCCTGCGATAATATTCAAGGCTTTCATTGCGGGTGGGCTTGGCATTATTCGACACAAAGGGCACATTTCCAATCTCCAGGCGGTCAGAAGTAGAGAAAAAAGTCATGTTCACCGGGTAATGATATAACGAATTAACCAGGCAGCCCTTTTCAAGAACCAGGTAGGAAATATTATTTTTTTGAGCTTCCAAAGCGCAGGCCAGTCCTATAGGTCCGCCTCCAACGATGATCACCGAAAAATGAGATTGCATTTGACAAAGATAACGGCTGTGATTATCGAATATTTTATATTTTATATTGCTTATTCTAGCATTTTACGTTTAAATTTGCCGCACTTTAAAAGTATTAACAAAAATAATATGGCAAGAATTATTGCATTTAGAGAGGCTTTAAGAGAAGCTATGAATGAGGAGATGAGACGGGATGACAGAGTGTTTCTAATGGGTGAAGAAGTTGCTGAATATAACGGCGCGTATAAAGTAAGCCAGGGCATGCTGGCAGAGTTTGGACCGAAAAGAGTTTTAGATACGCCTATCGCTGAACTGGGCTTTACTGCAGTAGGTGTGGGAGCGGCACAAAGAGGTTTAAGACCGATTGTTGAATTTATGACCTGGAACTTTGCAGTTTTAGCATTGGACCAGATCCTTAATACTGCATCTAAAATGCTGGCAATGAGCGGTGGACAGATCTCTTGCCCTATCGTTTTCAGGGGTGGTAACGGTTCTGCAGGCCAGTTGGGAGCGCAACATAGCACTGCTTTTGAGTCGTTGTATGCAAATATTCCTGGTATCAAAGTGGTTTCTCCAAGTAACCCTTATGATGCAAAAGGTTTGTTGAAACAAGCCATCCGTTATGAAGAAGATCCGGTAATCTACATGGAGAGTGAGCAGATGTACGGCGATAAAATGGAGGTTCCGGAAGAAGAGTATTATATCGAATTAGGCAAGGCTGATGTGAAAAAAGAAGGAACCGACGTAACCATCGTTTCTTTTAATAAAATGATGAAGGTAGCTTTAGGTGCTGCAGCCGAGCTGGAAAAAGAAGGTATCAGTGCTGAAGTGATCGATTTGCGCACCATTCGTCCTTTAGATGTTCCTACTATCGTTAAAAGTATACAGAAAACAAACAGGTTAGTGATTGTAGAAGAGCAGTGGCCATTTGCTTCGGTTTCATCTGAAATCGCATATAATGTTCAGAAAGATGCTTTTGATTACCTGGATGCGCCCATCCGTCGTATTACTGCGGCTGATGCGCCTTTACACTACGCAGCCAACCTTGTAGCTGCAGCTTTACCTGATGTAGCCCGTACGGTTAAACTGGTGAAAGAAGTGATGTATCAGAAAAAATAATTTTGATCATATTATCATTTTTAGAAGTCCATGAGCTATATTTATTCGCTCGTGGACTTTTAAGTTTACGATCTAAACAAAAAAATCTGTTATAAAGTGCCCCATAGAAATAAGACAAACGACAATGCGCCTCTTATACTCGTAGTTGACGACGAGGTGTCCATCCGTAAAACTTTAATAGAAATATTATCATTTGAAGGCTATAAAACACAAGAGGCTTCAGATGGAGAACAGGGAATTAAAATTTTCTCTGAGCATAAATTTGATGCGGTTTTGTGCGATATCAAGATGCCTAAAATGGATGGAATGGAGTTCCTGAACAAGGCGTTGGAAATAGCTCCCGATGTTCCGGTTATTATGATATCAGGTCATGGTACCATCGAAACTGCGGTAGAAGCGGTAAAGAAAGGCGCTTATGATTTTATTTCGAAGCCGCCGGATTTAAACCGCCTACTGATTACTATAAAAAATGCATTGGATAAAGGCACACTAGTTACCGAAACAAAAGTGCTGCGTAAAAAAATATCCAGGGTGCAGGAAATTGTGGGAGATTCTGAACCCATTAAGCGCATTAAAGAAACGATTGATAAAGTGGCGCCTACAGAAGCAAGGGTGCTGGTAACCGGCGAAAACGGTGTGGGTAAAGAACTGGTAGCCCGCTGGCTGCACGAAAAAAGTACCCGTAACGCCAGCCCGCTGGTGGAAGTAAACTGTGCCGCGATTCCAACAGAACTGATCGAGTCTGAATTGTTCGGTCATGAAAAAGGGTCTTTTACATCAGCCGTTAAACAAAGAATCGGCAAATTTGAGCAGGCAAATGGAGGAACTCTTTTCCTCGATGAAATTGGTGATATGAGCCTGAGTGCGCAGGCCAAAGTGCTTCGCGCGCTGCAGGAGGGGAAAATAACAAGGGTAGGAGCTGATAAAGATATCAATGTGGATGTGCGGGTAATAGCTGCTACCAATAAAGACCTGTTGGAAGAAGTAGAGCAAAAAAACTTCAGGCTGGATTTATACCATCGCCTTAGTGTAATTTTAATTCATGTGCCATCCCTTAATGATCGCAGGGATGATATCCCCCAGCTGATCGAACGGTTTTTGGAAAGCATTTGCGCCGATTATGGTATCGCCAAAAAAGGCATTGACGACAGTGCCATTAAATTATTGCAGCAACATAACTGGACCGGTAATATAAGGGAGCTGCGTAATGTGGTAGAACGCCTGGTTATATTAAGCGGGAAAACAATTATTGCAGATGACGTAAAAAATTATGCAAATCCCTAAGTAACCGCATCTTATTATTAATTTTTTTTTTGACTGCTGTGCGCATGTTTTTATCATGCACACAGCAGTTGTGATTTAAGGAACTATTAAGAGTCAACTGTTTATTACTTCAAATGCACCACTTATCTTTATAGCATATGACTACAGCAACCCGCGCTTTACTGCTAACCGGCATGGTTTTATCTTTTGCGAACGCCTGGTCCCAGGATCGGCTTTCCGGCGTTTTGAAGAACGAATTACAGCGTGAGTTTACACAGCTTAAGGCGGCTGATAAAAATGTGTACTACATGAGTTACAGGGTAGATGATATTGTATCCTACCGCATCACAGCCAGTTTCGGTGTTATCAGCTCTATCGATTCAAACCGGGTTAGGGTGTTTACACCAACGGTTAGAGTGGGCAGCTACCAGTTCGATAATACACACAACATGCAGTTTGGCGGAGCTCCGGGAACCTTGCCCATTGTGGACAATGAAGATATTTTACGTTTGTCTATCTGGAAGAATACCGATGTGGCTTACAAGAACGCAGCACAGATATATGAGCAGTTGCTGACCAATAAAAAGGTACGTGTGGCTGAGGAAGATACGGCGGCAGACTTTTCCAATGCCAAAAAGGAGATTTATTTTGATGCCCCTGTAAATTATAAAGCGCTGAAACCCGATCTGGATAAGGTTGCTATAGCCCTTAAAAATTTCACACAGATATTTAAGCAGAACCCGGACCTGTTGCAGGGAGGGGCTAATTTTGAATTTAAGATCACCCGCAAATATTTTGTAGATACCGATGGATCGGACATCGTAGAAAATGGAACTGAAACCTGGCAGAGCATTTTTGGCAATACCAAAGCAGGCGATGGAATGGAGCTGCCACTTTACAAGCTGTATTTTGCTTATACCCCCGCCGGTTTGCCTTCCGGTGACAGTGTGCTGGCCGACGTTTCGGGCATGAGCGCCAAATTGAGCGAATTGAAAAAGTCTCCGCTTGCAGATCCCTTTGTGGGGCCTGCAATTCTTTCCGGACGTGCCGCCGGTGTGTTCTTTCACGAAATTTTTGGGCACCGGCTAGAGGGGAAACGAATGAAAAATGAATTTGACGGGCAAACTTTCAAAAATAAAATAGGCACCGAAGTGTTGCCTGCTTTCTTAAGTATTTCCATGAACCCTACTACCAAAAATGTGTCAGGCTCCCAGGTGAACGGGTACTATAAATTCGATGATGAGGGAGTAGCTGCACAAAAAGTAGATGTAGTAGAACAGGGCATATTACGTAACTTTTTAATGACCCGCACACCTATTAACGGGGTCAGCGGTAGTAACGGCCACGCGCGTACTGCGCCAGGGGGCATCCCCGAGAGCAGGCAAAGCAACCTGGTAGTAACCGGCAAAAGCGAAAAAACATTTAATGAGTTAAGAGATATGCTGATAGCTGAGTGTAAAAAACAAGGTAAAGCATATGGGTACCTGTTCCAGGATGTACAGGGGGGCTTTACCAATGTGGGGCGTACCACACCCAATGCTTTTAATGTATTGCCAACCGAAGTGTATAAGATTTACACAGACAGTAAGCCAGATGAGTTAGTGCGGGGAGTGGATTTGATTGGTACACCTCTTTCTATGTTCAAACATATTACAGCCTGCAGCAACAGTATGGAAACGTTTAACGGTATGTGTGGCTCTGGTTCTGGTTGGGTGCCTGTTTCCGCTTCATCACCAGCCATCTTCGTAGATGTAATTGAAACGCAGAAAAAAAGTAAATCTTCCGAACGTTTACCGGTATTGCCCAGGCCAGACCTGGATAAATAAAGATGGTTCGTATCAAATTGTATCCGGTTGCCCGCCTAAGTAAATAAATAAAAATGAGAACAAAAATTTTCTTCCTTGCATTAGCCATGGGTTTTGCAGGCACTGTAGTGAAAGCACAGGATCTGAAAGATAATTTTTATGTAAAAGTGCTGAACGATGAGTTGCAGCGGAATATCCAACGTCTGCATTTGCCCGATCTGGAAAAGCCATTTTACATAGCTTATAACCTGCAAAATGTAAACAGCTATCATTTAAGCAGCGAACGTGGCGAAATAACAACCGTGGTAAAAACACCGGTTAATAATAAATCGGTTTCAGTTAAACTAAGGGTGGGTGATTATCATCGCAATTTCGATTACATGATGTATGATGGGTATTTTGCCAACCTGCCGGATGAAGCCAGTGTAGACGAGTACCGCCGCCTTTTATGGCTCGAAACGGATCGGGCCTATAAAAATAATGCCCGCCAGTTCAGCGGCTTTATGTCTTCCTTAAAAAGAGTAAGTGTAGACGAAAAAGAACTGGCCCTGGATGACTTGTCGCGCATCTCACCCGTGGTGAAAGATTTTGGGGCTATTCAACCTATTCAATTAGATACCAAAAAATGGGAGCAGCAACTAAAATCTTTATCAGCCCTGTTTAACGCTTATCCAAAAATTACTACTTCCTATTGCCGGTTACTAGTTAATAACTCCGAAAATTATATAGTGAGCAGCGAGGGATCGGTGGTGCGAAAACCGGGAGGTGCGGTTACTTTTATGGCTTATGGCGCTACCTCCGATGAAGAAGGTAATAACTATAACAGCAACTACTCCATTACAGTGAAAAATATTGATGAGTTGCCAACATTAGGCGAGTTACAGGCAAGCGTAAAAGAACTGATCAGTAAAATAGAACAAAAGGAGCAGGCTAAAGCATTTGAAGGATCTTATATGGGACCGGTACTATTTATCGGGAATGCAGTAACCGATATCGTGAATCAATGCTTTTCCAATACCCTGCAAACCCGCCGCAAGGCAATTTTAGGATATGGTTCCGATGGCCCCAGCTATGAGGAAAAGCTGGGACAAAAGCTGGTAGCTTCTGATCTTACGGTAACGGCAATTCCTTCCCTTAAAATGGTGAATGGTAAGCAGACCACCGGGCACTATGAAATAGATGATGAAGGTGTAGTGCCTGCAGATTCTTTGGTATTAATAGAAGCGGGCATCTTAAAAAGCCTGTTGAATGGCAGAACGCCTACAAGAAAATTTCTTAAGTCGCAGGGATTTGGTCAATCTTTTATGGGCAGAAATTATAATGCCGGTGTATTACAACTACGTTCATCTAAAACTACCTCCGCCGATTCCATGCAGGCAAAGTTGTTGCGTTTGGCTAAAGAAGAAGGGCTTCCTGTGGCCTACATGGTAAAAGATATGGCCTCTAATAGTCCTGAGATATATAGAATCGATGTGGCTACCGGGAAAACGGAGATGGTGAATGAATGCCGGATTTCGCCATTAAGCATGAAATCTTTAAGACGATTTATAATTGCTTCCGATAAGCAGCAATTAGAAAACAGCTCCGATTATAGTATCATTGCCCCGGGGAGTGTGATCATTAATGAAATTGAGATAGAGCAAAACGAAACCACTACCAAGCCTAAGCCTATTATTGTTTCCAACCCGCTTTTAGACAAAACACTCGTCACTACTACCGATAAAAAACCAGGAAAAATAAAAAAGGCTGTTAAGTAATAACAGCCCAGAGGGTGTATAAAAAATCATAGATGTGGGTGCCCAAAAAACAAAGCTCCCTTTAACGGCCTGGTTTGGCGACTTTCACAGCTCGGCTTCGGGTTCTCCATTTAAAGTTTGTCTGTTCCCCTCGATTCTTTGTCCATCCTCTGAATATCTTTTAACCTGTCGGCAGCAATTGGATTTACGTAATCCCAAAATGCAGCTACGCAAACTATTTTCCACTGCCCGTTCTCTTTTTCCATCACCCTGACTTCTTTACTGTGATGGAAATTATCGCCTTCCTTATTACTGTTGAACTGGTCCCAGGTAAGGTAGCAGGCGTCAGGCCCGTAAAATTTATATTTTATGTTTTTGCGTTCCACTATAGGGTGGCTGCTCGATTGCGGCTCGGGATTGTCGTTTATATACTTCCCAACGGTATTATCAATGCCATTCCAGCCTACGCTGGCGTCAAAAGTTCCATCCTTGTTGCTCCATGCCTGAAAGGCATAGTCTGTTTGGGCATAAGTCGATTTCCATGCGTTATAATCCCGCGCAAAAAAAGAGGCGGTTTCCTTTTCTATTGTAGCGAGAATAGCATCCTTTTCTGCCTGGAGCTTTTTCTCATCGGGTGTATTCGCATTGGTGTGTTTACATCCGGCTAAAATAAATAAGGATAGCGCCAATAGCAGCGTAACTAAGGGGTGCCATCTTTTAGGGCCAATCAACAATGGTGAAAATTGAGGTTGGTTTGGCTGTAAACCAAGTATATCAGCATTCTGGCAGGCAGCTGCAGGGCGAAAAGCTAACTGGTTCATAATGTTAAGTTTTAATGAGTGAACAATAAACTTTCCATTCCTTCTCAGTATCGTTGTAATAAAAAGATCTCTGGTATTCCTGATCTGATAACTACAGTACTAATTTACTCATTTTTTACCGATTTTCCAATTTCAGTTTCACAAGGCTGGTGGGTAAAGCTTACTAAATCTTTTTCATTTACCGATATAGCTTACAGGTTTACCGAAAGGAAACGGCCTGCAATAACTAATTGTATTAAATTTGTTAGATAAACACTTAAAATCAAATACTATGAAAGGAATAGGTTTAATTGTAATCATTTTGTTAGTGGTGGTAGGCTTTATGGGATGTAAAGGCTATAACGGTCTGGTGAAAGAAGATGAAGTAGTAAAGAATGCCTGGGCTAATGTGCAAAGCGACTACCAGCGACGTAATGACCTCGTGGGCAACCTGGTTAATACTGTAAAAGGTGCCGCTAAATTTGAGCAGGAAACATTAACTAAAGTTATTGAAGCAAGGTCTAAAGCTACATCTGTAAATATCTCTGCAGATCAGCTGACACCAGAGAATATGCAGCAGTTCCAGGCAGCACAGGGCCAGGTAAGCAGCGCTTTAAGCCGTTTGCTGGCAGTTGTGGAAAGTTATCCTGAACTGAAAGCCAATCAGAACTTCCTGCAGTTACAGGGGCAGCTGGAAAGCATAGAAAACGAGATCCGCGCATCACGCAATACTTTTAACGGAGCAGTAAACAGCTATAATACAAAAGTTCGCTCTTTCCCTATGAATATTTTAGGGGGTATGTTTGGCTTTAAGGCTAAAGAACCATTTAAAGCTGATCCCGGTGCAGAAACAGCTCCTAAAGTTGAATTTTAATTAAAGAGCATGCCGCAAAAGCGTTTTTCGGGATATCTGATTGGTGCGTTCATTGTTTTATTGGGGCTCTATCTAATAGTGGCTTATAATTCTTTAGTGCGCAAGGAGGAAAAGATGGAGCAAACCTGGGCTGATGTACAAAGTACTTACCAGCGAAGGTTGGATCTTACTCCTAACCTGGTAAATACAGTGAAGGGCATGGCCAGCTTTGAGCAGGAAACCCTGGTTCAGGTAACCGAAGCAAGAAGCAATGCGTTATCCGCTTCAGGAGCGGGTCTGTCGGTTGACAATTATAACCGGCAATCAAGCCTGCAGGACACACTGGCCGCAGCTTCCAACCGTTTGATAGCCGTAATAGAGAAGTACCCGGTTTTACGGGGTACGGAAGCATATAGAGGATTGCAGGTGCAACTGGAGGGCAATGAGCGCCGTATAAAAGTGGCAAGGGCCGATTTTAACGCGGCTGTCAGAGATTATAATGAAGCTGCCCGTTCTTTCCCTAAAAGCCTGGTGGCAAAATTGTTTGGATTTGAGGTAAAAGAAGGTTTTAAAGCAGTTGCCGGCGCACAAAATAATGTAGACATTAAATTTTAAGCCAATTGGGATTTTCATTATTTAAAAGCAAATCGCCAGAGTTTCTTACAGCAGCAGAAAAGGAACAGGTAGTAGAAGCGATCAGGAATGCTGAAAGTCGCACCAGCGGGGAGATTCGTATTTACATGGAAAGTCATTGTAAATATGTTGACCCGGTAGAGCGAGCTTCGGAAATCTTCTTCCAGTTAAAAATGGAGCAGACTGTAGAACGTAATGCCGTACTGCTTTATATCGCAGTGAAGGATCATCAGCTCGCTATTTTCGGCGATGAAGGCATTCATAATAAGACCGGTGTTAAGTACTGGCGTGAGCTGGTAAGCCATATCTTACAGGAGTTCAACCAGGAGCATTTTGTGGAGGGCATTTGCCAGTATGTATATGAAATAGGAGAGGGCTTACACAGTTATTTTCCCTACGACCGGGCCAGCGATCATAATGAGTTACCAGACGATATTGTATTCGGCAAATAGTAAAAAAGATTCTTATCGAAACGAAGCAACATATATCCATTTCTTCCCTGTTTTTAATCCGCAGTTTGCAACAGCGCGCTATGGGGTTCGTCCTTTTCTTTCTTTTCAGCCTGCTTGCTATTAATGCGCAGGGTCAGATTGAGAACGATATTCCCCCTGTGCCCAATCCACCCAAATTGGTCAACGACTTTTCAGGGAACTTTCTTACCACTGAGCAGAGAGAGGCGCTGGAGCGGAAGCTCGTTGCCTACGACGACAGCACATCTAACCAGATCGCTGTAGTAGTGGTAGATGACCTGAAAGGATATTCAAGAGATGAGTTTGCCATTGCGCTGGGTAGAAAATGGGGTGTTGGCGGGCAAAAGCAGTTTAGCAATGGTGTTGTCATTTTAGTCAATACAGGCGCTAAAGGAGGGCAGCGTGGTGTTTTTATAGCTCCCGGTTATGGCCTGGAGGGATCGGTTACCGATTTGATCGCAGATCAGATCGTCCAAAATGTCTTGATTCCCAACTTTAGGCAGGGCAGTAATTATCGTGGCCTGGATGAAGCTACCACTGATATTATGGATGCCGCTGCCGGAAAATATAAGGCGCCGGATGGATATAGCCAGCGAGGTAAAGGTGGCGGGGGCTCCGGCCTTTTAATGGCGGCTATCATCTTATTTATAATTATTGTCATCATCAGCCGCAGAGGTGGCGGTGGTGGCGGATATGTATCCCGTCGTGGTTATCGTGACAATTGGGGTGGTCCCGTAATTTTTCCTGGCGGATGGTCGGGTGGTGGTAGCAGCGGTGGCGGTGGCGGCGGTTTTGGCGGCTTCGGTGGTGGTGGTTTTGGTGGCGGTGGCGCCGGTGGTAGCTGGTAAGTAGCAAAGAAAATACTTACAATATGCTTTATAAATTAAAATTCATGCTGATTGCCGGCTTGTTGCCTTTGCAAATATGGGCCCAGCAAACAGCCGAAAAACTGGTTCAGGAAACAAATTACCTCCTTTATTTGCCTGAAAACTACCAGAACGATACTGCCCGTAAGTGGCCATTAGTTATCTTTTTACACGGATCTGGCGAAAGTGGTGACGATCTCAATAAGGTAAAATATCACGGTCCTCCCAAGCTGGTAGAGGCGGGTCGCAAATTTCCGTTTATCCTTGTTTCTCCCCAGGCCCCGCCCCGTATAGGTTGGCAGGTAGATGTTTTGAAAGCACTGTTAAACGATCTAAAGAAAAAATATAAGGTTGACGAAGACCGGGTATATATGACGGGTTTAAGCATGGGTGGTTTTGGTACCTGGAACTACGCGGAGAAATACCCTTCTGATCTGGCCGCTATTGCACCCGTATGCGGTGGAGGTGATACAGAAAAAGCCTGGACCCTGCGCTACATGCCGGTTTGGTGCTTTCATGGAGCAAAAGACGATGTGGTACTACCGGCAGCTTCTATTAGTATGATTGATGCGGTTCGCAAGTACAACAAGAAAGCCGAGGTGAAATTTACGCTCTATCCCGATGCCAACCATAACAGTTGGGATGTAACTTATAATAATGATAGTTTATATCAATGGCTGCTTTCCAAAAAAAGATTCCGGTTTAGCCCGGTTGAAGTGCCTGATGCCACTTTGAAGTCGTATGTCGGCAAATATGCTGATACAAAAAAAGATACGGTAACATTGATGATAGAAGAAGGACGCCTTTTGGTAAAAGACGTGAACAATAAAATTTTACTGAAGAGTTCTTCCCCGACCAATTTCTACTGGCAGGATGATGCCATAGATGAAATTGAGTTTGCCAAAAATCCTAATGGCACCGTCTCCGGCTTTTCCCTATTAATGGGTGATCGAAAATTTTTCCGGCGTGTAGAAAAGTAATATTCCCTGAAATATTAAACAAAACCCTAAAAGTTTTCAATTTGCCCGGGACAAACGTCAAACCGATAATTTCAGCTAAATTTGCCTGCAAGAAAAATTATTATATTTAATGAACAGGCATTTTCTTTTTTCGGCTCTATT
Source organism: Paraniabella aurantiaca (assembly GCF_050309965.1). Lineage (NCBI taxonomy): Bacteria > Pseudomonadati > Bacteroidota > Chitinophagia > Chitinophagales > Chitinophagaceae > Paraniabella > Paraniabella aurantiaca. The sequence continues at coordinate 369,359 of NZ_JBLOSY010000003.1, read as the reverse complement.
AACGCTCCTTTCCTTTGTTGGCTTCGGGCAGGGTTACCAGGTACAGTCCAAGTACTTTGTTTATCTTCAAACAGAACCTGCGCAGCCCTTCTATATAAAGATCAACGGGCAGCAAATAAGCGCCAATGCCTCAGGCTATTTGATTCTTCCCCAGTTAAAGGATGGGGATTATAAATTAACAGTAGGTTTTCCGGATAGTAAGACGGCTGAGCAACGTTTCGATTTTAAAATTGACTCAAAAGATAAAGGCTACCTGATAAAGGATTATGGAAATGATGGCTGGGGTTTGTTTGACCTGCAAACCATGGCAGTTCAAAAAGCGTTGAAAGGAAATGAAGAAGTAGTGACAGCGAAGACAACGCCTCCCGCGCCAAAGGTTGAACCTAAAAAAGAAACTACTCCTGCTGACGGGGTGTCTGACTTTACGAAAGTATTGTCGCAGGCGGCTAACGACCCAAGTTTGTTAGAAAAGCCAAAACCCCAACCAGTGGAAGAAAAGCCGGTTGCAGTAGTAACGCCGCCACCTGCTGAAAATAAGCAACCAGCCACTATACAGGAACGGCCTGTTGTGAGAGTGCCTGAAAGCAGCGGTACTGCAGAACCTGTTCAAACTAAAACTTCAAAAGGTGTTACGGTGGTTTATGACGACAGGAACGAATCAGGACAGGTAGACCCTATTACCATTTTTATTCCGGAGCCTAGGTCTGGCGGACCTAAAGAGCCGGCACCTGTGCCCGCTCCGCCAACAGAAAGAGGGAATAAAGAAGCCGCAGTGGTAAAGGAAATTGCGCAGCCGGGCTTTAAAGTAGAGGAGAAGGCAACCATCACCCAGCCCGCTAACACCGAGAATACGGTAGCAAAAACAATTAATGCAGCTTGCAAAGCTGTCGCAACAGAAGATGACTTTTTGAAATTACGCCGGTCGATGGCTTCCGAAAGTAACGATGATAGCATGATTGCGCAGGCTTCGAAGGCCTTTAAAGCCAAATGTTATACAACGGCTCATATTAAATACCTGAGCAGTATGTTTCTTTCTAATGCAGGTAAGTATAATTTTTATGCTGCTGCATATCCTTTTATTGCAGACAGGGAAAATTTTGCATCCCTTGCTTCTGAAATTAAAGACGGAGCTTACCGCGATAAATTCAATGCGCTGGTTCAGTAGGCTCCGGCTATTTTGCATCATCTCAAATTATAAACAGCATTGCGTTATTTTCTGGAGGTAGCTTATAAAGGCACACGTTATAAAGGATTTCAGATCCAGAAAAATGCATTAACGATCCAGGGTGAGATTGAGAACGCTTTCGAAGTGCTCTTCAAGCGTGCCGTAGAGTTGACGGGGTCATCCAGAACAGACGCCGGCGTTCATGCCCGGCAAAACTTTTTTCACTTCGACTGGCCCGAAACATTTGAGCAGAAATGGATCTATAACCTGAATGCAATTTTACCGGGGGATATATCCATTATCAGTGTTGCTGAAAAAAGTGATGAGGCACACTGCCGTTTTGATGCATTAAGCAGAACCTATCATTATCATGTATACCAGTACAAGAATCCTTTTCTAACCGACCAGGCATATTTTTATCCCTACGCTCTAAATATAGCATTGTTGAATGATGCGGCTGCCATATTAAAAGAGTATACAGATTTTACGTCTTTCTCAAAGAAGAATACCCAGGTAAAAACCTTCAACTGTACCATACTTCAGAGTGAATGGATAGTAAAAGACAATCAACTGATTTACGTTGTATCGTCGAATCGCTTTCTACGTGGTATGGTTAGGGCGCTTACGGCCACCATGCTTAAAGTAGGCAGAGGCACCATTTCAATTGATACATTCAGAAGCATTATTGAATCTAAAGATTGCGGCAACACCTGGTTCGATACACCTGCTCATGGGCTAACATTAATGCAGGTAAGCTATTCCTGATATGAGTCCTTCTTGTAACCGTACTATTATATATTATAACAAAAGGAGAGAGGCGCTATAAACAAGCATGCTGTTCTCACGGCTGTTACCTGTTATTTTCTAAACCCTTGCGGGGTGCCATATTATTTAATAGCCTGTTACTATACCTGTTTATCTGCTTTTCTTAAGTATAACAGGTGAGTTGCAGTTTTATAATGCAGGTACAATAAGGTCTCAGATAAATAATGTATATGAGTATGTCGGTGTTAATGAATAAGTTATAACCTTATTGCTATCTGTTAGAATGTAGTAAACGCTCGTTTTCAATTTTTTTTAAAATAAATGTATAAAAAGTTTTGTGATGTTGTGAGAAGTTCTATATTTGCAACCCGTTAGCGAATAGCGTAGTTCTTAAAGTGTTGTAATTGTTTGGCAGAGAGATGGTTAGGTTGAATTTATTAAAAATAAATTTGGTTAATTAGAATAAAGCTTTTACATTTGCATCCCGTTTGAGAGATAAAGCGGAAAAGAAGTTCTTAGAAAAGCCCTTAGGGTACTGGATAACAAATTAATAATGAATGTCTTAAGTTTTAAGCATTCCGCTTATTTCCCACCTTTGCAGTTAAGTCTGCGTCTTTAGAAAGCTTTGAAAAAAAAGTTTTAAGAAAGTTGGTTTGAGTTTCGAAATTTCTCCTTATCTTTGCCGTCCGAAAATAATTGATCGGATAGTTCTTAGAGAGGTTTTTGATTGGTTTTAGAGATTGATTCTTTAGAAATAAATTCAAAAAAAGTTTCGAAAAAATTTGGCAGATTGAAGTAAAGATACTAACTTTGCAATCCCAATTAAAAAACAACACTACGAAAGTTGTTTGGTTCTTCAGAAAGTTTATAGGAAAGATGAAAGGAGCGAGAGAGTCGCCCATGAGTGGTAAGCCCGCGGATGATGAGATATCGGGGTAGTATTTTACGCTCATTAAGTTTAGAAATTAGTTCTTTAGATATTTGATAATGACATTAGGTCTGGTGGTTCATAACCATAATTATCACTTTAATCATTAGCATATTAGCACATCAGCAAATTAGCTAATTGGTTGTAAGTTCTTTGAAAGTTTGGAAACAATAGCACAATCAAATCGTCGTAAGACGACACGAAAGGTAAGTCAAAAGCAAATAACATTCGATTTTTGACACGTTAATTTTTCTTCTTGAGAATTTTTAATAGTCAGCAATCAAACTCATTTACAACGGAGAGTTTGATCCTGGCTCAGGATGAACGCTAGCGGCAGGCTTAATACATGCAAGTCGAGGGGCAGCGGGGTAGCAATACCGCCGGCGACCGGCAAACGGGTGCGGAACACGTACACAACCTTCCTTTTAGTGGGGGATAGCCCAGAGAAATTTGGATTAATACCCCGTAACATGTTGGTGAGGCATCTCACTGATATTATAGTGGCAACACGCTAGAAGACGGGTGTGCGTATGATTAGGTAGTTGGCGGGGTAACGGCCCACCAAGCCTTCGATCATTAACTGGTGTGAGAGCACGACCAGTCACACGGGCACTGAGACACGGGCCCGACTCCTACGGGAGGCAGCAGTAAGGAATATTGGTCAATGGAGGAAACTCTGAACCAGCCATGCCGCGTGGAGGATGAAGGTCCTCTGGATTGTAAACTTCTTTTATATGGGACGAAAAAAGGGAATTCTTTCTCGACTGACGGTACCATATGAATAAGCACCGGCTAACTCCGTGCCAGCAGCCGCGGTAATACGGAGGGTGCAAGCGTTATCCGGATTCACTGGGTTTAAAGGGAGCGTAGGTGGGTTAGTAAGTCCGTGGTGAAATCTCTGAGCTTAACTCGGAAACTGCCATGGATACTATTAGTCTTGAATATTGTGGAGGTTAGCGGAATATGTCATGTAGCGGTGAAATGCTTAGATATGACATAGAACACCAATTGCGAAGGCAGCTGGCTACACATATATTGACACTGAGGCTCGAAAGCGTGGGGATCAAACAGGATTAGATACCCTGGTAGTCCACGCCCTAAACTATGGATACTCGACATACGCGATAAACTGTGTGTGTCTGAGCGAAAGCATTAAGTATCCCACCTGGGAAGTACGACCGCAAGGTTGAAACTCAAAGGAATTGGCGGGGGTCCGCACAAGCGGTGGAGCATGTGGTTTAATTCGATGATACGCGAGGAACCTTACCTGGGCTAGAATGCGAGTGCCGTACCGTGAAAGCGGTATTTCTAGCAATAGACACAAAGCAAGGTGCTGCATGGCTGTCGTCAGCTCGTGCCGTGAGGTGTTGGGTTAAGTCCCGCAACGAGCGCAACCCCCATCACTAGTTGCCATCAGGTAACGCTGGGAACTCTAGTGAAACTGCCGTCGTAAGACGCGAGGAAGGAGGGGATGATGTCAAGTCATCATGGCCTTTATGCCCAGGGCTACACACGTGCTACAATGGGTAGGACAAAGAGTCGCAACACGGTGACGTGAAGCTAATCTCAAAAACCTACTCTCAGTTCAGATCGTAGTCTGCAACTCGACTACGTGAAGCTGGAATCGCTAGTAATCGTATATCAGCAATGATACGGTGAATACGTTCCCGGACCTTGCACACACCGCCCGTCAAGCCATGAAAGCCGGGTGTACCTAAAGTCGGTAACCGTAAGGAGCTGCCTAGGGTAAAACTGGTAATTGGGGCTAAGTCGTAACAAGGTAGCCGTATCGGAAGGTGCGGCTGGAATACCTCCTTTTTAGAGCAAGCACTTATCTGTGCTGTTGTTTCCTTTTCTTTCAATATTATTGAAGTTGAAAGGTTGATCGGTTGAAAAGTTAATAAGGGTTTTACCTTTTCAACCAGTAAACCTGTCAACTTAAACAAAGTTCTTTACATAAGACCTGATGGCCAAATTTGAGAGCGGCAATCTAAAGCCAAAAGCTGATAAGCATTAGCACATTAGCATATTAGCAAATTGGCACATTAGTAAACAGATCCGTAGCTCAGCCTGGTTAGAGCACTACACTGATAATGTAGGGGTCACCAGTTCAAATCTGGTCGGGTCTACTAAAACTCTGGGGGGTTAGCTCAGTTGGCTAGAGCATCTGCCTTGCACGCAGAGGGTCATCGGTTCGACTCCGATATCCTCCACAAAGTAGGAGGTAATGTTTTAAAAGAAGCCTCACAGAATAGTTCTTTACATACTGATAATGACTTAAAAATAGTTTTAAGGTCTGATGGTTCGCAACCATATTATCAACTACGATCATTAGCACATTAGCATATTAGCTGATTGGCAAATTGATTAAAAGTTCTTTGACATATTGGAAAAAATATTGTTAGGAGAGTACCTAACATAGTTTATCGATCATAATTGTAATTATATCACCAAAATTTTTGGTTGGTCTGAAGCAATGTGGTCGGGTAACAACTACAACAAACTAAATAAAAAAGTCCAGTAGAGATACTGGCCTCATATTAATTAAGTTTTATAAACTTTTTTAAAGCAATTAAGGGCGTATGGTGGATGCCTTGGGTCTGAGAGGCGATGAAGGACGTGGTAAGCTGCGATAAGCCAGGGGGAACTGCACACGAGTATTATATCCCTGGATTTCCGAATGGGACAACCTGTTACGTTGAAGACGTATCACTCGAAAGAGAGCCAACCCGGAGAACTGAAACATCTAAGTACCCGGAGGAAAAGAAAATAAGTCAATGATTCCCTAAGTAGTGGCGAGCGAACAGGGAAGAGCCTAAACCGGCTTCGCGTGCGGAGCCGGGGTTGTAGGACCACATTTAGAAAGCATCATCAAGCTGAATTTTTTGGAAAATTAAGCCATAGGGCGTGAAAGCCGCGTAAGCAGAAATTGATGTGGACGAGTGGTATCCTGAGTAGGGCGGGACCGGAGGAATCCTGCTTGAATCTGCCAGCACCATCTGGTAAGGCTAAATACTCCTCAGACACCGATAGTGAACCAGTACCGTAAGGGAAAGGTGAAAAGCACCCTAAATAAGGGAGTGAAATAGTACCTGAAACCGTACGCCTACAAGCGGTCGGAGCAACTATATGTTGTGACGGCGTGCCTTTTGCATAATGAGCCTACGAGTTAGTCCTCACTGGCGAGGTTAAGTTTTAAACAACGGAGCCGTAGCGAAAGCGAGTCCGAATAGGGCGCTTAGTCAGTGGGGCTAGACGCGAAACTTTGTGATCTATCCATGGGCAGGTTGAAGGTGTGGTAACACACACTGGAGGACCGAACCCGTTGACGTTGAAAAGTCTTGGGATGACCTGTGGATAGGGGTGAAAGGCCAATCAAACTGAGAGATAGCTCGTTCTCCCCGAAATGTTTTTAGGAACAGCCTCGGTTTATAAAGTCTGTTAGAGGTAGAGCTACTGATTGGGCTAGGGGGCTTCACCGCCTACCAAACCCTGACAAACTCCGAATGCTAACAGATGTTTACCGGGAGTGAGGCTGCGGGCGCTAAGGTCCGTGGCCGAGAGGGAAATAACCCAGAATAGCAGCTAAGGTCCCCAATGCATAGTTAAGTTAATCAAACGATGTAGAGCTTCTATAACAGCCAGGATGTTTGCTTGGAAGCAGCAATTCATTTAAAGAGTGCGTAACAGCTCACTGGTCGAGAGGCTCTGCGCGGAAAATAATCGGGTATTAAACTATGAACCGAAGCTCTATGATCGGCGCTAGGCGCATGATCGGTAGGGGAGCATTCTGACTGCATCGAAGGTGTACGGCGACGTATGCTGGAGCGGTTAGAAAAGAAAATGTAGGCATAAGTAACGATAAATAAGGTGAAAAACCTTATCGCCGAAAGTCTAAGGGTTCCTGATCAACGTTAATCGGATCAGGGTTAGCCCGGTCCTTAGTCAAACCCGAAAGGGGTAGACGATGGAAAGCAGGTTAATATTCCTGCGCCCACTATGCATTAAAAGTGACGGAGAATGCTAGCACTACAGGCTGACGGATTAGCTGAGTGGATCCTTCGGGTGAAGCGCAAGTGTGAAAGTTCTTCCAAGAAAAGCGAGCATAGCGGCCGGTACCGCAAACCGACACAGGTAGACGGGATGAGTATTCTAAGGCGCTCGGGTGAGCCGTGGAGAAGGAACTAGGCAAATTGATGCTGTAACTTCGGGATAAAGCATACCTACTTCGGTAGGTCTCAGTAAAATGGTTCAACCAACTGTTTAACAAAAACATAGGGCCCTGCAAAATCGAAAGATGACGTATAGAGCCTGATACCTGCCCGGTGCTGGAAGGTTAAGGAAGGATGTTCGGAGTAATCCAAAGCTTCTGACTGAAGCCCCAGTAAACGGCGGCCGTAACTATAACGGTCCTAAGGTAGCGAAATTCCTTGTCGGGTAAGTTCCGACCTGCACGAATGGTCTAATGAGTTGAACGCTGTCTCCTCCACGAGCCCGGTGAAATTGTAGTATCGGTGAAGATGCCGGTTACCCGCCACGGGACGGAAAGACCCCGTGAACCTTCACTATAACTTTGCATTGATTTTGAATTACGGATGTGTAGCATAGTTGGGACGCTATGAAGCGGTGGCGCCAGCCATTGTGGAGCGGTCGTTGAAATACCAACCTTCTTTGATTTAGGATCTAATCCCTCGCGGGAAACAGTGCATGGTGGGTAGTTTGACTGGGGTGGTCGCCTCCTAAAGAGTAACGGAGGCTTGCAAAGGTTCCCTCAGTACGGTTGGTAATCGTACGCAGAGCGCATTAGTATAAGGGAGCTTGACTGTGAGGCAAACAGGCCGAGCAGGGACGAAAGTCGGCTAAAGTGATCCGGCGGTTCTGTATGGAAGGGCCGTCGCTCAAAGGATAAAAGGTACTCCGGGGATAACAGGCTGATCTCCCCCAAGAGCTCATATCGACGGGGAGGTTTGGCACCTCGATGTCGGTTCGTCACATCCTGGGGCTGGAGAAGGTCCCAAGGGTTCGGCTGTTCGCCGATTAAAGTGGCACGTGAACTGGGTTCAGAACGTCGCAAGACAGTTCGGTCCCTATCTGTGGTGGGCGTTAGTAAATTGAGAGAACATGACCTTAGTACGAGAGGACCGGGTCGTACGTACCGCTGGTGTATCAGTTGTGCCGCCAGGTGCAATGCTGAGTAGCTAAGTACGGACAGGATAAACGCTGAAAGCATCTAAGCGTGAAACCTATCTCAAGATGAGTTTACTTTTAAGGGCCGTAAGAGACTATTACGTTGATAGGCTACAGGTGTAAAGGTGGTAACATCAAAGCCGAGTAGTACTAATTGCCCGTACGCTTTAATTTTATTTTGTTAGGTACTCTTCTAATTTTTTTCTTTTTCCAATATGTTATTTTATTCAAGTTGAAAAGTTGATAAGTTCACAAGTTAATAAGGACTTACCTGTTAACTAAATACTTATAAACCTGTCAACTCAAGAATTTATGGTGGTTATACCAAGGGTGTTCACCTCTTCCCATACCGAACAGAGAAGTTAAGCCCCTTAAGGCCGATGGTACTGCACCACAATGCGGGAGAGTAGGTAGCTGCCATTCTTTTTACAGAAGCCTCACAATTTTGTGAGGCTTTTTTGTGTGCCTATACAAACAAGCCAGGCAAACCAATACCCCTTCGCCGAAGGCCCACCTTAACACGCCAGCTACCCCTAGCAGTAAACAAAATGAAATTTATGCCTGACACACCAATGACAATTATCCAACCTGATTTATATTCATGAGCATCGTTTTGTTATCAGCGAAATACATATCTATACAATGAGTTAAACAAGGTATCTTTGCTGCTCATTTTTAATCCAACAAACAATTGAAATTTACAGAATTTGGTTTTGACGATCGTTTAATGGAGGGCATTGAAGCCTCCAACTATCAACAGGCTACTCCTATACAGGAACAGGCTATTCCCCATATACTTAATGGCAAAAATATACTGGCTTTTGCGCAAACCGGCACCGGTAAAACAGCTGCGTTTTTATTGCCGCTCATCAACAGGTTACTTACAGAAGAAACCAGCAGTAACGGCATCAGTGCAATGATCATTGTACCTACCCGTGAACTGGCGATCCAGATATCCCAGCACCTGGAAGGACTTTCCTACTTCACCAATTTGAGCTCTATTGCTGTATATGGCGGAGGTAATGGTAATGATTTTATACAGGAAAAGAGAGCGATGACCATGGGGGCTGATATAGTGGTATGTACGCCCGGGAAAATGATGGCTCATATTAAAATGGGCTATGTTAAGTTACAGTCTTTACGCTACCTGGTGTTAGATGAAGCTGATCGCATGCTGGATATGGGTTTCTATGAAGACATCATGTTTATCATCGGCAAGCTACCCCAGGAACGGCAAACCATGCTGTTTTCGGCAACCATGCCTCCCAAAATAAAAATATTGGCAAGAAATATATTGAAAGATCCTGTTGAGGTCAGCATCGCTATGAGCAAGCCGCCTGAAAAGATATTGCAGCAGGCCTATATGGTATACGATGAGCAAAAAATTCCTTTGATACAATACCTGCTTAAGGAAAAACAATATAAAGGCGTTCTTATTTTTTGCGGCAGTAAGGTAAAAGTAAAGGAGCTCGCCAGGGATCTGCGAAGAGTAGGTATTAAAGCGGGCGAAATACATAGCGACCTGGAACAGGATAGCAGGGAAGACGTGCTAATGCAATACCGTAGCGGAAGACTACCTGTGCTGGTGGCAACCGATATCCTGGGACGAGGTATTGACATAGACCATATCGATTTGATCATCAATTTTGATGTTCCGGGTGATGGTGAAGATTATGTACACCGGATTGGACGTACTGCCAGGGCGGAAGCAACCGGTAGTGCATTTACTTTTGTGAATCCCAAGGAGCAACGGAAGTTTCAGGCCATTGAGAAATTGATTGCTAAGGAGGTTGATAAAATGACGATACCTGAGCACCTCGGACAACAGCCGGCGTATAACCCCGCACCTCAAAATTCTGCCAGGAGAAAAAAAGGATATTACCGGCATTCAGGCAACAGGCATAAATAAACACAGCTTTCGTTCATATAAGGTTGAGTTGAGAGGCTTTCCGCACTAATGAGGCTACATTCCGGCTGTCAAATTTACTGAGCAGGTTTTTCCGGTGCGTATCAACTGTAGTGATACTTATATATAGTTTCCCGGCAATTTCACTATTGGTAAAGCCATCGGCAATTAACTCTAATACTTCCTTTTCGCGGCGGGTAAGAATAATATTATGAACATCCGGACTTTGTTGCAAAGCAAGAGCGGCTTCATTACTAAAAAATAACCTTCCTTTTATAAACGGTACGAATAGCTTCCATCAATTCGGGCCGGGTGGCATTTTTTAATATATAACCGGACGCCCCGTTATCCATCATTTTGCTGATAAAACTATGTTGGTTAAAAGTGCTGAGTCCAATGATAAAAACTGAAGGATAAAGTACTTTCACCTCTTTACACAGATCGATCCCCGTTTTATCGGAAAGATTAATGTCCATTAAATGACATCGGGCTGATGGTTTTTCAGGAAAGCCAGGCAGGACGCGGCACTGGTGGCATGTCCCATCCAGTTGATATCTTTTTCCTGCACCAGTAGCGATTGGATGCCTTCTATTATCATATAGTGATCATCAACTATAAAGAGATTGATTTGCATTGGTGCCATTTGCGTTTGCTACACTATTGTCAGGTTAAAGGTAATTCAATCAAAACAGACGTGCCTTTGTTATTAACAGATTGTATATCCAGTTTGCCGTTTAAAAAATGATCCTGTTTTCAATATTATTCCATCCTATACCGCTGCTTTGTTTAAGTGTGGTGGTGTCAAACCCTTTACCATCGTCTTCTACGGTTACAGATAGCGTGTGATCGGTAACACTTAATTGAACAATGGCGGTTTTTGCCGCTGCATGCTTAAATTGTTGATCAGTTCCTGCACAATGCGGTAAATGGTAACCGCAACGGTTTGCTCTAACTGAATATCGTTAAGTCCTATAGACTGGTAAGAGACTTTCAGGGCGCCGCTTTGCGATATATGCAAACAGAAATCCTGCAGGGCTGTGTCCAAACCAAATTTAACCAACGCTTCAGGCATCATATTATGAGCCACGCGACGCATTTCCTGGATAGAACTATCCAGCATGTCTATACTGCGTTCAAAAGCCTGCGCATTTTCAGGCGTCATTATTAGATTTCCCTTCATGGTATTTAAAGCATATTTTATGCCACTGAGCATGCCACCCAAACCATCATGCAAGTCTTTGGCGAGACGGGTACGTTCCTGTGATTCCCCTTTTAATACAGCTTCAGTGGCGGTTAATTGTTGCTGGGTTTCAAGTTCTGTAATGCGCTGTAGTTGCAGCTTTTGGCGGTTTTTGTAGTTTCGGTAGCCCAATACCAAAATAACTAAAAGGGCAGCAGCGCCGCCGAATAAGACATAATTCAGCGTATTTTTCTGACGAATAGACAATTGTTGTATTTCCTTCTCATCCTGCAATATCTTTATCTCGTTGTCTTTCCCCTGCACTTTAAACCGCGTTTCCATAACGGCAATATTTTCTTTCATCTCTTCGGAAGAAAGGCTGTCGGATAAGCTTATTTTTTTAAAAAGAAATTTATTGGCATTTTCATAGTCTTTATTTTGCATGTACCAATGGGCAAGATTATTATAAGCATTTAATTCTGCAGTTCGAATTTTAAAGGCCACAGATTTGGCAAGCAATGAGTCGAGATATTGCTTGGCCTCTTTTAGTTTCCCCGATTCTGTGAGCACAGCGCTAAGTGGATCCAGAATCGTTAGTTCCAGCTGCTTGTTATCATTTTGAAGCGAATAATCGTATGCTTTTTTTAAATTACTAATAGCTTTTTCATATTGTTTTTCATGTTTGCTTACAAGCCCCTGTTCTGATAAAAAAAGATATAGGTTGCATTATTGTCAAGCCTCATAACAACAGGTTCAATTTTATCCAGGATCTTTGTGGCTTCTCTGAAATTTTGTGCATCCAGTAATCTCGATACATAGCCTATATTGCGGCGCGCAAAGCTCAACGAATCTCCAGCTTTCTCTGCTGCTGCAATGGCTCTTCTGTCATATTCCATTGCCCGTTCAGGCAATAGCAGCTGGGCATACATGATCGCGATGTTGCCGTAGACAGAGGCTAAAGCATCGGGATCTATTTTTTCAAAAATGATAGCTGCTTGTGTTAAATGATCAATAGCCCGCTTGTAATCGGCTAATTTGGCATAGTCACCTGCAACATTATTGTGCAGCCATGCTAAAGAGGTTACCGCGAATTTGGAAGTGTCTTTCTTTAACAGCATGAAAGCTGTATCAGCGTAAGCCCGTGCATTTTCTGCATCCTCCTTATCCGAATAATAAATCTGCTTATAGTGATAGGCTGCCTGCAGGCCCTTGCGGTAGTTTTGCTCTTTGCTGATACTGATTACTTCGTTGAGATAGGGCAATAGTTGCGAGGTATTTCCGTTTAGTGCAGCCCGTGCATAATCTGTTATTATCCTCACCCGCAACGTATCTCTTTGCGGATGTTTATTGATTTCAGCCTTGATGCTATCAAGCACTTTCGTTTGAGCGGTTCCTATGTATCCATACCCCATTGCTGCTGCAACTATTATAAACCTTTGGGCAGTGGACATCCATCGCATATTTCTGTTTTTACAAATAAACGAATTGAATTTAATGAAATTACTCCCCTTTTTACAGGAATTTATAGGCTTTGCATAGCGTTATCAAAAATAATAAGCAGAATACTACTGCTGTATCGCCCGAATGAGCGATGCGGTTTCATTCAATATCCTGTTTTTACAGGATAAGAAAAAGCTCATATACAGGGCACTTTTACAGAACAAAAAACAAGCAGATGAAAATATTTTTCATAGCAGGGTTAGTAATGCTAAATGCAGTTGTATCAGGCGTAAATGCCCAGGCCCCTGCCACCCAGTGGCAGCGTGCTATAGGTGGAGGTGGTGAGGAAAGTGCTTACTCCATTGAACTAACCCGTGATGGTGGTTATATAATTGCAGGAAGTACCAATTCAACCGATGGGAATCTGACCGGGGTGCCCGGATATTCGCAGGATGACTGCTGGATCGTTAAAGTGGCATCAAACGGTAATATTGAATGGCAAAAAAGGTATGGTAGTTCTGGCATTGATTTGATAAATGATATAAAACAAACTTCTGACGGCGGTTATATTTTCACTGGCAGAAATAACGCTAATGATATAGTAGATGGTGATGTTACAACCGGTTCGGGTGGTTGGCTGGTGAAATTGTCTGAAGCCGGGAATATAGAATGGCAGACTGTTGCAGGTTCAACAGGACGTGCTGTTAGCGAGGCCGCCGGCGGAGGGTATTGGGTAGGAGGAAGCAATTTTGTAGCTAAATATACATCAGACGGTATTAATGTATGGTTGTCTTTCTTGTCATACGCCGTTAACTCAATAGACGCCACTGCCGATGGCGGTGCGATTATTACAGGTGAAGCAACGACAGCCAATCGAGCAGACGTGAAGGTAGTTAAATTAAATAGCCAGGGCGCTGTTGTTGCAGATAAGGAATTGGGCACCCCGGGATACGAAGGAGGGCAGTCGGTTATTCAAACTTCGGACGGAGGATATATCGTTGCGGGCTATGCGTCTGGGGTAGATGTGGATCATGTTCATGGATATAAAGGCGGGTCGGATGCCTGGGTTGTTAAACTAAATAGTTTATTGGACACGGTGTGGACCCGGGCGGTTGGAGGAACCAACAACGATTTGCCAGGAAGATTATACAGGTGGAAGGAGGTTACATGGTTGCTGGCGAGACCGGATCAACAGATGGAGATATTACCGGATACAAGGGAGGTGCCAAAGATGCCTGGATTTTTAAATTAGACAATAACGGAAGTTTGCTTTGGCAGCAATGTTTGGGTGGAAGCTCCAACGATATCTTCTATGATATTTGCCGGGGAGCAGACGGAGGTTATCTGGCGGCAGGCCATACGTATTCAAATGATGGTGACATTTCTGGGGCACATGGCTCTGCCGATCTGTGGATGGTGAAGCTGGATGAGGACCAGGTATTGCCTGTCACATTTGGAACCATTGATGCCTTTCTGAGAAATGGCGCGCTTACGGTAAACTGGACTTCGCAAAAAGAAACCAATAATGCTTATTACCTTGTTGAAGCATCGAAAGACGGAAAGCATTTCGTAACGATCAGCTATAAAGTTTTTACCCAAGCCCTTGATGGTAACTCCGACATCCCGCTTCAATACGCATTTACCAAAAGCTACGTGGAATTACAGGGTCTGGCTCTGCTGTTCTTAAGCTTGTCAATAACATTTAAAAAACGCAAATCCTTATGGCTGTTGAGTTTCGTCATAATGGTGTGTACCCTGAGTGTCTTGTCTTGCAGAAAGAACGGTAATGATATCGCTGATAGCAGTGATCAGAATCTATACATACGCGTAGTACAGGTTGATGCGGATGGCCAAAAAAGTTATTCAAAAGTCATCACCGCTATTCGGCAATAAGCCCATTGATATCCATCTCTTTTCATAAAAACTATTATATGCAATTGCCGAAGTATTGTATGTTGATGAGCATCTTATTATTCCGGGTGATTCTATTTGCTCAAAGCGGTTCGCAAACCTTTGACGCATCCGGAACCTTTACGGTTCCTGCAGGGATTACAAAAATATATGTGGAGGCCTGGGGCGGCGGCGGAGGTGGCACGATCTCTACGATAGGGGCTGCTAATTACAGGTATTCCGGAAGCGGCGGCGGCGGCGGTGGTTTCTCCAGGGGGTATATTACCGTTGTTCCGGGTACTAGTATTAATGTTATTGTGGGTGCAGGAGGAGGGGTAGCCCTGGCGGGTGGAAGCTCTTCTGCAGGTGGGGTAGTGGCCGGGGGCGGCCAGGCAGCACGCTTTGAGCGAATAGGCAGTGCTGCGGTAAATACTTTTGGAGGTGCCGGTGGTACAGGTACTTTTCGAGGAGGCAATGGCGGCAATGGTGTGAGGTCGGATCCTGGTCAGTCATTTGGTAATGGTGGTGGTGGTGGCGGGTCTGCAACCAGAACAGCAAATGGTATGTCTGGTAGTGGCTACACGGGCGGCAGTGGCGAAGGAAACGGGGGAAGCGGCTCTATTGAATATATCATTTATACCATACCGTCAACTGCCGGCGCAGCTCCGGGCGGCGGTGGCGGCGACCATAGGAGCGGTGCTGACGGGCGGGTTATTATCAGCTGGACAGCCCCTGTGAATGCCGAAATAAGCAAGACGGATATTACCTGCTTTCAGGGGTATGGCACTGCCCGGGTTACTGCTTCGGGAGGTGACGGCACTTACGCCTATTTATGGACCCCGGGTAACCTGAGAACCGCCGAGGTCAATAATCTGTTACCCGGAGCATACACCTGTTTGATCACCAGTGGACATGAGCAAACAACCGTATCTGTTGAAATCTCCGAGGGGCCGCAAATGCCTGGCCTTATACCTACAGGAAATAGTAGTGCAACGGTTAATCAAACAGCCGATGGCAACTATAACTATTATTTATCAGGATGCAATACGGCTATTGCCATGATCAATACGACCAATACACCTGATCCCTTGAACGGTCTTACCACAGTAAGAGTTTGGGTAAATGAAACACAGGACCGAAGGTATGTAAGACGACATTACGATATACTGCCTCAGAATAATCCATCCAATGCTACCGCAAGAGTTACCTTATTTTTTAGCCAGGAGGATTTTGACAGCTACAATGCTACACGGCCTAAAATACTGTTACCGGTTGATGCCAATGATAGCCGCAATTACAGGGGAAATATCTACATTGAAAAGAGAAGTGGTAATGGCAACGGGGTAATAAACCAGTATACGGGGGCTCCTGTAACGATACATCCGCAGGAAGTTGTTTGGGATAATGTTGCCAACCGTTGGGAAGTTGTTTTTTTTACAACCGGATTTAGTGGATTCTGGCTGAAAGCCGGAGATGAACCCATAGCGCTGCCCGTAATTTTTGGTGCGGTAGAGGCTTCTGTTAGTAATGGTATATTAGCAGTGAACTGGACATCGCAGGCCGAAACCAATAATGCTTATTTCCAGGTAGAATCATCGGCCGACGGCAATTCTTTTACTATTATCAGCGGTAAGATAGTAACGCAGGCAGAGGACGGTAATTCGAGTGTTCCGCTTCAATATCGCTTTGCGCGCACTTACGCCGGGACTGTTGGCGCTTCCATATTTATTTTACTGTCGTTGCTAAGTTGTCGCAGTCGTAGGCTTTGGACACGACTATACCTGCTCTTTTCATTACTGATATGGGCATTCTTTGCGTGCAACAAATCCGCTAATGATCTTTTGGATACCAGCCGGAATGATGTATTCGTGAGGATCGTACAACCGACAAAGATGGAGTAAAAACCTATTCTAAAACAATTAAAGCTATTAAACAATAACCCTCTAAAAAAATGATCATGAAAAAAACTATGCTCCAACTCTCCATAGTGCTTGTATTATTTGCCTGTACAAAAAGAGATAAACTATCAACTGACAATGATGTATATACCCAAAAATAGCAAACGAAAAACTTGCAGTCAAGGGTGACAAAGCCCGTGAAGCCGATGGCACGTTACTAAAGCAATTGCCGGTGAACACTCATATCAATGAAGAGGTTGAAAAGCATTAAGTGAAATACTGGAGCCCGTTCGTAACCAGTTACAAAAAGCAATTGAAAGTGACGGAACCGGTAATTTCAAAAAATATGAAGCAGCCGTGGCATATGCAAAGAGTTTAAAAGATCCTGAGCTGCAGATCCGGGCAGTGGAGCGTTTGCGAAAAGAGTTCTATCCCTTTATTAAAGAATTGTGGGAGAAAGCCGCTATCGACGAAAAAAAATTTCAACAGGCAATATTAAATATTTTTCCGGAGAACCTTAGAAAAGGGATACAGTTCCAGGAGTTTTTGAATTTTACGATGGGGCCTTCCGAAAAGCCAGAGCCACCCATTCCGCCGGCTCCGCCTGCACCCGAAAATATCTGTGTTAATGTACACGACTTTATGCAGGGCGCCTTTTGGAGGGATGGCTTATTAGTGGGCGGTGTACGAATTTCCATCAGGCCAACGGATGGAAGCAGCGCTGCGTTTGCCACGGTAACTACTACGGCTATCAGTGCAGGTGCTTACACCGGCTGTTCCTGGCTACTCAATAGCATCGCCATGCCCGGAACATTCCCCATTGATGCCAGGCCAATAAGGTATAAGAAAGCTATTAACTGGACAGCTAATGCAACAGCTGTTGCTGTTTTGGGCGGCGCCTGGTCTACTATTGCTTATACCATTAATGCAAACACCGATAAGTTTACGGATCCGGGTGGCGAGATCTATACCGCTGTAGCCCCGGTAATTTTCGTTTGTGTATTACCTAAATCCGCTGCTGTTAGCGATGAACAATTGCTTAGTAAAGTACAGTTGAATACATTGAATTTCGGTGGAGTGGCTTATGCCCAGTCTAAGAGTATATTGATACTGTCTCCGGCTTTCTCTACGGCCACATCCACTATTAGCATAGCGCCGGGGAAGTGGACCGCCTGTGAAGAGTAAAGCAAATGATCTCGTTACCAATTTTAAATTATAATGAAAACAATTTTTAAAAGGATCTCTTCCTGTACAATAGTTTCAATGATGTTCTTGTTGGTGTCCTGTACAAAATCGGATGATATTGCAAAGCCAGGCGAAGCAGCAAAGGAATACAAACTTTCTGAGGTGATTCGCATATCAGCTTCGGGTACTGATACCACAACGATTATATATAAAGGCAACGAAGTAATACAAACCACCCGTTATTCCAATAATACCTCTGTATATACAACAACATATACCAAAGGCAATGGATTTTACAATAGTTCGGTCGTTGTTAATAATCAACCTTCTTTTTCAGGCTATATGCGGGTACATGCCAATGGCTTTATAGACTCTGTATATAGTATGAGGGCAGATAAAACGATCAATAATATCAGCAACTACTATTATGATAATGCAGGCTACTGTACCAGGATGACCAGTAATTATATTACTTATGAGAATGACTACAATATGTACTATGAAAACGGCAACTATAAATACTGGATCAATCATTTCAGGAATTTTACTACGCCTTCACAAAACCGGCGGGATTCCATTGTATTGAATTCACTGTTATCCCCGATAAGCTGTCTTATAAAACCAGCCTGGCTGACCGGTTTGGAAAAGCTTTGAAAAACCTGGTGCAGAAAAGGAGCTACTATAATCGCTTAACCCGGTTACTTTACCAAACCTGGGAGTATCAGTATCAGGTAAACGAAGCCGGACTGGTAACTGAAGAAGTATGGAATATTTATGATCAACCGGCTGCAAAGCTTATCCGCACAGATACTTCGAGGATGAAATATAGTTATTGAGCCGTTTGTTTAAACTTATTATATCAATCAATAAATAGAAAGTTATGAAACGGATTCAGGCTACACTGTTAGTGGTACTCGCGTTGAGTACATGGGCTTTTATTGCCGTTAGGGACATTATTAACGAATTGGGTATTAAGCATAGTAATGCCCAAAACTATATTTTAAAGAACCTGGTGGGGAATTTTGATGCCACACCGATCGGAAGCGATGCCGTAGAAGATGTAGGAGGAAGTTCTTTAGATGCGCAATTAAAATCATTTAAAGTACCGTATATACGCAACCTGAAAAGCATGGTTGCAGGTGATAAAGCCGCGGTAGCCAAAGATGTTTGTAATTATGTAAAAGAGTATATCAATAGCCATGAGTTTATTGAAGCGTATACGGAGCTTCGGGCTAAAACAAAACCGGTTTCGGAACCCCCGCGGTTATCCCTGGCAGAAGTTCAGAATATTGAAAAAAGTTTAGTACAGGCTGAGAAGGCGCTGACGCAGGCAGCTGGATATATGACCAAACAGCAACTGGCCGAAGCAAAAAAAGCCATTGCAGAACAAAAGCTACAGATACAACAGCAAAAAGATCCTACACCTAATAAAACACGGTGGGAAAAAATGTACCCGGCCGATCCGGCGGTAATGGTAAAGAAACGTTTGCAGGAGTACCTGGCATTAGCAGCAACAGTTGACTTTAAAGCGGAAATAACTGGCTCTGGCGGCAGCCGCACATTTGTTAACCCTGCTTATGAAGCCAGACCGGTAAAATGGAAAGTGATTTATAGAGCCGGTAAAGAGGTGAATGATGTGGTTACCGGCTTTGTAAAACAATGGCTGGCGGGCGAAATAATTGCAAAGGAGAAAACGACAATGACCCAATACAAAGACGTTGCTATGTCATCGGGCAAGGGCAATGGTAGCGCTGGTGGCGGTAAGCAACAGGAGCGGGACGAAGATTCCGGCGATAACGAAAGCATTGTAGCCGGAAAGGCTAAAGAAGTGAAGAATCTTTTCAAAAAAGTGAAGCAAAAAATTGTAGAGTAGCCGGTGGATTTTACAATTTAACCAACCATAAACAGCAACTATCTTAATCTATTTTTCTTCTTAAATATTTCCGGATAGGAATGTCCAACCCGATCATAATGATGTAGGCGAATACAATGAGCAGTACGGTTCCAATAGGGATCACTACCCACATTTGATCCATTGAAAGCGGATGTTTTTCCAGGTAACTTAAGAGCAGCCATAGTATGGGATAATGCACCATGTATAATGGATAGGAAATAGCACCTGAAAATTCGCAGATCTTTTTCGCCCTTCCCTTCAATGAAATACCAGCGCCTAAAGCTACAATTAAAGGAAAATAAAGAATAACGATCAACGGATCCACAAAGGGAGCGGTTGCTGTTGTATAAGGCACCAGGAAGGATGCCAGCAGTAAAAAAACAAAAAAGGAGAAGATAGAAATCCCCTCCGTTGTTTTACATGAGAAAAAGTTCGAGGTTATTTGTCGCCTCTTTTATATTTTGAAACTACCTCAGTATCACCGGTGCTGTTGGCATTGATATGAGTGTAGTGTTTGTTATCTTTTAAAACGATTCGTAATTAACACCATTTTGTTGCTTACTTCGGTAACGCCATGGATTTCTTTGCCCGGGAAAGAAGATTTTACTCCAGCCAATACAACCGGGGAAAGTGCATCTTCTTTATAATAGCGAACAGTTTGGATCAGGTTGCCCTTGGTATCAAATGTAGCTCTGGTCTTTACGTCATTAGCGGTGAAATATGTCTCTACACTATTGGCTGTTTCACTCCAGGTTACATCAACGGCGCTTTTAAAGATAGCTGTAAAAGTTGCCTGCGCTTTTTCACTTATAACTGGTTCTACAGGCGAAGCAGCGGCACTAAAAGTGATCGTTAATAAGGTTGCGGCAGACAGAATTAGATTTTTCATTTTATTTGTTTGTAGTAGTTATTATCAATTGTTTCACAAACATAAGCTCAAGGGCTGCCTGGAGTCAATACCATAATGGCGAACTACGTCGAAATCACCGGTGAATAGCAGTTTTCTTATGGTGAATACCTACAGCCGAGTTTCTATTTGTGCTTTTCAAAGAATGATGCTCCTTTTTTGAGCTTCCTATATACATTTTGCAGGAAGGATTAGAATGTTACAGTTGTGGGAACAGGATTTATCGCCATAACATATTTTAAACACAAGCACTATACCTTGAGTGAACTATTGGTATTTCTCTCTCCGAAAAATGTTAGTTGAATACATAGTGTTAGCCTTTATTTACCGTCCTTATCGGATCCCTTACAGCACATCTCTCATAGGTTAGCGCCAGAAACCGGAGTAAATAGTCGGTTGAAATCCTGCTTACCGTTATTAGCAAATATAATAACCTACTTGCTCCATCAACTCCCTTTTACCGGTTACTGGGCCTTGCTTCGTGCCGCACCAATGAGGATTATCTTTGATATCTACTGTGTTCGCAATACCACAAAAATTAAGTTGATGATAAAAAGCTTAAAGATCCCGTATCTTCTTTCCCGGCCCCGTATTAATATACTCACCGCTCAACATCCTGTCCAGGTCTTCTTTCTTAAAGTAACCGCCATTATTCTTATAAACCCCAAATTCTTCACATTTTTTGGCAAACTGTGTTCTGGCCAGGTTACAATAAATTAGCGCTTCTTCTGGCTTCAAAAAAGGCTTGAAGCAAAGTGCCACAGCTTTCATGACAACTATATCTTGTTTCCTAATCATTTTTTGCTTCCTTTCATTTAATACATTATTAAGATAATCTCCTGACCCTTCAATAAAGAAATCAGGAGATATTATCACTTTCAAGTAAAATCCTCTACATAAACCAGGCTACCTAAAACCGGACTATATGATCTGATATATTTTATATAACCGTACTCTTCCAATTCCCTCATACATCGGTAATATGCTGTCTTTCCAAGCTTTGATACATCCCGTAGCCGGACTTGTGTAATCGAAACGGGATTTTCTCCATTGTTCATACACCATTGCTGGAATATCGCAATGTAAAGCGCAATATGATGGGGGCCTACACGGTGATCGCAACTAGCTTTTACTAAAAAGCCAATCATTTGCTTAAAATACATATTTCACAATTTTAGTTTTCATAAATGCTCATCTAGGAGGTTCATTTTCTCTCGAGCGATTCTCTTCTTTTTGATACGCGTTCAAACGCTCCGTAATGTTTTGTAAAAGGTTATCTTTATTAGGTGCTAAAGCTTGCTGAAGCTCGATCTTAAGAGTGGCAATGGAATAGATCAAATAACTTTTGGACGGACTGCTGTTGTAATCTACATAGTTTCTGGCATCCGTAATACTTGTGAATCCTTTAACCCTGTCTTGGGGAAGTTCTAAGATATCTGACTTTAGAGTAACAAAGGAGTATCCCTCCTTTTGTAAGGCTAGAAGTGCCTTTTGGAATGATGCGATGTCCTGTCTCATAATGATCCCGCTCATAGCGTTATCCAGCAACTTGGGTTTTGAGAAAAAAAACGGTTCGTTTATGGAGTGAGGGGGGACATGCAGTTTCCATAGCTCCTTTGCCTTGTCTATTCCTCCGTCTAGCCGGGATAGGAGTTTTAGCTCTGCGATTATCTTTTTTATCTCGTTTTTACCCTTATTCCATTTGTATCCCCAATCAGAGTAATCGTAATACCAATCAGCTTTTGCCATTTGCTTTGAGATGGCCATTGCAAATACGTTTTTTAAATCTTGTTCTTTTTCCGCGATATTCTCCTTCAGTATGCGTTTTGCGTCATCTTCTAAAAGACTTAAAGATCGAAAGGTGTAATACCCTTTATCAGTAGGAGCCATTAACATATACTTGCAAGCTTCAAAGGCTGTTTTGTGAAATGTGATGTCTTTTTCCGCTAGTGTCTCACCTTTAATCTGAATAGCAGCAAACCGCTGCTCTCTTTGCCTTTCCTGCGCCAGTCTTTTGCTAAACTGTTCCACTTCGGCTTTTTCGATTCCTTTAAAAATATCAATACTCATTACTCCGCTTTTCAAAGAATTTATCCACAATATCACTATCTCATCAATGAAATTTATCCATCAAGTCCATGGTAAGGCCGGCGTAACCACTGACTACAGCGCCTTCTGCGGCACTTAAATAATGCACAGCTCCCATAATGTCTATGCTGGTAACTGCAATCCACCTGCCCACGCGTTTAAACAAGCCAGGTCGGTCTTTATTTACCATTGCCATTGTTAGTGGGGTGTTTTGCATTTGCAAGTAGGTGAGGAGTTGGGTCGGCTCATAGGGTTTTGACAGCTTCGGTTTACAGTTCCACCGATAGCCAGAGAATCTTGCGGTTGAGCTGGCTTTTAAAATCACTTCTTTGTCGATTTGTGGGAGCGTGCTTTCCAATACTTCCTGTTCAAAACCAGTAATAGTTCGCTTCAGTTGTTGAAAAGTACAGCCAGCCTCACCTACAGAGTCCACTATTGTAAATAGCTTTTCAAGCCGGGTTTTTACAGAATCGCTCCAGTTCAACCGATTAAGAAAACTATTGGGGTCATTAGTGAATTCAACAATCTTTTGAGAAATCTCCTCATGACTGGCCTTTTTTATTGGAGTGGTTGATCTTAGTTACATTCTGTAATCTAACCCGAAAATATCTTTATTCAGCGGAGAGGCTTGCTGGGGAACTTCTTATCTTGATTGTGAGACCCGGAAATTCTAGGGGCAGATTGCTATTCGTTTAAATATTCCCAAGAGTACTGTGAAATATCATATTTCCGAGGCAATACTTTTTCTTAAAAAGCGCAGTTAAAAATTCTTAAAGAGAGTTAAAGTCCGTTAGTGAGTGTTAAAATTTCATAAGAATAACTGTCTTTGGGAAAATATTCTCAACGGAAGCGACGGGCATGAAGAGCTTAGCACACAAGAAGAGCGAATGCGATCTATTGAAAATATTCACAACAATATAAATGCTTTCGAGCAAAAAAAGAGGAAAAGGAAATTTAGGGATTATACCGTTGCGGCTGTTATTACTTTAGGGTTTGTAATTGCACGCATTACGGGATATAATAATTTCATTAAACCAGATATTTATTTTGAACACACGCAAAATATTACAGTAAAACTAACAGATGGTTCTATTATAGCATTGCTAAAGGGGCTGAGCTAACCGTAGGAAGATTTTTCCTGTCAGATATCGAGACGTATTTCTCAAAGGTAATGCCATATCCAAGGTTTCAAAATCTAAAGAGCATCCGCTTATTGTTCATGGTTCACTTGAGCCTGCCAGGATCGTTAAAATGACAATCTCGTTCGAAACCCTGTTGACCGCGACAGCAAAGATACAGGAAGGAAGATTAGTGCTACAGATCACGTCCGTAGAATATAGAGGTAATATAGTTCCTATAGATATTTCGGCCTATGATCTGGATGGTCAGCTGGGTCTAAACCTGCCCTATTCTCCGGAGGTAAATGCCTTTAAGGAGATCGCTTCCGGATTGAGCAGTTCTGCCGGCACCAATATAACACTGAGTAGTTCTGCGAGGCAGCATATGATCTCTGATCTGACTAAAGAAGTAATACAGAGAACTACGGGCTATATCTCTAAAAGGATCGGGCATATCAAAGTTACCGTTAAGGCAGACCACCAGTGTTTTTACTTCCGAAAAAATAATAATCTTAATTACAGTACCTATGAAAAATAGGTGTGAGACAATAACAGGATTTGTTCTCCTGTTTACGGTTATGTTCTCGACCGTTAGCGCACAAAATGAAGACAACAATTCTAAGGCCGATACGATTAGGGAGACATCTTATAGGGCTGTCGTTCCCTATGATGTGTATGTGACTTATAATAAGACAACCCATTTTATTTTTCCTTCGGCGATTTAGGAGACTGGGCCAGGAACTTTTCTGTTAATTGGGGTCTTAGTGTGACAGGTGGCTATGGGACAATAAACAGAGGTGAAGAGAGATTTGCCAATAGCGCTGTCATACTAAGTCAAGATAAATTTATCTATGGTGGTAGCGCCAGGCTTTCTATTGAAACATATTTAGGTAACCGGCTTCTTTTGTTGATGCAGGGAAAATGTAAGTATCTGCTGGGATGATCGTAAGAGGGCTTCAGACCTGCAACTTCAAAACACTGAAAAGTTTGTACTCTATTCTACGGCACACTCAGGAGAAGAGGGTCATGAATTGATATATGGATAGCGGACAATTTTGGTAATGAACAGACGGCAAACTTTTCTTTTAATATTAAATAATAATGATAATAAAATTTCTATATAGTTAATTATTGCTAATATCTGAATAGCTATAGAAAGAAACTATCAATAGATCATTGAGTCAAATTTGAATTTTCGATAGTTGCTAATTTCGCTTGATCTTTTGAAGATACTTAGTTGATAGTGAATAAGCATCTTACTCCGATATTCAAATTTAACTGTGTTTAAGTTTTATAAAATCCAGAGGTACGTCTAGTGTGGCTGCTACTCTTCAATGTACTAACAATAAAATGGAGCTTCTTTAAGCAACAAAACAAAATACGATTCGCTCTGGGTTGAATATAGTCAATTCAAAATCGAACGATTCTATAGGGCTAAAATACAGACACAACGCCGTTCCTTATTTTCTAATTATTTCTATAAATTCTTATCATGAAAAAAATGTCTTTTTTTTTACTTTTATTTTTGGCCATTGAAGCTATAGGGCAACGCCCATACATTACAGTCTGGAAAACAAACAATAGCGGAGTCAGCGCTACTAATCAAATCAGGGTACCTGCTGAGGGGTCTTATACATATGTATGGGAGGAGGTGGGAAACCCAGGCAATAATGGCAATGGAAGTGGTGCGGACGAATTAACCATTACGTTCCCTTCTATCGGTACTTACCGCCTTTCAATGACACCAACTGGTACAATACCTTTTCATCGTATTGCCTTTCCCGTTTCTCCGCTGGTTGATAACAGGAAGTTGCTGTCTATCGAACAATGGGGCGATGTGGTCTGGAGTAGTATGCAACGGGCATATTACAGGTGTAGTAGTTTGGGTGGTCTAGGGCCTGTCGATGTTCCTGATTTAAGTAATGTAACAAACATGGCAGCAATGTTCCAGGAGGCTGGTAGTTTTAATTATCCTATAGGGAATTGGAATGTAAGCAACGTAGTTATTATGGATGCGTTATTTTTTTCTGCTACCAGCTTTAACCAGCCTATAGGAAACTGGGACGTAAGTAACGTTACATCAATGGCAAGTATGTTTTGGAACACACCAAGGTTTAATCAACCTATCGGAAACTGGAATGTAAGCAAGGTTACCAGTATGGAAGGTATGTTTGCCTATGCTACTGACTTTAATCAGGCGATAGAGGGGTGGGATGTAGGTAATGTTACAACAATGAGATTAATGTTTATAGACGCACGAAATTTTAACCGTCCAATTGCCAATTGGGATGTTAGTAAGGTGACTGTAATGGATTGGATGTTTTCTGGCGCTCGAAGTTTTAACCAAGATATCGGGATATGGGATCTTTCTGTTCTAGCCAATGCAACAAGGATGCTAGATAACAGCGGAATCAACTGTGAGAACTACAGCCACATATTGCACGGTTGGGCGAATAATCCACTTACTCCTTCGGGAGTGCCATTGGGTGCTGTTGGTCGTACTTATGGAGTTGCGGCGGCAGTTGATCGTGATATGCTTACTAATACGTTGAATTGGACGATCAATGGTGATGGACAGGGGTCCTGTGTAGTGACGTTGCCTGTGGTTTTTAATGACGTGAAGGCGCGGTACAGGAATGGGCAACTGATTGTAAACTGGAGAAGTTTAACAGAAACCAGTAATAGCCATTTTGATATTGAGGTTTCTGCGGATGGAACAAATTTCACAAAAATAGGTACTATAAAGAGCAAAGCCATTAATGGGAATTCGAGCCAGGAGCTGCATTATGAATTTATTACTGCTTACAGTGGATTGGCAGCATTGGGTCTAACCGCTTTTATGTTCCTCGGTGTCTTAGGCAAAAGAAAATCCCGTCTAATGTTATCCCTGATAGGGATGGTATTGGTTGTAGTCATTTCCTGTAGCAAATCTGTAAGTGAAGCAATAGATAACAAGCAAAAGATTTTTTATATAAGAATAGCACAAACAGATAAGGATGGCACAAGGACCTTTTCCAAGGTAATTAAAGTGGTTTCTGAATAAAGAGGCATATGTTACTATCATATACAAGGTTAGCCCGGTCGAAGACCGGGCTTTTATATTATTAATATTCAAGTAGAATATTATTCTTGTTCTTTAGATCTTCGGGGCAATTCAAAATGTGATCGGAATCGATTTCTATCCATGAAGGAAGATAATCTTTCATTTGACCGGCACGAATGCGCTGCAGGATTGATCCTGATTTGCGTTCATTTCTGGCCAGTTCTTTGTTATATAATAAAAAGTTTAAATAAGCTGATATGGTAGTAGTTAAGTCAATTCAAACCAACTATAGAGATGTAATGAGATCAAAATTCTAATTTCTTCCTTAGAAATGTATCTGGCCGTATATAATTGGAATGCTGCTATTGGGGTATGGACTGCCATTACCACAATTGAATACTTTACTATCGGGAATAATATACTTTTTTCACCTTTATAATTGTTATCCTGCTCCCGGTATATCATTTCAGTGCAAGAAATATCGTAAGGGCTAACCCATTTGATGCGGAAGTGCTTTTTAGTGAACAAAATATTGTTGTCAGGAATAGGAACAAAGATCTGGATGAAGTGAAAGACTGGTCGTGGATAAAGCGTATGAATATGACCAGAGGAACTGTTATGTTAGACCCCAACCAGCCAGAAATACTGGATAGGGAAAAGTTAACAGAAAATGAATGGCTTTTTTTTAAGAATATCCAAGAAAAAAATCCAACAGGAAGAACAAGTCTTTTATTGTTCAAAGAAAAAGCTTGCAGCCTGTTTGAGAAAATACAGCGGGAGGTTTTGGGGAAGCAGGAGATTTTATCAAGGGGGCTGCACCGCTTTAATAAGCGAAAAGGCGTTTCCGTCCGATAGGAAGGAAGCGTCTTTTCGCCGCCTGGTGGCCCAAAATTAAAGGCTTAGACTTGCTGCATATTGTAGTTAAAGAACAATACCAATTGTCTTATTCATGCTTTAAACACCACTAATAAACCTAATCGTTTTATTAGTGGTAGGAATTTGTATTGTATTTACGAGGAATAACTTAATATGTGAAGTTTCAAGACTTTCGCTACATTTTCTCTATAATTATTTACGTAGATTTGGTTAAGGCTTGTTTAAAATAGTTGCCTGTCTTCATTCGGGCATTATCATGTCAAAACTATCAAAGACAACTGTTTAAAACGGGCAAGCTCGTGGCAGACGATTGCCGTTGGAGGTTATTTATTAATTCATTTTTCAATGGATACTAAGCAAAGGTAAATCAAAGCTAGAGAAACCTGGATAAGGTGTTATGAACAGCTGGGTTCAATAAATAAAGCTGCTCGAAAGTGTGGTATTCCCCGATCTACCTTGTACAGATGGATAAAGCGATTTAAAGATAATGGTAAGGATGCCTTAAAAGTTCATTCCACACGTCCAAAAGTTTTAGCTAAACAAAAGGTCAGTGATGAATTAGTCACACTTATAAAAGCCATACGAGTTGAGTATAATTTTGGCCCACAAAGAATAAGCCTTCATCTTCTTCGAGTCCATAATATGGATATTTCTGCACCTACGGTTTGGCGGGTAATTAAAGAGAGCGGAATGCCTAACATAAAAAAATATAGGAAGCATGGGCAGACAACCCGCTACAGCAGGCCCATTCCAGGAGATCGGGTTCAAATGGATGTTACTAAAATAGGCGCCAAATGCTATCAATTCACGGCCATTGATGATTGTACCCGGATGAGAGCAATTAAACTGTACCCAATAAAAAGCAGAATCCACTGTAGATTGTCTGGGTTATGTGCTTGATACTTTTCAATTCCCTGTACATAGGATACAAACTGATTAGGGAACCGAACTTTTCAATGATTTATTCCAGGAAGAGCTAATGGTTCATTTTATAAAATTTAGGCCCATTAAGCCTAGAAGTCCACATCTGAATGGAAAGGTCGAAAGATCCCAACTCACAGATAAATCAGAGTTTTATTCAATCATTAATCGTAAAGAAAGAACTCTCGATCTTGCTACGAAATTACTTGAATGGCAAAATTTCTATAACTACAAACGCCCTCATGCATCATTGAATGGGAAGACCCCAAACGAAAAACTTCTTGAATTGGAAAACCTGATACCTATTCAACCAGATGTAACAACAAAGTATTGGGAACAGGAAGTCGAAATAATACCACGAAACAGCAAAATGTACTACAGAAATCGATAGGCATTTTGTCTCACATGTCTTGAAATATCACATCTTAGGACTGAATTGGTCAAAGGCTTATTTGGTGCTGTATTGTGATTAATGCTAATGTTTTTTTTAGCAACGATGTGAATTGTGCAATTTGTGATATTTTTAATCGTTTGTAAGTTGAAAAGTAGTGAGTACCCTGCATGATCAGATGGCCAAACATCATCGATGTCAGGAGCTGTCCTTATTATCTTTGAAGTAATTGCTTTTATTCCACACCCCTTATAATAAATGAAATCTATTCTGCAGGCAGGCAATTGTCCGTAAATAGGTGACCATGTACCTTCTGATTGCGCTACTTCATTGGGGTTTTTTCCCTGAAACTATCTTTATATCCTTTGGCCAATAAATAACGTGAAGTCGGGAAAGCAACAGGTCCATATCCAAAATGTAAAGGAATGGCAGCTTTTGTCCAGTCAAGGTGGCTACATGAGTTGAAGTCGCCTCCAATGATCACTGGTATATTTGAGTCTTTCAGATATGGTTCTGTGTCTTTTGAAATAATTTCGTGTATGTCTAACAGGTTTGACATAGAGTCCTTTGCTATCCATAAGTTAGTATTTGAACCCTTGTTAGGGTAGAGTGAAGTGTATTCGGGATTAGTTGCATACCTGAGCCAACAAGCATTCACCAGAATTTTTTTGCTATTGGGTAAAGTGAGTATCACTGGATTTGAATTGAAAGTGCTATAGGGAGGTAAATGTTTAGCTATAGGAAAACGGCTATATATGGCAAGATTGTCATTAGAAGATGCTGTACTTAGAAAGTAATTTAATGATTCGGCAATACGCAATTGTGAGCCATATGCTTCTTGCATAGTAATAATATCTGCATGTGTTGCTTTTATTAGATTTATAATGTTGTTGATTCCGTTATTTCCTACGTGTATACCTCCATGCCATATATTCCATTGTAAGACTTTTATAATATTGGCATCGGTGTAATTGTTAGGTGTTATTGTTGGAGCAATAGATGAATTTGTAGTCTCCGGTGTATAATGCCTATTATTTAACTCAAAAACAGGAATGTCTATTTTTATCTTATTTCCTATGGCAGCCTTGGCAGAAAAGTCAGCTGTAATCAAGAAATAATTTATACCCGCAGATAAACGAATAGGCGTATTTCTTTCTGAAAGAACAATTTTTTTAGATGGGATTGTTCCTTTTCCGAATATTTCTGATTTTATAGTTGAATGAGCTGTCTTGCCTGTGTGATAAATATGTATTCGCGAAATGTCTGATAGAGCTGATACTGACGATAGGTCCAGAGTTATGCCTGTAAGTGCTAATGGTGTTAGTGAACCGGTAACCGCAATTCTTAATTTTAATATGGCGTTGTCGGAAGCTCCTTGGTCAATGTCCCATTCGCTATGAATTGTTATTGCGTTAAATAATTTCTGTTCTTTTGCGGGTTTTACAAATTTTGGATTATCATTTATTTCGGTATATGCCAACGGCTTTTGTCCTTTATAATTATTTCTTCCGTTTCGTAAATGATAAGCTTGGGAACCTTTTCCTACCCAATTAATAGCAGATTTATCTATACCGTCATTAAATTATAGTAAGCCACAATTTTCTTAAAATTAGGATGTGACGGATTAATAGATTGGTGTGCCCATTTTTGTATTGTCTGTGCAGCTACCTCAGTCTGCCAAATGCGAACTTCATCCACCCAACCCCCAAAAGCAGTTTTTCTATTTTCGCATACTCCAATGGCACCTGGTATGATTGGAAATGCAATTCTCTTACTGCATATTTTTACGCCATCCAAATAGAGATGAGTGAAAACTCCGTTACAGCTAATAGCTACATGGTGCCACTGATCATTTAAAATGGTAGGAGATAATAATTGTGCGCCGGCGCTATGTAATTTTCCTTTTTGATAACAAGTGGCAGATTTTCAGCCGTATTTAAAGCGCTGTATTCACCACCGCCAAAAATCACCTCTTCTTCTTTCCAAGAGGTGTCATTTCCTTTGATCCATGCTTCCAGAGTCCAGGGCGCTTTCATAATCCCTATACCTGTACGTATCTGATTATCTTCTCCATCCAGATGCAAAGCAAGGTTGTTGTCAGCATTTTGGGCAAATATTCCAAGGGGGATACAATGGAGTAGACATATAACAATATGGTTTACTCTTTTTGATAAGTCTTCTTCTACCCTGGGCCATAAATAAATATGTTTATATAATTGTAATACTTTTTAAATATAAAAGCTGTTTTGCAGGTAAAGGCCGTTCACTGGAACGACCTTTACTTATCGAAGGATAAATGAACAATGTAATTTTTAAATCAGGCAATGAACATTTCTGTTTATAGTTAAGGCATCAAATATTAATTACAAAAGTAGCCTGTGATATCCAGGTGCCATTGTCATCATAATATACCGTAATTGTTCTGGCCTGTCCACAACCCGATTCTGCTTTAAAGAATACACCAAATATGTTTTCTGCTGATGTAACTGGTGTGTAAGTAATAGGATTGCCATTAACAACAGTATAAAAAGCGCATCCATCTTCACTTACTACTTTAAATTTATTACCAACATTCAGGTTGTTATACTTAAAGTAAACTGATTTTGTATAAGGCGATGGAGGCGCAGGAGCTGCATGCACAGTAATGCCGGCAAAATTGCTTTCTTTTAAGTTGGTAACTTTAATTCTACTAACACCAGGGGCGCTCATATCTGATACCTCAGCGGGAATGTATGAAATAAAAGATAGAGACAGAACAAACAATAAGAGTAATAAAACATTCTTTTTCATTGTAATTTTTTTTTGAGAATTATAAAATTTGAGAGTTTAAATATTTGAATAGCTTTTTACGATTTCCTTATTCCCAACCATGGGGTTGTTGCAATTTTGGGTTTTGCGTTGTTTGTGATATCGGTATCGGGAAATAATAATATTTTGGAGCTACAAATGTTCTGGGTGCTAATCCGGTTACAATAGGTCCTCCGGTTTCTCCGTTCTCTAATGGAATGCTACCTGATTGGCCAAAAGTGCCTACTTTATAATAAACAAGTGTCACACCAAGCGAGTTTTTTATTCTTTGATCAACGGGAGGAATTGTAGCAGTTCTGCTTACTAAAATTATATCTGCAACATTGTCTCCTGTTAAATCATATTGGCCCAGTCCTGGGAAATACATTCCCTGTGGATACTTTTCAAATACCTTACCTCCATTCCAACGCATTAAGTCATCGTACCGTTTGCCTTCAAATGCAAACTCCACTCTTCTCTCTCTTCTGATTTCCAAAATAGCTCCTTTATTGGCGCCTGTTACATCAGAGAATTTATTCGCTAAAACCGGATCTGGGTTGGCATTTGCATTTGCAAGGTTGAGCCCGGGTATACCGGCTCTTGTTCTTAATAGATTAATGGACTTATCTATATCTGCCTGAGTGAGGCTGCCGAGTTCGGCACTGGCCTCAGCATAGGTAAGCAGCACTTCAGCGTATCGTAATTCCGGAACGTCTGCGCCGCCCCTTACGTTTGGATCAATGCTGTTTTGATAGCCTTTTTTCTGGTAATATCCTGTAAAACCCGTACTTAAAAGTGGTACCAGCGGAGTTGTGGCCGGCAGCCTTACAAATCCAGGAGTCATAAATGTTGCATAGATCCGTGGGTCTCGATTTTTAAATTCTTCTACGTATTGTTTTTTCTGGTAGTCGTCAGTACTGGTAAACCGTGAACCGTCTATCATTAAGTACTCTTGTACTAGGTCTCTTGAAGGAGATTGCTCAAAGTTGGCCGAAACAACACTGTTGATGTCAGAGCCCGCTTGTTTTGCTACATCATAAACTGTATTTAAAATCACTTCCTTGTTCGCGCTCAGGTCCTGGCTAACAAACAGGTCGCCATAATTAGGTGTCAACAAAAATTTTCCGGAAGTAATAATATCGTTAGCCTGAGTTTTTGCCAGCTCCAGAAAACGGTTGGCAGTATTCTGCAAATTTAATTCGGGATGGTATTTCCTGTAAGTGCCCTCATGTAATGCTAAACGGGCATACATTGTTTTAACTGCCCAAAGACCCGGTGTTCCTGCCGGCACGCTTTCTCTTACATTATTTACGGCATAGTCCAGATCTTTAAAAATGCTGTCTATAATGAGGCTTCTGGGATCACTGGCCTTATACAAACTTGCAGAGTCTGATGCTTCAATTACGTGGCTGTACCATGGAACATTTGAGTATACTTTCACTTTATCCATATAGAATAAAGCCCTGTAATATCTGGCCAGACCTGCATAATGATTTTTTACTTCTGCGGTGGTATTAGCGCCGGAATAGTTATCTAAGAAGTAATTAATATTTCTTAGAGTAGACCAGCCCCAAAAGCTGGGCGTATTGTCGGCAGATATATTACCAGCGAGCATATTTTTCATGCGCACATTTCCTGTTGTTGAATAATCATCTGTTGATTGCTCGTCACTGTTTACATAAATGCTTGTTCCTCTCTTACTCAACATGCCATTCACATATAGGCTTAAATCACTTTCTGTTTTAAAATAAAGTTGTGGCGAAATAACCGTTTGCGGGTATCGGTCTAAAAAGTCCTTTTTACAGGAAGCCGTTGCTATGATCAACAAACATAAGTATATATAATTTTTCATTTCTTTTGCTTTAAAATTTTTACGATCGATTACTAAAATGTAACATTTAAGCCTAAAGAATATTTTCTCTGGTAAGGGTAGGCCCAGCCGTATCCATCAACAATAGATTCAGGGTCGAGATACTTTTTGATTTTAGAAAATTCGGTAATGTTGTCGCCAGTAAAAAATAATCTCAACCGGTCTATTCCTATTTTCTTTGTTAACTGGTTTGGAAGTGTATACCCAACTGTTATGTTTTTAACCCGTAAATAGGATGCATTAAGTAAGTATTTCGATTGTGCCAGATCTAAACCATAATCTTTGCCTCCCTCGTGATAGTTATTGTCTGCCAGCCACGATTGTAATACCGGATAATAGGAGTTGAGATTTGCGTCAGCAAGTCCCGCGTTAATATAAGCTTGGGGATAGCCCGCTCTTTCTTCGGCAGAAGCAGCTTCAGGCCTGTAGAAGTCAAGTAACCAGGGGTACATGTTGGCGTATGGCTGCTGGTAAAGCCCCCAAAACAAATAATGTTGAGGATAATAATCCATTTTACCCACCCCTTGTAAAAAGACGGATAAATCAATATTGTTCCATGACATATCTACATTAAATGAATACCTATACCGGGCCTGGCTATTCCCAATTATTTTTAAGTCTTTCGGATCTTTATCGCTAAGCCCCTGGATGATTTTTTTATCTCCGTCCTGGTCAATATACTTCGGCCAGCCTGGTACAATTTCAAGGGCTCCCCAAGGAATAATTGCCGACTGATCCAGAGTGGCTATATCTGCCTTGTCTTTAAAAAAGCCATCACTTTCAAGACCCCATATTTCTCCAACTGTCTGTCCTTGTCTCCAGGCTGCTGAAAATAGTCCAAGTGGATTATCGTATTTCGTAATCTTACTCTTGCTGTCCCATAACTGTCCTTTTATAGTGTAAGAAAACGGTTTGTTAGCTACTATAAAATTGTTATTATAGCTCGCTGTAAGCTCCCATCCATTTGTAGACATGTCGGCAGCGTTTTGCTGGGGCGCACTGCTTCCCAGAACGGCCGGTAGTACCTTAGCGGGGCCAAGCATTCCGGTGGTTTTCCTTACGTAATAGTCAAATGTAATATTCAGATGGTTCTTAAAAAGTCCTATGTCGGTTCCAAAATTGTTCGAGATAACACTTTCCCATGTATAATTATTAGGATCGACTGACAGGTTAGGAGCTGAGGTAACAGGCGTTCGGTTGCCACCAATAAGATAGCCGGAGGTTCCAATTGGCAGATTCTGCAAATAACCGTAATAGGCTACCGACTGATTACCCTGATTGGCATATGAAGCCCGCAATTTAAAATTAGGAATTATGTTATTTAAGTTATCCCAGAATTTTTCCTTGTTTACTACCCATGCCCCGGACACTCCCGGTGTAAATGCCCACCGGTTGTTGGAGGGAAACCGGGAAGAACCATCTCTGCGAGCTATAAAATCAAGAATGTAACGATCTTTGAACGAATAGTTTAAACGGCCAAAATAGCTGCGAATAGCATATTCGTAGTAGGAGCTGCCGAAACCAGACTGAGAGATGGAGGCCGATGTATTATCAACCGTTAGTGAAATGTAAGGCAGGTCTCTTGATATAAGCTGGTTTCTGCTGGCTGAGGTAGGGTCCCATTGATAGTTCTCCTGGTTGTAACCAGCAGTTAGTGCAAAGCTATGTTCTCCCCATTTTTTATGATAGTTCGCAAACAGATCGTAAATATCCTGAACAACAGTTCCGTTTACAGTAGAAATATAACCAGGAGTATTGACCTGACGTACATCATTAGGGCCATACCCTACTTCAAAAGGCAAGCTGGAGTAGTTGCCTTTCCATAGTTCCCTTTTGTTGCTCATAGATCCTGTAATAACCAGGTCTTTATCAAAGAAGCTAAGAACACCTCTGAGGATATTATTAAATCCAAAGCGGGTTTCCAAATTTCTGCCACCATCAACCAGCCCTCCTGCTAAAATACCGGCGCTGTTATTACCCCAGGTGCCATCCGGATTTTTAGGTACGTTAACAGGCTGGGTATAGTAAACATCTGTTACATTATAGGTCGGTAAATCTTTTTTCAACTGGTAAATGGTCATGTTGTCTTCGATTTTCAACCACGACAATGGATTGATGCCTATATTGCCTCTAAAGCCGCTTCTGGTCCAATCATTCTTTGTTATTTTAATAAGACCATTTTCTTTTGTATAATCGGCAGATAACAGGTAGGTGATGGGCATTTTTCCAGAAGACGACCCGCTAAAAGCAAGATTTTGATAATGAGAGAAATTACTTTTGCTAAAGAAGTAATCGTTAAAGTTGTTACTCCCCATATAGGCCCACTGTGTCGGATCGTCGGGATTGGGCCTGACATCTTCTACCGATGGGTCGTCGGAACGCTGCTTTGCCCATTCCTGCTCCCAGGGAAAGAAGGTGCCATAGGAGTTGTCATTCCATGGAGAATTTTCGAGGGCTATACGCCTTAGCTTTTTATAAATGTAAGGGTCGGTAATCGGGTCGGGCATCACCGTTCTTTTGGACAAAGCAAAGTAGTTATTGTATGATATAGTTTGACGTCCTCCCAGTTTACCTTTTTTAGTTTCTATCATTAAAACTCCGAATGCCGCACGGGCTCCATAAATAGCAGCTGTTCCGCCATCTCTTAACGTCGTAATTGATTCTATATCGGTTGGATTTAATCTCAACATATCATCTATCTGTGATGCTATTCCGTCGATCAGTATCAATGGCGATCCGCCGCCTCCATTAATGGATCCCATTCCTCTGATATTAATATTAGGAGTGGCTCCCGGCGAACCGCCGGCATAAGAAATATTGAGTCCTGCACTTAGTCCCTGTAGTCCTTGCAAAACATTGGCAACAGGGCGGTCGGAAATTTTCTTGCCTGCAATCTGATCTACAGCCCCCGCTACGTTTGTCCGTTTACGGGTACCATAACCTACAACCACCACTTCGTCCAATCCCTGCTCATTTTTTTTAAGTACGATGTTTATAGGTCCGGAGATGTCGGTTTCAACATCCTGGGTTGTATAACCAATTGCTGAAACGGTTAACAGGTCTTTTGAATTTACAGACACGGTAAAAGCTCCTGAAGCATCGGCCTGTACAGTAATGCTGGTTCCTTTCACAGAAATTGTGGCCCCTGGTATTGAAGCCCCTGTTTCATCTTTTACGTTGCCGGTTATTTGCCTGGTTTGCGCAATAACCGATGTAACCGCAAATAAGAAAAACAGCAGAATAGGTAGTTTGAATTTACTCATTGCAATTGTTTTTTTAACTAATAAATGATATAGCGAGAGATATAATTTGTTTTTAAAGCCTTGATTATTTGAAGCACAAACAAAAATTACAAAACATATACCGGCATGCACTGACACAACAGGAGAATACAGTATGAGATAAAATGATATTCTGCTATTTGCTAATACAAATTTAAATTGAATGTTTATTCAATTTAAATTAAAACTTGTTTTTGCGCAAACGTTTGCATCGATAAAAGATAAAGCACATAACTTGTGTTATTGTATTCCGGTCGGTGCCTGTAAAAAGACATTCTCATTCTTTTATGGTTTAAAATGGTTTGAAGAGATTAATGTGTAGCCCTTATCCCTAAAATACTTCAACTGATCCATTCAAAAATCCGGTCAACGTGACTGTAATCCAACTCACTGTTTTCAGTCTGTCAAAAATATATGGCAATACAATACTAGAAAAATTAATTGAATGAACATTCAATTAATTTAATATTATTTTTGTGTTACTTGTTTTTTGTTTACAGATTATGTTTATATTTAAATTAATTTCCAGTTACCTTCTGGCAAATAAATATTGTATTGCCTAACTACTTACTGGTGTTGGCGCCACTCTAATATAACTACTATGGGAAGACGAAGCTTAAAAGATGCTCGACAAAAAGAAATTATTGAAGTGTTTTACCAGATAGCCAAACAAGAAGGCCTGGAAAATGCTTCACTGGCTAAAACGGCCGAACTGGCCGGGATGAATCCGAGTTTGATCATACATTATTTCAAAAGCCGCGAGCAACTGGTTTATGGGCTTATCGAATTTATACTGGATCGATACCTGCAGATATTCAACGTCCCGGCATCTGATAGCAGTACACCCAAAACAGTACTGTTGAAAATTATCGATAATGTATTCTCAAAGAAATGGAATGTTTTATTTGATGACAGTGTTTCTTATAGTTGCTATGCGTTAGCCTTACGCGACGAAACTATAGCGGGCAGGTACAGGCAGTTATTGGAAACACTGCGTAAGAATATGGAGCAATATATCAAAGCGTGTAAAAAAGAAGGATTGCTCCAGGTGGCCAATGCTGCGGTAACAGCGGATCTTATTTTTGTACTGGTAGATGGGGCATACTATTACCTAAGCCTTGTTAAAGATGAAAAAGAGTATGCGGCTGGTCTGAAACGTTATAAAAAGCAGGCCATTGCCCTTCTTAATTTTGTTTAGTCTTCCGGAAAAAAATAGCTAAAATGGCGATAACGGCTATGGACAGCCATGCCAGGTTGCAGATTAAATTAGGTCCGTCGTTCATATAGACCGCATGCACAATAAGGCCAACAGCTCCCAGTATGTTAAGGATATGGTAGGCCGGCTTATTGGCTTTTACTTTGTTGAAGCTTACCAGGAGGTAGGCCAGTAGATAAAATCCGGTGCCCAGCCATCCAACAAATGATGATACAGATTCACTTACAAAAGCTTTCAATAACGGAACAGCTAATAGTTCAATGCAAGACATCATAGTACTTTAGTTGATTCGTGTTTTTCGGAGTTCCAAAAGATTTAAAGCGTTAGGGGTAAAGCCGCTTACGTTTTTCTGCACCAGGTGGATCACTTTATCATACCATAAAGGCACAACGGGCGCGTCGTTAATTACTATCTGATCTGCCTGCCTGTACAATGTATACCTGATGGAGTCATTGGTTTCCTTTATGGCCTGTTCAAAAACCTTATCGAAAGCGGGGTTGTTGTACCGGGTATAATTGGGAGGGGCGGGGTTTTTCGAATAGAAAACCGACAGATAATTCTCTGCATCCGGATAATCTGCAATCCACCCGCCGCGGAAAAAAGCAGCTTTAGAACCTGATGTCATTTCAAAGAGTAATGATTTTTGTACCACTTCTACCTGTACCGGGATGCCTAATTCTTCGAGTTGTCTCGCTATAAAATTGCCAAAGTCGGCATAAATTGAAATGGTTAACAGCTTTACCGGTGCTAGCCCTTTCCCTCCCGCGAACCCCGCTTCTTTCAACAGCTGAGCCGCTTTGGCAGGATTGTAGGTATACCCTTTTACTATAGAGTCGTTGAACGAGGGAAGACCCATAGGAATAAAACCACTTTCAGCGGGCGTGCCTAGGGAATTTCTTAAATAAAGGATCATTTTACGACGGTCGAAACCATAGTTGATGGCCTGCCTGATCTTTTTTAACCTGAGCGGGGTATTCTTTACTATAGGATTGGTGCTATCTACTAAAATACCCAGGTATTCTATATTTAAATAGGGTTGCGTTTGCAGTTCTATTTTATCTTTCCAGATATCACGCAGCGTTCCTTTTTTAGTAAGTACTTCGTCCTTAAAACTAGGGTCAAGCTCATTGATAAAATCGAGCTGGCCCTGTCTGAATAAAAGGAACTCTGTGGCACGACTATCTTTAAAACTTATTTTAATGCCATCGAGGTACGGCAGGCGTATGCCCGCACTGTCTTTTTCAAAATAGTTTTCATTTTTACCGAAAATCAAAGCCTGTCCTTCTTCCCATTTTACAAACTTAAAAGGGCCGCTGCCTACCGGGTGCTGCCTGAAATCTTTGCCGTATAACCGAACCGCCTCCGGCGCTACTATGGAGCAATACTGCATAGATAAAATGCCCAGTATTGGCTGATAAGGCTGCAGTAGCCTGAGTTGAAAAGTAGTATCATTTAATGCTTTGAACGGCTGGATGCTGTCTACCTTGCCGTTAAAGATCCAGGCACCCGGACTAGCTGTGGCCGGATCAATAATGCGGTTGAGGCTAAATACTACATCAGCAGCAACCAACCTCCGTCCTTTGTATTGAGGAAAGCAAGCATCGTTATGGAATAATATGTCGGGCCTTAAATAAAATGTGTAAGTCTTTTTGTCATCGGAGATATCCCAGTGTGTGGCGATAGAGGGCTTGATATTCAAACTGTCATCAATTTCTACCAGTGTGTTAAACAACTGGTGGGCAGGCCACATGGTAGATTGATTTTTGGCAAATGCCGGGTCGAGGGATGCTATGCCCGTATATTCGTTATAATGGAATATATTTTTGCCGGATTTGCCTTTGGTTGTGCAGGAGCTGATGATTAGTAGGGTACAGGCCAATAACCATATAACGCGTGAACTCTGGCCTCTGCGACACGCTGCGGGCCGGCGGCGGGCACGCCATAAATCAGCTATATAAAATGTGCGACCGTTTATCAATTTATAAAAACAGATTTAAGGTTGAACGGTTAAATTTACACTTCAATCATTTGTGTATGCTTAAAAACTTTTCCAAAATACTTGTTTTATTTTTTATAGCCATATCTGTATTGCCGGCAAGTGCACAACTAGGCGTTTCCAGGAAAACCTTCACCAGGCAGGATACATTGAGAGGCAGCAATGGTACTGGTAGAATGGGATGGGACGTATTGCGCTACGATATTTCGGTAAAGCCCGATCTTGCATCGAAAACTATCCGGGGGAAAAACAAAATTACTTTTTATGATACCGGTGCAAAGCTTATGCAAATTGATTTGCAGGAGCCCATGTTGATCGATAGTGTGGTATATGATGGAAAGGTCCTGCCGCAGAAAAGGGAAGGTAATGTTTATTGGGTGGAGTTCAGAAATCCTGAAATCAAATATAAAATAAAGCCTGGTCCCCGGGAGATTGGTATTTACTTTCACGGAACGCCAAAGGTGGCGAAGAATGCGCCCTGGGATGGAGGCTGGATCTGGAGCAAAGACGAAAAGGGACGTGACTGGATCAGTGTTGCCTGCCAGGGGCTGGGTGCCAGTGTTTGGTATCCGTGTAAAGATTACCAGGGAGACGAGCCTGATAAAGGCGCTTCTTTGGCCGTAACCGTACCTGATACTTTAGTAGCTGTGGGTAATGGCCGGCTGACGGGCGACCAGAAAAACGGAGATGGTACTGCTACCTGGACCTGGGAGGTGAAGAACCCAATCAATAGTTATAATATCATTCCGTATATAGGCAAATATGTGAACTTTAAGGATAAAGTGAAGGGGGAGAGGGGGGCGCTGGACCTGGACTATTGGGTGCTGGATTATAACCTTGAAAAAGCCAAAAAGCAGTTTGAAGTGGTAAAGCCTATGATTACCTGCTTTGAAAGCTGGATGGGACCTTACCCGTTTTATGAGGATAGCTATAAGCTGGTGGATGCACCACATTTAGGAATGGAACACCAGAGTGCTGTGGCTTATGGTAACAAGTATGGCATGGGCTACCTGGGTAAAGATTTGAGCGGAAGTGGGTGGGGATTGGAGTTCGACTTTATTATTATTCATGAAAGCGGGCATGAATGGTTTGCTAACAATATTACATCAAAAGATATTGCTGATATGTGGATACACGAAAGCTTTACCAATTACAGCGAAACCATGTTTACCGAATGTGGGTTTGGGAAAAAAGCCGGCAGCGAATATGTGATTGGTACCCGCAAAAAAATTGCTAATGATATACCCATCATAGGTGTTTACGGGGTGAACGAAGAGGGTAGTGGAGATATGTATTATAAGGGAGGGAATATGCTACATACCATCAGGCAGGTAATTGATAATGACGCTTTGTTTAAAAGCATTTTAAGAGGGTTGAACAAAGATTTCTACCATCAAACAGTAACAACTCAACAGGTAGAAAGCTATATGAGCCAGAAAAGCAAAAAAGATCTGAGTAAGATCTTTGACCAATACCTGCGAACCACCCGTATACCTGAGCTGCAGTATAAGGTAGAAGGAGGCAATATTTTATACAAGTGGGGCAATACAGTAAAAGGGTTTAATATGCCGGTTTTATTAACCAATGGTCGTTGGTTATTTCCCTCTGAAACCTTTCAGAAAATAAGCCTCAAAGAAGCGGGTGGAGCCATAAAAGTGGTACCTGATTTTTATATAACCGTTAAAGAAATATGATTTTTAGTTTTGCTTTTCGTGATGCCACTTAAAAATGTTCTAAGTTTGACGATTGGGTTATGGACAATTTAAAACGTAAACCAGCAACTTCATAATGAGTGCAAAAATCAGGCGGCAAAGTATTGTTTCTTCAATAATCGTATACTTTGGCTTTTCGGTAGGGTTGCTTAATACTTTTTTCTTTGCGAAAGAAGGACTTTTTACCAGCACAGAATTCGGACTTACAAAAATTTTCATAGACGTAGCAGCGCTGATGGCTTCGCTGTCGACACTGGCAATGCCGTCATTTATTTATAAGTTTTATCCCTATTATAACGATAATTTAAAGCCAGGCAAAAATGATATGCTGGCCTGGGCGCTGATAGTAAGCTTGATAGGATTTTTAGCAGTTGTGATTCTCGGCCTCGCGTTCCAGGACCTGGTGTCTAAAAAATACAGTGAAAATTCTCCTTTATTTGTTACTTATTATTACTGGGTGTTTCCGATGGGATTGGGGCTTACTCTGTTTAACATCTTAGAGGCTTTTGCCTGGAATTTACATAAGTCGGTTTTTACAGCTTTTTTAAGAGAAGTAGAATGGCGCTTACTGGTGACAATTACCATTGTTTTATTTTTCTTTAATGTCATTCCCGATTTTGATCTGTTCATAAAATGTTATTCGTTTACATACCTGGGTATAGCTGCGACACTGGGAGGCTATTTGATAATTACCCGGCAGGCCCATTTTGTGTTTAGCTTTAGCAGGGTGACCAGGAAGTTTGTTAAAAAAATTGCCCGCTTCTGTTTGTTTATGTATGGTACAAGTGTAATTGTAACCCTTTCTACAGTGTTTGACTCTTTTGTAATAGGAGCTACTTTAGATGATGGGATGGCAAAGGTGGGTATATTTACGCTGGCCTACACACTCACGAGTTTGATACAGGCCCCGCAGCGCGGTATCATTGCGGCAACTATCCCGCACCTGGCAAAGGCATGGAAGGACAAGAATATGCAGTCTATTCAAAACATTTATCACCGCTCATCTATCAATCAGCTCATTTTTGCCACGCTGATGCTAATATTGATCACATTAAATTACCGGCAGGCAGTAATTACTTTAGATCTAAAATCCGATTATTTACTGGGCTTTAATGCTTTCATTATTTTGGGTTGTACCCGTTTAGTTGATATGGGTACAGGAGTTAACGCCCAGATTATCGGTACCTCTAATTACTGGCGTTTTGAATTGTTAAGCGGTTTGGTGTTGCTGGTACTCATGCTCCCGCTTAATTACCTGCTCACAAAACAGCTTGATATCATTGGTCCGTCACTAGCCAATCTAATTTCATTTTCGATCTATAATACTGTCAGAATTATATTTCTCTGGAAAAAATTCAGGCTGTTTCCCTTCACATGGAAATCACTCCATGTATTATTGCTGGGCTTTGTTATTTATATCATTACCTGGTTACTATTTGATAAGCTAGAAGGATGGGGTGGTTTATTTACACGGTCGATTTTTGTAATAGTATTATTTGCGGCCGGAGTTTTTTTACTGAAACCTTCGCCCGATATTAAGCCGGTTCTGGATTCTTTACTTGATCGGATCATTCCTGGCCGACAAAAAAGAGATTGATATAGTTAATTATACATCAAAAAAACCGGAGGACTTAGTTAAAAGGCCCTCCGGTTTCAGTTATGTTATAAAACATCTGATAAGCTGGGCTTACCATAAAATATTAGAAGGCATCAGCTCATAAATTACGCCAAAGCCATAGCTATAATACAGGTTGGGATTATTAATGCCCGCACCGGTACGGCCATCCAGGTTCCTTGAAAAAAGCCGGGCGCTTCCTTCAGCTACTAACTTTACCCGGTTGTTGAGCTTATATTTTACGCCGCCGCCCACAGGCATAACAAATCCTATTTTATCGCCGCTCTCTTTTGGCCCT
This sequence comes from Paraniabella aurantiaca, assembly GCF_050309965.1. Taxonomy (NCBI): domain Bacteria; kingdom Pseudomonadati; phylum Bacteroidota; class Chitinophagia; order Chitinophagales; family Chitinophagaceae; genus Paraniabella; species Paraniabella aurantiaca. The sequence continues at coordinate 325,802 of NZ_JBLOSY010000003.1, read as the reverse complement.
TCAGTAGACGAATAATTGAATAGAGCGTAGCCACCTACTCCCAGGTTTACAAAAGGTGTTACTTTGTGGCTTTGTAAATCGATGAAATCATATTCACCTTTCACAGCTAGCTCCGCCATTTCTGTTTGAAACTGCCCGTTAGGTTTGTTGGCTTGCGAGGCAACATTAGAATTATCACCTCTCATCCGGCCACCGAATGCTTCTGCACGAACATATAGCTTGTCCCAAACCTTCCTTCGGTACGCAATGGATGCATACAAAGAGGTGTGACTGGCTAAAGATGCATCAACTGCAAATCGCCCGGAATAGCTCAATGCTCCGAAATTAAATCCAATACTATTCTTTTGTGGACTGAATTTTTGGGCAGAAAGACTCAAAGAGCCGAGGATCACGGTAGAAACGATAACAACTTTTTTCAGAAAAATGGTCATAATAACAAAATTTGATAAGCAATTTACTTGTTTGTCCAGCCTTTTGAGCTCAGGTTATTCAATTGCTTTTGGATTATTTCTGCCTGGTCTGCTTTAAGAGGTGTATTGTTAAACCCATTCTCAGCATCCAGTGAAGATTTTTGGATCTCACTTTCAAAAAGACGGTTTTCAAATACTTCTTCCCAGGTAACATAACCCGATATGTTTAGAGGATTGGTGATATTATTACGCACTAAAGCTTTGCGAAGATCAGGATAATAAACCCAGAAAACGGCATGCTCGCTGTTTTCCATTGTGTATCCATCAGAGCTGGTATAGCTGGTAAGCGGAGCGATACCCAGAATTCTTACATAAGTTTTGCCATCACGCTTATTGAATATCCACTCTTCTTTTAACCGGAATTTATATACCGAATCCGGTGCAACATCCCTCGCTCTCACCTGGTAACCTGCTATATTTCCTTCCATATCATATTTAGCTACAGTATCCACACCTCCTCCAAATCCGGCAACCGCTTCATCGAAACTTATAGGAGTAGTAAAGCGATCATCAACATTACTGAAAGCCTGTACACTATCTTCCTTAATAGCCCTCAGTATTATGTTGATCAGTCTTTTATCGTCATCACCGTCGATAGATTTATTGTAAAAGTAGCGGGCATTTTTTTGTGTGCGGGCGTCAATAGTACGCCATACCCTTACCCTGTACATAGCATCTGCAGCATATAACTGGGTATAAGCCAGTGGCGTAGCAGCGCTGTCGGTATGATCATCTTCCAAAATATTATCTTTTCTCAGCGATTGCCTGGATACACTATATAAACCGCCTTCGCCCTGGTCTTCTACCACTTCAATAGGCATATTGGCAGCCGGTGTATTATAGTCGCCACCTTCACCTGCCCCCGTTTGCGCCGGCTTATCTTTTGACGAGGTCTTCTTTGTATCTGTGGTTTTTTTCTCCGTGCTTTTTGCCGGCGTTGAAGGCGTATTATCATAAGCACTACGCCGTTGCGCCATTAACGAGCCGCTGATCATTAAAAACAATACTATACTACAAGTTATACGAAATTTCATTTCTTCAGTTTTTATAAGTAATCATGGCTCACAGACGAATATTTTCATATTCCGGTTGCCCAATGTGATAATCTAGCCCGCAAACATTAAACCAAATCGTACTATTAGAAAAGGTTGAATGCAATTGGAGGTAATGTTCGGGTACCGCCAGGTCCGGAAGCTCTTATTTCATCAATAGTGATGGTACTTCCTGGCCTTGCCCTTTCAATGAGGCTGCGCACCGCATTGAATGAGTTGCCGGATACTGCTTTATGCATAAACTCAGGATAGCCTGCGCCTGTAAATGTCATGGTATATTCTACTACTGTAAACTTAACACCCTCAAATACAAAGTTTTCTAACTCTGCTCTTACCCCGGCCTGTGCTTTAAATTCATTAACCCGCATGCGGCCACCACGGCTGGCACCCACCATCGCTGTAGGTGTTGGTACCGATTTTACGCGAAAATCGAAACTGGTTGATTGTTTGCCATCATTGATTGTAACTTTTGCTGTTCCCGGTGTAGTAACTTTCGCAATATATTTACCGCCACTGCCCGAAATAGACCCCTGGCTGATGGATACACGAAGATTGGCTGCATTGGTTCCGCTTCCGCCGCCTACCGAGATGGGGTTATCAAGCCCTACATATAATACTTTTACAGCATCTGCACTTACCGTAAGACCGGTAGGAGATGCTACAGTATAAGTAATATCTTTTGAAAGCGTGGCAGTGGTACCATCAGGTTTTACAAACGAGATATTTACCTTCCTGGTATAAGTGCCCGGTCCGCCGGCAGTGGTCTTATATTCTGCCAAACCGTTGGCGTTTAATGGTACTGCAGATCCGTCAATTGTTACAGTAGGCTTCGCATTTTTACTAAAGGCTCCAACTCCTGCTGTAATGGTAAACTCGCTGCCTGGCAAAAGGAATTGTGCGTTAGCTGTAGCCAAGGCCTGGAACTCGTCATACACTACCTGCACTTCGCCAATTTGATTATGGCAGTATTCAACTACCTGTGCTTCAGCATTTTTAATATCACTTTGAAATTTTGAAAGAACCGTAATTGCAGCAATTGCCGGTGTCCTTCTAAAATACGCGTCCTCCCAGTTTTTATTGCTTTTGTTCTGTACATCCGGCATGCTTAAATCAAGAGGCAGGCTGTTTTGGAACTGGGCATTAATCTTAGCGTCAATTCCCAGCAGGCTCTTTTTGTAGTCGGTAAGTTTATTAAACAATTGCTGTCCGCCATCACCATCCACCAATATTTTTGTAGCTGCATTGGTGTTCTTTTCGTTAAAGTGCCCGCCATTGGCGCCACCTGCTTCATTGGTGATCTGTGTTTTTACATTGTCTATATAAGCAACTATTTCGTCAGACAGTTGCTTGGCCCGGTCAGCTTTGGGTTTCCATACTGCTGCCAGATCCCTGGTTTTGGGGTCGTTTAATTTACTCTCAAGTGAAGAAAATATAGTGGCCGTTTTTTTGTCGATAGTAGCACTGGCATTGGAAAAGCTTTTATCCATTGTTTTAAAAGCATTTAATACCTCGCTTGATATATTCAGTGCCAGCAATGCTGTGAGCACCAAATACATCACGTTAATCATTTTTTGCCGGGGCTCTTTAGGTAAAGCCATAAATTATTACTGATTTATGAGTTTTGATTTGAGATGCAAGACTTCTCAATATTCAATTTTAGATTCTGTTACTTCGATTCCATCACTATTGTAGTGTGTTTCGAAGACTCGTTTGAGAAAATACCGGCAAACATATTTTGACGGTTATAATAATACTATGCACCTTTCATTTGCATCGCAGAGATCATGCTACTATAAACCTGGTTTAATTTTGCAAGGTTTTTAGCCAGTTCTGCCATTTCCTTCTGAGTCGCCTTTGCATCTTCAGCACTGTTAATTAAGGCATGAGAAGTTTCCGCCAGCTTATTATAATAGGTATTTACCCTGTGAATAGAAAGCGTAGCCTCTTTCACTTGCTTGGCATATTCTTCAGTTTCAACAACACTGTTAGAAGCGCTGCTGATTTTATTGATATTAGTTTCAAGTGATCTAAAACCTTCGCTTAGCCTGTTTAGTGAATCAGGTGTAATATCCGCTGCTTGCAACATTTCGTCCATTGATGCCAATGCACTGCCGGTACGCGATGTTTTTGCCGGAGCTGCTTCAACTACAGCTACCGTTGTTGCATCGTCCAGAACTTCGGGTTTAAAAGCATATACCGCTGCATATATTAAAAAAACCAGTGCCTCTGTGTACATACCAAACTTTAGCCAGGTGTCAGGGTCCCCAATGGGAGCAGTATTAGTTAGTTTGAACAAGGCTCCCAATAACACAGGAACAGCGCCCAATGAGAAGAAAATATTCAAATAACGCTGAATGTTGGAGTTTTTTTCTGCCGGCATATAGTTTATTTTTTGTTATGTTTTATTGTTATTTATCGTGTTACATTATTCTGGTAGGTTTATTACTACACGGAAGCCGATATAGGAGTGTGCGGCATCCATATCTTCATACGATCGGTTATTTGTGTTAACCAGAGATGGTGAATCTTTCCAGCTTCCGCCTCTTAATACTTTTCTTCTCTGGAATTTAGATTGGGACTGTGGTGTTCCGAACTGTATATCAGGGTTAAACCGGTTCTGGAAATTTTCACCGCCTTCGTAGTAGGAGGTAATCATCCATTCTGATACGTTATCAGCCATATTATACAGTCCCGCCTGCCCTTTTTTACCATCGTTTACATAAGCCGGGAAGATTTTACCCTGGGCCTCTACGTTGCCCTGGTCACTCTCTTTAGACTTTGAAGATTTCTTTTTTTCGTTGCCGGTAATGTCAAGGCTGGCAGCATAGGACCACTCGGCTTCTGTTGGCAGACGGCATTTACCCCCTTCGGCCATTTTGTTCTTAGCCTGGTAAGAATTAATTTTTTGTTTGGTCATCCAGTCACAAAAAGCGTTGGCCTGGTTCCAGCTCACACCAACAACCGGGTAGTTCTGAAATTTAGGGCTGCTAAAATAACCCACCGCCATTTGTTCATTGTTAGAATACCCGAAATCCCTCATCCATGAAAGTGTATCGGGATAAACAGGAACCGAATATTTATAAATGAATTCGCTAGGTGCTTTGTCTTTGTTTTCTTTCTTCGCAGCCTCCTGGTAGTTAAAACCTTGTAACAGGTAAACAAGTTTTTGAGGGTCAATAGCTCTTTTGTTGTTTATGGTCTTGGAAGGATCCATAAGCAAATCGCCCAATTGACTCATAATCTGGGGATCAGAATAATTGATTTTTGATGCCTGTTTCCAGTTTACAGCAGTATCACCCGCGATAATGGAAACATATGCTCCCCCCAAAATGCGGGCAGCTATGGAGTCTCTCACCCAGTAAACAAACTCTTTGTATTGTGCATTGGTAATTTCTGTTTGCGACAGATAAAATCCACTTATTAACACTGGTTTGGATAATTCTTTCTTTAAAACGGAGGAAGTATCAGCTTCGTCTCCCATTACGAAGGTTCCGGTAGGGATTTCAACAACTGATAAAGGTAAAGTTGCAGAGATATCGGATTTTTTACTTACTAGTTTCTTTAATCGCTGCCCTTTTTGTGCAAAGGAAAAATTTGTCGTTAAAAAAAGAACAAATACTACAGCCAGAAGTCTCTTCATGTTATAACAGATAAGGTTTAAAACTTTACAAAACTCATTTTTCGAGCAAAACATATACCAAAAAAGGATTTTGTTTCGCAAATATAAGCCTTGAATAACATTTTAAACCTTGCTGTTGGACAGGCGCGGCTTTAAATTGGATGAAACCCCCCGATTTCACAGACCAAACAGTGCGGACCGCTGATTTTTAATAAATAATTTATGATAATTTTTTATACGCATGCTGCCTGCAACAATGCTTGCTGAAGGTCATTTATCAGGTAATCGGAATCCTCCAGGCCAAAATAAAGCCGGATGTGGCGGTGGCTTTCATTGTCCTCATCGTACACATTTTCTTTTACAAAGGCGCAGCGGGGAATAACCAGGCTTTCATGCCCTCCCCAGCTTACCGCCATTAAAAAATGTTGAAGACTTTCGCAAAATTTGATGATGGCCGCCCTTTTTTTATTTTTAATAATGATGGTAACCAGTCCCAGGGCCGCCTTCATCTGTTTTTTAGCAAGGTCATACTGGTCGAAAGACGGATGGAAAGGGAAGATCAGTCGTTCAACTGCTTCGTGAAGCTCTAAAAACCTGACAATTTCCGTTGTTGTTTGTTTGATTCGCTCCAGGCGCATGGGAAGTGTTCTCAGACCACGCAATAGCAGCCACCCGTTAAATGGCTGCAACCCGCTGCCAATTGTCATAAATTCTGTGTCAAAAATTTTTTTCATCATGACATTTGTCCCACAAAGAACACCGCCCAGCGTATCGCTGTGACCACCGATATATTTGGTGGCAGTTTGCATAGCTATGTCAATGCCCAGTTCCATTACATTCTGATAGATTGGAGTGCAATAAGTATTATCTATAAAGGTGATAATATTTTTTTCCCGTGCAAATTCGGCTATTTCCTGTAAGGGCTGCAACTCGTAGGTCCAGCTGTTGGGCGATTCAAGATAAAATAAAACGGTATTGTCTGTGGTTGCTTCCCTCCAATTATCAACCAGCTTGCCATCAATGTAGCTTACAGTAACATTAAAACGGGGTAAAATGGCATCGAACATTTTTTTTGCAGAACTGTACGGATTTTTAACTGATACGATATGGTCGCCCGCTTTTACATTGGCCAGTATCCCTGCAAAAATGGCCGCTGCACCACTGCTAAAAAGCAAACAATCTTCCGAACCCTCTAAAGCTGCCAGTTTTTTGCGCAGAATGTCGGTAGTAGGGTTGATACCTCTGCTATAGATATAATCGTTTCTTTCGTCTTCGAAAGCATTGCTAAAACTTTCTACATCTTTAAACGAAAAATTACTCGCCTGCCAAATAGGAGGCGCTACAGCATTAAAGTATTGATCCCTGTTTTCTCCGAATTCATTTATGATATGTGAGAGGTCCATTTTATAAAGAAGTTTTTTTATTTTTTCGATAAAATAGAAAATAGATAGCTACAAAAACTGCCAATACAATAATACCGGTTAACGCGGCATAGTTGTTTTTTTGATAGTCTACTGCAATACTAACGGCCAGGAATGCATAAGCAGCAATAAAAATAGCCGGCAGAAGCGGATAAAGCTTCATACTGTAAATGCCTGTACCATCCAGGTGTCGCGTTTTTCTCCTGAAGTAGAAAATACTTCCTGCTGAGAGCGCCATACCAAAACAATCCAGGAAAATAGAAAAGCTCAGGATTTTATCAAATTCTTCAGCCCAGAAAACAACGAGTACGGCGATCAATGAGAAAATAGTTAATGATGAAGTAAGAACGCCGTTTTTATTGGTTTTGGAAAATAAGGCGGGAAGTACCTTGTCGTTACTCATTGCATACATGACCCGCGGATTACTCAGGAGTGAGCCATTGATATAGCCCAATACGCCAAGGAACAATAATACAGATAAAATATTTTCGGCTTTGGTACCCAGTACTTTCGAGGCCATAATGGCGGCGATATTCTTGCTGTCTTTTAGCTGTTCAAAACCTATTACTCTGACATATGCATAGTTTACCAGGAGATATAAAGACACAATAATAAAAATGCCCCAAAAAATGCTACGTGGTACAGTGCGCGACGGATCTTTTACCTCTTCTCCAAAATTGATGGTTTGCTGGTAGCCACCGTAAGTAAAGCTCACCGCAACCAGTCCTATACCAAAAGCTTTGATATAGTCAGTAAGAGCCGTTGTTGTAGCATTTCCCGGTATTATGACAGGCGCAGCGGGTGCGAATAAAATAGATACGATGAGCAAAAGAACCATTCCTATTTTGATGATCATCAGAATATTCTGGGCGCGGGAGCTTAGCTTAAGCCCCAGCATGTTTACCCCATAGAAAATAATGATAGCAATGATGGCAAACGAAAGTTCTATTGTTTTGATCTTATCTGATGCCGGAAACAATACGCCAGAGAGGTACTCGCTCCCTACCAATGCCACCATCGCCAGCGAAGCTGCATTACTGACCAGGATGATACAATTGATAGCAAATGCTATTGACGGGTGGTAGGCATAGGAAAAAACTTTATAATATCCTCCCGTGGCAGGAGTGCGGGATCCTATTTCGGCATAGGTTAATGCTCCGCAAAAAGCAACGATGCCTCCTGCCAGCCAGCAAAGAAAATAAGTCAGTACATCGGGAGTAGCTTTAGCAACATTTACAGGGGCTCTGAATATACCCATCCCTATCACAAAGGATACGCAGATCATTGTCAGATCAAAAAGACCGAGCTGTTTTTTCATTCGTAAATTTTTGGGCAGCAAGCTGCAGTAGTGAGTAAGAGTTGTTTTCTCAAGTCTTGTGTTTAAAAGTCTGATAGTTTATGCCAATTGCTCGCTGTTTTAAAAACGTTTATGAGTACTGAAGATAAAGAATTATTGAAAGGCTATCCCCCTTTAGTACTTTAAAACATGCATATTTGTATATTAATATATGGAGATTGCGGGCTACATAGCAGCATTATTAATTGGTTTAACATTGGGACTTGTTGGCGGAGGCGGTTCTATATTAACCGTTCCTATACTGGTGTATCTCTTCCAGGTATCTCCCGTTCTGGCAACCTCTTACTCACTGTTTATTGTGGGTATAACCAGCCTGGTTGGTTCAGTGAATAGCTTCGCAAATAAAAAAGTTGACATTACAACGGTTGTCGTATTTGGAACCTTATCAATAGTTACCGTTTTCTGTATAAGGCATTATCTTATACCTCATCTTCCTTCATTTATAAGTATTGCCGGATATCAAATGCCGGTGTCTCTTCTGACCATGTTGTTGTTTGCCAGTCTAATGATTGTGTCCTCCTTTTCAATGATAAAAGACGATAAGGAAAAGAATAGGAGCGTTGTTCACAAGGCAGGAGCCGGTACTATTGCTTTATATGGTATTACAGTAGGACTGGTTACAGGTTTATTGGGTGCTGGAGGGGGCTTCCTGTTAATACCTGCTTTAACAGTATTGCTCCGGCTGCCCATAAAAAAAGCTATTGGTACTTCGCTGGTAATAATCACGCTGAATAGTCTCATAGGTTTTGCCGATGATGTAACCCATCATCAAATGAATTGGCCTTTGCTGTTTAAAATAACGGGGATATCTGTTATAGGGGTTCTCATTGGTTCGGTGATTGGTCAAAAAATTGATGGAAGTTTTTTGAAAAAAGGTTTTGGGTGGTTCGTTTTGCTAATGGGCACCTATATTCTGCTGCATGAACTAATAGGGTTGTTTTCGCTTTAATAATAAATAATGATTGGGCAATTGGTTAACTTTATGGACTATGATGGAGTTAATTAAAAAGCCCTGGCCCTGGTATGTGGCCGGCCCTCTGATAGGGTTGATTGTACCCACTTTATTATTACTAGGCAACAAGCATTTTGGTATATCAGCCAACCTTCGGCATATTTGTGCAGCCTGTTTCCCAGCCAATATTCCCTTCTTTCAATACAATTGGAAAAAAGAGATCTGGAACCTGTTTTTTGTAGCAGGCATCCTCGTTGGTGGATTTATAGCCGCGCATTGGTTATCTGACAGCAACGCAGTATCTATAGCGCCCGCATTGGCTGCAGAACTACGGGCCTATAATGTTACGGATACCAGGCATTTACTACCACAGGAAATATTTAGCTGGGAACATTTACTAACCTTGCGGAGTTTTATACTATTGATAGTTGGCGGATTCCTGGTTGGTTTCGGCACCCGTTATGCAGGTGGCTGTACAAGTGGTCATGCCATTATGGGGCTAAGTAATCTGCAATGGCCATCTCTTGTGGCAACGATATGCTTTATGGCCGGTGGCTTTGTCATGGCCAATGTTTTACTTCCTATCATCATGAAATTATAAAACTACATCAATGAACAATAAGGTTACTGATTTTGAAGTCCAGTCTTCAGATAATACCCAACCTGTCAATACCAATATTGCGTATAATTTAAGGTATTTATTGGTGGGTATTGTTTTTGGAATTGTGTTTGTAAAAGCCGAGATCGTTTCATGGTTTCGTATACAGGAGATGTTCAGGCTGCAGAGTTTTCATATGTATGGTGTAATAGGAAGTGCAGTGGTTGTGGGAATTATTTCTGTTTGGATAATAAAGAAGTTGGGTTTAAAGGCCATAGATGGAACTCCTGTTACCTTTCAATCTAAAAAATTTAATAAAGGCCAGATTTTCGGAGGGCTTATGTTTGGACTAGGTTGGGCCATGACCGGGGCCTGTCCGGGTCCTTTATTTGCACAGATCGGGTCGGGGTTTACTGTTGTAGCAGTAGTGTTGCTCAGTGCTATTGCCGGTACCTGGGTGTATGGTTATATAAGAGGAAAGCTCCCTCACTAAGAGAAAGCTTTTCTTTGACTATGAGCCGATCCTAAAATGTTTTTATAGTCATTATCTTTTTTGTAAGGGTTATCTGCCACCTCCGGGACCTGCGCTTCCGCCGGCGCTTGTAACCATGGATGATGTTGTAAAGGTGGTTCCCGAAGCGGCGTTGCCTTTTATAGTATAGTGCAGGTGCTGTAGTACTTAAAATGATGCTCTTGGGATAAGCTGTTATAGCTTCAATATGATTTAGCCGCTGCACCAGATTTCAAATATTGTGAAGGTTGTGTAATTATATTAGTCAGGTAATACCTGCGAGAGGGCTGCGTAGGCATATATTTTAAGAAATAGCAGGAGCCTTGGGCGGGTAGGTATTTTAAGACCCCTTGTTCATGTTGAAACAAGCTTAATACATTTCTGTACTTTTGCGCCGAATTTTGGTCTCCGCAGTTAGCGGAGTTAAAAGGGAAGTCCGGTGTACTTGTCTGCCGCAGGCATGGAGTCCGGCGCTATCCCCGTAGCTGTAAGGTTACAGGAATTACAGATTCCTGTTTTCGCTCATGATCCACTGTTCGCCGACGGGCGGATGGGAAGGGAGCGAAGTTGAACCAAGCCAGAAGACCTGCCAATTTTCATTCAATATTATTCAGGCTTTCGGGTGAAAAAGCGTGAAATGTAACCGCTGCTGCGTTTATGTTTCTTTTTGCCCTGCCGTTCAACTAAAACAATTTAAGAGTGAAAAAAGTAATTGTAGTATTAGCTGTTCTGCCATTCTGTAGCACGCTTCAGGCTCAAATCCAAAAAGGTTCTGATCGGAATTTAGATGAGGTGATTGTAACGGCCTCAAAAAAATCACAAAAACAATCACAGACCGGAAAAGTAGTTACGGTGATAGACCAATCTACATTAATAAACAATCGCGGAAAATCGCTTACCGAAATATTAAACCAGTTTTCTGGTGTTTTTACCGTAGGAGCTAATAATGCGCCGGGAAGTAATCAGGAGTTGTATCTGCGTGGCGCGGCAACCGGCAATACATTGTTTCTTCTCGATGGTGTTCCTCTTCAGGACCCTAACATGATCACCAATACCTATGATCTTAATAATATTAATCCGGACCAAATAGAGCGTATTGAAATACTGAAAGGTGCTCAAAGTACAATATGGGGAAGCGCAGCAGTAGCAGGAGTAGTAAATATAATTACCAAAAAAGGTGGTCCCCGAAAAATAGGGGCTTCAGCCACTGTTGCTTATGGAAGTTATAATACATGGAGAGTAGGTGCAGGCGTAAACGGAAACGTTGATAAATTCTCCTATCATTTAAATTATAACCGGGTTAATACCGATGGCTTTTCTGCCGCATACGACAGCATGGGAAGCAGGGGATTTGATAAGGATGGTTTAAAGCAGGATGGTTTCCAGGCGAATCTGGGCTACCGGTTTTCGCCATCTGTAACCGTTAATTACACCAATAATTATGGCTTCTTTAAAACGGATGCTGACGGCGGTGCATACCAGGACGACAGGGATGTAAGGGCCCGTATTAAAAACATGGTGAACAGTGTAAGCGTTAATTATAAGAACTCGAAGTCGGCTTTGCACCTGGTTCAAAGCTTTATCAACTCCGACCGGTTTTTTTACAATGATAGTACTGACATAGGTGCACTAAGAATTGATCCCAATGCTTCTTTTTATACAATCTGGTCTGAAAATAATTTAAAAGGCCGTTCTATTGTAACAGACTTATATGGCAACCACGATTTCACTGGCCATATTTCACTGGTGGCTGGGCTGCAGCATACTTTTCAGAAAACAAATCAAACATTTAATAGTATTTCCAATTATGGGCCCTACGATGCTTTTCCCATTCAGGATGATTCTGCACGTGTTAGGAACTTTTCTGGCTATGCATCAGCTCTTTTTACAGATATACGGGGCTTTAATCTGGAAGTAGGAGGTCGTTTAAATCATAATAGTTTGTACGGTAACAACACAACATTTACATTTAATCCATCTTACAACGTGAATGAACAAACACGGGTTTTTGTCAATATTTCAAGCGGTTACAACGTTCCTACATTGTATCAACTATATAGTGAATATGGTAACAGGGATTTGGCGCCTGAGAAAAGTGTGAATTATGAACTAGGGGTACAAACATTTACCAACGATCAAAAAAACTCGTTACGACTTGTAGCCTTCAAAAGAGACATCAAAGATTTGATCATTTACTATACCGATCCCGAAACTTTTGCAAGTAAGTATATGAATCGGGATGAGCAGAATGATTACGGATTTGAGGTAGAAAGCAATATAGCCGTAGGTAAAATAGGGCAGTGGGTAAGTAATTTTACTTATATCAATGGGCGGGGAATTAATGCAGGCCTGTCATCCAGAAATCTTTTCCGCCGGCCTAATTTCACTGTAAATAGTACGCTGGCACTGAACCCTGTTAAGAACCTCACCGTAGCTCCGGCGTTCAGGTATATTGGAGAACGTATTCCCGGCGAATATGATTTAGGCGGCCCCAACCCGATGCCTGCTTACTATACCATAGATTTTTATGCATCATATGCTATTAAAAGAAAGATAAACCTGTTTGCCGATTTGCGAAATATTACCGATCAGAGATATTTTGATGTGTATGGTTACAACAGTCGTAGAGCCAACTATATACTAGGGGTGAATTTCAATTTGTAAGCCGCGTTGGCAAACGGGAACCAGCAACTGTCGGATACCCAAAACAATGATCTATATTCGTAGAGCATTTGCTATTGGTAACCAAACAAACCAGCTCGCATGAATTTTAGCTATAAAGAAATTCTTACTGTTGCATTCACCCTTTTTGCTATTATTGATATCATAGGATCCGTGCCGATATTGATTTCTATAAAAAATAAAGCAGGGGGTATCAGGGAATTGAGGGTGACACTAATTGCAGGTGCACTAATGCTCTTATTTTTATTTTTGGGAGGGCCTATTCTGAACATACTGGGACTTGATGTTAAATCCTTCGCGGTAGCAGGTTCTATCGTGATTTTTATACTGGGACTGGAGATGGTTTTGGGTATCGAGTTTTTTAAATCAGATGGTGATGTGAAAGCTTCAACGGTGGTGCCCCTGGCATTCCCGTTAATTGCCGGCTCGGGAACATTGACTACCATTATGTCATTAAAAGCCAACTATGGGGTATATACCATTCTTATTGCAATTGTATTAAACCTGATTGTTATCTACGGAGTTTTAAAATCTTTGAGTGGCATATCAAAACTATTAGGGCCCAGTGGATTGATCGCCATCAGGAAGTTTTTCGGTGTGATACTTTTAGCCATCTCGGTCAAAATTTTTGCGGCAAACGCAGCGGGATTACTGAATCACGGATGAGTCATGATAAAAGCAAAAGCTACCGAAAAACCGGTAGCTTTTTGTTTATATGAAATTGAATTATTTCCTGTTGTCCCAAAGTGGCTTTTTGCCTGAAGGTTTCTGGGTTGTTTTAGCTTTCGATGGATTGATATTACCATGATAGGGGTCTCGTGCCGATGCTTTGAAATCTTCCGGTATATATTGCTGGTTAGGCACAGTTGCTGCAAAAACCGCCTGATCACTTTCTGTTTCCGGCGTAACAATATTATTAACATCAGCATTGGTAACAGGGTCGTTTGCATCATTGGTCGTAGGAGTACTGATGAATTCTCCTGTATCAGACGTTTCACCCGGCATTTTAGCCTTCGACTTCAAAGGCTTCTCCTTACTCCTGCTTTTTGATACAGCTTTAGGTGCGGCGGATTTTGCACCAGATTTTTTAGAAGCCGCTTTTTTAGGAGGTGATTTCGATGGTGCACTCTTTTTACCGGCGGTCTTTTTAGGTGTGGCCGCCTTCTTCGTCGCCGTTCTGCCTGTCTGGCGGGTAGATTTTTTAGGTGCTGCTTTCTTTTTGGCGGCCGTTCCGCCTGCCGGACGGGCAGGCTTTTTAGGCGCAGCCTTCTTTGCTGCGGTTTTTTTAGCTGGTACTTTAGCACCTTTTTCTCGGGCTTCTGAGAGACCAATAGCTATCGCCTGTTTTTTACTGGTTACTTTTTTGTCCGATTTGCCGGATGTGAGTGTGCCTTTTTTCATTCTTTTGACTGCACTTTTAACAGATTTTCCGGCAGCTTTTGAATATTTAGCCATAATGTTGGAATTTAGTGGAGGTTAGAAAATGAATTAGAAGTATTCGTAAACAACAGGAATTCCAAAAAGTGTACCACTAATATATCTACAGCCTCTATTAAATTGCGCGGGAGTAACCTTTTTCCTTTAATTTTGCGCGCTGCCAAATGCAACAGGCCTCGTAGTACAATGGATAGTATAAGAGTTTCCGAAGCTCCAGATCCCAGTTCGATTCTGGGCGAGGCCACCAAAAACACCAATAGCTTGTATTATACCTATGTAATCAAGAGTGTAGCCCACCATTACTATTACAAGGGCCACTGTGCTGATCTTCAAAAGCGTATCAATGAGCACAACTCAGGCAAAACATCATCTATTCGCAAGTATATTCCTTTTGTACTGGTATATGTTGAAGAGTTTGAAACGAGGGCGGAGGCAGTAGCGCGGGAAAAGTATTTTAAAACAGGTGCCGGGAGACGTTATCTGCTTTGAGCGTCTCTTGTGCTGTTGCGTTTATACATACTCCCCCGTTTTTAATTTTAAGTAAACCTGATTTATAAACTGCGTTGCGAAACCAGAGTATCGTAACCGTAATAAATGTATTATGAGTAAAAAATTATCTTTTTGGACGCTATGCTTATTAGCCTTGTGCGCGATTGTTGTCATTTATTCCTGCACCAAGAGCAAAGCCGCTGAACCACAGAACTATCCTAAAGCTCTTGCCGACTATGGAGATTTTAAAACCTTAGTAGGCCAGGTAGAGCAGTACCGTCAACAAAGACTGGTGAACCTGAATGATTTTTTGAAAATGCAGAAAGAACCCAACACCATTGTTTTAGACACCCGCTCTGCAAACCGTTATGCCGCCAGGCACCTGAAAGGAGCGATTTCTCTTCCTTTTACCGATTTCACGCAAGCCAACCTGGCCCGGCTGATCCCGGACGCAAATACGCGGGTATTGATTTATTGTAACAACAATTTTATGGGAGATCAGGTTAATTTTGCCACTAAAACTGCGGCGCCTTCGGCGGCTAACAATCATACACCGGTAACTTTAGCTTTAAATATTCCTACCTACATTAATCTCTACGGTTATGGCTATAAAAATATTTATGAGCTGGATGAGTTGGTTAATATGACAGATGGCCGGGTTCAATTTGAAGGAGCGGCGAGATAGCTTTATATTATTTAGTCATCGCCCATCCTGCAAAAGTGGCCAGCAGGCCCAATATCACACTGCCTAGTATGTAGGTGAAAAAATAAGTGTAAGACCCTTGTTTGAAAAGTGTTAATCCCTCATTTGAGAAAGTAGAAAATGTAGTATAGCCCCCGCATACCCCCGTAACCAATAATAGTTTCCATTCGGTGGCCGGGGTGGTTTGCCGGTCAATTATTCCCAGTAAAAAACCGATCAGCAAACAGCCTGAAATGTTGATGAGAAAAGTGCCCCAGGGAAATTGGCTTTGGTACCATTTTCCTACCCAGCTTTGTGCAAGGTACCGGAGCAGGCTTCCTGCGCCGCCACCCATAAACACCAATATAGCTTCTTTCATTTTCTGATTTCTGATTTCAAAGATATTCAAAAAAGAAAACTCCCGGGACGCCGGGAGTTTTTAGTATCTGTTGCAATAATTTATTTTAAAGCAGCCAATGCTGCTTCGTAGTTGGGTTCCTGTGCAATTTCAGGTACCTGTTCTGTGTAAACGATCTGCCCTTCTTCATTGGCAACTACTACTGCGCGGCTTAATAAGCCCTTCATGCCGGAGTCTGCCAGTGTAACACCATAATCAGTTCCAAAGCTGCCGCGAAAATCGGACAGGTTCTCCATATTATCCAATCCTTCTGCAGCACAAAAGCGCTTTAAGGCAAAAGGCAGATCTTTGGAGACATTTATAACTACAGTATTCTCCAGCGTGCTGGCTTCTTCATTGAATTTTCTTGCTGAAGCAGCGCAAATACCCGTATCTATGCTGGGAAAAATATTCAGTACTATTTTCCGGCCCTTGTAATCGGACAGGCTTTTTTCACTAAGATCATCTTTAACCAGGGTGAAATCTTTCAACGGGCTACCCACTTCAGGCAAAGCGCCTATTGTATTCACAGCATTACCTTTTAATGTAATTGTCGACATGTTTATTGTTTTTGATTAATTGAGTATTGAAATTACTTCCAACAAAAGTATTGTTAATTACTGTTGCACTACAAACGAAAAAAAACAAATTTGTATTGGTTATAAATTTCATATATTCATGCCCAAATAACGACGGCTATATTACAGACTGCAAGGCATTTATATTAATTTAATGGTTATTTAATAACCATTTAGGGGCGTTAAATAATCATTAAACAATAGGTCTTTAATCAGAAAAAAATAACAAAGAAAAATTTTGTTATAAATTATTTTTTGTTAGAATTGTAATCTATTTCACAAGCTTTAATATTTAAAAAACTAAAAAAACTAAGATCATGGCTGAAAATCAAGCTAAGCCGGTAGCGGCAGCAACGACATCTGTGCAACCTAAAAAAAGCAGTAATGCAATTTCGTGGATAGCACCTATCCTGTGTGTAGTGGCAGGTTATTCTATTTGGAGATTTATTATGGGTGATCCAGCGGGTTTTGATGTACCTGATGCAGCAGGCGGATTTTGGCCTCACCACAAAGGTCCTAAAGGAGCATTTAACGCCATTTACGAAGGTGGTATCATCGTACCTCTTCTGATTGGAATGTTATTGGTAGTTATTGTATTTGCGATTGAAAGATTCTTGACAATCAGCAAAGCATTAGGTAAAGGAAATATCAGCAACTTTATCCGTAAAGTACAGTATCACCTGGCTAATAAAAATGTTGACGCAGCTATTGCTGAGTGTGACAAACAAAAAGGTTCAGTTGGTAATGTGATGAAAGCTGGTCTTCGTCGTTACAAAGAAATGATCAACGAAACTGGTTTAGAAACTGAGCAAAAAGTAGTAGCTATCCAGAAAGAAGTTGAAGAAGCTACAGCATTGGAGCTGCCTATGCTTCAGAAAAACCTGGTGTTCCTGTCTACTATCGTATCAGCTGGTACACTTGTGGCATTATTAGGTACGGTAATGGGTATGATCCGTTCTTTCGCAGCCTTAGGTTCTTCTGGAGGCGGTGGCGATTCTTCTGCTCTTGCGGTTGGTATCTCTGAGGCCCTGTATAACACAGCGATTGGTATCGGTACTTCTACACTGGCGTTGATTTTATACAACATGTTAACTACAAGAATTGATGCAATTACTTATGGTATCGACGAGTCTGGATTTACTTTAACTCAGTCTTTTGCTTCTTTGTACAAATAGTAACTTGTAACAAAGACGAAAGTTGATTTATGGAAATTCCGAATTAATACGTCTCATATCAAAATAATAAATTCAATATGCCTAAAGTTAATATAGCCAAAAAGTCGACTGATACGGACATGACGCCCTTCGTGGACATCGCGTTCCTTATCCTGTCGTTCTTTATCATGGCTACTAAGTTCAAACCGGCTGAGGCAGTTCCCATTCAGACCCCTAATTCGGTTTCATCTCAAAAATTGCCAGAGAATGATGCGGTGATGATCAGCATTGATAAAGATGATAAAGTATACTTCTCTATCATGGCTCAAAAAGATCCGCAACAGGCAAGAGATATTATTAAAGCTGCTGCACAGGCAAGAAATATTCCTGTAACCGATGCACAGGTTGCCGGTTATTTTCCCGGTGATATGATTGGTGTTCCTTTTAACAAATTGGGAGCGTTCCTGGCATTGCCGGCAGATCAGAAGAAAACGTACGTACAGGAAGGTATTCCGGTTAAAGATTCAGCAAATAATGAATTGTATTACTGGATCGCTGCTTCGCGTAGTGTTTTTGCCGGTCAGCCTTTAAAATATTTGATTAAAGGTGATAATGTATCCAAATACCCTGCTTTTAAAGCCATCATTGATGCTTTGAAAAAGAATGATGAGCAGAAGTATAACCTGGTTACAATGCCTGAAGGCGCCCCAAGCGGAACTGAATTGTGGGTAGAACGCAACAGTAAATAATAGTTATTAATTTTTTTAAACAGAATTAGTTATGGCAAGTTTAGATACCGGCGATGGTGGCGGTCACAAAAAAGGCCCCGGCGTTAAGAAAGCCAAAAAGCTAAGCACCAGGGTAGACATGACGCCGATGGTGGACCTCGGTTTCCTGTTGATCACCTTCTTCATATTCACTTCTACCATGAGCTCTCCAACAACTATGGATCTCAATATGCCGAAGGATACTGAGAAGAAAGAAGAAGAGACCAAGGTGAAAATGTCGGGTGCGCTCACCATTATGGTTGGCCGGGATAATAATATTTTCTATTACGAAGGAGAGTTGACAAATGAAAATGCCAGCCAGGCATTTAAGTCGTCAACTATCAAAGACATAAGAGATGTAATTATCAAGAAAAAGAAAGAGGTGGAATCGAGGTATGTTACCGATGCTGCCTGTGAAGCCAAAGCAAAGCAGGAAGGTAAAAACCCTAATGATTGCCGGCAGAAAGATTTCTTTGTATTGATCAAGCCAACCGAAGAAGCAAACTATAAGGATGTAATTGATCTGTTGGATGAAATGACCATTAATAAAGTAGCCCGCTACGCATTATTGGAGCCATTCGACACGGAGAAAGATCTGATCAACGCTTCGCAGGGAGCGGCTCCGGCAGCAGCCCCAACAGCTCCTGCTGCAAAATAGCAGCATTAATTGGTGCTGATTGTGTGGAAATATGCACAGATTGCATCTTATAATTAACAAATTAAAGTATAATGGACGCTAATAAAATTTTAAGTACCGACTTCTTGGATCTTCTGTTTGAAGGCCGCAATAAGAGTTATGGTGCCTACGAACTTCGTAGAGGCTATAATAAAAGATTGTGGATTGCTATCGGTGGTACTGCTCTTGGCTTTGCTTTAATTGCAGGAGGTATTTTCCTGAAAAGCCAGATGACGCCGGCAGTAGACGAGGATGCAGTAAAGATCAATGAAGTTACTATACAACAAATTGAGCAGGAGAAGCCGGAAGAACCACCGCCTCCTCCGCCACCGCCGCCACCCAAGCAGGCACCGCCTCCAAAAATTGAAATGAAGGCGTTTACTCCTCCCAAGATCGTAAAAGATGAGGAAGTAAAAGAACCACCACCCGCGGTTGAAGAGCTGAAAGAAACCAAAATTGGTACAATCAGCCAGGAAGGTATCAAAGATATCGGTATCGTTACACCGCCTGCAGCAGCAGACGGAGGTAAAGGCCTTGTTGAGGCAAAACCGGTTGAAAAAGAGCCTGAAGTTTTTACCAAAGTGGAGGTTGATGCAAAATATCCTGGTAACTGGCGTTCTTTCCTTGAAAGAAACCTTGATGGCCAGGTAGCCGTTGATAACGGAGCTTCTCCCGGAACCTACACTGTAATTATCCAGTTCATTGTGGATGTTGCAGGTAACGTAAGTGATGTAAAAGCATTAACAAGCGTTGGATTTGGAATGGAGCAGGAAGCTGTAAGGGTAATCAAAAAGTCTGGTAAATGGAACCCCGCCATTCAAAATGGTAGAGAGGTGAAAGCTTACAGAAAGCAACCTATTACTTTCCAGGTTACAGATCAATAGTTTTACAGTATTTTATACAACCGATATTAAAACCCGTCGCAATGACGGGTTTTTTTGTGTGTATAGAGCCCCTGCTATTCAGTAGGTTTCATTGGGGTAAAGATTTCGGGTAGTAGCCTGACTTTTCGTGATATTCCCCTTATCTATCGGAATATAGTTGCTAATTGATAAGCAGGCTTTCAACAAGGTTAAAGCGAGCGATAGCATCCTGAGCCGTGTTTTGATATACCTATGTTTGTTAAAAGGGAAAGCAGGGAGATTTATATCGGGTCGATATAGTTGGAAGGGCAGAAGCGAAAGTACCAAAACCGGCTGGGCATTAAAAAACCGCCGATAGACGGCGGTTTAAGCTTGTTTGTTGTGAATATATATTAGTTCCTGTATTCAGGGTTGATCAGCATTTGAATAGATTCGTTCAGCATCTCATTTTTCTTGGATAAAAACAGGTCCATCTTCTCCAAAGGCAACTTAAGCTGGTAAGTAGCGTTAGAAGCTAATACCTTATCCATGCTCGGGTTCAGATGGCTGAATTCTTCAAGACTCATGTCCAGGTATTTCACAATGGCTTTTGAATTGTATCTGCCACTGATAGTCTGAACTTTTACATCCTTGTGTGTTACCTCGTCTTTTACAGTAGTCATCATAGCTAAAGCCTGCTGTTTGGAAACAGTGGTAATACCTCCTTCGCCCTCCATTATATAATGTGTAGCGATAAACTTTTTAACGTGGTTACGGCTTTCAGTGGGTAAATGATATTGAAGCTTCCAGAAATCGCTGCTACCTGCTTTGGCAATAGCAGAGTTAACCCGGCCGGGCCCGCAATTATATGCAGCAACTACCAATAACCAGTCTTCGTAAATATCATATAGATAGTTCAGGTATTTGCTGGCCGCCTTGGTACTTTTCAGGTAATCTCTTCTTTCATCTACACCACGGCCTACGCGAAGCCCCATGGTAGTAGCCGTGCCGGGCATAAATTGCCATGGACCCACAGCGCCCACCCAGGATACCGCTGACGACTTTAAATTAGATTCTATTACCGCAAGGTATTTTAGTTGCTTTGGAATATTATTCTGAGTAAGAATGTCATCCATCATGTCAAAATAAGGCTTACCCCAGGTTTGAAGCTCCTTTAGATCTTCGGAATATTTCTCCATATAATCCTGAACAAAGCTTAGCGCCTGCGGATTCAGGTGTTCCATACTAACACCCTTGAATGAAGCTACTTTTGCCGATGAGCCACCCGAAGATTCAAAAAGATTCTTAAAGCCTCCTTTAGGATCTGCTTTTTTAACAGCCTCGGCATTATTATTGACGCCGGAAGCTATTACTAAAGGATTTATTTGCCCGAAGGAAATGTAAGACAGAGAAGAAAAAAGAATTACCATTCCGCAATGCTTCACCACCTGTTTTTTATTAATCATTCTTTGTAAAATGTTTTTTAAAAAAGGTCAATTAAAAGTATATGGTTTGGTTGTAGTAGTTATTCGAATTCTTAATAACGTTTAATTCTCTAAAATATTGTTGCAAAAAGAAAGCAAAGATAATTCATTAAAATGAGCGGACATCAATTGCAGGCCAAATGGCATTTGGTTGCCGGGGTGGGAAAATAAAGGCACTGCTATGCCGGGAACACCGGTCAAATTAGCTATAACGGTATAAATATCAGCTATATACATAGCTATGGGGTCTTCCATCTTTTCGCCTATTTTGAAGGCTACCGATGGAGATGTGGGTAAACACAGGAAGTCGAAATCGTTGAAAATCAGCGATAGTTTATTTGTTAAAGTTCTCCTTACTTTTTGGGCCTGGGTAAAATAAGCATCATAATATCCCGAACTTAATACAAAGTTGCCTAACATAATTCTTCGCTTAACCTCCCATCCAAAGCCCTGGGAACGGTTTTCCTTATAGAAGGTATCCAGGTCGGTAATTGCCGTCTTATTGGCCCTGAAACCGTATTTTACGCCATCATACCTGGAAAGGTTAGAAGTGGCCTCTGCCGTTGTGAGGATGTAGTAAGCCGGAACAATATAGTCTAGCAGATCAAAATGCACTTCTTCAACCGTATGACCCTGGTTCTTCCAGTCTTCCAGTTTGCTTTTTATCGCATTTGAAATTTCCGGATCCAACCCTGGATGAGAAAGTGCTTCGGGAAAGTAGGCTATCTTGTATTTTTTGCCGGTTTCCAGCTCTTTGGAATAAGCCGGAACGGGCTCGTTGGATACGGTACTGTCAAAATCATCAGCACCAGCAATTACTTCAAGCAAAAGGGCCGCATCTGTTACAGTAGTAGAAAAAATACCGATCTGGTCGAAAGAAGAGGCATAAGCTATCAGGCCATACCTGGAAATGCGTCCGTAAGTGGGTTTTAAGCCAATAATACCGCAAAAGTCTGCAGGCTGTCTTACCGAACCACCTGTATCACTTCCCAGGGATACCATACAAAGTCCTGCCTGAACGGCAACTGCCGATCCACCTGAAGATCCACCCGAAATGCGTGTTTCATCTGCCGCATTCAGTACTTTTCCGTATACTGAATTTTCGTTGGTAGATCCCATTGCAAATTCATCACAGTTCAAACGCCCTATAATGATAGCACCTTCCGCCAGCATGCGTTCAACTGCTGTAGCCGAGAAAATAGAAGTAAAGCCTTTAAGAATATGGGAGGACGCGGTTACTTCATGCCCCTGGTGGCAAATAACGTCTTTAATACCTATAACTACCCCATGCAACCTGCCCTGGGGTGCTTCCAGCTGATCCAGTTCTTTCGCCCGGTTTCTTGCTTCTTCAGCATAAACTTCCACAAAAGCATTTAGCTGCTTTTGTGCTTCTATTTTTTGAAGATAAGTTTCAACAGTAGTTAGGCAAGATGTTTTGCCCTCTTTTAAGTCCTGATGGTAACGGGCAATAGAAATGAAATCTGGCAAAAGAATGGCTTTTGTAAGTCAGAAAAAAATATAGGATTGCGGTTTATTCGGCCCTCTTGGGTTCGCTGGTAATAGAGTTTGCGCTATCTTCTATTTCTTTTTTAACATTGTCCTTGGCATCGTTAAACTCGCGCATACCTTTACCTAAACCTCTCATCAATTCAGGGATTTTACGACCTCCGAATAACAGCAGCACAATAACCAGTATAATGATGATTTCATTTGTACCCAATGCGCCCAATAGTTGAATTTGTGTCATGATCAATAAAAATTAGTTATCAAAGATACGAGAAGAATACAAATACAGATGTGAACTTGTTTAAAAAATCGGCAATCGTATTCATTTATGGAAAGTGATTCAACAAAAAATCCCGCCAGGCAGGCAGGATTTTTATCAATATCTGTAGTTAAATTATGCTTTTGCAGCAGCAGGCTTTTTAGCGCTAACAGCCATGCGTTTTTCACGGATACGTGCGCTTTTACCGCTTCTTTCTCTTTGGTAAAACAGTTTGGCTCTGCGAACCTGGCCAACTTTATGCAATACGATAGAGTCGATATTAGGAGAAGTAAAAGGGAATAATCTTTCAACACCTATACCGTCAGAAATTTTTCTAACTGTAAAGGTTGCAGTAGCCCCGCTACCTTGTTTTTTGATAACGTCTCCTTTAAAAGACTGGATACGCTCTTTATTTCCTTCTATAATTTTATAGTTTACAGTAATATTATCACCGGCTTTAAAAGCTGGAAATTTTTTTGTCTGTGTCAATTGCTCGTGAACGAAAGCTATCGCGCTGCTCATAACTTATTTTTTTAAGGACTGCAAAGGTAGGGAGAAATTTTTAAATTTTGATATGGTTACCCAAAGTTTTTCTTTAACAACGCATATTATAATTCAGAGATCATGTCTACCGAGCTTTTTTCAACCTCGGCCTTCCGTGCCCGGTAACGTACGATGCCTTTTCCTGTTAAAAGTATAAACAGTGCGGTTAATGCACAAAAGCCCATCACCAGGCCTAATGGGGTAGCAGTTTTGTCATGAAAAACGCTAACCATTGCCGAAGAAAAGGCGCCTGTTGCCATCTGTATACAACCTAAAAGCGCAGAAGCACTGCCTGCATTTTCATTAAAGGGCGCCAGTGCGAGAGCAGATGCATTGGGAAATGTAAATCCCTGGCAGGCCAGGAAGATGCTGCAAAGGATAATACTACTCGCCATACCCCACCAGTTACAGGCGAAGCCAACAAACAGTAAAATGCCGGCGAAGGTTTGGAAAAATATAGCCCGGGGAATGATTTTTTCGCTTGAGGTAATCCTGAGGATCTGCGCATTTATTTGTGTAGCTACAATAAGGGCGCCTGCAATCATAGCGAATATCCAGCCGTATAGTTTTTCACTGGCGCCAAAAACTTCCATAAAAACATGAGGGGAGCCGGCTACATAAGCGTATAAACCTGCTGCCGTGAAGGCACTTGCAAAGGTGTAGATCACAAACTGAGGTTGTTTAAAAACATCAGCAAATCTTTTAAGGATGGCTGCCGGCGCCAACGAATAGTTTGGCGAAGGTTGTTTGCTCTCTGGTAACAGGAAAATACACAACAGTAAAATAATAAGCACAATGGCCAGCAGGATAATAAAAACATAGCGCCAGCCAATAGCTGCAGTAACATATCCCCCGATAGTAGGCGCCAGCAGGGGCGAAACTCCAATTACCAACATTAACAATGAAAAAACTTTGGCGCTTTCTTTTACATCGAAAAGGTCGCGCACCATGGCACGGGATGCTACCATACCGGCACAACCTCCCAACGCCTGGAGAAACCTGAAAATAATGAGCATATTCACAGAAGTTGACATAACACAGCCCAGGGAGGCCAGGATATATAAACCAAGACCAAAATAAAGCGGTTTTTTACGCCCGTATTTATCTAATAAGGGTCCGTACAAAAGCTGTCCTGCCGAAATGCCAATAAAAAAACTGGAAAGAGTTAGCGATACATTGCTCACATCTGTTTGCAGCTCTTTAGCAATATTGGGGAAGCCAGGCAGGTACATATCGATCGAAAATGGTCCTATTGCACTGAGCAGGCCTAAAAGAAGTATTTTTAAAAATTTATTATTGCCCTTCATAAATAATTTATATGTGTTTGGGCAAGCAAGAGTAAGGATAAAATAAGCGGCAAAGCTAAGGCAATTTTCGGGAACAGCGTTGTGGGGCAACCTTGACGCTGTAACAGTCAGCTTTTCCTGTTGTCGTAATTACGCTCATTTTTGTAAATGTATTCGCGAGCACACCTCTATTTTTGCAGGTATTAAACTAAATTTTGATGCGTTTATTGCTAACGTTTTTTCTCTTGTATGCCCTTGCAAGTCCTGTATGTGGACAAAATCAATATATTGATTCCCTGATCAACCGTATTAGTGATCTGCAGGTAGCAGAAACAGATGCTAATTACCCGCCAGGCTTGTTTCCTTCCCAAAGGGCTTATTTACCGGGCAGGAAAGCTCCCAAAGAAGATGATAATATTTTTTTTACAGGGTTGATCACCTGGACGCTCAAAAGCCTGAAAGAAGAGCTATCTGCCAGGAACCAGGCAATAGTGGATGCCATGACGGAAAAGACTGCTGCCAATTATTACCGGTATCAAAATAAAGATGGCAGACCCGTGTATAATTTCTGGCAGACCAACCCGTCGAGGCATTTCCCTAATAGCCGCTATTTTTCTCAACGAAAAAAATATATTATACCTGATGACCTGGATGATACCTCGATATTATACCTGTCTGCTGCATTCAGCGATAGTTTAAAACTGGTGGTAAAAAACCTCATGGCAGAAAATGCCAATGGGCAAAAGACTAAGATCCGCAACACTTTCAGGCGTTATAAAAAGGTGCCTGCTTACTCTACCTGGTTTGGCAAAAACATGCCGGTTGATTTTGATATTTGTGTGCAGGCTAACGGCATGCGGTTTGTTTTAGACAACCAGCTGGAGTTAAATCAGTTCGACAGCGCTACTATATGGCTGATGAAAGATATGCTGATCGCGCGGAAACATATTAAACGCCCGCACTACACTTCACCTCATTATCAGAATACCGCTGTTATTTTGTATCATATGGCCCGGCTGGTGGCTGCTCATTCAGCACATCCGCTTCTGGCCGATCTTAAGCCTTTGTTGATAAAGGATCTGAAAAGAGAAAAGCAGCAGGCAAAAAATGGAATGGAGCAAGTTATGCTGCAAACCTCACTGATAAAACTTGGCGAAGCGGGGGGAGAGCAGATCGTTGTATCTCAAAAGGATTCGGATCGTTTTTATTTCTTTGTTGCCAATATGACCTCAGTATTCCCTAATCCTGTAAAAGGTATTTTTGCGAACAGCCGGAAAACTAATTTCTTTTACAGATCGCAGGCATATTATTTAGCGCTGTTATTGGAAAATGAAGTTTGGAGGCTGAAGGAATAAGATAGCTACTGGTTAAACAGCTGTTGTTTTTTCTCTACCTTTTCAGCGTCTATATTTTCCCGCATCTCCCTGAATTCATTGCGCTCCGCCTGGGGTTCGCCAATATATGCCAGCAACGCTTTTTTCACATGTCCTTTTTTGGCCTGCTTGTAAGCGTCTTTGTTTTCTTTTACCAGGTCAATGATGTCTTCTTTGGCAGCGATCCTGAACTTATCTTTTTCTTTAATAAACAATAGCTCGTCATCGCCTTCGGTCTGGTAAAATTGCTCCACATTTCTATTGAGTTTGGACAGCCAGTATTTATTGTTGAAGTTGATGAATATTTCCATACCCGCGCGCCCGTTACGGCTGAGTTGTTTTAACTGGGATGGTGTATAAGTGTGTTCCTTACCTTCCGGCGTTTTTATTTCAACTATCGACAGATCGTTTTTGAATTTTATGGCGCCACTACCTGTGATCGTAGTGCCGTCTTTTAATTCGGCACTAAAGAAATTGGCTGATGGCACGTTTCTGAGCTGCCCGTTGGGTAAACCATCGGGCCTGCCTGCATGGTCTCGCATACCGCCGCCGCCAGGACGGCCACCGCCCATGCCATTGCCGCCAAATTGTGCATGTACAGTTGATAGTGTAAAAAGGCCGATCATTAGTGGAAGGAAATGCTTCATGCAAGATGGATTTAGGATATCAAAAGTACTAATGCCTGAGTTTGACAAAGCGGGGGATATGATAAAGTAATATTAAACTTAAAAACCAATATACAGGATACTGCTTTTTTTGTGGGTATTATCGGGTCTGGTATGGATAAGTTATCCTACAGGTTTGAAGAGCGTACCAATAATGCAAATAAAAATACCCCAATACCCAGCCACATAATAATTTTACCCCAATGCCTGGTTTGCTCATCATAAACGTAATATTGTTCTTCGTTGTTATCTTTTATTTTCGACTGACTGTAAATGTAGCCAGCATAAATTCCTAACAATCCGCCTAATAAGGCTAGCACGAAACTTAGCAAAATATACAAGGGACTTCCTTTTTTTCCTTGCTGAAGTTGTTGCTTTCTTACCTCTTCATTTTGTTCCCGAACTTCAGTATAGGCCCCGAGGTTTATGTTTCTTAAGCGTAGCTCTTCTTCAACAAGCTTCACAAATGTTGGATTATAATTCCACGGGTTATTGTAGATGTCAGTTAATTCCTGATCAGTTTGCTTTTTTATTTGCAGCGTGAAATCTGGTTGCATGGGAAAATGATATGGTTTTAAAATTAAAGATAAAGAAGCTTTAATGAACCCAGAGGTTTGAAAGTTTCTTAAAATAATTAGATAGTTCAATAGTGTTACTGCAAACGAATGGAGCGTCGCAAGCAAAGCATCATAGAAGCAAAACAGCCGGTCTCATAATAGAAACCGGCTGTACTGTCTTTAGTTGTATAATTATCTTGCCACGTTTACCGCTCTTTTTTCACGGATCACGGTTACTTTAATTTGCCCGGGGAAGGTCATTTCCGTCTGAATCTTCTGGGCTATTTCGAATGACAGTTTATCACTATCCTGGTCAGTTACTTTATCAGACTCCACTATTACACGCAACTCACGGCCGGCTTGTATCGCATATGCTTTTTCAACACCAGGGTAGCTGGTAGCCAGGTTTTCCAGGTCTTTAATGCGCTGCAGGTATTGCTGCATGATCTCGCGACGGGCACCGGGACGAGCACCGCTGATGGCATCACAAGCCTGTATAATCGGAGAGATTACATATTGCATTTCCGCTTCATCATGGTGGGCGGCGATGGCATTTACTACAGCAGGATTTTCGCCATATTTCTCAGCCAGTTTAGCACCCAACAGTGCGTGGCTCAATTCGCTTTCTTCATCGGGTACTTTACCAATATCGTGTAGTAAGCCCGCACGTTTGGCCAGTTTGGTCATGTTTTGGTTCATTCCCAATTCAGCAGCCATAGTTGCGCAGAGGTTAGCCGTTTCGCGGCTGTGCATCAACAGGTTTTGACCATAAGAGGAGCGATAACGCATACGGCCTACCATTCTTACCAGTTCTTTATGCAATCCATGTATACCTAAATCAATAACAGTACGTTCACCAATTTCCATAACCTGCTCTTCAATCTGCTTGCGGGTTTTTTCTACCACTTCTTCAATACGCGCGGGGTGAATACGACCATCCGTTACCAAACGCTGTAAGCTCAAACGGGCAATCTCTCTGCGCAAGGGGTCAAAGCATGATAACAAAATAGCTTCCGGGGTATCATCAACAATCAGGTCCACACCTGTTGCGGCTTCCAGGGCGCGTATATTACGGCCTTCTCTACCGATGATCTGGCCTTTTACCTCATCGCTTTCCAGGTTGAATACGGTGATCGCATTCTCAATGGCCTGCTCAGCAGCAGTACGTTGAATGGTTTGAATGATGATTTTACGGGCTTCTTTGTTGGCTTTTTGTTTAGCCTCGTCAATAATTTCCTGCTGAAGGCCAATGGCTTGTGTATGAGCCTCATTTTTAAGGCTATCTACCAGCTGTATCTTGGCCTCATCGGCAGTAAGACCAGCAATTTTTTCCAGGCGGCGTATATGCTCCTCCTGGTGTTTTTCGAGTTCCGTGCGTTTTTTATTAACTACTTCAATCTGTTTGTTCAGGTTGTCTTTAATAATATCGTTGTCTTTTACCTGTTTTTCAAGATTGATTTCTTTCTGGCTTAAAGACTGTTCTTTTTGTTTAATACGGTTTTCGCTTTCAGATAGCTTGCGGTTACGTTCGTTTACTTCTTTGTCATGAGCCGATTTTAAGGAAACAAATTTTTCTTTGGCCTGCAATTCTTTTTCCTTTCTGACGTTTTCTGCACTTAGCTCGGCTTCTTTTACAATGGTTTGCGCTCTTAAGCTAGCTTCGTCGATTTTTTGTTGTGTGTTTTTAGCGAAAATAAATTTACCCGCCACGATGCCCAACACCAGGGCCACTGCTGCTACAATAATTATTGTGGGTTCCATTAAAAGTCATTTGCTTTTTCTTTCGAAAAATGGTTCTATAATTCTAAATATCAAAAAAATACCCAACCAACGGGATGGGTAGTGGGCGAAGATAAAAATAAATTTGGTATTTAAGTTTGAGATTTGCTATTTGGCCCGCCTATCTTAAAAAGGAACTGCCGTTTGATTTTACAGATCAGAAGGTTCGCCAGCTTCTCACTTACAGATGAGCGTTCTATTGAAGCTCATTATCGATCAATGATTCTAGTTGCTCCAGTTTGCCCAGCAGGTGGTTTTCATCAGCAATTGAAACATTTTTGTTCTTACTTTCTGTTACAAACCAAACCAGCACCATTGATATATAATCCTGCATATCTTTTCCAGGTATTTTGGTTTTAAACTCAACAATTTTATCATTGATAATGCGCACCGACTGACGAACAACCTGCTCATCTTCGGGAGACATTTGCACCCGGTAGATCCTGTCGGCTATATTAATATTGGCGGGAATGAGATTTTCTTGCATGATAATAAATGGTGAATAGTGAATAGTGAATTGTGAGTAGTGAATTGACTATGAACTATGATCTATCGGCTATGAACCGGTTGCTAAACACTTAATAGCGCAATACATTTATCAATTTCTTTAATATACCCGTTGATCTTTTTTTCAAAAGCTTTCTTTTCTTCCGGGTTCATCATAGCCTGACTGTATTTTTTAGCGTCCAGCTGATGTTGTAAAGCTTCTGCTACGTCGGCTGCTTCATTAAACTGCAGCCGGGTTTCTGCCAGGGTTTCTTTCAGTGCCTGGTTTTCTTTCTTTATAGCCGCGTTTTGCTTTGCCAGTAATTGCAATTTTTCCTGTATCTGCTTTATTTTATCTTCAAGAATTTGCGACATGAGAGCAATTTAAAGTTCAATATTCAATGAGTGGCTGTTTACCAGCACACGCGATAGTATTTTACCTACCTCTTCAGCTACTTTCTGATCTCAGCTTGCAGCTCTCTTTCGAGAACCTGCATGATCTTTTTCATCCAGCCATCAATTTCACCATCGGTTAATGTTTTTTCTTCATCAAGAAATGTGAAATTTACTGCAATGGATTTTTTACCTGCGCCAAGCTTTTCACTTTCGAATACATCAAATAGCTGAACCGATTGTAATTTTTTCAGGTTCAATTTTTTTACCTGCTCTTCAACCGCCGCATATTTCAGTTCTTTCGAAATGATAACGGCAATATCTCTTTGTACCGCCGGGAACTTGGAAAGTGGCTTAAACTGAACTTTATCAGCTTTAGATTTTTTGAGAATCAGGTCCCAGCTGAGATCTGCAAAGAAAACGGGTTGTTTTACATCAAATCTTTCCAGCATTTTCTTGTTCACCAGTCCTATCTGGCCTATTATTTCTTTACCTGCTAAAATGGTTAACCCATATTCCAGCTGCGCACTGTCGGCTTCATCAAAACTGATCCCGCTGATTCCAGCCAGGGCCAATACTTTTTCAACCGTTCCTTTCAGCGTGTAGAAATCATTGGCTGAACCTTTTCCCTTCCACCCGTCGGCCAGTTTTTTACCGGTCAGGTATAAGCAAATATGCTCCGGTTCTTCAAATTCACCTTTACCGTTGACAGCGTAAGTTTTGCCATACTCAAACAAACGGAGGTTCTCATTTTTGCGGTTGAGGTTATGTGCCACAATCTCCAATCCTGTCTCCAGCATTTGCGGGCGCATAATATTTAACTCTGCGCTCAGGCTATTCTTCATTTTCACCACACTGGCCAATTCATCTTCACTAAAGTAGGCTTTGTTGGTGATGGAATTGGTCAATGTTTCGTTAAAACCCAGTCCCACGAGGTAGTTGGCCACTTTTTCTTTCAGCACTTCAGCCGCCCTGTTTTCTTCAACAGCCGGTGTCATGGTTATGGAGGTGGGGATCGTTACATTATCCAGCCCGTCAATTCGCAGTATTTCTTCTACAATATCGGCTGGCAGGCTAATATCAGGTTTGTGATAGGGCACCGCTATTTTAAGTGAATCGATATCTTCTTTTTCAATAACAAAACCCAGTGCTGTCAGTATTTTTTTTACTGCATCGGGGTGATAATTTTTGCCACTTAATTTCTTAAGATAATGGTACTTAAGTGTTACGGATGTTTTGGGTTTTTCTTCAGGATAAATATCAATAATGCCTGAAGCCACTTCACCGCCGCAAATTTCTAAAATAAGCTCCACGGCACGTTTCAAAACATTAACGGTCGCCGAAATATCCGTTCCTTTTTCGAAGCGGGCAGCCGCATCGGTTCTTAACCCGTGCGAGAAGGACGTTTTACGAATGGTGATGGAATCGAAGCAGGCGCTTTCCAAAAAAATGTTTTTGGTAACGTCTGTAACACCACTGTTTAAACCGCCGTAAACGCCACCAATGCACATTCCTCCATTATTATCACAGATCATCAGGTCGAAACTGTTCAGTTTTCTCTCTTTTCCGTCAAGGGTAACAAAAGGCGTGTCCTGCGGCAGATTTTTTACGATAATTTTTTGGCCTGAGATCTTGTCCGCATCGAACGCATGCAAGGGTTGCCCGGTTTCGTGCAATATGAAATTGGTAATGTCAACTATATTGCTGATAGGCTTTACTCCGATCGACTTCAATTTATCCTGAAGCCATTGGGGGCTTGGCGCTATAGTTACATTGTTTATAGAGATGCCACTATACCGGGGGCAGGCTGCCGTATTTTCAACGGAAACTTCCAGTGGGTTTTTGCCCTTAAACACGGGTAATGCTTTTATAGCCGGCAGTCTGGCTCCACCATTTTTTTTATCATGATGAGCTAAATAAGCAGAAACGTCCCTCGCTACTCCCCAATGGCTCATGGCATCCATACGGTTGGGCGTGAGGCCAATTTCAAATATTGTATCTGTATATATATTAAACAACTCGGCAACCGGCGTTCCGGGCCTGGAAGTCTCGGGCAACACCAATATTCCATCGTGCGCATTACCCAGTCCTACTTCATCCTCGGCGCAGATCATTCCCTGGCTTTCTTCGCCGCGAATTTTGGCAGCTTTCATTGTAAGCGGCTCGGCATTAAGCGGGTAGATGGTAGTGCCGATGGGAGCTACAATTACTTTTTGCCCAACAGCAACATTCGGCGCACCGCAAACTATTTTCAGTGGTTCGGCGGCTCCGGTATTTACGGTGGTTAGTTTCAGCTTATCAGCATTGGGATGCTTTTCGCAGGTAAGTACTTCACCCACAACCAGGCCTTTTAATCCTCCTTTATGCGATTCGTAATGTTCTACTGCTTCTACCTCAAGTCCGATTGACGTCAAAATCTGGCTCAGTCTTTCGGGTTGCACTTTATCTGACAGGCCTGTTTGTCCGGCAGGCAGGTACTCACTCAGCCAATTATAAGAAATGGTCATTTTAAATAACAGATTTTTGCCCGAAGAACCCCTTCGGGGAGCGCAAAGATACGCAATGTTTAAAGTTCAGGTAGTAATTGATTGCCAGGTACTGCCTAAAAAAACTCCCCGGTATTTACCGGGGAGGCGGTTTGGATAATGGTGAATTTTTAAAATGGTTCTCTCTAAATTACTTTTTGTCAGAAGGGGTTAATGAGCTTTGGGTCAATGATTGCTCATCGCCGGTTAAAAAAATTGAAGAAATGAAAGAAAAATCCGCGAAGGTCTTGGTCAGGGATCCTGCCAATTAAAAGGGTTTGCATCTCGGATTGTTATCAGATTCTTCTTCCACTTCCCGTTTATCGTTTTTGCAATAGCTAACAGTAGTAGTCAGCAATAGGCTGGCAACGGCGATAAAACATAAAGCTTTCTTCATTTATAGGTTTTATTGCTGGTTAAAAAAGCACCCGGCCTAATACGTTCTCATGCGTGCGCTTTCATAAACCGCTTTGGTTTTTTGTTAGGACGAGAGAAAACCTCAATATGTAACAGACACATTAAAAAAAATATAGGTTAATTTTTGCCGGGCCCGGTTTCTCTTATCCTGGTCAGCCTGCCAAATGTGTATAACCTGTGTTTTCGTGTAAGGAAAATGTTTGGAAATAAAGATTTTTTTCTACCCTTTTTCGGGTCTAAATTCGCCCTTTGGTTTTAACGGGTAAGTACACCTTAACTATTTAATTTTACAGAATTACAGGTAGGATTGCACCCAATGAATCGTTGGTAATAACTGATGACAGGACCTTTTATCCTTTGAATTGAACAATGGACCCCATTAATTTAAATAAAGACAGGAAACAGAAACGCAGAACCACCGGTGGTAGTGCAGCAGATGTAGGTACCATGGTATACGGCAAAGTGCCACCACAAGCCCGCGAGCTGGAAGAGGCCGTATTAGGCGCGATCATGCTTGAAAAGGGCGCTTTTGACGCTGTGATTGAAACCATACGTAATCCCGAATGCTTTTACGTAGATGCGCACCAGCGTATTTTTCGTGCTATACAATCGCTGGCTAATAAAAGCCAACCTATTGATATCCTTACTGTAGTGGAAGAACTTCGAATGAAGGAAGAGTTGGATTTGGTAGGTGGACCTTATTATGTAACCAAGCTCACTAATACAGTGGTATCGGCCGCAAACGTGGAGTCGCATGCCCGTATTATTATGCAAAAGTTCATTCAGCGGGAACTGATACGGATCAGTGGAGAGATACTGAGTGACGCCTACGAAGATAGTGCTGATGTTTTTGATCTGCTGGATGATGCCGAATCAAAGCTTTTCGAGATCACTAACTCTCACATGAAGAGTACCATGCAGTCTATCGACTCTGTATTGGTGGACACCATCAAGCGAATCGAAGACCTGCGTCACCGGAATGAAGATGTAACGGGTGTACCCAGTGGTTTTAAACCTTTGGACAAAGTAACTTATGGCTGGCAAAACAGTGACCTTATTATCCTGGCGGCAAGGCCGGCCGTGGGTAAAACGGCTTTTGCATTAAACCTTGCCCGTAATGCCATTATGAACCCATCGAAGCAGACACCGGTGGCCTTCTTCTCGTTGGAGATGAGCGCCGCCCAGCTGGTACAGCGGGTATTGTCGGCTGAAAGCGAGATCATGCTGGAAAAAATTGCCCGTGGTAAAATGGAAGAGCATGAGATGAAACAACTATATACCAAGGGTATACAACGACTATCACAAGCCCCTCTTTTTATTGATGATACCGCTGCCCTGAATATATTTGAGCTGCGTGCTAAATGCCGTAAGCTTAAGAACAAGCATAATATTGGTATGGTGATCATCGATTACCTGCAGCTGATGAGTGGCGGGGGAGATAATAAAAACGGTAACCGCGAGCAGGAGATCAGTACCATTAGCCGGAACCTGAAAGGGTTGGCAAAGGAGCTGAATATTCCGATTATTGCCCTGTCCCAGTTAAGTCGTGCCGTGGAGCAGCGTGGTACTAAAGAGGGGAGCCGTGTACCGCAGTTGAGTGACCTTCGTGAATCGGGAGCGATTGAGCAGGATGCGGATATGGTTATGTTTCTGTACCGTCCTGATTATTACGATATCAATACCAATTCGGAAGGCGAAGATCAAAAAGGTTTGACCGAGGTAAAGATTGCCAAACACCGTAATGGTTCGCTGGAAACTGTGAAGCTAAAAGCATTACTGCATATACAGAAGTTTATATCCTGGGATGAGGATCCCTATAATGCGGTCGGATTGGGCGGTGGTACCTGGCGGCCGGTAAACGATGATGCGGATGCCGGTGGCGGGGGAGCGAGACTTTTCCAGGCGCAAAGTAAGATGAACAATATGAGTGATGATGAGCTGGATGAAGCGCCATTCTAACAATTAAGAGATGACAGTTGTTAGTTAACTGAAAACAGCCATCGCTCTGATCAAATTTAAATCAGGATTTTGTTACCTTATTTCTATATACAGGAACTTCAGCTTAATTCAGAAATATCAGAAAGTGATGAAGGTATTTTCACTGCTGTTAGCCTGGTGGTTGATCAGCCAGGTGTTAATGTGATAGCTCCATCCCCTGAGACGACGGGTAATGATGAGAGTACAGGAACAGAGATAAGCAACGAATTTAATGCTGCAGCTAAAAAGGAGAGAAGAAAGAGGCCGGTTGTAACTATTACATTAGATGAAACCAATTCCAAACATGCTATCCAGGTGTTGAGAATGAAAATAGGGGATCAAATGCACCTGACCGATGGGAAGGGCCACCTGATTACCGCTTCCATTGTTAATGATCACCGGAAACACTGCCAGGTATCGGTGGATATTATTGAACCTAAAGAAAAAAGAGGTGCCACAGTAACTGTAGCTATTGCACTTACCAAAAATACCAGCCGGTTTGAATGGTTCCTCGAGAAAGCAGCAGAGCTGGGTGTAAGCAGGGTGATCCCGCTTATTACCAAACGTACCGAAACAGAGAAGTTCAAAGAAGAACGCCTTCACAATATATTAGTAAGCGCCATGCTGCAAAGTCAGCAAACCTGGCTACTGCAAATGAGCGCTCCTGTTGAGTTTAATAAATTTATAGCTGATCCCGAACCTGTGCCTGCCGCCCAAAAATATATTGCCCATTGTATTGAAACGGATAAGCAATATTTAAAATATTCCTCATCTCCTTCACTTATTTTAATCGGGCCCGAGGGTGACTTCACTCCGGAAGAAATTGAAGCTGCTTTGAATAAGGGCTACCAGCCTGTTACGTTGGGCGAAACCCGTTTGCGAACCGAAACGGCCGGGATGGTTGCCGCAACAATATTACGCATCGGTCATTAGCGCCGATAACTTCATTATGTTTGCTAAAAAACCGCATCATGGCGCAGGCAATCATTAATGCAACTGTTTTTACCGGTTCTGAAGTTTTAAAAAATGTAGCTGTACTTACCCGGCATGGAAAGATACTGGATATAACAGCTCATGTACCCGAGGGTTTTGCAATTGTTGATGCCGCAGGAAAGAATGCTGCCCCTGCTTTTATAGACATACAGCCCAACGGAGGCTATGATCTTTATTTTTCAAAGGAACTATCTGCTGCTGCTCTGCAGGACATGTACCAGGCTAGCATCGATCATGGTACAGGTTATATACTGCCCACATTAATTTCCTCTGGTTTTGAAACTATTTTAAAAGGTATTGAGGTGGTT
Organism: Paraniabella aurantiaca; assembly: GCF_050309965.1. Lineage (NCBI taxonomy): Bacteria > Pseudomonadati > Bacteroidota > Chitinophagia > Chitinophagales > Chitinophagaceae > Paraniabella > Paraniabella aurantiaca. The sequence continues at coordinate 289,567 of NZ_JBLOSY010000003.1, read as the reverse complement.
AAAAGCTTTATGCAACAGCAACCCGGTGTATTGGGCATGCACCTGGAGGGGCCTTTTATAAATATTGATAAACGGGGAGCGCATCCGGCTGCTATCATTCGTAAGCCCACTGATGAAGAGTTGAAACAGATCATCGATTCGGGTAAAGATGTAATAAAGATAATTACAATAGCTCCCGAGTGTTTTACGGATGATCAATTGCAGTTATTGCTGGATAGCGGTATTAATATTGCCATTGGCCATACCGCTGTTACCTACGAGCAGGCACAGTATTATTTTTCGAAAGGGATTCAACTGGTGACTCATTTGTACAATGCCATGAACCAGATGGGGCATAGGGAGTGCGGCCTGGTGGGAGCAATATTCGATAATGAAAGTATATATGCTCCCGTTATTCTTGATGGAGGGCATTGCCATTACGCAGCCGCCAGAGTGGCTTATAAGCAAAAGGGCGACAAACTGATTCTATTATCAGATGCTGCCTTCCTGGGGAGGAAAAAACAGGTATTTGATTGGGAAAACCTTAGTATAAAAATGGTAGATGGCTATTACCGGGATGGGGCCGGTAATTTGGGCGGCGCAGCCATTTCTATGATCGATGCCGTTAAGAATGCAAGAACACATTTACATGTTACCTTACAGGAAGCTATTGAAATGGCTACCAGCCGGGTGGCCAAAGCCATAAAAATGGACGATCGTATAGGGTTTATACAGCCTGGTTACGATGCAAGGTTTGTGTTATTTGATGATGAGCTGGATTCGGTGGCGTTTATAGAAGGGTAACTGTTAAACGTCGCCTTCTTCAAATGAAAGTGCAATATGTTTTTGCTGTGCTTCCATCTTTCTCATGGCAATGCCAGCTTTTTCCAGCATTTTTTTGGAAGCGATAAAACTGTCTTGCGTAGCATATTTATCTGACAGGTAAATTACTTCTCCGATACCCGCCTGAATGATGGCCTTGGTACATTCGTTACAGGGAAAAAGTGCGGTGTATATTTTACAGCCATGAAGGCTGATGCCGATATTGTTCAAAATGGCGTTCAGTTCAGCATGACAAACATAAGGGTACTTGGTTTCCAAGAAAGTGCCTTGCTTTTGCCAGGGAAACTCATCGTCGCTGATGCCGATGGGTAAACCATTATATCCCACGCCTACAATTTTATTCTGCTTATTTACGATACAGGCGCCCACCTGTGTTGAAGGATCTTTACTGCGTTTGCCGGAAAGCAATGCTACGCCCATAAAATACTCATCCCAGCTAATATAATTCTCTCTTTTTGACATTGCGGAACTTTAACAGTTCTTGCAAAATTATCGGAATTGTGGTATCGTACTTAAGAAAACTATACAGTGTATCTGCTACGCTGGTTTGATGGCTTCTGCTATTTCAAGGTACAGCTTGTATACTTTTTGAGCGCCCAGCAAGGCACTGCTATGATCCTCATATTGATTGATTTTTTCCAGGAACTGCTTCCACATCACTCCTGTACGATCTGCGTAAACATTGTAATAAGCTAAAGGCAATGTGGCGAATAAGTCATTTTTTTTCAATCGCTTAATAATAACCTGTCCGCCTAAAGTAGCGCCTTCCAAAACATATAAAGCTCCCAATGCCTCAGCTTCACTGTTAAAAGCCGGTCGCTCAACAGGTAACTGCCGGTCTTGAGAAAGGTTGATCCCTGACGCTTCCATATCTTCTTCAAGAGCGTGTAGCTTTCTTCTTTTGGTGAGTTCAACCTCCTGGCTTATTCGTTCGCCTAACACATCAAAGATGACCGGTTCCAATAGCTGGTGTACCATGTAGTTAACGCGTAATACTTTGTTGTAATCGGCAAGGGTAAAACTTCCGTCCATAATAGCAGCAGCAAACAAATCCTGTTCCAGCCGGGTATGCAATGGAGCCGTAGTTGATTTAATAATGTTACTCAGCATTTAAGAAGGTGTATTTTGAAATACAAGGTAGAAGGCGGTGCCTTCGCCGAGGTTACTGATGCACCAGGCGTAACCTTTATGTTTTTCAAGGATCGTTTGTACAATGGGCAGGCCAATACCGGAACCCTCAAATTCACCGGCATTCTGGCAACGGTTGAACAGGTCAAATATGTGAGCATGATCTTCCGGCGGAATACCAATGCCATTATCCAGTATACGATAACAGGTATAGTTGTCTTTCTTAAAGCCGCTGATCTCAACTTTCGGGTTACCGGTTTTGGAACTATATTTTAAAGCATTACCAATGATGTTGGAGAAGCAATGATAAATAAGGTGATGGTCCCCGAATATTTCAGGAGTATTACCAATAACAATTTTTGTTTTATGGTATTCATGAGCGATGGTATGATCGCTCACAATATCATTAATGAGTTTAGAAACGTCTACCTCCTTAAAGGTGATCTCGTTTTTATTAATACGCGTAAGCTGGTTGACCCCCGATATCATTTCGCTCATTTTGTCAACACTGGTTACGATCTTTTTCGTGATCTCTTTTTCCTTCGGGCTCATAGAGTCTCCCGCCAGCAATAGCAGCTGGGCATAAGACCTGATGACGGTTAAGGGCGTTTTCAGATCATGAGAAACCGTATAGCTGAAAAATTCAAGGTCTTTGGTAATACGATTCAGCTTGCTATTGTAATCGGAAATCTGCTTTCTTTCTTTTTCGAAAGAAGAATCCAGCAACACTGCCACCCGTTGGGCCGAACTGATTTCTTCATTAGTCCAGCTTTCAGATTGATGGGTAATATTCTCTCGCCAGACAGCAAAGGATTTCCTGGGAACATAACGCTGTAGCTGCTGATTGCCTTTTACGGGTTGGGTATCCTTATCATGTGGGTTACCTGCCCATTGAACTACGTACCGGTTTTCTTTTTTAAACCACATCAGGTATCCTTCTTCAACAGTCAGTGGAGCAATTAATATACCGCTCGCCTTTTTATAGTATGCCACTGCTCTATGCTCTTCTTTCGAAAACTGTTGTGTATAGTATAGGCCGTAAATGCTTTTGGCTTTATGCCATTCTATTATAGATAGTATCTGGTCTCTTTCAGGCACCAGGCCATGAGTGTATAACTGACCATCAAACATCAGCGCAAAACCAGATGCGTTGGTGGTATGTAGCAGATGTTGCAGCCCTTTATTTAAGCCTGATTTAAAGTTGTGCTCCTGGATGATCAGTTCCTGCAGCTTCGAATAACTGGCCGTATATTTTCTTTCTGCCTGCTTGGACAGGTCTTTTAACTTTTCCGAAATTCCCGACATCATTACTTTGGCAATAAGTAAAGTAGCCTGCCTTACCTTGTAGTCAATTATCTTCCCGGTACTGTGATGGCAGGAAACCAGGCCCCAAAGTACGTTATCATCCATTATAGAAACGCTATAACTGGATGTGACGCCCATATTTTTTAAGTACTCGATATGGGTTGGAGATACGGCGCGCAGTACAGAATAAGTAAGATCAAGTGGGGTTGGAGTAGACGAAATTACCAGCGGCGTTGTCCCACCAGCTTCGTGTACCAGGCGGGTATGGTTTTTTTTATAGAGTTCCCGTGCTTGCCGGGGTATATCTGTCTCCGGATATCGTAATCCCATAAAGGGTTCCAGGCCACCATCTATTGCTTCTGCTACTACCTGTCCGCTTCCATCAGCATGAAACTGGTATATCATCACACGCTCCAAACCAGTGATCCGCTTTATCTCCGAAACAGCTGCATCCATAATATCGGCAATAACATTCTGGCCGATAACAGTGTCTACTATTTCAAAGATCTTATCAGATACGTCACCTTCCTGCAAAACAGGTTCCGTTTCAAATATCAGGTAGTTATTGCTGAAAGAATGAATGAGGTAATAATTAATATGATTGCAGGTTACTACCGGGTAATGATTGGGCAGGTTTTCATCGCCTTTACTTAGCGATGCCGCATAATGCGAGAACAAAAAGCCGGGCCCGGTAATAAGCTTGTCTAAAATTTTACAGTGCCTTCCAATAAGGTCATTGGCATCTATCGATAATAAACTATTTACATTTTCGCTGGCATGGGTAACCTGTTCTTTGTCCTTCTCTACGCCAATCAGGAAGCCCCTGTCCTGGATTCTACCAAGGATGTGGATGGGTTCTGTATGGCATTGAAGTATTGAAGAAGGATGACTCATAACGGTTTTGAGGATTATTCCTTATACGCCGGAGAAGGTAAATGTAACTATTGTTTACGATATATGGCCTATAAACGTTTTATCGAACTGTTTAGCATTGAATTTCATACCAGTAGAATGTTAAAGTTATTGTAACTGCTATGGAATATAGCCTTGGTCCGTGTCCTTTTTAAAATAATCTTATGACGAGAATTGGTTTAATATCCCTGCTGTTTTTATCGGGATGTGAACAGATTTCTATTCGCTCGGCTGTATATGACGAGCCGGAAATGCCGGTTTCAAATGTTGGTGTTTTTCGAAATGTGGGCGCTATAGAGGTGCCTGCTGGTTTTGTGCGACTGCCATGTAGAGCGGGGTCTTTCGGGTACTGGCTGCGGAAAGTTCCATTAAAATCTGATAACCAGGTTTTCTTATATGACGGGCGGTTGAAAACCAACCAGGAGGCCCAGTATGCCGTGATGGATATTTCTGTTGGAAGCAGAGACCTCCAGCAATGTGCCGATGCGGTTATGAGGCTTCGTGCCGAATTTTTGTTTGAGCAAAAGCGTTTTTCTGATATTGTTTTTATTGATAACCTGGGTAAGAGGTATGCCTGGACAGAAGGAGGTGACAAAACTAATTTCTCCCGGTACCTGGATCGCGTATTTGGCATGTGTGGTACGGCTTCATTGGAAAAGCAGTTGCGCCCGGGATCAATGAAAAATATCGAACCCGGCGATGTGCTCATCAAAGGCGGTTTTCCCGGCCATGCTATGATTGTTACAGATGTGGTGGTTAATGAAAAAGGGGAAAGACTGTTTATGCTGTCGCAAAGCTATATGCCTGCGCAGGATATACATGTAGTTAAGAACCCCCATGCTAACAATAGCCCCTGGTACAAGGCAGATGAGCTGCAACCCATTGTGACGCCTGAATGGACTTTTACAGCCCGCCAGTTAAGAAAGTGGTAAGCCGGTTATAGAAATCAAAGCAGTCACTATTGACTACAATCACTATTTCTATTGAGTTTTGTCATAAGCAGGCTTAAAAGCAAAAGCTAGTTTTACACTATCTTGGCTAAAATGCAACTATATATTTCTGAAGGCACCAGACCTGAGGATGTTAAGAATTTCTTTTCATCCTGCTACCCTTTTCTAAAAATTGAACTATATAAAATTGAAAAAGATAGTAATTCTAATCAGGGTAAAAAGCATAACCCCGTGATAGATAAGTTTGTCGATCTGCCCGGTGAGGGAGTTGTTGATATTCATAGCGATATAACTGTTGCCGAGTTAGGAAACAGCTTCGCCAGCTTTGGCTTACGAACTGAAGTATTTAGAAAGAGTGGTAATGTATGGGTAGCTACCTTACTTACTGATAGCTGGACGCTTCAGCAACAAAATAGTGCCGGAGAGGAGATAACCAATAATACCTGAACTGGAATTTAGTAAGGCAGGTTTTTTAATTTGCCTTCGTTCAATATAATAATACTTCCCCCTTTTATATCAATCAGCTTTTCTGCTTTAAAATCAGATAAGGTTCTGATCAATGATTCAGTGGCGATACCTGTAACCTGGGCAAGGTTATCCCTGGATAATCTGATTTCTTTTGTGTCAGGAGATTCGGCCTTAAACTTTTCAAGCATCGCTGTTAACTGGTAGGCTACTTTTTTACGTAGTGAATTGTATGCAATATTTAATAAAGTTTCTTCCTTCTCCAGCACATTATGTGTGATCAGTTTAATAAATTGCCTGGCAACCTGCATATCAGCAGACATCAATACCAGGAAATCATCTTTGGGAATCGTCATGATTTCTGCATCTTCCAAAACCTCTGCACTTTCTTTATACACTATATTTTCAAGTATATAGGTATATCCCAGGAAATCTCCTTTACCCAGTACGTTGGTGATCAATTCCTTACCATCATCATTCGATTTGAAGGTTTTTACCTTGCCCGATTTTACATAGTATACTGCTTTGGGCCTTTGCCCTTCCGCATAGATCTGCTGTTTCTTTTTATAATTATATACTTCCCTTTCTTCAGAAACCAGTGGTATATGACTTACTTTTTTAACGTTGGTCAGGAAGCTGTTAAGTGAGTCAGCGCTTTCAATGTCACGGGCCAGCTGCTGCTTTACAGCATCAGATTTATGTAACCGCATCTCTACAGCTTTTAATAATTCTATACCTTCAAAAGGCTTGGTGATATAGTCGTCAGCCCCCAGTTCCATCCCTTTTCTAAAATCTGTTTTCTCAGATTTTGCAGTTAAAAAAATAAAAGGAATACTATTGGTTTTAAGATGTTGATTGAGCAGGTATACCACACCATAGCCGTCTAATACAGGCATCATGATATCGCAGATGATGAGGTCCGGAAGCACTTGTATCGCTATTTCCGTACCCAGTTTGCCATTCTCTGCAGTAATTACTTCGTAGCCGGATAACTCCAGTATTTCTGCTATATTGTCTCTTACTTCGTCATTGTCTTCTATTACAAGAATTTTCTTCATCCTGTGCTTGGGGGTTTATTGAGGGATATGTATAGTGAAAACAGAGCCTTTTTCCAGTTCGCTTTTAAATTCAATCGATCCGTTCATTAACTCTATATAACGCAGCACAATATTTAGTCCAAGGCCTGTGCCCTGTATATTTACCGCATTTTTAGCTCTGAAGAATCTTTCAAATAAATGTACCTGGTCTTCTTCAGAAATGCCGATTCCGCTATCTTTTACGGAAAGCAATAATTCTTTGGAAGCAATATGACACATTAACCCGATGGGGCTATTTTCGGGAGAAAACTTAATGGCGTTGGAGAGCAGGTTGATCAATACATTTTTCAGTAATCTTTCATCGATCGTTACCGGAGTATCACCTTTAAAGTCAGTTAGAATTTGCTGACCGGGTTTGCAATGTACCGACATCTCGTAGACCACATCATTCAGGGCTTCAAAACAGGCTTCAGCACTAAGCGTTTCAGGTTTTGCCTGCACAATGCCTTCATCCAGTTTGTCCAGCGATAAAAAATCATCCAGTATCATCTTCATATCATTAACCGCATACTTAATACGATTGATATGTTTGGTTCTTTTACCAGGTTCATCAAGATCATTATATTTCTCCAGCAAAAAAGATGAAGATAAGATAGTGCTGAGCGGCGTTTTAAATTCGTGCGAAGCCATCGATACGAATTTGGATTTCATTTCACCCAGGTCCTTCTCTGTTTTTAAAGCTTCACTTAACTCCAGCTTCGATTGTTCTAAAGCAGAAAGCGTCTCCCGCAACATTTTGGTTCTATCATCGATTTTTTTTTCAAGTGATACATTGAGTTGCTTTATCTCTTTTGTAATTTGCTCTAACTCTTCTTTTTGCTTAATTACAATTTCTTCCTGGTGCTTCCTAACTGTTATGTTGATGACAAATGCAATCACAAAAAGCTCGTTATTCACCGTATAGCTGCTTAAACTCACTTCTACCGGGAACACACTGCCATCTTTCCGTTGTGCATAAAGGTCTCTTCCGTGCCCCATAGAGCGGGGCGTAGGATGTTCATAATAACCCTCCCTGTAATTTTCATGCCTGGATTTGATAGCAGGTGGTAACAGTATTTCAAGCGGCTGATGAATCACTTCTTCTTTCGGATAACCAAAGTCCCGCTCAGCCTGCTTATTAAAATTGATGATCAGCCCGTTTCGGTTGGTCACCACTATCCCGATAGTGGCATGATCAAACAAGGCTTCTATCCAGTTACGCTGATCTTCGTTGGTATGTTCAAAAAGCTGATGCATGTACTTTAATGTTCTTCAGACGGCTGTGCAGACTTCTCTGCATTTTCTAAAGAAGGAGCATTCAATTTTACTACATGGGTAGTTTTTTTGCGCATAACCATATTGAGTAATTCCACAATAAAAGAGAAAGCCATTGCAAAGTAGATATAGTTTTTCAGGTGGAGCTCATGTGCCATATCAGCGTTCCAACCCTCAACAATAAGGCTCACACCAATCATTACCAGGAAGGACAGCGCCAGCATTTTTAATGTAGGGTGCTTTTCGATAAATGCAGCGATTTTAGGACTGAAGGTAAACATCACAATCATAGCTACGATTACCGCTGCTACCATTATCTCAAGGTGCTTAGCAGTACCGCCGGCAGTAATTACACTATCGAAAGAGAATACCGCATCAATTACCAGTATCTGTGCAATAGCCTGCCCGAAACTCAGTTTTTTCTGGTTTTGGGCATTGGCTGAAGGATCTTCCCCTTCCAGTTTATGATGTATTTCTTTAACCGATTTGTAAATAAGGAACAGACCGCCTGCCAGCATCACAATGCTTGCCAGGTCAAAACCTTTGCCAAACCAGGACTCAGGAATGATATGTTTACCTTTTTGAGCCAATAGCCAGCTCAATCCCGCCAGCAAAAGGCAGCGACTTAGTATCCCTGTAAACATCCAGGTACGCCTGGCTTTCTTTTGCAAATTAACCGGGAGCCGGTTTAAAATAATGCTTACAAAAATTACATTATCTATACCCAGCACTACTTCCAGTACCACGAGTATTAAAAAGCTGAGTAGAGATTCGAACGTAAAAAGTTCCGAACCGGAAATGAATAGAAGATCCATTTTATATGTTATAAGGATTTACAGATTTGCTTAACAATATCAGGACCCTGGTAAATAAAGCCGGTCCATACCTGCACTAACGATGCACCGGCAGCCATTTTCTCACGGGCATCAATCCCCGTAAAAATACCACCGGAGCCAATGATAGGTATACTTCCGCCTGTTTGTTTATGTACATACTCAATAATACCCGTGCTTTTGGCACGTACAGGCTTACCGCTCAATCCACCGGCTCCTATTTTTTCCTGTTCGGCTATTGGCGTATTTAGTCCGTTGCGGTCGATGGTAGTATTGCTGATAACCAGGCCGTCTAACTTTACTTCCGATGCCAGGTCTATTACATCATCAAGTTGTGATTGGGTGAGGTCTGGAGCAATCTTTAGTAAAATAGGCTTGGCCACAGCCTTGCCATTATTGATCATAGCCAGGTTCCAGATGATTTTACGCAGCGACTCCTTTTCCTGTAACTCGCGTAGGCCAGGTGTATTAGGGCTACTTACATTCACCACGAAATAGTCTACATAATGATGTAGCTTATTAAAGCAGGTGGCATAGTCCTTCCAGGCATCTTCATTAGGCGTAACCTTGTTTTTGCCAATATTACCGCCAATAATCAATGGTTGTTTATCCGTGCTTTTCGCTTTTTTCTCCCTCCATTTTTTCAATCGCTCCGTAATAACATCAGCTCCTTCGTTGTTAAAGCCCATGCGGTTAATCAGTGCTTTATCCTGCGGCAGGCGGAATAGCCTTGGCTGCGGATTACCATCCTGGGCCAGCGGTGTAACAGTTCCAATTTCGACGAATCCAAATCCGAGTGCTTCCAGCTCATTCAGGTAGCGGGCATTTTTATCAAATCCGGCACCCAGGCCAACCGGGTTTTTAAAGGTCATATTTAAAAACCGGGTCTCGTGTCGGTTATCTGCCGGTGCAGCTATGGCGCTCACCAGTTTTTTTCCGGCTTTGGAAGCTGTAAGCAGGCTTAGCTGGTTCATAGCCATATAATGGGCCTGCTCGGCCGGGAACATAAAATACAATTTGCGCAGTAATGAATACATTGGGTGCAAAAATAAGTATTCTGAATATTGCGCTAAGGTTTCTCCGTTAATGCGATAAAGAATATAGGCCATAATTGTATTGATCAGCATCATTATTTACTATTACCCGTTGATTAATACTGGCAGTCACCCATTTTATAATGGCTGGAAATACTTAAATTTGAGTAATAAAGTTGTTTATGCAACTAATTATTTCATTCAAAATAATTTGCCATGGAAGCATATATTGTTGCCGGGTACAGAACGGCAGTAGGAAAAGCAAAAAGAGGTGGTTTCCGTTTTTATCGTCCCGACGACCTGGCCATTGAGGTAATTAAAGGATTAATGAATAGCATTCCTCAGTTAGAGCCGGGTAGGGTAGATGATGTGATTGTAGGAAATGCGGTACCTGAAGCCGAGCAGGGCTTACAGGTAGGCCGGATCATTGCGGCACGTGCTCTTGGAATTGATACGCCCGGTATGACCGTGAATCGTTATTGTGCATCGGGTTTGGAAACCATAGCGATAGCCAGCGCCAAAATCAGGAGTGGAATGGCCGATTGTATTATAGCGGGTGGGACGGAAAGTATGAGCCTGGTGCCCGCTTCAGGCTGGAAAACAGTTCCTTCTTACTCAATAGCCAGTGATGCCCCAGACTACTACCTGAACATGGGCTTAACGGCGGAGGCTGTTGCCAAAGACTTTAATATAAGCCGGCAGGCACAGGATGAGTTTAGCTACAACTCGCACCGGAAGGCAATGGAGGCGATCTCGAAAGGCTATTTTAAAGAGGGTATTCTTCCAATTGATGTAGAGGAGGTTTACTTGGATGAGAAAGGTAAAAAACAGAAAAGAAATTTTGTGGTAGATACAGATGAGGGGCCGAGAGCCGATACGTCTTTAGAAGCGTTGAATAAACTGAAGCCGGTGTTTGCCGCGGGAGGAACGGTAACGGCCGGCAACGCATCACAAACCAGCGATGGTGCTGCTTTTGTGGTGGTAATGAGCGAAAAGCTGATGAATGAGCTGCTGCTTCAGCCTATCGGCAGATTGGTTGCATCCGCTGTTGCTGGGGTTGACCCGCGCATTATGGGAATAGGCCCCGTGGCTGCTATACCCAAAGCCTTGCAGCAGGCAGGTAAGAACCTGGGAGATATTGATTTGATAGAGTTAAACGAGGCATTCGCATCGCAGGCCCTGGCGGTTATACAGGAAGCCAACCTGGATCCCGAAAAAGTAAATATCAACGGGGGCGCCATAGCATTGGGCCATCCCCTGGGTTGTACCGGTACTAAATTAAGCATCCAGGTGTTGGGTGATTTAAAAAGATTAAACAAGAAGTATGGTATGGTGACGGCTTGTGTAGGTGGGGGACAGGGTATTGCGGGTATTATAGAAAGATTATAAGAGCCAGATTAAGGTTCAGGATTAAAGGTTTAAGGTTTGTAACAGGCTTTAAGCCTTTTTTTATATGTTTTGTTTTTTGCTATCAAATGAAAGTGGTGTTGTTGAACTATAAAAGTTTTTACCGGGAATCTCGTCTAATCAGCATAATAAACCTAACCCTTAATTTAAAGAATGGCGAAACCTTTTTCTAAAACATTAAACCTCGTAAGCATAGTCAGGCAGTTATGGCCTTTTGTAAAGCCCTATCGTACCATGATCTTTGGAACACTTGCGCTTACATTGATAGGTTCACTGGCTGCGCAGGTAAATCCGCTGGTTTTAAAATATACGGTTGATCATGTCGATAATTTAATACAACTGCCAGACCCTATGAAAGAGGGGTTAAGGCTGCTGACTATTATTTCGGTAATCCTTTTCACCAAAGAGATCGTCAATATATTTATCCAGTTTGGCCAAAAATTTTATGGGGAGAAGATCCGGATTAATGTAAGTAATAGCCTTGCACAAAAAGCAATACGGCGGATACTGACTTATCATATGGGATTTTTTGCGGCACCTGAAAACCAGTCAGGGAAACTGCAAACACGCATAGACAGGGGCGTTGAGAGCCTCACAAGACTGGTTCAGAATTTCTTTATAGATATATTGCCCTTATTCTGTAATGCCATCCTGGCCCTGGTAATTATGTTTATGGCCAATGTTTATGTGGGCCTGATAGCGATCACTATACTACCTGCCTATTTTTATGTAAGCGCCCGCCAGGCGAAAAAGCTGCAGGGGGTAAGGAGGCAATTGCGCGGAGGCCGGGAGAATAAAAGCAACGGCCTGCTCAATATTATCGACTCCATGACGGTGATCAAAAGCTTTGTAAGGGAAGATGTAGAAGAGAAGAAGCAATTAGTAATACAGCAACAGTTAACTGATGACCAGCTGTATACCCGGCGTACCAACTTTACCTATGACGGGGTAAAATCTTTTATTGAGCAGATTGGCGTAGTGTTGATCATCATTTTAACGGCTTACCTGGTATTGAACCACCAGATCAGCATTGGTGCTATTATGCTGCATATAATGTTGTTCAATAACGTATCGGCGCCCATCAGGCAATTGCATCGTATTTATGATGAGGTAAACGATGCCTTTATATATGCCGAAGCTTTTTTCCAGATCATTGAAGATGATGAGGAAATTGAACAAACGGGCACGCATGCGGTTACCGAAGCCGAAGGTACTTTTGGAATGAAGCAGGTAAACTTTACTTATCCGAATGGAACCAAGGCATTGCATGATATAAGCCTTAAAATTGAAAGAGGAAAGACCACGGCGCTGGTAGGCTTAAGCGGTGCAGGCAAGAGCACGATACTCAACCTGCTGAACAAATTTTATGAGCCTGATAGCGGAGCTATATTATTAGACGGAGTTAATCTTAATGAATATGAAAATGCTTCGCTTCGTAGCGAGATAGGGCTAGTACTTCAGAAGAATCATATTTTTAAAGGAACGATTGAAGATAATATCCGGTATGGAAAAATAGAAGCTACCAACGAAGAAATTATAATCGCGGCACGGAAAGCCTATCTGCACGATCAGATCATGGAACTTCCTATGCAATACCAAAGTGATGCACAATTGTTGAGCGGTGGTCAGCAGCAACGTATTGCCATAGCCCGTTTATTTCTGAAAGATCCGCCCATTATATTCCTGGACGAACCTACAGCCAGCCTGGATGCTATTGCAACCGAACAGATCAAGAACAGTCTGGATGCGATTAAAGAAAACCGCACTGTAGTGATTATATCACATTCTATTTCGCAGATCGTGGATGCGGACATCATTTATGTTTTAAAGCAGGGACGATTGGTAGAAAGTGGTAAGCATGAAGACCTTGTAAAACAGGAGGGCGTGTATAAAGAGATCTTTGATGCATCTGCGCGGAGTCTTAATATTGCCCGTATCGCGCAGACGCTTATGCCCTGATGCGTTTTTATTGTTTTGTTAACAACTGTAGCTCTTTTTGACAAGTCTTACCAGTAAATCCATTCAACGATGAAAGCAAGAATTACAATTTTAGCACTGGTATTTCTTTTATTAGGTGTTACGAGTGCCGACGCCCAAAAGCATTATCACAAAGGCAAAAAAATGTATGCCAGGCATGGCTACTATCATAAAGGCCACCCTCGTCATTATGGCGGTCATAAGTACCGGTACAGGAACGTGAGGTATGCTGAGCCGGTGCGTCATTATTATTATCCAGCCCGCTATAGCAGGAGAGCAGTGTATGCAAGACCTTATCCCGGCAGGCACCACAGCAGGGCACCCTATTACAGACCAGGAATTCAGGCGTCTATCTTTTTGCCGTAAACGCAATTCATTGTAGCCTATTTTAAAAAGACCGTTATGTATTAAGCACAACGGTCTTTTTAATTTGTATGACTGTTTATTTTCCCGATCTCGTAAACGGTTTTTCCCGATTTCGAAAATGAATGACGGAGAGTGATAGTATTTTCGTTTTACAAAAGCAATCGGGCATCTCTGGCTTTTTCTCCCGCTTCGGTGGTTGATTTTTGAGAGCAACCCAACAAAAAATAGTATAGTTTTCCTTAAGCCCGCCTGAATGACTAGTCGGGCAGGCAGATAGTTTTCGAGAGTGCACCGTTTATTTCTATAAGGGGTGCTTTTTTTTGACTATAATCGTAAGTAAAGAAAGTTGAGGGCGTATTGTATAAAAACCTTTTCAACTAATCAACCAGTAAACTTGTCAACTTATCTATGGCACATTAATATACTTATGTATCTGCAGGCTGAGCTCCCATTTAGGATTTTGTTTGATGTACTCAACAATAAGCGGTGTCATGGCATCAGCCTTGCTCCATTCTGGTTGCAGGTATAATTTGCAGTTATCAGAAACCTGGGCTGCAAAACTTTCTCCCCAGGCAAAATCAGACTTGTTATATACAATGATCTTCAGTTCGTTGGCTACGGGAAGAATTTCGGGTAGCGGAGCTTTGAATTTTTTGGGCGAAAGGCAGATCCAGTCCCAGCTACCGCTTAAAGGTGAAGAACCAGATGTTTCGATATTGGTAGCGATGCCTTCTTTTTGAATAGCGGCGGTCAGTTCATCCAGGTTGTGCATTAACGGCTCTCCGCCGGTGATCACTGCCAGCGGCGTATGGGAGGCTTTAATGGTGCCCACGATTGCTTCAAGTGGCATAATAGGATGACCGTCAAAAGACCAGCTATCTTTCACATCGCACCAAACACATCCCACATCGCATCCCCCCAGTCTTACAAAGTAAGCCGCACGACCCTGGTGGAAACCTTCTCCCTGTATGGTGTAGAAATGCTCCATAACGGGAAAGGATGATACTTGTTGCTCGATATTTGATATTTGATGTTCGATAATTTGATATTTGATGTTCGATAATTTGATGCCTGATAATGATCCTGCATCCAATATCTTGTATCCAGTATCTATATTTACTTCACACTCACATGGCCTTCTTCTACTGCTTGTATAAACCTGTTTAGCTTTCTGCCTAATAAATCAATTTTTTCTTTAAGTGAGATAAACGTTTGCTCATCGGTGAAGGAGCCTGTTTCAAACAGTGTTTCAAGATGATCAATTGTTTCATCATTTGATGCTTGTGCATAAACAAGGAACTTGATAAACTCGTTTTTGTATCTCCTTCTGCCGTAACCTTCAACGATAGTTGACTTCACAGACTTACTCGAACGTCTGATTTGCTGCCCTTCTTCAAACAGCTCAAATTTGGGAAGTTGGAGCGACATTTTGTGAACTTCGATAACAATTTCTCTGGATACTTGCCAGACTTCTAATTTTCGGTAGCTCATAGGATAGAATTTTTAATTATAAAACTAATATTGTCTAATCAGAGTATTACCGTATCCAGCATCGATTATCCAGTATCCCGCATCCTCTTAATCCCTAGCTACGCAAGATTTATACGTATTCTTCATCAACGCTGCGATGGTCATAGGACCCACGCCACCCGGAACCGGGGTAATGAAAGAGCATTTGGGAGCCACCTGTTCAAAATCTACGTCACCCACCAGTCTATAGCCCGATTTTTTAGAAGCATCTTCCAGGCGGGTTATACCTACATCTATTACTACAGCCCCTTCTTTAACCATTTCTGCTTTTAAAAACTCGGGTTGACCGATAGCTGCCACAATGATATCTGCCTGGCTGCATATTTCATTCAGGTTCTGCGTTCTGGAATGACAAACAGTAACCGTGCAATTACCAGGGTTGGTATTATTGCTTAATAAAATACTCATGGGGCGCCCTACTATATTACTACGGCCCAGCACAACGGCATGTTTACCGTTGGTAGCGATATTATTATGCTCTAATAATAGCATAATACCATAAGGAGTGGCAGGGATGAAAGCCTCGTCCTCACCCATGATCATGCGGCCGATATTCTCAGGGTGAAAGCCATCTACATCTTTGCTGACAGCTATAGCTTCGATCACTTTTTTTTCTGAGATATGGGCAGGTAAAGGCAATTGTACCAATATCCCGTCCACCGACATATCCTCATTCAGCTCCTGGATCTTATCCAGCAGTTTCATTTCACTTATTTCCTCTTCGTATTCTATTAGGGTAGAAATAAAGCCAATTTCGTTACAGGCTTTAACCTTTGAGTTAACGTAAGTTTGGCTGGCGCCGTTGGTACCCACCAATATTGCCGCCAGGTGCGGAATTTTTTTACCTGTTGCAGCCCGCTGCGCTACATCTATTTTAACGGTATTCAATATAGCTTTGGCCGTCTTTTTTCCATCCAGTAATTGCATTTTGCAAAGATGCATCAATTTTTTAAGAGGTGCTAAAATTTGTTAAGATAGAAGTTTAAACATCAAAATTAGAATTGACTACGATCAAGTTTGTTTTTATGTTATGTTATTAACTAATATGTAAGATTTTATATTGAAATACTTTTTAAATTTCTTTTGTAACTTTTTAAAATTTGTATTAAAAAAACGTCAACTTATTGTTAAAAAAAATATAATTTAGTCTTAGCGCTAAAATTATCTGAAACCAACCTCCAGGACATTTTAGCTGCTTTTTTTTTAAATACAAAAAGTTTTACATGAGAAAAATTCTATTGCTTTTAGCAATGTTTATGGGATTTTCGTATCTGGCCATTTCTCAAACCAGAACGGTTACCGGAACGGTGGTTGATGAAACTGCTAATCCCATACCTTTTGCATCTATTGCAGTTAAGGGAACAAGTTCCGGCGTTTCCGCCGACGCCGACGGAAACTTTTCCATACAGGCAGGTCCTGGCGCAACTTTAGTAGTTTCGGCAACAGGCTATACCAGTAAGGAAGTGGCTGCAAATCAAACATCATTAACTGTAATTCTGGTAAAAGGAGGCAATGATGTTATTGAAGAAGTAGTGGTAACTGCTACGGGTCAGAGGGTTAACAAAAAGACGGTAGGCTATGCCGCAACCGTGGTTAATTCAGAAACATTGGTGCAGGCTGCGCCCATAAATGCAGCAACGGCTTTATCTGGTAAAGTACCTGGTCTGCAAATCAATGTAACTGGTAGCGGCGTAAACCCTGCTGTCAGTGTGGTACTCCGCGGATACCGTTCTATTACAGGTAATAATCAGGCCCTGATAGTACTGGACAATGTTATCGTTCCTAATGAAATGCTTGGGAATATTAATCCTAACGACATCGAAAGTATCAATGTTCTGAATGGTTCAAGCGCAGCGGCCCTATATGGTTCGCGTGCATCGAATGGAGCTTTAATCGTAACTACTAAGAAAGGCACGCCAGGCAGAACAGATGTACGTATAGCACAAACCATTACTGCTTCAAGTGTGGCATTTTTGCCGAAAGTGCAAAAGAAGTTTGGTTCAGGATCTACTGGTTATGTAAAGATTTATGATCCATATGAAAACCAGCAATACGGTCCGGCTTTCGATGGGTCTATGGTGGACTTAGGGGAATACCCAACCCCTGGGGGACAAATGCAGAAAGTACCCTATACATATAAAGAAGATGGGGGAAAGCTTGATTTTTGGAAACCTGATGTTTCTTATCAAACCGATCTTTCAATGTCTACATCGGGCGAAAAAGGCAGGTTTTATTTTTCAGGTCAATTTGTAACCAACGAAGGTACCATTGAAGGAGATAGCTATAAACGTGCTGCAGTAGGGTTGGGTGGTACACAAAAAATTTATGACAACCTGAGTATAGACTATTCAGCCCGATACACACAAAATTATACGCGCCAAACTTCCGCAGCCGCCTCACTATATGATTTATTATTGAACTCGCCAGGCCAGGCACCAGTTACGTCGTATAAGAATTGGCGTCGCGACTCTTTTGCCATGCCCGATTACTATTATAATGCATACTATAACAACCCATATTTCATAAAGGACAATAACAGGTCGTTGGCCAGGAATGAATACCTGGTGGGAAATATTGCGTTGAAATGGGCTCCGCTAACCTGGTTAGATATAGTAGGTAAAGCAGGGATGACGTCCAGAAATTACTCTGGCAAGACATGGTCTGATAAATACATTTTTAGCACTTATGCTAAAGGGCTATCGCATGGGTCGTACAAAAAGTCTGATATTTTAGGAGGTGTATCTGAAAATCTATTCTATACCAATACGCTGGTTGGTGATTTTCAGGCGATGTTTAAAAAAACAAATATTGAGAACTGGGATTTCAAACTGAATTTAGGTACACAATTAATCCAGGATGACGCTAAAGATCTTAGTGCCAATATCAATGGGTTAGCGCTTCCGGGAATTTTTAATCTGTCCAATCTCACTACAACATGGAATGCTGGAGAAGGTATTTCCCAGGCAAGAACAATCGGGGTATATGGTGAGCTGTATGCCACATACAAAAAATTGGGTGCTACTTTACACGTTACCGGGCGAAGAGACCATGTATCTGTATTAGACCCAGGGTTCAATACTTTCTTCTATCCGTCTGCAGATTTAGCGGTAGTATTATCGGACGCGATTCCAGCTTTAAAAAATAACCGCAATATTAACCTGTTAAAAATAAGGGGAGGCATTTCAAATGTAGGTAATGTAAATCTTGGACCTTATAGCACAGAGCCCACGGTTGGCCAGGGTGCCGGATATCCCTATAACGGCATTGTATCCTACACAATTGGCGACAGGCTGGTACAAAAAGGGCTGAAGCCAGAGTTTACCCTCGGAAGAGAGATAGGTTTTGAGTTTGAATTTTTCAGAAAAGTGTCGGGTGAATTTACTTACTATGTAAACGAAACAAAAAATCAGACCCTGCCTGTGTCTATTGCCACATCGTCGGGGTATTCAGGCTTACTTACCAATGTGGGTTTGACAAGGGGTGCAGGGGTTGAAGCTACCTTAAATGTAAAAGTTTTGCAGACAGATAACTTCAGTCTTGCAGTCGGAGGTAATTATACCTACAATGATAATAAGATCGTAGATCTGGGCATTCAGGATATAGACAGGTTGGCCAGGTTTACTTTTGGAAACGGATCGGGCGTGTATGCTGCAGAAGGCTTACCTTTCCCTGCTTATTTTGGAACCACCCATGTCAGGGATTCTGCTTCGGGTAAAGTGATCGTAGATGCTATCACTGGTTTGCCAACAGTAAATACTACTATCAAATACCTGGGTAATACACAACCCCGGCATAGGGCTGGTGTTAATTTAGACGTTGAGTATAAAGGGATTAATTTGCGTGTGTTAGCTGAGTACAGGGGCGGATACATTATGTATGCCGGCGCAGGACCCACTTACGATTTTTCAGGATCTGGTATTAATACGGCTTTGTTTGACAGAGAACGTTTTGTATTTCCTAATTCTGTGTACAAAGATCCGGCAACAGGCCAGTATGTAGACAATACCAATGTTACGATAGCAGATGGTAATGTTGGTTACTGGACGCAGGATCAAAGAAGGGGTATTACTGAAAATTATATTGTTTCCGGCGACTTCTGGAAATTAAGAGAAGTATCACTTTCTTACAATCTTCCGAAGTATTTATTTTCCAATTCGAGGTTTATTAAAGGGGCTGCTATTAATTTAATTGGCAGAAACCTGTTAATATTAGTGCCTAAGGAAAATGTTTATGCAGCTGATCCAGAGTATAGCGATAATGGAACAGGAAATAACCTTGGTATAAGTACGTTATCGCAAAATCCACCTACAAGATTTTATGGGGCAACAATCTCGGTTAACTTCTAAATATTATTTGTATGAATACAATAAAGAGTAAAAAGTATGTGTTTTTGATGCTGATTGGGATCGTTGCTTTCTCAGCATCCTGCAAAAAATTTATGGATATTAATAAAAATCCAAATTCACCAACAGGAACTGTTGAAGAATCATTTTTATTGGGCAAAGCTATTGTTACCTGGGCCCGCACTTATCCTGCGGCAGACAGCTATGGTGGTGAAATGAGCGGATCCATCTCCAACCCCGGCGGTGTTTCGGGGTTTGCAGCCTTGATTAACTACAATTTCGGACCCGGTGATTATGGGTTCTGGTGGGGCTTATATGATAATATAACTGACCTGAACGCTATTATTGCCCGGGGCAAGGCCGAAGAAACCTATAAAAATTATGCAGGCATTGCTAAAATTATAAAGGCAATTCATTTTCAGGCCCTGGTAGACGCTTACAATAACGTACCTTTTTCAGGGGCTAATCTTGGGATAGAAGATATGACGCCCTCTTATGATAACGGCCCCGATATTTATAAGGCTATAGCGGCCATGATTGATGAAGCGTTCGTGGATTTCTCTTCTGCTAATTCGGCAGCTTTGAAACCTACCAACAGTACTGATCCGCTTTTTGGAGGAGATCTTACCAAATGGAAGCAGTTGGCCAATACCGTAAAGCTGAGAATTATTTTGAGAGGCGGTGATAAGGTTACTTTTAGCAATAAGACTTTTACCGCCGATGGTTTTTTAACAGCAGACGCTATGGTGCAGCCTGGTTTTGCTAACCAGGATGGGAAAACCAATCCTACATGGGGGCGGGTATATTCTGCCGCAGGTGCAGCTCAGGGACTTACCCAGCGTGTACCTACATTTTTTATGCTAGGCTTTTATGATGGGAACAAAATAACCGACTTTTTCCGCGGCCGTCTTTTATACAGAACCTTTCCTACACCAGCCGTTAATCAACTGGGAGAACCAGGTGGTACAGGCGCTGTTGTGAAGCAGCCTAACGACTGGTATCTAACGCTGGCTGCTACTCCTTCTGCCACCAACTATGCTGCACTGGGTATTTTTAAAGGCCCGGCGGCGCCTCAGCCGGTCGTACTTGCTGCCGAAAGCTATTTTCTACAGGCAGAAGCGCAGGTACGTGGCCTGATTCAGGGCAATGCTAAGACCTCCTTTAATGCAGGTATTTTAGAGTCTTTTAGGTATTTAAATAAAGACGAATCAGGTGGATTGTCTACTAAATTTGTAGATACTGCTACCGGAGCTATAGCAGCCTCAGCCACAACCGCTAGGTTTATTCAAATCAATCCTCAAAAGGAGTTTGATATATATTTGCGAAGTAACCCACTGAATTATTTGGTCAATTTTGATCTGGCAATAAGTGATGAGCAAAAGATCGAGGCAATTATTACTCAAAAATATATTGCGCACAATATGATTAGGGGCGATGAATCCTGGAATGAATATCGGAGAACGAAATATCCTTTATCGAGTGGAACGAACACAATAGCCAATAGATATAACAGTATAGCATCAACGCTTTCACCATCTACTCTCCCAGATAAATTACCGACCAGACTTCAGTATCCTTCCTCTGAATTTTCTTACAATGCAGATAATGTAAATCAACAAAAGGGGGCAGCGATTGGAGGCGGTGTTAGTCCTCTATTGGATAAAATATTTTGGGCCAAATAAATAATTATAGTATGAAGAAGTTAAATTTTTTGATATTAGCGGTTGTAGTTTTTATATTACAATCATGTTTGAAGGGAAGGGATATGGTATTGGATCCGGACCAGGTAAAAGACGTAATTGAGTTTGGTGATATTTCAGCCCCTACTTCTGCTGCTACGGCACCGTTTAGACTTTTTGTTCCTATGACCCTTGATCCTGAAGTATCCGAAGTTACTTTAGAAGCCTTTGTGAATTTTGTTGGTCCTAATACGGCCCCTGAAGACATTACTGTGTCAATAGGGGTGGATCCCGCGGCGCTTGCCAGGTATAACACTTCACAAAATTCAAGTTATAATCATTTAGAGGTTGGGGCATACGAAATGCCGACTACGGTTCTTATTAAGAAGGGCCAACGAAAAGGTACTTTCCCTATAAAACTAAAGACGGCCCAATTCGATCAGCTAAAGAATAATGCGTTGACGCTTAAAATAACTCAGGCGAGCAATGGACAAACAATCAGCGGGAATTTTGGCACTGTTATTTATAGTTTTCCCATTAAGAGTATTTGGGATGGTACCTACACTTATACAGTGAAGAATGATTTTGGCACAATTGATGGCAATAATATCAACTTTACAGAGACAGATATACCTTTAAGGACAGTAGGCCCTAATAGAGTGAGGATGACTAATTTGTGGCAAACTTATTCTGGATATTCAGAATATCAGTTTAATGCTTCTAATACAAATATTACCGAGGTTTTAGCTTTCAGCGGTTCTCTAAGGGCGTCTTCAATTAATCAGGTTGTAGTAGTTGATCCAGTGAATCATATTTTTGAAATTCATTGGACAGGTATAGGACGGGGCGTTAAGGAACGATTTGTTAGAACAGGCGATTAAGCTTTAGTACAATAGAATGCAAAAAAGCTGAAGTGAACCCCAAAAGTTAGACATAACTTTTGGGGTTCAACATTTATGTCGAGCACGCATTTGAGAATAAGTTGGGAGTAGTTTTTCGAGTAAGAAAAGGTAGCCTATATTTCAGATATATTGGCAACCGACACATTCGTTAGCGGGATGAATGTGGAAGTATGATCTTTACAATGAAAGTGACCTGATCAAACAACCTACCGTTGAGTTGCCTGCTTGCAGGGTTGTACGGGCTGTTAGAAAATGGATAACCTTTAGTAGAGGATATTCTTCAATTATGAAGTAAGCAAGACCGCATTAGAGCTCTGGGTAAAATCAGTATGAATAGAGGTGGGGTATGCCGCCCCACATCCACCCATTATGAGGCAATCAAAGAAACATGAACCTGAGACAACGTTAAAAAAGCTCCAGGCAGAGAATACTTGTTTGCGGGCAGAGAACGTTCTATTAAAATAAGTAAATGCTTTGGTCAAGAAAGAGAAGCCCACGACCCTATGAGATAAGTACGATGTCTGTCGAGTAACTTCTATATCATCAAGGCGCATGTCTGTAACTTACCATGAAATACTAAATATATTCTCGCTACTTGGTATGGATTCTTTAGTGGTGTACTTCTAAAATCCAGGCATGACTGTGGGTGTACCCTTGAAAATAACAGTAAATTCTACTATATCTTCATAACCTCTAAATGCCTGGATACAAAGCCACCAAAACTTTTGATTCATAGAATGAGTTATTAAGTTAAATAAATGAGCAGCGTTAAAAAGGTATGTATCGCTACATTATTCCAAAAGATAGTAATTCGTCATTTAAAACAAAATCACTGCCGTCCTGGAGTTTTCCAACACACGTAACATAGTATTTGTGTGTTTCTGGAGTACTGCCAAATTCCACCCTGAAACTACCGACGGGAGTTTCGGAAAATGGCAAATAACTTAACACTTCGGTTATGGGACCATAACCTCTATTAACATCAAAACTATTGGCTCGGAAAAAAACATAATTACTAATATTTCCATATAAATAGTATGATCCAAGATCACTATAGGTGTCATCTAGTGCAGCCTGATCATATGGGTAAATAGCCATTCCCGAAGGTGAATTAGTATTCATTAGTATCCTTCCTTTAATAATAAGAATACCATCGCTGTTAACAGCAAATACTGGCCCATCAAGCATTGTAGAACTTAGTGGGTTTTTTAATTTGATGCCTTTTGCTTTGGCTTTTATTGTATCGAGCGAATAGTATTTATTGGTTGATGTGTTCCAATATAGTGAAGTATATCGGTCTATATTTTGCCAGGTGGTATTTCCCACTGTTTGTATAGTTCCTAGGACATCTATCTCATATGCTGTCCAATTCAATACCTTTTGTGTGCTGTAGCTAGGCCCACTAGGCAATGTTGCATTGGGTAGAGATGGTAAATACGCCGTGAATTTATCTCCGTCAATGTCAACCCCGATAAGCCCTCATCCCTGGCGGACATAGAGCTGATGCCGACTCCGGCCTGCCCTGTTAAATATCCTGAACTGGGATGTGTCAGTTGAGGACCAAAATCAAAAAGAGCAGATTTGTAATGTCCGTCAACCGGATCTAAAGAAATGTATCCCGAACTTATTTCCGAATGGCCCGGCAAAGTCATTACAGCTTCTGGTGGCTCAATTACCTCCGGTTTTTGTTCTTCAACAATTGTTTTAGTACAACTAAATAGAGCCACAATTGCGACAATGCAGCTTAGTTTTTGGAATGCTTTCATAAATAAAAATATTAGGGTTAAAAAAAATAAGATAGTTACTAAATATAAAGAAAAGAAAATTGATGTGGTAAAATATTTATATATAATAGGCGACAATTTTATCGTTTGGCCCGCACACCTGATGCTAATCCCAATTCAGGTAGCCTTCAAGAGATTTGCGGGTTTCATTTTTAAATAGATTAGAATGATATTAATCTCATTGATCTACATCAATTTTTCTATAAAACAATTGTTTTTAACGATTATTTTTAATTTACTGTATATCAATTAATTAACAAAAAGGTGACAGAAGTATTTGTTTGAATTCGTAATAAATTATTAAGAAAAGGTGATTTTTTTGTTAAAAAGCTTCTAACTTGTATTAGAAAACTTAAGGAATGTGTTCCAATTACACACTCCATTTTAATCCGAGTTAACCAATTTTTTTAACCAAAAAGTTTTTCAATGAGAAGAATTCTATTGCTTTTTGCAATGTTAACGGGGCTGTCTTTTCTGGCTTTTTCTCAAACCAGAACGGTTACAGGTACTGTTTTAGACGAAACAGGTGCGCCAGTTCCCTTTGCCTCCGTATCAGTAAAGGGTGCCCAAACAGGCGTCTCCGCCGATGAAAAAGGTAATTTTAGCATCACAGTTTCTCCCGGTGCTGTGTTGGTGATCACTGCTACCGGTTACACCGCCGCAGAAACAGCAGCTACCGGAAACACGGTAAGTGTTGTTCTGAAAAAGGGAGAGGGACAAGTGATCGAAGAAGTGATAGTAACCACAGCTTTGGGAATACAGAGGCAGGCCCGATCTCTCGGAACAGCTGCCACAACTTTAAATAACAGCACCATTACCAAAGGTAAAGCGCCTAATTTTCAACAGGCTCTGAATGGGAAAGTTTCTGGTGTAAACGTTTCTACGGTAAACAGCGGCGTTTTTGAAGATGCAAAGATTAATATTCGGGGTATCCGATCTTTAACGGGTAACAACCAACCTTTATTAGTATTGGATGGACAACCGGTACCTTTAAGTTTTCTTAGTACCATCGCACCCGATGATATTGAAAGCTCTACGTTGTCAAAAAGCTCTGCTTCTGCGGCGCTTTACGGACCAGATGCGGTAAACGGTGTTATCTTCGTTAATACTAAAAGAGGCACTGGTTCCGATAAGCCTATTATAAACTATAGCACTACTGTGCAGGCAGCCAGAGTAGCTTTTTTTCCAAAGCTTCAACATGAGTTTGGAGGTGGTGCAGGAGAGGGGTATGATCCTTACGGTAACATAACTTATTGGCCTACCGAAAACCAGCTTTACGGACCGAGATTTGACGGATCAATGCGGCAGGTAGGTCCTGTTTTGGAAGATGGTACTTACCAGGAGTTCCCTTATTCTAACCAATTTGCCTCGGATAAAAAGAAATTCTGGAATACGGGGTTGACCATCCAAAATCAATTTTCTTATGCTGCGAAAAACTTTTATTTTGGCGTTACTGATGCTAACATTAAAGGGCTTATGCCTGACGATAGAAACAGAAGGACTGCTTTTCGTTTAAATGCAGGTAAAGAATATAATAAATTCAGCATTAAATATGGCGTTGACTATACATTACAAAACTGGGATATCGTAAATGAATCACTGTTACCCAGTGTGTTTGCAAGTAGTTCCTCTTATGTTGGAAGTGTATTGTCTGCCGTATTACAGACCCCCGATAATGTTCCCTTAACAAGGTACAAAAACTGGCAATCAGACAAGTGGTCTATGTATGACAATTATTGGAATGATTTTGCCCTGAATCCCTATTGGATTATTGGAAATTTACGGCAAAAAGGAACTCAGCATTATTTTATAGGTCATGCTGATGCCGCATATGATATTACAGATTGGTTGAAAGCGAATCTAAAAGTTAGTTCAACAGTAAGTTCTCAGTCATTTCGAAATACTACGGGGGCTATTGAAGTAAGTGACTGGACACACGCTAATCGCCCTTCTACACAGTACACAAGCAACCCTGGTAAAGTTTTTGATGGCAGCGCACTTTCCAGCAGAATAAATCTTGATTACTTTTTAAATGGGAAAAATGATTTTGGCGACATCAATTTACAATATGTTTTGGGTGGTAGTATCAGACAAGATAAGTCCTCTTCTGTAGGTGCAGGAGGTAATAACCAGATCGTTAAAGGTGTATATAATGTAAATCTCCGATTGGGAGAACCCACAGTAGGCGCGAACTCTATATTTATGAACAGGCTGGCTTCTGCGTATGGTAGTGCAAGTGTTGGGTATAAAAATTGGGCATTTGTTGAGCTTACCGGAAGAAATGATTGGGATAGCCGGTTAAGTTCTAAGAATTGGTCTGTTTTCTATCCTTCTGTCAGTGCGTCTCTGGTGTTATCCGATGCAATCAGCAGCTTAAAAAACGCCCATGCTTTATCTTATCTTAAAGTGAGGGGTGCCTACTCAAAATCGGGTAATGTTAATTTAGGTGCTTATGCTTTAGATCCTACCTATTCTCAATTTAGCGGATTCCCTTATGAAACAACACCAGGGTTTACTGCAAATAACGTTGATGTTGATCCGAACTTGTCTCCTGAAATTGTAACAACCACTGAGGCTGGTATTGAACTGGGTTTCCTTAGAAATCGTATTAATTTTGAAGCAACCTGGTTTAATCAAAATAATGACGATCAAATTTTAGCAGTAAATCGGTCTCCGGCATCAGGATATAGTTTTTATTTAACGAATGCTGCAAGCTTTAAAAACTATGGAGTGGAGTTAGATCTCGGATTAACTCCGTTGGTGAATATTGGAAAAGGAAAAATTGATTTAAAAGTAAATGCTACATATAATGATAACAAGGTAACAAAGACCTTGAATGGAAGTACAATATCCATTGGCGGTAGTGGCGGCTTCATCCAGAACTCTGTTTCATCAACCGGTGTATCAATTGTAGCTGAAGAGGGAGGACATGCATTTGCATTTCAAGGATATGACTACAAAAGAGACCCGGCTACAGGTAAAGTGATTGTGGATGCGGTAACAGGTTTGCCTGATCAGGCTGAACTAACTTCAAATTTCGGGAGAACATTACCTCTTTGGGTTGTTGGTGCAACTCCAACATTCAGTTACGGAAATCTCAGCTTTGCCATGACCTGGGATTATAAAACGGGGCATACCTATTTTGCTGGTGTAGGGGCCGACATGGATTTTTCGGGAATCTCTGCCAGAAGCGCAGCATATGGAAGACAAAGATTTGTATTCCCCAACTCTGTTTATTGGGATGAAGCGCAGGAAAAGTACGTTGATAATACCAACATTATGACTCAGGATGGAAATTATGCGTTCTGGACTGGTGGTAAGACCAATACGCTTATCCTGACCAACTATTTAAGCAGCGCCGCAGCTATAAGACTAAGAGAGGTAAACTTGTCCTACACAATCCCTGAAAACTTATTGGGAAAGGTATCAACAGTTATTAAAAAGCTAACTGTTAGTGCAATTGGCAGAAACCTGTTCTTGTTTGTTCCCAAATCAAATCAATGGGGGGATCCTGAATTTAACTATTCTTCTACAGGCAACACCTATGGAGTTAGTAGTAGTTATCAATCTCCGGCTTCAAGATTTTT
Organism: Paraniabella aurantiaca; assembly: GCF_050309965.1. Classification (NCBI taxonomy): domain Bacteria; kingdom Pseudomonadati; phylum Bacteroidota; class Chitinophagia; order Chitinophagales; family Chitinophagaceae; genus Paraniabella; species Paraniabella aurantiaca. The sequence goes on along the minus strand of NZ_JBLOSY010000003.1, from coordinate 262,192 downwards.
TGGAGGTTCCCTTTCTATTCAATTCTAATATTAAAACTTTTATCAATGAGAAATACGATAAAATTTATTTGCGGGCTCATTTTTATAGGATCAATTACTTCATGTAAAAAGTTTTTAGATGTTAACCAGAATCCTAATCAGGCAGTTGACGCAAATGTCCCCTACAGACCCATATTTACAGGGGCGCTTCAAAGTGCAGCAGAGAACCAGGGTGGCGGCCCCAGCATTTTAATGAGATGGATGGGATATTGGGGTGTTCCGGGAGACTATGCAATCGATCAGTCTGAAACAAGCTATAATGTACCCAACACCACATCAAACGCACCCTGGATTGGCAACTACGATATCCTGTATGATTTATATCTGGCAAAAACAAAAGCGCTTGCGGTTAATGATAAGGTAACCGCCGGATGTGCGATGATTCTTTCTGTGAGATATTTCCAGGATTTGGTGGATATGTTTGGTAATGTTCCCTATCGGGATATATTTCAGTCAAATAAAAACCCTCAGCCCAAATACAATAAAGCGCAGGAGATTTATGCTGACCTGTTTAAAGTGTTAGATACAGCAATCACATATGTTAATTCTCCTATGAATGAAACACAAACGGCTGCTTTTAATAAGTCTGATATAGCAACCGGTGGCGATATAGAGAAGTGGAATAAATTGGCTAATACTTATAGGTTGAGACTATGCATAAGACAATCTGAGGTTTCGGGATTTAACCCTTCTCCGGAAATAGCGAAAATTGTTGCGAACGGCGGTGTGTTACATGCGGGAGAATCTTTTGATGTTAACCCCGGCTATGCTGATGCAGATAATAAACAATCGCCTTTCTATGGAAATTTTGCGTTCACGCCTTTAGGTAATGATGCGAGTGCTACTACGCGTGCCAACCAATATATGGTGCATATATTGGAAAATTCTGCTGACACCAGGTTAATCAACTATTACAGGCCACTTTCGGGAACTACAGTTATAGGTGTTACTTATGGCGCAAACTCTTCTGATAACCCGACTGGAAGCGGTAGCTCTAAAGTAGGTATTGGTATTGCAAAAAGTGCAACTCAGAATGCATGGATTTTCCCTTCTTTTGAATCAATGTTCCTGGAAGCAGAAGCCATTACAAGAGGCTGGATGCCTGGGAATGCCAAAGCTGCATATGAGGCTGCAGTTATCGAGAATTATGTCTGGTTAAATGCTAACCAATATGGACCACCGGCCGAAGATGCTGCATGGTATATGGACGAAAGCCAAAACCCGGATGGCGGCCCTATTTCTGATTTTGACAATGCAGGAACAACTGTGGCGTCAAAGGCTAAATTTATTGCATATCAGAAATATATTGCTCTGAATGGTATTGATGTTTTGGAGGCCTGGTTCGATCTTAATCGCTTACATATGATACCTGATAATGGATATATTTCTGCAAATCCTGCAAAAGTTTCTAATACTCTTCCCGTTAGATTCCCTTATCCGGATATTGAGCGCAGAACTAATGCCGCAAATGTGGCTGCAGAAGGCACCATTAATATTTTTACAGGAAAATTGTTTTGGCAACCCTAAAAACAACTTAAACAATGAAAAAACTATTATATACTATACAAACGGGTATTATACTTCCTGTCATACTGTTAACCGGTTGTCTTAAAGACAAGCAATTTGATGATGGAACGTATCAGCCAATCAGAGATGGCGAGAAAGTTATTAGCCTGGGGCTGAATACTATTGCAGCTCCCCCCAATTTCGCGATTGTGGCCTTTGACAATTCTAGCAATGATACTATTGTAAATCTTGTACCAGTTGAACTTGGAGGGCCGGTTAGTGCTCCTGAAGACATAAATGTTACTGTTGAACAACAAAATAGCCTGGTAACAGATTATAATGAGGAATACGAGACGGACTACGCTGTACCATCGGCAGTTTCAATAGTTAATCCGGTTGTTACAATTAAAAAAGGCACACGTGTTGGTTTTTTACAGGTAAAGCTTAAGCCAAGCACATTAATCGGTACTAGCAGTGCCATGGGTTTTTCAATTAAAAGTGTTGCTCCTTCTACTGGTTATACTGTTACAAACCAGGGGGCGGGTGTTGCCGCACTACTGATTAAAAATCGATATGATGGTAAGTATTTAGCTTCAGGTACCATGACACACCCAAGTTTAGGGGGTTCATTTACAAATAAGGAATGGGTTATACAAACGACGGGTGCAAACACTGTAGAATTTCAGTTAAATACTACAGCACTATTCAGCGTTATTATCAAAATGACAATTAATGCGGATAACTCAATTACTCTTGCCTCCGACGATGTAAGCTTAGTGCCTTATGTTCAATCCAAAAACTTTTATGATCCGGCAACCAGGACATTTAATGTTGATTTTGGGTACACTGGTGACACACGCCATATTACAGCCAAGGCTGTTTATAATAGTCCAAGGTAATATCGAACATATTTTAAAAGATTAAAGGAGTTTTTTAGGGCTCCGTATGAAGGGTGACTCTAAAGTCACCCTTTTGTATTTTATTATGGTGCAAATCTTTTAGCGCTAGGAGTGTTGAATAATACAGACACAAGAGGTTGATTTGGATCAATAATTTTTTCTGATTTTATTGATTTAGTGAAGAAGGATATAATTTTTTTTTTATAAATTATTTTTCAAATTGATGATATACAGGTATTTATAAATTATTCTATAGAATATTCTTTAATTAATAATGTACTTAATTGATGTTTTCCAAAATATTTTATGCCGCCTCTAATATTTTATATCCATCAGTTTTGTTTTTTGAATTTTTCTAAGAAAAATAATTTAATGTTATATTTTTTCTAAAAAAAGTATTCATTTAAGAAATCAAGATATTAATTTAACTAAAATTTTACATAGTTTTAGCCCTGTATTCAAATTTTAATTTAAAAAAGTTTTAAATGAGGAAATTCAAGCTACTGCTTACAGCTACCCTATTGCTGATAACAAGTATGGCCTGGTCGCAAACCAAAACTATAACCGGTAAAGTAATGGATGAAGAGGGTAATCCTATTTCATTTGCTTCAATTCAAGAGAAGGGAACCACCAATGGTACTTCTGCTGACACCGATGGCAGATTTAATCTTACTCTTAAGTCCGGAAATACAATTGTAGTATCTGCGGCTGGTTTTCAATCTTTGGATGTCAGTGCCTCAAACTCATCTTCTATTGTATTGAAACGAGTAAGCGACTTGCAGGAAAGCGTTGTAGTTACTGCTTTGGGAATATCGAGAAATCGGAAAGTACTTTCTTATAACCCACAGGTAATTAAGTCAGATCTTTTGCAAGAAAAAGGAGATAATAATCTATTATCTCTTTTACAAGGTAAAATAGCCGGAGCTGATATAGCTGGATCGAGCGGATCAGCAGGAGCTTCAGTGAATTTTATCCTAAGAGGAATGACTTCAATATCAAATAATAATCAGGCATTATTTGTAGTTGATGGGGTCCCTATCAGCAATGATGTGGATCAAACGGGGAGCACTTTGTATGGTGTGCAACCTGCAAACAGAGGTTATGATTTAAATCCTAACAATATTGAGTCGGTATCCGTTTTACCTGGTCCTGCGGCAGCCGTTCTATATGGTTCGAGAGCTGCAAGTGGAGCAGTTATCATTACGACGAAAAGAGGTGCCGGAGGTAAAGGTAAAGTATTGGTTACTGCATCTACTTCTTATTCGCAACAGAAGGTATATGGATTTCCTAAGCTACAAAATGAATATGGACAGGGCGCTTCAGGTATTTTTAACAACACTTCAACGTTTTCATGGGGCCCTAAATTTGGTTCGACTCCTTCCCGCACTAACGGTTTAATTGCCGTTGCGGATCAGGTTGTTAACGGAGTACAATATAAAGCCGGAGATGTTATTCCTTTTCAACCATATAAGGATAATCTGATAGGCTTTTTCGAAACAGGAAGTATTTGGGATAACAATTTTGGAATTAATGGAGGTGATGATAAAGGATTTTTCAATATTGCCCTAAATAATAGTACTACACAAGGGATAATGCCCAATACTAAATTTATAAGAAACAGTGTGGAGTTTAATGCAGGTTCTCAGCTCACGGAAAAACTTAATGTTTCAGGTAGTGCAAAAGTTATGAACTCTATACAAGATGGTACTACTCAGGGAAATGGGGGAAGCAGTGCCATGTTTAGGCTTTGGCAGGTTACGAGAAGTACTAATCTTAACTATTATAGAGATAATTATGAGAACCCTGATGGAAGCAATAACTGGTTTGTGTCAGGTGTAGATAACCCTTACTGGGCGGCGTATAATAATCCGTTAAGAAGCAATTTGATGCGTTTTATCGGACAGGTTAAAATCGGATACGATTTCACTCCATGGTTAAATGTGGCTTACAGAATTGGTGCAGACTATTATACAGACCGTCGTAAAAAAATCTCAGCGTTAGGATCTACAGCTGGCTCCGGTCTTGGACAAGTAACTGAAGATTTTTTCTGGAGATCTGAGCTGAACGGGGATTTAATGATCAATCTGAAAAAAGATCATCTATTTGGGTCTGACATTAGCGGAAGTTTATTACTGGGACAGAACATTAATCAAAGAGTATTCCAAAATCCGTATATCGTATCATCCAGCTTGGCACTTCCTGATTTCTACAATGTTAGTAATGGTTCTAATTTCAATGGAACCGGAGAGTATTCTTCTAAAAGAAGACTTCTCGGACATTTTGCGCAATTAAATCTGGGATATAAAAGTTATTTGAACACAGAGTTTACTGCTCGTGTAGATCAATCATCTACTTTACCCGTAAATAACAATACCTACTTGTATTATTCTGCAGGTGGTAGCTTCGTATTCACAGAAGCGTTTAGAGAGCTAAGGTCTGATGTATTAAATTTTGGAAAAGTTCGTTTGAACTATGCTCAGGTGGGTAATGATGCTCCGGTGTATAGCATAGACAATAGTTATTCTTCGTGGTCTTTTGGAAATAATACAGGTTCATTTAGTTTCCCTTATGGTACATTGACTGGTTTTGGCGCATCTGGAACCCTGCCTAATGCAAATTTAAAGCCTGAGATTACAAAATCTTTTGAAGTGGGGGCTAACTTCGGATTGCTGAAAGATCGCATTACCTTAGATTTTACTGCATATTGGTCTTCAAGTATCAATCAGATTATGTCTATTTCAATACCTGCGGCTAGTGGATATACCAGCCAATATGTAAACGCGGGAAAAATTAATAACAAGGGTACGGAGATAAGTTTAGGTATAACTCCAGTTAAAAACTCAGAAGTTACTTGGACAATGAACTTCACTTTCTCCAGGAACAGAAATGAAGTAAAAGAATTGTTTGGAGATATAAAAACAGCTAACGTTTCTGGATTGCGTTTCGGTGGTGTTTCTCCTTCTGCTAGAATTGGTTATCCGCTTGGTGTAATAGTAGGTAGCAAGGTTCCAAGAAGTCCTGATGGTCAGTACCTGATTGATTCCACTACCGGAAACTTCGCAGTACAAATTACTGACCAAGTAGTGGCAGATCCTAACAGGAAATGGATAGCTGGTTTAGTAAACACAGTAAGCTATAAAGGTTTCACTTTGTCTGCTACTCTTGATTATAAGTATGGAGGAGACATAATGTCTTGGACTGTTGCTACTCTGCGCTCAAACGGATCTTTGTATGAAACTGCAATCGATAGAGAGAGTCCAAAAATTCTTCCTGGTGTAATAGACAGGGGGAATGGTAATTATGTTCAAAATAATATCGCTATTCCGGCTCAGGTTTATTGGAATACAAATATGGGAGGAATTGGAGGTAGTGAGTTCACTGTATTCGATGCAACTACCTTCAGAATTAGAGAGGCCTCATTAGGTTATGATTTTGCAAACCTTGGTGTTAAAAATAAGTTTGTAAATGGCTTGAAGTTAGTTGCTTTTGCCAGAAATCTCTTCTTCTATGCTCCTAATAGTCCTATCGATCCGGAACTGAGCACACAAGGTGCGGGAAATATTAGAGGACTTGAATTACAAAGTGCTCCTAATACCCGTTCTTTTGGAGCTAGTTTAAAAGTTACTTTTTAAATAGTTTATATTATTAAAAAATTTATGATGAAAATTATATCTAAATATACTTTTGTGGGGTTGTCTCTATTAAGTCTGGCATCTTGCAAAAAATTCATTGACGTAAATCAGAATCCCAATTCTCCTACGGATGTGCAGCCGAAGGTTTTGCTACCAACAACGTCAATGGGAATAGGGTTCACGAACGTTAACCAGTTGGGGTTGGCGGCAGGGCTGATGGTTCAACACAATGCAGCAATAGCTCAATGGACAGCTTTTGATGTTTATAATTTGGATGGCCAAACCGGTATAACGAACGCATGGAGTTTTGAGCTTTATAATGGCATAATAAATAACCTGAGAATATTGATAGATAAAACTCAGGAAACAAGTCCTGCTTATAGCGGAATAGCAAAAATTCAATTGGCCTACGCATTTGGACTTGTTACAGATTTGTGGGGAGATGTTCCTTACTCACAGGCAGGCTTTGGATTGGCGAATACGTCTCCAAGATATGATGCTCAACAGGACATCTACAAAGGCAACGCGGCATCCGGAATAACCAGCCTCTTTGATTTAATTAGGGACGGAATTGCTGATCTTGACAAAACATCCATATTAAAACCTACTACAGATGACCCAATTTACGGAGGTGATCTTGCTAAGTGGAAAAGAGCTGGAAATTCATTGATTTTGAAGTTCGCAATGCAAATGTCGAATGTTGAGCCGGCGTTGGCCAAGTCTACTATTGAAACGGTGTTGGCTGGGAATAATTTTATCAATGATAATACGTTGAACTTTAGTGTTCCTTTTGGAACATCTGCCGGGAACCAGAATCCAGGCTATGTTCGCGATATCATTGGTTCATTTAAAAATAACCAGATGTTAAGTACTAGGTTTCTTACTTTATCTAGATCTTTAAACGATACAGTGAGATTGGCAAAGTTTTACACAAAACCTAACAATGTATTTACCTCGTATGATAACGGTGCTACTGTAGCAGCTGTTGCAGCAGCTAACAGATCTCAGTATAACGCTTATATTGTTGGAACAACGGGAGAGGGGCCAGCACGATTGTTAACAAATCATCAAGTGAAATTTATCTTGGCAGAGGCTGCAGTTCGGTATGGTATAACCGGCGACGCGAATACTTACTACCAGGATGGAATTAAAGCTTCAATGCGTTTGACAGGCATGACAGATGCAGAAATAAATGCTTACTTTGCTGGTAATCCTTCTGTGGTAACATTGGCTGGTACTAACGACGAAAAAATTAAGCAGATTATTACACAAAAGTACATTTCTCTTGTAGGAAACGGTGTCGAAGCCTATAACGATTACAGGAGAACTGGGTATCCTGTACTTGCCGTGGCTCAAAATGCTACCGGAGATGATCCAACCACAATTCCTAAGAGATTACCTTATTTGGCTACAGAAGCGAATAATCCTAATCAACCTAATCCAAGGCCAAAAACTAATGTAAAAGTTTGGTGGGGTTTATAATATGTCAATACAATAAAACTAATTTATATGTTTAAACTGTTCTACAATATTTTTTTTGGTCTTTTTTTAGTTACTCTTATTTCTTGTAAAAAAGAAGAGGTGTTTTCCATAACCAATCATGAACCTGAGATTCCTGTTACTGTTCTAAATCAAAAAGAAAACTTTGTTGTGCCAACAGTTACAGGCTCCAAGGCAGCTGGTACATTCACAATCGAACTGGGAATTCCTGCAAATTCTGGACGTACAATAAAGGAAATATCAAGGGTTGTTTATACAAGTTCGGCGACAGGTGCTGCGAACTTACTTAAAGTAGGTACTTTTACTAATACTGCGGCATCGGGTATTTATGTAAGCACCCCTATTGCGGGGAATGGAACTAAAGCTACCTTTTCATCTTCATTTGATGAATTTAAAGTGAAGACATTGCAAACCGCTGTGGCTACCGCTGTACCTGAGCCAACAGCTAATAGCGCATTGATCAACCGGTTTTTCCATTTTATGATCACGTTAGACGATGGAACGAAGATTATTCCAATGGGTGTTAGGGTATTAGTGGTGCCTTAGTAGATCGAATGCATTGACTCATAAAAGCCGTTCCTGAACAGGAATGGCTTTTTTCTTTATCTTCACCCCCAAATTAATAACATGCAGAATCAACAAGAAGGAAACCAGCTGAATATTGAGATTTCAGAAGAAGTGGCAGAAGGAACTTATGCTAACCTGGCTATAATTACACATTCGCACGCCGAGTTTGTATTCGACTTTGTAAACATTATGCCCGGAACGCCTAAGAGCAGGGTGAAATCAAGAATTATTTTTACACCCCAGCATGCTAAGCGTTTTATGAAAGCATTGGTGGATAATATTGAAAAATTCGAAGCCATGAACGGCACGATTAAAGACCTGGACGAAACGCAGATCCCGGTGAACTTTGGCGGACCGACCGCTCAGGCCTAGTTCTCTCGATAGCTTATAGTTCATAGATCATGGCAGGTATCTATACAATCAACAATCTATGAACTATTTGCCTATCTGTATTTCTTCCGCTGACTCCCACTGTCACCTGTTAAAGGCGGATCAGGTTTTTGCTTGATCCAGATCACTACCTGCCTCGTTTTATCTTTATCAGATTTTAAGCTGGCGGTTACAGTTACCTTTGAAACGTTCGGATTGTCGGGCAATACCAGGTCGTTACCCTCGAATTTGCCGTAATCTGTTTTGAAATCCAACTCTTTGGCTGTAAGCGGTTTCCAGCTGCCGTCACTCATTTTTCCATCTACATTGATATAATTATGTGTGCCTTTTTTGAGGCTGTCAGTATATAAATGAAAGTGAATACTTTCCACACGCTGTGCATGTGAAGAGCAGATGGCGAAGAAGAAAACAGCAAACAAAAAAAATCTCATTTTATATGTATATAAGCTATTGACGAGTAAACTGATCAAAACGTTGGATAAGTTACCGGTCAAATACTTCGCTCCAATTGCCTTTTATATAGCTGTATAGTGTTTTCAAATCCCAGGTATAGGGCATCGCAGATCAATGCATGGCCAATGCTTACTTCGTCCAGCCAGGGAATATTGGCTGCAAAAAACTGCAGGTTATTCAGGTCCAGATCGTGGCCGGCATTCAACCCCAGCCCGAGCTCCTGCGCTTTCCTGGCAGCCAAAACATAAGGAGCAATCGCAGCATCCCTATCGGTAGAGTAGTACCTCGCATAACCTTCGGTATATAACTCAATACGATCAGTACCGGTTGCCGCAGCACCTTCTACCATGCGCTCATCAGGATCAACAAAGATTGAAACCCTGATACCGGCCTCTTTGAAAATACTGATGATATTTTCCAGGTAATCTCTATGCTTAATAGTATCCCAGCCATGATCACTGGTTAATTGTCCCAGCGCATCGGGAACGAGGGTTACCTGGTGAGGCTTAACTTCCAGAACAAGGTCAATAAACTTTTGCTCGGTGCAGTTACCTTCTATATTGAATTCCGTGGTTAGCAGGGGTTTCAGATCGCGAACATCGGCGTAACGTATATGCCGCTCGTCGGGCCTTGGATGCACGGTAATTCCATCCGCTCCGAACCGTTCCGCATCTTTTGCCATTTTCACCAAATCAGGATTGTTGCCCCCACGTGAGTTTCTGAGGGTCGCAATTTTATTTATATTTACAGAGAGTTTCGTCATTTTCAATATCGCTTTAAAACATCGAAGGTACTACTATCATTGTTTTGCTGAAGTCTAAAAAAAGAGCAACTTCCTTATTTACTATCCTTTAATAATTAATTCAGTTGTTATGATGATCCATAAATTAACATTACTACTCTTATTTACTGCCTTTGCAGCGGTATCAATCGCACAGAAAGAACCTTTGCCCGCGGATTCCGTTTTATCAAGAGCTTTAAGTAAAGCTAAAGCGGATAAAAAGAATGTGTTTATCATTTTTCATGCTTCCTGGTGTGGATGGTGCAAAAAAATGGATGCTGCGATGAGTGATCCGGCCTGTAAACCTTTTTTTGATGCGAACTATGTGGTTGAGCACCTAACTATCCTCGAATCGAAGGATAAGAAGAACCTGGAGAACCCGGGAGCCGAAGCCTTGTATAAAAAACACGCTCCTGCCGATTCAGGAATCCCTTTCTGGCTGATCTATGATGCTGAAGGAAGGCTTATTGCTGATGCTAAAATGCCGGATGGCAGTAATGCGGGTTGTCCTGCAACAGCTGATGAGGTAACACATCTGATTAATACGCTAAAACGCTCTTCATCGATAGACGAAAAAACCAGTAAAGCAATTTTTGAACGTTTTCGCAGGAATGAGCCTGTAAAACAATAATATTAAAAAAATGCATCACCTAAATTAGGGATACATTTTTTTTTGTAAAATCTTTAACAAAGTTTACTTTTATACCTACTTATGATATAAAATATTAAGAGAAACACCGGTATCCGCTGGAGAAGTCATTTTTCAGCGGATATTTTTTTTATTGTAATTGCTGCTCTACCAGCGGAGTGCTGGTTTCTACCTTCCGGTAAAAACGTTTTTGAAAAACCAGTAATGTGATAACGCCGGTGGAAATAGCCATGTCGGCAATATTAAAGATCGGACTGAAAAATTCGAAAGGTTCACCACCAACCCAGGGTAACCAGGAGGGATAAGTAGTTTTTACCATAGGAAAGTACAGCATGTCTACCACGCTGCCATGCAGGAAAGAAGAGTAGCCTTTGCCGCCCATAGAAGCAATGCCTCCATAACCTACATAGTCGCCTACCGCCGCATCAAAATGAAGACCTTTGTCAAACAGCATTCCGTAAAACATACTGTCAATAAGATTGCCTAAAGCGCCGGCATAAATAAGCGCTACGCAAACCATAAACCCACGGGAGTATTTTTCTTTTGCAAATTTTACGATCAGCCAGCTGCCAAAAATAACTGCTACCAGCCTGAACAGGGTTAAAGCAACCTTTCCGCCCTCATTACCAAACTTCCAGCCCCAGGCCATACCACTATTTTCTATGAAGTGTATACGTGCCCAATCCATGCCCAGAATCCGGGTAACTTCACCCACCGGATAACTTGTTTTGATATATATCTTAACCACCTGATCTACTATGAGAATCAGTAAAATAATAATAATAGATGTACTTAACTTCCCTGCCTTCATAAGGTTGCAAAGATGATTTTTAATTTTTAAATTTCAATTTTTAATTTTCCCTGGTTTAGATATAAAAATGCTAAAAATTCAATGCTAAAGAGGAACTCAGGAACACATACAGTGCCTGTGACTGCTCAATAATTCTGCGTTTTCTCTGCTTCTCATTTTCCCCTGCGGTTAACCAACTAAACAGATAAGAGTCAACCAGAGATAAGCTGTCGGGGAATAAAACATTTTATTCGCTCCAATACACTCTTTTTACCCTTTGCGAAATACCAGTCATGATCTCATAAGGGATGGTACCAATTGCTTTGGCCAATTCCTCTACAGGAAGCCCATTCCCAAAAACGATTACATCATCCCCTTCTTTAACGCCTTTTATATGGGTTACGTCAATCATTACCATATCCATGCAAACAGTGCCTATTACCCGGGCCTTTTTGCCGTTAACGAGCATGTAACCTATACCATTGCTAAGCCGCCTGGAGTAACCATCAGCATAACCAATTCTTACCGTGGCAATGGTAGACTTTTGCGTAGCCACTCCCCGGCGATTATAACTTACTGTTTCGCCCTTCTGGATTTGCTTTAATTGCGCAATGGTTGATTTCAACGTAAGTGCGGGTTGTAATTGTTTGGCTACTTTTTTTCCGGCAATGCCGTATAAACCAATACCCAGGCGAACCATGTCCATTTGAAGTTTTGGAAAACGGGCAATAGCTGAAGAGTTAGCAATATGTGTGAGAAAAGAATACCCAAGATCTTCTTTCAATTGGCTGGCCGCTTGCTGCAGTAGCTCATATTGATGTAAGGTAAATGCATCTTCCACAACATCCTCGCTGGCCGCAAGGTGGGAGAAAACAGACTGCACCTTCAGAAAGCTATTGTTTTTTAGTCTTTGTGCCAACACACTAACATCGGCCGTAGCAAATCCAAGCCGGTTCATCCCGGTTTCAATTTCAATATGTACCGGATAATGTTTCAGTCCTGACTGCTGTATATGTTTTTCGAAAGCATCCAGTTGTTCAAAAGAAAAAAGATCCGGCTCAAGCAGGTGCTCTGTGATAGCATCAAATGCATTGGGTTCGGGGTTTAACACCATAATGGGTATCGATATACCGGCCTTACGGATTTCAACACCTTCATCAGCATAAGCCACTCCCAGGTAATCTGCTTTATGATATTGTAACAAACCTGCCACTTCTGTTCCGCCGCTTCCGTAAGCAAAGGCTTTTACCATTACCATTACCCTGGTGGTGGGCCTTAGCATCTGTTGAAACGTCTTATAATTATGAGCAATGGCATTCAAATTGATCTCCAGTATGGTTTGATGAGCCTTCTGCTCCAGCAACGATGCAATCTGCTCAAATTCAAAAACACGGCCTCCCTTAATCAGAATAGCTTCGTCTTTGAAGTTAAAGAAGTGCAGGTGTTGTATAAAGTCGGCCGTCGAAAGAAAAAAGTTGTAGTCGATCTTTGCTTTTTTCGTTGTGATCAATGCAAGCATTACCGACTGCATTTTTTCTCCTATACCTATGAACCTCGCTATTTTATGTTTTTGCAGCTGCTCCAAAATGTTCTGGTATAGCTGTGCGGCATCACTACCTGTTTGAGAAAAGTCGGATAAAATAACTGTTTTTTGCAGCCCCTTAGCCTGTTGCTGTAGAAAATGCAGGGCTATCGAGAGTGAGTCCAGGTCGGCACTATAACTGTCATTAATAATAATGCAATTATTGTTGCCTTTCTTAAACTCCAGGCGCATATTTACAGGTTGGAGCAGTGGTACGCGTTCCTGTAAAATGTTACTGTCAATTTTCAGGTAAAGTGTAACCGCACAAGCTGTCATTATATTTTCTATGGAAGCTGCGTCGGTGAAAGATGTCTGAACTGAAAATTTATTTCCCTGGTAGCTGAGGTTTATTTCCGTACCGGCCGCTTTCTTCTTTATTGCAATTACCTGCAGATTGCACGCTTTGCTTTTTCCCCAGTAAAAAACCGGTATGGCCAACTGGTCTACCTGCTCTTTTATAAACGTCTCATCGCCGTTGGCAATAATTATATCGCTATTCTTAAAAAGCAGCAGCTTTTCCTTCAGCTTTTCAGTATTGTTTTTGAAACCCTCGCTGTGGGCGCTCCCGATATTGGTGATGACACCAATGGTGGGTTGTATAATCTCCCGCAGCTGCTGCATTTCACCGGGTTGGCTAATGCCTGCTTCAAATATAGCCAGGTCATTCGCCGGTTCTATTTCCCAAACGCTCAAAGGCACGCCTATTTGTGAATTGTAACTTTTGGGACTTCTGACGATCGTTTTATCTGCCTGTAGCAACTGGTACAGCCATTCTTTTACAATAGTTTTACCATTACTTCCTGTTATGCCAATTACTTCTATGTCAAACTTCGACCGGTGAAAAGCGGCAAGTTTTTGTAAAGCTGTCAGTACATTATCTACCGTCAGGAACAGGGCATCCGGATAATTCTTTATATTGACTTTTTCTGAAACTACAAAGTAGCGCAGTCCGGCTTTATATAACTCGGGTATAAATACATGTCCATCTCTTCGCGGGCCTGCTAATGCAAAAAACAGGCAAGATTCGGGGTTGACAAGCTTCCTGCTGTCTGTAAGTAAAGTATAAATAGCAACCTTCGGTATATGTTGTGCCGATAAACCAAGAGCGCCTGCAATATCCTGTAGCGTGTGCATGAGCCTGTTAATCGTTTGGCGTGTCAGCAATCTTTTCCTCTTCGTCAGGAACTCCTTTTCGCTTTTTCAAAATAGAGTAAACAATGCTGCCTGCAATACAAAGTACAATTACCAGTAGGGACAATATAACTTGTTGTGATTTTCCCACCCACTGCGAGATCCAATGTTCCCCCAGCATTTTGGCTCCGATGAAAATAAGTACAATGGCAATACCCTGTTGCAGGTAATCGAATTTGGCAATAGCGCCTCTTAATAAAAAAAACAACGAACGCAGTCCCAGTACTGCGAAAATATTGGAGGTATAGATCACCATTTTATTAGTAGAAATACCCATGACAGCCGGAATAGAGTCTACAGCAAAAACAAGGTCAATAACTGAAAGCATTACAACCACCACAAAGAGCATGGTATAACGTCTTTTGCCATCTTCTTTAATAGTATACCTACCCCCTCCGTCGTGCGGAACCAGCGGTAATACTTTTTTCATCCATTTATAAACAGGGTGTCCTTTAGGGTCGAACTCCTCATCGTCGCCGGCCGTGAACATTTTAATTCCGGTATATACCAGGAAAGCGCCAAACAGGTATAATATCCAATGAAAACGGTTGACCAGTTCCACCCCCAGGGTTATAAAAATAATACGGAACACAATGGCCATTAAAACCCCGAACAACAGCGCACGGCTATAATAGATCTCCTTTACCCTGAAAGCGTTGAAAATAAGGATGAACACGAAAATATTATCAATGCTCAGGCTCTTTTCCATCAGGTAGGCGCTTAGGTATTCCAGGGCAATCGTCTTGTTCTCCTCAAAAATCAGGAAAACAAAGAAGCCAAGGCCCAATGCTACCCAGAATACAGACTGCCAAAGTGCTGTTTTAATAGTTATAGCGGTGTTCTTCTTGCTAAAAAGTCCCATGTCGAATACAAGGGCAATAACGATTACAATACCAAATACGAGGTAAGAAATTTGATCGGGTGTCATGAAACTTTAAGTTGGATAAGATATAGAAGGTACCTTAGTACTATACAGCGAAACTTTCGCCACAGGCACAGGTACGCGCCGCATTGGGATTGTTGAAAAAGAAACCCTTACCGCTAAGTCCCTCTGAAAACTCAAGCGTAGTACCTAAAAGATACAAAAGACTTTTCATGTCTGTCACTATCTTAATACCGTTGTCTTCAAAAACCTGGTCTTTAGGTTTTTCTTCACTGTCGAAGTCAAGTTTATAGCTTAAACCCGAACAGCCTCCGCTAACCACACTCACTCTCACAAAGCTGGTGGCCCCTTTTTCCTGGTTTTCAGCAAGAATTTGTTCTATGCGAACTTTTGCGGTATCGCTTATTTTGATGCTATCTGCAGAAAATGTATTGTTCATCCTTATTTTTTTAAAGCTATCAGTTCTATATCTCCTCTAAAAAATGTTACCTGCCTGACAGCTCGTGTAAAATGCAAAGTTACCACATTTATTGAAAGAGTCAGAGCACTGCTCCGTGTTATATTTTAGGAGGTTTCCTGGCAATAAAATAGGTGTAAACGGCTGTTTGTTATTGAAATGTGTCTCCCGGAGACGAATAAAATAGGATTTCTTACTTTTACCCCTGTTCACATTGATTGTTTAATCGTTTTACATTACTATGAAACTACTTCAACCTCTGATCTTGTTTGTACTTCTTTTTTGCTCCTGCGGATTAAGCGAAAGGGAAAAAGCAATGAAGCATAAGGAAGCAGAACTCAACGACCGGCAGCAGGCATTGGTACTATGGGAACAGCAATTAACCCAAAAAGAAAGTACGTTAAAAGACCGGGAGCACCGTTTGGATAGCACCAAAAGGGAGATTGACTCTGTAGTGATACATGGCCCCTCTGTTGTAGGTAAATGGCAGGTCAAAATGCAGTGTGTAGAAACTTCCTGTTCGGGTTCTGCAATAGGTGATGTAAAAACGGAACAATGGGAATTCGCCAGCGAAGGAAATGAAGTGGTGGTGAAAGCTTATGCCGGTAAAAATTTAACCCGTATTTACAATGGTACTTATACGAGCAGGGGCATGCAATTGGCCGACAAAGGAGCGCTCAGCTCAACCACCATGGAAGTTACTTTGAGAATGCTGAACGAAAAGAAAATGGATGGACTGAGGGAAATTACCCTCCCGGATTGTAAAACAACTTATTCGATTACCGCCGAACGTTTATAAGAGGTATTTATTTATGATCGCATTACTCGCATCTTTAGATTTCTCGTTACCGTTAACCAACCCGGTAATCATATTCGCGCTGGTACTTTTTATTATTTTGTTTGCGCCCATCATTTTCAGCAAAATAAAAGTGCCGCATATTATCGGGCTGATCATAGCTGGTGTGTTAGTGGGGCCGCATGGTTTCAACCTTTTAAAACGTGATACCAGTATCGTGTTATTTGGAACAGTAGGGTTATTATATATCATGTTCCTGGCGGGCCTGGAAATAGATCTTGCTGAATTTAAAAAGAACCGAAAAAAGATATTTGTTTTTGGGGTGCTCACATTTTTGTTGCCATTGATCTGCGGTACCCTTGCGGCTTATTATATTTTGGGGTATAGCTTTTTGTCTTCGCTGCTACTGGCCAGTATGTTTTCAACTCACACGCTGGTAGCTTATCCTATTGCCAGTAAATATGGTGTCATTCGCAACCGGGCTGTTGCCATGGCGGTAGGAGGCACCATGATCACCGATACAGTAGCACTTTTATTGTTGGCAGCCATATCGGGAATGGCGAAAGAACAGGTATCACCTGCATTTTGGGTACAGTTGGGACTGTCTTCTATTGTGTTTGTCTGTATTGTATTATTTCTTTTCCCGGTAATCATCCGGTGGTTTTTTAAAAAATTTGACGACAGCGTTTCCCAATATGTTTTCGTGCTGGGCATGGTTTTCCTGGCTTCCTTTTTAGCAGAAGCGGCGGGTATTGAAGCTATCATCGGAGCCTTCTTCTCCGGCCTGGTATTGAACCGCTTTGTGCCGCATACTTCGGCACTCATGAATCGAATCAATTTTGTTGGTAATGCCCTGTTTATTCCCTTCTTTCTCATCAGTGTGGGCATGCTCGTAGACGTGAAGGTTTTAGTAAAAGGCCTGGGTGCGGCAAAAGTTGCCGCTGTAATTATTGTTGTGGCCTTGATCACCAAGTATGTAGCCGCATGGGCAACACAGAAAATATTCAAGCTAACAGCAACCGAAGGTAAAATGCTTTTTGGACTGAGTGCTTCGCATGCCGCTGCCACACTGGCGATTATACTGGTGGGTTATAATATTATTACAGGGGAAACCGCTACCGGCGAACCTATTCGTTTGCTGGACGAAGATGTGTTAAACGGAACCATATTATTGATCCTGGTAAGTTGTGGCGTAGGCTCTTTTGTAACAGAAAAGGCTGCCAAAAAACTGGCCCTGCAGGAAAATGAACAGGTGCCGGAAATTGAAGACGGGGAGAACAAAGAAAAAATCCTGATATCATTAGCCTATGCTGAAATTGCTACTGATATGGTGGACCTGGGCGTATTGTTAAAGCCTAAGAAAAGTAGCTTACCCCTGTTTGGTTTGCATATTGTTGATGATGCCGTAGAAGGCTCCAATGCCGCAGGCAAAGGCAAAAAAATATTAGAAAAATCCGTATCTCATGCGGCGGCTTCTGAAAATACTCTTACCCCTTTAATGCGGTACGACTCCAGTATCAGCAATGGCATTGTTTACACCATTAAAGAGCAACAGGTAACCGATATTGTTATCGGGTTGCATAAAAACGCTGACCAGAAAGTTTTTTTCGGAGAGGTGGCTGAAAATATTATAAGGCGGATTTACCAAACTATTTATGTATACAAACCGGCGCAACCTTTTAACACGTTAAAACGAATGATTGTAGCCGTTCCTCCTAATGCCGAAACTGAACCAGGTTTTATACATTGGCTGCAAAAAATAACCCTGCTATCAAAGGAGTCGGGAATGAAGGTTGGTTTTTATGGAACTGACACCACTTTGGCCGCTATTCAATCTGTTACACAAAGGGAGAATAGTAACCTGCAGGCTGCTTACAACGAGTTTAGTAATTGGGATGATTTCCTGATTTTTACCAGAGAACTGAATACAAATGACCTGTTCATTATTATCTCCTCACGAAAAGGGTATAACTCCTATCTGCCGCAGTTTAACAAGCTTCCTTATTATCTCACCAATTACTTCGGTAAACTGAGTTATATCATATTATACCCCGAGCAACTGGAAACAGGTATTAATATGAGCGATATTCAGCAGGCAGACGGTAAATTGATCGAAACCCTTAGCGAGCAGATCGGTGCGATTAACAAAGCAGGTAAATATTTAAAAAAGCTCTGGAAAAAGTAAAAAAGGATTTGTTAACTGATCTTCTGGCCATTCTTTACCGGTTTATCAGTTGTAAGTAATGTAACTTCTTTATCTGCGCCCAAAACACCTAATACCAGGCATTCGCTAAAGAAATTGGCGATTTGTTTTACGGGGAAATTAACAACAGCGATCACCTGCTTATTCAAAAGTTCTTCGGGTTGATAGAGCCTGGTAATTTGCGCTGACGACTTTTTGACGCCCAGCTCTTCACCAAAATCAATTAATAGTTTATAGGCCGGGTTACGCACTTCGGCAAATACTTCGGCCCGGATGACGGTGCCAACGCGTATATCTATTTTTTCAAAATCGCTCCAGTTAATCGCTGCAGGTATAGTCATAAATGTTTAATGTTGAAAGCCTGTAAGTTTTGTTTCATCAAAGTCGAGCTGCATTTCCATGTTGCGCAATACCACGTCATCAAATTTGCGTTCCCGGCGTATTTTATGCAGCTCTACCCGCTGCAATTTAATGATATCCCTGATCACGTCCCGGTTGCGGGCTGCGGCTGCCTGAAAATGCTCGGAGTGATCGATACAGCTGAATTTATCGGTAAGCAATTCCAGCTCATTTTCCAGCTTGGTTTTTTGATGTCGCACCAGGCTGTTTTCTGTGAGATCATTATTGTAGTCGCTGTTTATTTTTTCAAGTGCTACCTGTTTTAATTGTTTTTGAATGATGGCCTCCTGTTTTTCATGCGGAACTTTAACTTCGTCTTCTTCTACTTTTATCCATTTCAACACTGCAGGCAATAACAGGCCCTGGCCCACCAACGTGATCAGGATAATGACAAACGTGACAAACAGGATAATATTCCGATGAGGTAAATTTAACGGGATGGACAGTGCTGCGGCCAAAGATACCACGCCTCTCATAGCCGCAAAGCTGATAATGAATGGCTCTTTCCAATTGGGTTTTGGCCGGGTAAGGCGTATCTTTTTAAAACAGAACCCCGGTAGATAGGCCAGGGCATAGCTATAGAGCAGTCGTAACGCAATCATCGCCCCGCCTATTATAATGGCGTATTTAATACCCTCTCCAATAGAATAGTCCTTCATACCTGCTACAACCACGGGCAATTCCAGGCCTATCAATACAAATACAATGGCATTGATGGTGAAAATAAGGGTACTCCAAACGGCTCCTGCCTGTATACGTGCTGTATGACTTAAAAAACAATGGGAGTGATAAGACATCATGAGTCCACCGCTAACTACAGCCAGCACGCCTGAGAAATGAAAATGCTCAGCCGTTATATACATTACATAGGGAACAATTAATGTAATAATAGTGTCAATGTTAGAGTTAGAAGGAATAATGCGCAATAATGCGGAGAACAGGTAGCCAACGGCTAAACCGATAGCTATACCCATTGCAGACATGAGGAAAAAATCGCCGATGGCTTGTTTAAAAACAAACTGGCCGGTTAATGCCGCCGCGAGAGCGAACTTAAAAACAATAAGGCTGGAAGCGTCGTTGATCAGGCTTTCTCCTTCCAGTACGGTAATGGTTTTCTGGGGAATCTTAAGATGTTTCAGAACCGAAGTAGCTGCTACTGCGTCGGGCGGAGAGTTAACACCTCCTAATAAAAAGCCCATTGCAAGTGTAAGACCCGGAATTAGTGAAGATGAAACATATGCTACTACCAGGGAGGTTAGAAAAACCAGTCCGAAAGCCATCCAGGAAATCTGCTTCCTGTGTTTCCAAAAGTCTTTCCAGGACGTAAACCAGGCTGCTTCAAATAATATGGGAGGCAGGAAGATGAGAAATACAATATCCGGATCAATCTGAAATGCAGGCATACCCGGAACCAGGCTTATAATAAGCCCGGCAATTACCAAAAAAATAGGATAAGCTACTTTTAGTTTCTGGCCAATCAGCACCAGCATCATCACACTAAAAGCAACTGCAATAGCAATTAATACATAATTCTGAATCATACAAAACAATTTGGATTGGCTGTCAACTTAAACGATACTTCCTACAACAACATTAAGGCATTCTGCCGAAAAAACGTTCTTTTGAATTTCGGTTTAGAATAACATACAAAGAGCGCTTTTTGTTTAGTGTAACTCACTTAGTCTCTTAAGCTCCTGTAAGCTAAGGGCATAGTTGGTTGCGATTGTCTTTTGAGCTCTTTTAAACAGCATCATGATGCTTAAAGGGTAGGGCACGTGGCTATTGAAATTGAGCGTTACCCTGGTTGTGTTACCTATTGGTTGTAAGCTGATATATGTTTTAGCCTGCATTCGATAAGGAGCATAACAAATAATGTCTAACGTTACGTCTCTTAAGGTGGTTAGTTGTGAGATGGTGAGGCAGCCTTCTCCCAGTTCTGTGCTGTCACTTTCCCAGCAAAAGCTTGATCCGGGGCGACCTTCGTTTCCTCCGATCGATGTTTTCATCATTTTATCCCGCTTAAACCATGCATTCCAGCTATTTAAGGCCGTTATATTATTTGTAAAATTCCATACGTTTTCAACAGGAGCATTAATAGCAATAGTTTGTTGAACCTTGATATCTCCGTCTACAAATGCAGCGATGATCAGAACCGTTGCTGATAAAACAAGGATGCCAATAAGCAATTTTTTAAGAATACTCATATTGAGTGTCCGGTTTCTGGTTGAGTAACAGTTATCCCTTTTCGGTAAGGTTTATGGTTTATATCAATTCTTTCAAAAAATCCCGGGATTATGATGAAGACCCGTCTTAAAAATGAATGTTTAGTTCCTAAAGGTAGCAAAACCTTGCTGAAAAAAAATATTTATAAAATGCTGTAGAAAAGAAATTTAAGCAGGTTGATGAGCATTTCTATGCGCCAGGGCCCGCAACGAAACTGTAGCTTGCACGATACCCATTGCATGAGTTTTTTAAACTTTAGTATGCGGGTATAAGCGTTTCGTTTTTATCAGAATTTTGTTTTGCTTATTTTTTCACTGTAAGGTAAATACATGGGTAAGGCTGCCGATCCGTACCAGTCGAGAAGGTCGTAAGCCAGCAAACCCGATTTAATTGCAGGGTCGGTCATAAGTAGCTTTTCAGCTTCTTCCTTATTCTTAGCTTTTAAGATAAACAGCCCCCGGTATTGTTTGTCGTTTTTACCAAAAGGCCCTGCTACAACCAGGTAGCCATCTTTTACCAGCTTGCTTATATTTTGCATATGACCAGCAAAAAACTGTTTAACGGAGTCCTTGTCGGCAATAGTAACGGGACCGGTTTTTAATATTACGAATTGATACATTTTCATGCCCCGCTCATCAGATCCCAGGCTATCGGCCAGAGATTTATTATACGCTGCGTTGTGCTGGGCACAAATAACAGAAGATGAGAACAGAATGATCAGCAAAGCAAAAAGAAAGCGGCTCATAATTTAAAATAAAAGTGATCAAATAGTTTAAACGCCAAATTGAGTAAGGTGGTGGTCGAGGTGTTTGGCAAACATATTATTCCACTCGGTCTGGGTGAGTGCACCAAATGAGTGGGACTCTTTACCTTCAAAATAACGACCACCCAATTCCTGTGTTTTGATCAGGTAGTCGATTAACCTCTTTTTTTCCGCCTCATAGTTTTTATGATCAGCAATTACAAAAGCGGGTGAAGTGCGCATATTATGCGGATACGGTTTTTCGTTGACAATATTCTTTTTTACAAATTTTTTCAGGATCCATTTCAATAATCCTTTGGGCTTAGGGTGTTTACCTGGCTCATAAAGCATCTCATAGGCTACATTTACATGGGCCAGCATTTGGTCCACCGTCATTTTGCCCCAGTATGGTTTTGTTTGGGGAGTTAAGTTATTGATGCGTGCAATAAAGGTCATTACTCCTCCCGAAGAAAACAGATCAGTCATTGTTATTTGGTTTGTGTAAAAGTACAACATATAGATACTATTTTATTATATCACTTGTAATATGACTGTACATGACGGAGCGTCTGTTAAATCTTCGTATTTTTAAGGCTCCCTAAATAAATCAAAAAAATATACATGAAAAAGATTCTTGCTATTGTTTCAATGTTGTTGTTGGCTTCTATGTTACATGCTCAAAAGGCATTCTGGCTTTTTAATGGTAAAAACCTGAATGGGTGGACGGTACATGGTACTGAGAAATGGTATGTGGAAAAAGGTGAATTGGTTTGCGAAAGTGGGCCGGATAAGCAGTATGGCTATTTGTCCACCGATAAAAAATATAAAAACTTTGAATTGACCTTAAAATTTAAGCAAGAGGCAAATGGCAACAGTGGGGTCTTTTTTAGGTCTTCAATTGACGGAGTGAAGATCAGCGGCTGGCAGGTAGAAGTGGCGCCACTTAATAACCATACCGGTGGTATTTACGAATCATACGGTCGTGGCTGGATGATAAAACCTAAACCCGAAGATGAAAAGTGGCTCAAACAGGGTAAATGGAATACCATGAAAATACGCGTACTGAACGATCAGGTTACTACCTGGCTTAACGGCCACCAGATGATTGATCTGGCAGATTCTAAAGTTGGTGCTGCAAATGGTTTTATTGCTTTACAAATACATGATGGTGGTGGCATTAAAGTACGTTGGAAAGATATTATCCTGAAAGAATTGTAGTAAACTTTTACTTCTCGTTAAAGTATTTTACGTGCATGTACCATTGTATTTATTAGCGTATTCGTGGTAATTGAAATACATTTGCGCCATGAGCGATAAAAAAGTCAGAGTACGTTTTGCCCCCTCGCCTACAGGGGGCTTACATTTGGGCGGTGTAAGAACCGTTTTATATAATTACCTGTTCGCAAAAAAACACGGTGGTGATTTTATTTTAAGGATAGAAGATACCGACCAGACGCGTTTTGTGCCGGGTGCAGAGGAGTACATTTTTGAATGTTTGAAATGGGCAGGGCTGGAGCCGGATGAAAGTGCGCGGCACGGCGGAAATTATGGTCCCTACAGGCAAAGCGAACGCAAAGAGTTATACCGAAACTATGCTGACCAGTTGGTAGCTGAAGGGCATGCCTACTATGCTTTCGACACGCCAGAAGAGTTAGAACAAATGCGGAAGCAATACAAAACAGATGAGAATCCTGCCCCCCAGTATGATCAGAAGATCCGTATGCAAATGCGCAACTCCCTGACACTGGATGGAGATACGGTACATGAACTAATGCATAGCGATACACCTTATGTGATCCGTATTAAAATGCCGGAGAACGAAACGGTGAGTTTTAATGATATGATTCGTGGCGAAGTGAGCTTTAACACTTCTGTAGTTGATGATAAAGTATTATTAAAGGCAGATGGGATGCCTACCTATCATCTGGCAGTAGTAGTGGATGATCATTTAATGGAGATCAGTCACGCTTTTCGTGGAGAAGAGTGGCTGCCTAGCGCGCCTGTGCACGTATTACTTTGGAAATATCTTTTTGGTGAAGATAAAATGCCGCAATGGGCACATTTCCCGCTTATATTAGGTCCTCATGGTAAGCTTAGTAAAAGAGACGGTGCAAAATATGGCTTCCCCGTATTTGCGATGAACTGGAAAGATCCTAAGAGTGGTGAATTGACAGAAGGGTTTAAAGAAAAAGGATTTTTGCCCGAAGCATTTATTAACCTGCTTGCCGTATTAGGCTGGAACGATGGGACCGAACAGGAGCTCTTTTCCATAGAAGAAATGATTGATAAATTTTCGATGGACCGCGTGCATAGTGCCGGAGCGAAATTCGACTATGAAAAGGCAAAGTGGTTTAACCAGGAATGGATCAAAAAACTGGATGGATCGGTGTTGCTTCCCCAAGTGCGGGAGATACTGGTAGCCAAAGGAGTTGACGTTGCCGACGACGCTTTACTGGGCAGGGTGATAGAGCTGGTAAAAGATCGATCTACGTTACTATCCGACTTCTATGAGCAGGCTTCCTACTTTTTTGCTACACCTCAGGTAATTGATCTGGCGGCAATTCAACCCAAGTGGAATGAAGCAAAGACGCTGTTTTTCCAGGAAGTAATAAGAAACTATCAGTTGGCTGGCATTTGGGAGGCGCATGAGCTTGAAAATAATTTTAAGGAGATTGCAGCGGCCAATCAGCTTAAACCCGGTGAGGTAATGTTACCCCTGCGCATTATGCTGGTAGGAGGCAAATTTGGACCCGGCGTGTTCGATATTGCCCAGATCATTGGCAAAGACGAAACTATTAAAAGAATTGAAAATACTTTAAAGCAACTGAGTACAGGCAATTAAAAGCCTTAAAAGCTGAAGCCATTAAGGGATCAGAATTAAGCTACAATTGATTACTAGTTTGTTCGAATGCCTTGATGGCTTTTTTTGTTGCCAGCCCTCGCCAGCTTAATGTTAATACCTGTTTCAATAGTTTGGTATCATAGGAATGAACCCACATACAGAGGTAGGGATAATTTTTAAAGTGATCGGGAAGGTGAAACAATTCGGGATGACTGTCTAAATACTGATCTCTTAGTTTGAAGTTCAGGCGTATGGGAATAAAGCTACCGGTTTCGTGCAGGCGACACATTAATTTTCCTCTCACCTTCACCGATGGTGTTCCTTCGTGTGAAACCGACTCTTCCGTTTCCGGAAAAGACAATGCGATCTGCTTCACGATTTCAAAATGGGCCGGGTTGTAAGCGGGCAGATAGGATTTCATTGCTACTTCTTTTTTAGGCATTGTTGAAGCCAATCCGTTGCAGTCATTTCAAACCTGATTTCATTTTTCCCGTTAGTGCCGTTTTCTTTCCATCCGGCTTTTTTATAAAATGCAGCGGCCCGTGTTCCAGGTGCAGTGCCCAGCCATACCATTTGCGAGGTTTGCGTAAAATACCAATTCATCATTGTATGGTGCAAAAGTTGGCCAACACCCCGGTGTTCAAAATCAGGATGTACAAACAAAGCCCATATATTGTGCTCCAGCAGGTCGGCAATAGCGAAGCCCGCCATTCTTCCGTCTTCTTCACAAACCCACCCTTTTCCTCTTTCCTGTATAAAGTGTGCGCAATCAGCGTCGGTAACCAGGCCGGGATCAGAAAGCCTGTTCTCTTTCACAGCATTTCTTATGATCTGTATTTGAGGAATATCTTCTGTTTGAGCTTGTCTTATAGTCATGGTTCAATAGTTGAATGGTGTATTAAGGTTTGTCGCGTCCAATAAATCGCTCTTTACCTTTTAGAAAATTAAGTGCGCGAATGACATTTTTATGAATGCTCTCCTGTGTTTTTAAGCCGGAAAGATACCGGTTAATCTCTTTTCGCAGGTAGGGTGCCAATTGGTCGTATACCGCTTTTGCTTCCTTATCTTTCGTAAGCGCCTGTTCAAATGCCGCCGGGGCTTTTGTTTCAGGCGGGACTATGTTATTGTAAGCGATAGTTATATGTATTTTTTCACCAATGCGTTGCGGGGAGTTGGACAACATGCTGGTGTTGATATACAACCGCCATTCACCTCTGAACCTGACCAGGGTTTGGGTATAAGGCTCTTTGTTGACCGTACCTTTAACAGGTATGGGTCCCTTCTCCTTGCCTGCGGCTACGAAAATACTTTTAAGGATGAGGTCCGGCACCAATACGAAGGGGTTAATGCCTATAAGGTCAAGAGATGCGGTAAATGTGTAAATACTTGCTTTTGTCATTGGATCATCATCACTTTATTTTATATGACCGCTATTTTAAAAATATAGGCCTAAGCTATTTAGCGGTATAACATTAAAGTTAATTCAATACGGCTATATGGCGCATTACAGGAAGCGATTGATCGAATGAAAAAAGTGATTCATCGAAAAAATGAAGCCATTCATCGAAAAGAATTTTTTGTAACCGGTATCAGATATTTCCTTTGTAATATCGAAGATGCCATGGGTTTTTCTGAGATGACTTCTAAACGTATTTGATAATAGCCCTGAAATTACAACAGCCCGCAATGTAGGGGTCCGTTAAAATGCAATTTAGAAGTTGGTAACTGTCTCCAATATACTGCTGTAGTTCTAAACAAATTTTTATGAAACCTCTTCTTAATGCCCCCTTTTTATTTTGTTGCATAATAGCATCAGATTAGCAGGTGACTTCTAATACGTTTATATTTCAACATCTCCTGTATAGAAACAAAAGTGTTCCCTCTTCATAAACATATTTGTTATTGTCCGATGATTACAGCCCAAAAAAAAGATAAACCATTGGTGGTTGACCTGCTGGTTCAGTGTTTTTGCGATAGTAAAAACATTCACTATATTATAGAAAAGGATAATGTCGGGAAACGGCATCTAAAGGTCCTGATGTCTTATGCTTTCGACCATTGTATGAATTTTGGAGAAATATTTCTTTCGGAAGACAGGCAGGCCTGCGCCCTGGTTTTGTATCCTGAGAAAAAGATCCTGTCCATCGAAACGCTCTGGCAGCAGCTGAGCCTTGTGGTAAAGTCGTCAGGAGCACAATACTTTAAACGGATATCAGCCAGGCAAAAAGTGATCAGGCAAATTCATCCGCATGATCTGAAGTTTCATCTATGGTTTATGGGAGTGAAACCGGATATGCAGGGCAAGGGAACAGGTAGCCGTATATTGAAGGAACTCATTGCAGCGTCTAAACAGCAACAACGTATTTTTTGCCTGGAAACACCTGACTCCAGGCATATTCCCTGGCTGCATAAACATGGTTTTGGTATTTATCGCCAGCTCGACCTCGGGCATCTGCTTTATTGTATGTTTCATAAAGATGTGCTCTGGAAGGCGCACCCATTTGATCAAGCCTGGAAGCCCCGCCAGGAAAAGCGCTATAACTCTTTAAAAGGAGGACTGAGGCTGGTATAGCTATAACAGATAAGCTTTGTAGGAATGGATCAGTTCCCTGATCCGGTTTTCAAGGTAGGGATTACCGCCCTCCAAATAGGTTGCTATCAAAACTGCTTCGTCTAGGTACAGCGATTTTTTCGAAGCATTCCAAAGCTCCGGAGGCTTTTGCAGGTTCGTAATTCTATCGGCTAATTTAACTGCCCATATTTCTTTAGGAAGCGCTCGTATGCGGCTCAAACTATCCGGCATTTGTTCCGCTTTGGGCAGGTCTTCGTTTTTAGTTAAGGCAAGTACACCGGCGGCAATGTCTTTGCCAAATACTTCACTTAGCTCATCGTAACCGGTATGAGTGTCTTCAATAGTATCATGCAATAGTGCTACCTGTACCGCATCGATTACATTGAAGCCCTGTGAGTGCTGGCTTGCAATTAAAATTTCCATAGCTACATTACAAATATGTACCAGGTAGGGAATATTGGTGCCGGTTATGTTTTGCCCTGCATGCTTTTGTGCTGCAAAACTGATAGCTTTCTGATAAGAGGATTGTAAATCCATAGGAGATATTTAGGTTAAGATCGGTGTATAGAGGACGCAATCAATTGGCCAATATGAACCGTATGTAAAGAGGTATAACTTCGTTGATCAAAACTGTTTTGGTTTTTGTTGTTGAGCAGCTGATTGGGCAACTTCAGTAATTCGTTTAAACCTGGTCTCGGGCCTTTTGGCTGATACGATCCAATACAGGATCATTTTTTTTACCGACTTACTGAGCGTTTCAAAATACGCTTTCGATCCTTTATGTGCTTTGAACAACTTTTCAAGATCAGGGGGAATACTTAAGGCATCCACTTCATTCAATGTATTCCAGGACCCATTTTCCCTGGCGGTTTCGATTGCTTTATGTCCTGCTTCTTTCATTAAACCTGCTTCGATCAGGCGTTCTGTCTTATCCTTATTTATTTTAGACCAGGTGCTTTTAGGCTTTCGTTTGCTAAAGAACTGTATAGAACTTTCTTCATCATGCTTCTTTTTAATGCTGTCGATCCATCCAAAACATAATGCTTCATCCACTGCTTCACTCCAGGAGATAGTTGGTTTTTCGGATGCTTTTTTATACATTACTACCCATACGCTGTCCTGCTTTTTATGATTTTTCTCCAGCCATTTCCTCCACTCTTTATTGTTTTTAGGATAGAAGGTTTCAATTGTTTTTTGTGACATACCGTAACGGGTTTTTGAAAGAAATATAAATGCTATTCGGCAAGGCAGTTGCCGGGATGAGGTATTATTTCCTGACTTTCCTGTTTATGAAAATAAATACAAGCGAAAGAACCATAAAAAGAGCCAGTATAATCAATGCATTTATTAAGGTTTGCTGCAGTCCTATTTCTGTAACATTTACAAAAGGATAGGGGTAGAAGCCGGAAATGCTGCCCCTTATCAATATAAAGAGCAGGTACACCAATGGGTAAATACTCCATGCAAAAATTTGTGAGTACCGAAGACCCTTTTTTTCGAACAGGTACCAATAAATTAAAGCTCCGAGTGGAATAACCGAGTGCAGCAGTTCATCTACCCATTTTTGGAGCCCTTGTGGATCCCAGATATGCCTTAATGCCACCTGGTATACCAACCCTACAATGATAATATAGATGGTTATCGGAGATAATAAACCCTTCTTTCTGGCAATGGGAGCGTCGAACAGCAGGGCTGTGTAATACGTAGCTACCGCAATATTGGTGAGAATAGTAAAATAGCTGAAAAAGCGGATGGTAGCTTCCCCAACAGTATTCACATTGTTGTTAAGCATTAAAACGTATTGGGCTATTACGGCAAACCAACCGGCCAAAGCCAGTAAGCCTGCAAATGATTTTTGCATACTATTGTTGTATGTTGTATAACCGGGGGCTATCCAGGTAAAATTATTGAGTATTGGTGATATTTTTTACAGACACACCAGGCATTTTTTCAAATATATCCTGCATGTATTTTCTGTGATTGGCGCCCGCTATCACTACCACTTTTTGATGTTTTAACGCCCTGGCTCTATTCACAACATTTTCGCACATGCCCTTGTTACGAATCAGCCACCAATGTATTTGCGATAGTATTTCTTCTTTGGGAAAATCTTTTAATTCATATAGCTCCGGGAAATAAAAATCACCCGAAGCTAAAATAGCTGAAGCTTCGTTAGTGTTTAACCATTCGGTAAACCGGGTTGACTTTTTTTCTATGTCCGAACATTCTTCAAATCCTTTCATTCTTTTGGTTAAAATAGCCTCCAGCTCTTTTGCATAAGAAGCCGTCGAGTCTTTTTTAAAGGGTTCAAAACGGGCATAAAATGCAAGGGCCGATGCAGACCAGTTGAGGTCATAATCCTGGCAATCCATAGGTAGCAGTTCCCGGATATTCATTTCCTGCATTAAAGGAAATGCAATCAATGCATATTCTGAAGTTTTCAACCTTCTCATACTCCGGCCGGTGGTGTCTGAATCCGGGCTCAAAAGCTTATTGACATAGTTTTCCAATTGAATATCCGGCGATTTTTGTAAATGATCCCAGACCTGCCAATATTGATAATGCGCATTGGAGACATCCTGGTTCAGGTAATAAGCATGTGCTAAATCTGCTTTTAACCGATAATCTTTGGGGTTTGATAATACCTGCGTTTTTAAACTGTCAATGGTACGGGAAAGGTGTTCTGTTTTAATGTCTCTGTTATTCCTGAGTATTTTCAACCGCTTCATATTATCCTCTTTGCACCAGTAATCCATAACCAGCCTTTCATCTTCTTTACTCAGGAATTCGCCAAAGAACGCAGTAGGTTTAAAGTTTCTGATTTGTGCATAGAGATTGGATACGTCCTGCCGGGGGGATTTGCTGTAGTTGTGTGCGACGCCTATTAATAATACATCAACTTGCTGCGCGTATGTATTAAAGGTTGCGAAAAGAAAAAGTGAAAGAAAATATTTCATGTTTTGTTTGCGTTAGACACATGCTTCTTTATTTGAAGCCTTATGCCAGGGTTATTGGTAAAGGTTTGGGCTTGGGTGAGATATAGTTTCAATAGTTACAGTTGCCTGCCGCACTTTCATTCGGTCTTCCATTGTATCTAGGTTTCTGCAATACCGCCTATTGCTGCTATTTGCCCATTTTCAAACCGGAATTCCAGTCCATGTTCCGTATCTATCTGATAACGTATAGAAAGCTTGATCGCATCATCATCCGGTACACGCAAATATATGATCTCCTTAATGTATTCGTTATGTTTTGCTATGCTGTTAATATTCAATGCAGGTTCACCTGACTTTTCCGGGTTTTCGTAATAATGGGCATATAATTTCAGGTACCGTTCGAATGCTTTAGACTGTATCTGCTCAATATGTGTGTCGATGTGGTTCAGGAATTGCTGATAAGTTGCTGCGAAGTTATCGAGCCTGCTTTCTGTAGGCGGCTCATCTATTTCTTCGCCGTCCTCATCAAACTCTTCTCCCAGGAAGACTTCCACATTTTGCTTGTTAAAAAACGGGTTTGAAAATGTTATGTCTGATGAAAAGCCCGCCCAGTCCTGTTCTATATTTCCCCAGTATGAATGTTTCATAATAAATGCCTATGATTTTCTATTCTATAAAATGCCTGCCGGCTCTACTCTTCCTCGTTACCATCTTCATCTTCATATGAAGTATAAGACCAGTTAACTTTGATTTGGTCGAGTATTTTGTCAAAACGATCCTGGTAGCTCGTGCCTGTGAATATGGCAGTGCCCTTGTTATTTTCATCAAAACAAACACTGACCACTTCATGGAAGTTATCTGTGTAAACTTTCTGTTGTTCGAAGGAGATTTCCGGCACGAGCGTCCATCTTTCTTCGATTGATTGAACCACTTTTTGAGGGATCTTACCCAAATAATTCGCATTGTATTTTAGCCCGCCCATGGTACCATTGTACACCGCCATTAGCAAAAAGAACTGATCAGTTGAATTAGTTTCCAGGTACCAGTCGGGTTCTTCTTCTGTGCCTGAATTGCCCCATACAGGCGGGTTATCCAATTTTAAATCTTCTTCTTTGATACCCCAGCTTACTACTGCCTGGTTTTCTTCATAGATCATTAAATACCTGTCTTTGGAAAAGCCTATCTCTTTTTCGGATGACAGTAGCCGGTTATGGGAAGTGTTAAGGGGTTTATTCCTGCCCAGGTCTGAGTAGTATTTTTTTAACTCGAAAGGTAAACTAATAGCTAAGCTTTTTTCGAGGTCTTTTATTTCCGTTTCTGAAAAGCCTAAATCTTCTTCATCAGGCAAGGTGTAGAGCCGCTTTATTTTTTTTGTGATTGTCATAAGTAGAGACAGGTATCTGGGTTGTGTAATAATTTTTTCGTTAATACCAAATGTTCATAATTGTTTATCAGCAACTGTTGTTCTTACAGGTTTACTACTAACGGAAACTCTTTTTTCAAGATCTCTTTTTCTTTGTCTTTTAGATATCTCGGAAGCATCCAAAGGTGGCGTAATTTTTTTAACCCATGTAAAGCCGTCCAATCAGGATTCTTTTCCCCGATAGTGACGCCGAGGCGTAAATACTGAAGCTGGGTGAGTGCTGTTAACGGCTCAATGCTTTTAACTGGTTTTCCAGTACCGCTCATTTTTCCGTGGTCAATACAAAGCTCTTTTAAGCCGGTCAAACCTGCAATGGGACTTAGATCGTATAGATTGTTAAATCCATAGATATAAAGGGTTTTCAGGCTTTTCAATTTTTCGATAAAGTGGATATTTTCGACTTTTTTGATATTAGCCAGTATCAAAACTTCAAGCGATTGTAGTGCAGAAAGATCGGGTATTTCGTTTTGCGAATTAACGCTTATTTGTAAATATTTTAAATGGGGTAGTGTCGCAAACACAGCAAGGCGCTCTTCATCAATATCGTTTACACTTATCGCTTCTATTTGGTTGTTTCCCTTAAGAGATGAGAGGTTGGTGTATCCGAGTTTAAATTTTTTAAGTGGGGTACTCATGCTTACAATGTGTGCATCCACCGGCAATGCTGACAAGTCAAATGGAGCGTTAATGGTGCCGTCTAAAATACCTAAATGTGCAATAGCGCCGCCTGGTGCTTTCTCTTCTAACAAATAGTTATCCCAATTCATTGGTATGCATTAAATTTTACTGCTGGTCACAGGTGTGTGGGGGAGAACAACCCAACGAAACCTTATTTTTTTGGAGTGATCACTAAATTTCTAAAATAGGCTTCTGTCCCGGGACCTATCCATAAGCCGATACTCCCTTTGGCATCAGCGCCATGTTTCAGATCCGAAACGATCAAGGTGGGCTGACTGGCATTATGAACAAATAATTTTGCAGTGTTGCCCTGTACCTCAATTTTTACTTTTGTCCAGGTTCCCACTTCTAAGTCAACATAAGATTCATACTTCTCAGGAAAATCTTTACGCAGCTTATACCAGGGGAAATCGGGGTAGGAAATATATTGAGCAGCGTGGTTTCTTCGAACCTGGTCCGCCGCACGTCCGTTGGTGGGGCGCAGATAAAAGCATTCAAACTCTTTATTGGAGCTATCTATGCGAAACGCTATGCCCACAAAACCCCGGGCCCCTTCTGAGGCATTTTTCATCGGCTGACCCGCTAATTCAACTTCGATAGTGCCATTATGGAACGAGGTGTTTTCCAGTTTGGCTATTCTTAATTCGGTATCGGCCTCGGGTTCTACATCCGTCACTTCTACCGATTGTTGTTGCTTCAAAATCCCTGCTTGAGCAGCTACATTCAGGGTTTTTAGATGACTGGTATCCTTAAGCGGATATACTGTTTTGCCAGACTGGCTTTTGGCGATAAGGCCGGCCAGGGCACAGGCCAGGAACAGGGTGAGTCGCTTCATTGTTTTGAGTTTATCAGGTTATATGTTCACTGATTCTTATAGATGTTAAAATGCCGAAAGATGATTGACCCAGCTCTCTGCTTTCATCATACGCTTTATGTTGGGTTGTCTGCAGTTCGCAGGAAACCAAAAAGATGGCGACTAAGATGGTAACTACGAATTTCATGGTTATGGAATTGTCTTAACGCTCAACATTGTTAAGTTTATCGATGCTCTTAAAACCTTTCGCCTTTAGAATGCGTACTACCGCTGACTTGCAATCAACAGGTTGAGATCTGTATACTTCAGGTCAAAACGCTGACTTAAATAGAAATTGGTCAAATGTCCTTTAAACAGGTAAATGCCGTTACGTAAATGTATCCGGTGCCAGGCCAGGTCTTCAATGCCTCCTTCTTCGCCGGCATCTATCAATAAAGGCATTAAAACGTTACTAATGGCCTGGGATGCGGTACGCGAAAATCCTGATGGTATATTGGGCACACAGTAATGGATCACACCGTATTTCATAAATATGGGCGACTCGTGGGAAGTCACTTCCGAGGTTTCAAAAACGCCTCCGCGGTCGATACTGGCATCAATAATGACAGAGCCTGGTCGCATGCCACTAACCATTTCTTCGGTCACGATCATTGGCGTACGGCCACTTAAATTAGATAAACATCCCACCGCAACTTCGCAGGTACGCAGTTGTTTGGCCAATAATTTGGGTTCAATTACCGAAGTCCATAACCGGTGACCAATTGTATTTTGCAGGTTCTTTAAACGGCTTACGTTGTTGTCAAACAATTTAACCGATGCGCCTAAGGCCAGCGCCGCGCGCGCAGCATATTCGCCTACAATGCCGGCACCAATAATAATAACCTTAGTAGGAGCAATGCCCGAGATGCCACCGAGCAACACACCCTTGCCATGATTAGCAGAGCTTAAGTATTGCGCTGCGATCAACATAACCGCGCTACCGGCAATTTCGCTCATGCTTCGAACAATCGGATAGGAATCTGTATCGTCTTTGAGGTTTTCGAACGATAAAGCGGTAATCTTCTTCTTCATCATCGTGCACAAAACCTCGGGCTGCAGTACCGATAAATGCAATGGCGAAATAATAGATTGGTTCATTTGCAGCAATGGTAAATCTTCCTCAATAACCGGTGCGCTCTTTACCATTATGGGTGCTTTAAATACTTCTTCACGGCTGTACACAATTTTAGCGCCGGCGTCAGCATAATCCTTATCGCGAAAATGAGAGGCATCCCCCGCATTATGCTCCAGCATTACATTGTGTCCATTATTGACGAGAACGCTCACCGCATCGGGAGTTAATGCGATCCGGTTTTCCTGGAAGGCAATTTCTTTAGGTATTCCAATAGTCATACCTTCTCCCTTCAATTTAATGTCCAGGGTTTCTTCCAGCGTTTCGTAGCTGAATGATGTGCTGATAACAGGCTGTTTTTTACTCATACTTGTGACAGAAGTGTACTAGTTTATCTCGGTTATATTTAATACGACTAAAAAATATTCTTAACCAGGTTAATTGCTTACTTATAGTTCATCGGTGATCAATAATGGTTCATGGTCTGTTCTCGGTATCACTGTTTCATCTTACCTGATCACACATTATTCATCACTCCCCAAATTTACTCTTTTTTAAGCTATTTCCAGCGACCGGTGCATGTCTCCTTCTACGCTTAGGTGTACGTGTACGGTATCATCCGGCAACAAAGCTGCAGCCCTTTCAGGCCATTCTACAAAGCAATAATTGCTACTGTACAGGCAATCTTCTACACCGGTCCGGATGGCTTCTTCCTCGTCCTTAAGCCGGTACAGGTCGATATGGTACAATCGCTTTTGGGTCCCGTTATCATCGTAACGATATTCATTGATCACGGAGAAGGTAGGGCTGCTTACCACGTCTTCCACCTTTAATAAATGGCAAATGGCGCTGACCAGCGTTGTTTTTCCTGCGCCCATAGTGCCATGTAGCGCAATCACTTTGCGACCCTTCAGCTCGCTCAACAGCCATTGTGCCGCCTGGCTGATCTCGTTTAGTGTATATTTTTTTATTGTAGACATGCCTTAAAATGTAGAATGCAAATATCTTTTTTTATTACTAAAATACCATTACCCCGATACAACTATACCTGTTGCGATTTTGATAACTTGTAAAAATCGTAAGTGTAGGCATTGTAGGGAAGCAGCCGCTGCGAGAATAATTTAGCGGTAAAGCACCCGATGGTGATGGGGATAAACAAGCTATAGCCATTAGGTACCAGGTTACAGGTTAATATCAATGCAGTGAAAGGGGCGAAAATAGCAGATGAAAGGGTAGCAGCTGCGCCAACCAGGGCAAAATTAAGTGGTATCAAATCTGTATGAAAATAGGTATTACAGAAAATAGCCAGTAATAAACCCAGCAAAGCGCCCGCTACAATACTGGGCGCAAAAACACCGCCGTCGCCGCCGGCGCCCAATGTAAGCGAAGCTGCTAAAGGTTTTAAAAGGATCAATGAAGCCAGGAGTAACAATGAAACACGTTCTTTGCCGATTGCTGTTTCAAGTATATGATTCAGGCCATGGTAACTGTCGCCATATAAAGCCGGGAAGCACACAATGGAAAGGCCCACTATTAATGCGCCGATGTTTACCCTCAGGAAGTTATTATGTATCTGCGCAAAAAGATGCTTGATACGGGTTACCAGAAAAGTAAAGTACACTGCGAGTGCGCCACTTAACAAGCCCAGCAGCACAAAGAAAGGAATGGCATACCAGTTCCAGTTTTGAATAGAAAAATGAAGCAAGGGCTCATTATCAAAAAAGAAAATAAACGCGGCGGCTATAATGGCAGAAGCTGTGCAACTAATGATCAGTGATTTGCCTACTTTCCGGGCAATCACTTCCATGGCGAATAACCAACCCGCCAGGGGGCTTGCGAAAAGTACAGCTACTCCTGCTGCTACGCCAGCGCAGATCAGCTCGCGCTTATACATTTTTGCCGAAAACTCCCTTTTGTAACCCATATTACCCACAGTAGCTGTTGCTACTACGGTTGAAACTTCTACGCCAGTTGATCCGCCGAAGATCACTGTAAGAAAACCATTGATATAATGGGAGGGTATTTTAAAGAAGGGGAGATGCTCTTTTCGTTGGTCAAGGGTTTTATAGATTTCTGTAATGCCTTTGTTTTTGCGATTCAGAAACAGGTGTTTACGGAGAAAATAAATGGCCGTAATACCAATTGTAGGCAGTATCACCAATAATATCCTGTGGGTGTTTTCTACCGTATCAAATACCCGGTGCTCGAAATATTCTGTGACGTGTTTGAGTGAAAATGCCAGCAGGCAGCTGATTAAACTAATGAGAATAGAAATGAGTGCCAGCTTGTAATAATGATGAGCGATGACTTTTTTCCTTTCCACGCGGTTCCTGTTTAAATGAGGAGCAGGGAAAAGCCCAACACCTGTTTAATAGGGTGCAAAGGTAACAACTGTTGCTGTAAACAACAGTTGTTAATGGTTATTTGATTGGTTGTCAGCTAGCCTACAATTCTTAACCGGGCATAGTTGAGCAGGATCTTCTTCTCTCCGTTGGTCTCAAACTTTATGAGCGCCATAGGATTGTGGCTGGCTCCCTCCATTTTGATGATCTCTCCAAATCCAAATTTCTGGTGCTCCACTTTTTGTCCTACTGCTAATTCAGCAACCTCATTGGCTACGAAATTTTCTGTAGGTGTGTGGTCGGCCACCTTTTTCTCCATCTTGGGAGGTAAGTAGCTTGGAGTTGCTGACTTTTTACTGGGTGGCGGACCGTAACGTTTTTCCGCATCTTCAGTAGCTTTCTTACCACCGCTCCAGCCGCCGGCAAATCCATTGTTCATCCGTTCAAAAGCACTGCCGCCCCCAAAATTGTTGCTCATTTTGGTGCCTCCGCCTGCGTAGCTGCGGTCCAGCAGTTGCTCCGGCAGTTCTTCTATAAAACGGCTGGGCTCATTTTGCACCAGCTGGCCAAATTTATAACGGGTGTTGGCGTAAGTAACCCATAATTTCTTTTTAGCCCGCGTTACTACCACATAAAAAAGGCGGCGTTCTTCCTCCAGCTCTTCCCGGGTATTAATGCTCATAGCGTTGGGAAATAACATTTCTTCCAGCCCGGCTGCAAATACGCATTCAAATTCCAAACCTTTTGCTGCGTGAATGGTCATCAGCTTTACCGTATCCGCATCGGGGTCTTTCTCATCAGCGTCTGTCAGCAAAGTGATCTGTTGCAGGTAAGCACCGAGGCCTTTGTCTACTACTTCGCCATCTTCGTTATCCGGGCTCTCCACCCACTCTTTAATAGAGTTTAGCAACTCCTGTATGTTCTCGTAGCGTTGTAATCCTTCTGTGCTTTTGTCATTGAAAAGTTCTTTTACCAGGTTGGTATTCTTACCTACGTGAAAGGCTACTTCATAGGCATTGTGTTTCTCCAGCATGCTGGAAAAGCTCCGGATCATTGTAACAAAATTGTTGATCACTTCCAGTGTACCGGCGCGAAAACCATGCTGTGCAGCTTCAACCAGTATTTCCCACATGGTTTTATTGTGGGTGTTGGCCAACAATATAATTTTATCTATGGTTGTTTTGCCAATGCCACGTACAGGATAATTAATGATCCGCTTCAGCGCTTCCTCGTCGCGGCTGTTAATGATAAGCCTCAAGTAAGCCACGAGGTCTTTAATCTCTTTACGTTGGTAAAAGCTAACGCCTCCATACATCGTATACGGAATGGCCATGCGTCTTAAGGCTTCCTCGAAAGCCCGGCTTTGCGCATTGGTACGATACAGGATGGCAAAATCTTTATTTAAGAAGTGATTCCTTAGTTTTTGCTCCTGTATACTGTCGGCAACAAATTTTCCTTCTTCGTTATCCGACATGGTTTTTACGATCCGTATCTTCTCGCCCTCGGCATTTTCAGTAAACAGTACTTTAGGTATCTGTCCCTTATTTTTGCCGATCACGTCATTGGCAGCGTTGATGATCGTTTGTGTACTGCGGTAATTTTGCTCCAGCTTTACTACTTTTACTTCGTCGTAGTCTTTTTGAAATTGCAAAATATTCTGGATGGTAGCACCCCGGAAACTATAGATACTCTGGGCATCATCTCCCACCACGCAAACATTTTCGTGCATGGCCCCCAATAGCTTTATTACCTCATACTGTGCCGGGTTGGTATCCTGGTACTCATCAATTAGTATGAATTTAAATTTATGCTGGTATTTGCTTAGAGATTCGGGGTTGGTTTTAAGCAGCTCGTAAAATTTCAGTAACAGGTCGTCGAAATCCATTGCCCCGTTCTTAAAGCAGCGCTTGCAATAAGAATCGTAAATTTTAGCGATCGCCGGCCGGTTAGCGCGAATGTCTTCCTGCTGTACATAGTAATCCGTTGCATAATCGGCTGGTGAAACCAGCGCGTTTTTGGCAGAGGATATACGGTTGTACACCTGTGATGGTTTGTACAATTTATCATCCAGGTGCATTTCGTTGATCACCGCTTTTACAACGCTTTTGGCATCGTCGGTATCATAAATAGTGAAATTATTGGGATAACCGATCCGGTGTGCTTCTGCCCTTAGAATTCTTGCAAATACACTGTGAAAAGTGCCTATATATAAATTTCGTGCCTCGTTGCCTCCTAAAATGTGTTCTATACGTTCTTTCATCTCCCGCGCCGCCTTATTGGTAAATGTCAGCGCCAGTATATTAAAGGCGTCAATACCGCTGGCCATTAAATGGGCGATACGTGTAGTTAATACCTTGGTTTTGCCACTTCCTGCACCCGCAATAATCATAATGGGCCCCTGAATATGTAATACTGCCTCTTTTTGCCGCTCGTTCAATCCTTTTATATAATCCTGCATGGGCGCAAGGTACGAAGAGCGCATGATTTATAGGGTAGGCTACGCTCAAAAAGTATCGGCGTCAAAAAAATCTCCCGGCGAATTAGTATATTTTAACAAACACCCGTTAAACCTCCTAAGTTATTTGTAGTCAGATAACTGTTTGTAAATGTTTAACAATAATTAGCAGAAAGTTTGTTTTTTAAATATCATCTAAATAAAAAGCAAAGACGATGTATTTGATAACGAAAAAAGCAGGACTATTATCGTTGGTATGGCTGTTGACCAATGTGTTAATGGCCCAGGAAATTCCTTCAAGAACGAACGACGGAGTAAGTAGTGCTGCTCCCAGGGAAGCGCGTAAGGACGCATATTTTAATTTGAAACTTACCAAGGAGCAGCAAAAAGATCTGCAGGCAGTTAATAAAGAAAACCGGGAAAAGATCAAAGAAATTGCTGCTGATAGTGCACTGGCGGCCAGGGATCGGAAAGAGAAAATGCTGGTTGTGAGAAAGGAGCTGGCGGAGAAACGTAAGGCTGTTCTTACACCTGAACAATATGATACGTATGAAAAAAACTTAAAAGAGATCAAAGAAAAGGGGGTTGTGAGCGCGGAAAAAAATGTGGTAAGCAAGGTTGATAAAAATAAAGAGAAAGATCTCAATGGGTTGAGCAGGGATGAGCCGAAAAAGACATCTAAAAATGGGAGAAGTAACTGGAACGATTTGCAGATGACCGGGGAGCAGCGGGAAAAGATGAAAACGGCCAATCAGGATTATAATTCGCGGGTACAAACTATAAGGAGCAATATATCTGTTACATCCTCAGAAAAACAAGACCAGATAAGGGAAGCTTACCGGGCCTACGAGATGGAGGTAGGATCTATTCTTACTTCTGAACAGAAGTCGAAATGGGATGATCAGCAACGAAGAGCCA
This sequence comes from Paraniabella aurantiaca, assembly GCF_050309965.1. Taxonomy (NCBI): domain Bacteria; kingdom Pseudomonadati; phylum Bacteroidota; class Chitinophagia; order Chitinophagales; family Chitinophagaceae; genus Paraniabella; species Paraniabella aurantiaca. The sequence continues at coordinate 222,419 of NZ_JBLOSY010000003.1, read as the reverse complement.
GGATGACCATGTCGCCAAGAGAATTGCAAGCCGATCGTAGCAGGAGAGGGATGAGTAAATTAATTTCAGATCAATAAATAAATGCCTTCACAGGCGTTTGGGATTACAACAACAAATAAAAAAACAAAAATGAAAAAGTCAATTTTCCTCGCTGCCATGATCAGCGCTTTCAGTATTACTGCCACTTATGCACAGGATGCTCCAAAAGAAAGACCTAAAGGAGAAGCACGCCAGGGAGGCGAAAGACGAGGTGGCGGTGGCGGGTACAACGCTGCTGAAATGTATAAAGATCTGAACCTGACCAAAGACCAGGAAACTAAGTTGAAGGATCTGAACGATGAGCAAGGCAAAAAGATGCAGGAGTTAAGAAATGACAATTCTTTAAGTGACGATGCGAGAAGAGAGAAAATGCAGGAAATGAGAAAAGATAGAATGGAAAAAGAAGGCGCTATTTTAACTAAAGAGCAGAAGGAAAAACTGGATGCTAAAAGGAAAGAAAGAATGGAAAGAGGCGGTAACAGGGGCCCTCGCGAGAACAAGCAATAAGCAGATGCTTCTATAAGGAACTGTGTTTGTAAACTACTTTCTCTGAGAAAAAGCTCGTGATTTAAGTCACGAGCTTTTTTAATGTTATCTTTGTGGTTTAATTACTGTTGGAAAACAGCAAAATATCATTACATGAAAAAAATAGATCCCCGCTTTCAGAAGTTTGCTAAAAAGAAAAGCAATGCTGCCATAAAAGAAGGCTTTAAGCAGGAGAAAAGAAAGTACAAAAAGGAAAGGGCAGAGTTCTTTGAGCAAAAAAAGAAAGAAGCCCGCGAAAAGCAGACAACTGCTCCTGTAATTGAGCGTGAAAAAGTAGCCTTGGAGCAAATGCCGCTTAACAAATACCTGGCGCACGGCGGGGTAAGTAGTCGTAGGGAAGCTGCCGATCTTATTAAGGATGGCAACGTGAAAGTGAACGGTAATGTAATAACTGAGCCTGGTTATAAAATGGCAGATGGGGATGAGGTCACCGTAAACGGAAAGAAGATCTTTATTACAAAAAACCTGGTTTACATCCTGGTGAATAAGCCCAAGGATTATATAACCACTACTGATGATCCTCAAAAACGTAAAACGGTTCTGGATCTTATTAAAAAAGCTACACAGGAGCGTGTTTACCCTGTGGGAAGGCTCGATCGTAATACTTCGGGGGTTTTATTGATTACCAATGATGGAGAGTTGGCGCAAAAGTTAACACATCCAAGTAATGAGGTGAAAAAGATATATGCTGTAACATTGGATAAACCGCTGGAAAAAGGAGACTTTGATAAGATATTGAAAGGAGTAACGCTTGAAGATGGCCCTGCTTATGTTGATGTGTTGGCTTATAGTGACGCGAATGACAGAACACAAATAGGGGTAGAAATTCATAGCGGACGCAACCGTATTGTTCGCCGGATCTTCGAAAGCCAGGGCTATGATGTAAAGAACCTGGACCGGGTGATGTTTGCGGGGCTTACCAAGAAAAATGTAGAACGTGGTAAATTTCGTTTTCTTACGGAAAAGGAAGTACGTAACCTGAAGTATTTTGGAAAGGAAAATAAGAAAGTCGGCAAGGGGCAGGCTTCGGCGAAGAAAGATAATTATGTTGCAGGTCAGGACGAAGAATTAAGTACCCCGGCGAAGAGATTAAGAAGGCCGGTCAAAAAGGAAGGATTCCCTGAAAAGCGACACTCCGGGACAAAGGACAGTCATTTCAAAAGGGAAGGTTTTGCTGACAAAGCTCCGGCTAAAAGAGCGGAACGATCTTTTAAACAAGATGATCACGCAGGAAAAGCTTATGCAAAGCCAGCTGGACGTGCTTTTAAAAAAGAAGGTCATGGAGGTAAAGCTCCTGCAAAAAAAACTGGCAAGACCTTTAAAAAAGAGGGATTTCCAGAAAAGCCTTATTCGAAGTCTGCCGGTAGTGGTTTTAAAAAGGAAAGCTATTCGGGAAAAGCTCCGGCTGGAAAGACAAGTAAGCCGTTTAAAAAGGAAGGTTCATCTGGCAGCGGTTCAAAGGGCGGCTATAAGGGAGCTTCAGGATCTGCCCGGCCAGCAAGACCGCGTAGAGACAATAATAAATAATTCATAAACTGATCAATATATTAATATGTCGTTAGAACAAACTATTAATGCAGATATTAAAACTGCGATGTTGGCTAAGGATGCCAACGCATTAACGAGTCTTCGTGCGGTGAAAGCTGCTATTCTTTTGGCTAAAACCGCCGAAGGTGCAAAGGGCGAATTGAGTACAGATGATGAGACTAAGATCGTGCAGAAGCTGGTAAAACAACGCAAGGATTCACTGGAGATTTTTGAGCAGCAAAATCGCGCAGACCTGGCTGAAAAAGAACGCCAGGAAATAGCGGTTATTGAAAAATATTTACCCGCACAACTTTCACCTGAAGAGCTAAAAGCAGCGCTTCAGCAAATTATTGCCGAAACCGGTGCTTCTTCTCCTGCTGATATGGGTAAGGTAATGGGGGCTGCCAGCAAAGCATTGTCCGGCAAAGCGGAAGGGAAAGCTATCTCAAGCATGGTAAAAGAATTACTGGCGTCTTAATTATAACGTTATAGGTTATTTAGCTGCTTGCTCCTGACGGGGCAAGCAGCTTTTTTATTGGGGATAATGTTTTTGTATTAAAAAATAATAGGGGGCAAAATGATGGTGAAGAAAATCATCTTTTCCGTCATCTTTGAACTTTGCATCATATGCTGCGTCAGGTATCAGTACAACCGGGCTTCCTGCTCTCATGTAATTATTGGATGCAGAATAGGCAGGTTGTTTAAATTGAGGCAGGGCTTTTTTGATGGCCATTTTATGAACGGTTTTGCCGAGGTATTTGGTATACATTTTCTGTGCCTTCCGTGGTTTACGGTTGACTCTTCCATATAAAATGCCGCCAATAAATCTTACACCAAATTTTTGCTTTTTCAGCAGCGCCTTTGTTTTAATCAACGGATTGGGCAGGCTCATATCCTGTATGCGTTGAATAGTGTAAGGGGACTCGGGTACCCAGTCTTTACGGTTAACAATTGTAAAGCCCCATCCGTTCCGGGTTATATTTTCATAGTCGTAGGCATAATACATATTGCCGGGTTTGGGAGCGGCACTGCAATAGGTTTTAAATTGTATGTCTTTAGCCAGTTTGCCATCCTGCTGTAAATAATGCAGGTAAGAGCGTAACAGGAACGCGATAGCCGCTCCCTGGCTATGACCGAATATGTAAATATCACGCACTCCTTTCTGGTAAAGACCCTGTATTTTTTCTACAATATCGGGCGCCATAGATGCCAGTGATACCGTCCAGCCTACATGCACAGTTGCTTGCTCGTCTGACGAAAGCTTATAGTGAAATTCAGTAGAGTCGTTCAGGTTAAGTTTGCCCGTTGCTGGTATCATAGCCGCATAAAAATTGGCCAGCCAGCTTATTTTATCTCCAATCGTTCCTCTTATTGATATCGCAGCCGTGTTATCCTCTCTCAAATAAAGCGACCATTGATTCTTCAAGCCCACTTCAGGAGAACGGTATAGCCTGTTATAAGGGTCCCTGGTAGTTTTACGCAGGTTGCTATCAGGAATACTGTTTCCAAAATAAAACAGGGAGAATAAGGAGATATACTCGTTTACATCAAAGCCTGGTTTTAATTTTGTTTGAGCCCGTAGTGCATGGCTACCGGATAAAAGCAACGTAGCAGCGATGCATAAGGTTGTTAGTAAGCGTTTCAATTGGATTCTTTTTAAGAGGTGAATATTTCCCGCTTTTTCAAATTGCTGAAATCAGTATTACAAAAAAGCCAGCGATTTAAATCGCTGGCTTTTTGAAGGAAGTATTATTAAAGCGTTTTCAAAACATCATTCATAGCTCTTACCGCATCAGCGCTTTTGTTGAAAGCAGCCTGCTCTTCATCGCTTAGTTTAAAGTCGAGAATTTGTTCCCATCCATTTCTACCGATAGTAACGGGCACTACCAGTGAAATATCATTTTGGCCATATTCGCCCTCCAGGAAAACACCACTTGAGATCAGTTTTTTCTCATCACGTAAAATACTTTCTACCATGGCTGCAGTTCCTGCACCTGGCGCATACCAGGCAGAAGTTCCGATGAGCTTGGTTAAAGTGGCGCCACCAACCATCGTATCTGCTACAATTTTCTGTTGCTGCTCCTCACTTAAAAAATTGGTTACGGGAGTGCTGCCCCATGTAGCGTGCTTGATTAAAGGGATCATAGTAGTATCGCCATGACCTCCAATTACCACTGCGTTCAGGTCAGCCGGAGAACATTTCAGCTCCTGGCTCAGGTAATAACGAAAGCGGGCCGAATCCAATGCGCCACCCATACCAATCACTTTATTTTTCGGTAAGCCCGAAGTAGTATAAGTGAGGTAGTTCATCGTGTCCATCGGGTTAGACACTACGATGATAATAGTATCAGGAGAATGCTTTAGTATATTTTCAGTAACACTTTTTACAATGCCCGCGTTTACACCAATCAGCTCTTCCCTTGTCATGCCTGGTTTACGTGGTAAACCTGACGTAATTACCACCACGTCTGAGTTTTCTGTAGCCACATAATCATTGGTAACACCTTTGATTTTTGTATCGAAGCCCAGCAAGGCAGCCGTCTGCATCATGTCTATCGACTTTCCTTCGGCAACACCTTCCTTTATATCTAATAAAATAAGTTCTGATGCCAGTTCTTTGCGGGCGATATTGTCGGCACAGGTGGCTCCTACTGCACCGGCTCCAACTACGGTTACTTTCATTTGCATTGTATTTTAAAGATGATCAATCGGTTACTTGCAAACGTACATTAAATTTCTCATCCATAAAATTACATCGGCGATGGATGAACAATTTAACAGAAGTTGCCGGCGACAAAAGTAAAGCCCGTAAATATTACCTGAAGAGAGGTTCATTGGGTAGATAGCAAACCAACCAGTTCTTTCGACTTTCAATATTATCTTTGATCAATAATTGATCAGTATGGAAAATCAGAAAGGCGGTTTTTTTAGCGGGTTAAAAAAAATGATCTTTAAAGAGGAAGACGTGCCATTACCTGCGCAGCAACCCGAACCTACTCCTGCTAAAGTGGCCAACCCGGTTGTAGTAGAATCCAGGCCGGCTAATACTTTTGATGCAGGCAGTGTACCGGTTGAAGCAAGGGAAGATGCGGCAAAGAAAGCCTACCAGCTTATTGAATCTATTAATCAACCCGGCGTTGATTTTTTCGAGGTGTGGAACGCGGTAGAAGAAAGCGGTGGTGCGCAAGCCGCATCATTGAAACAGGCATTTAATACTTTAAAATTCGCTGATAAAACCCTGACCAAGGAAAAGCTGTTGAGTAGTGGTAATTACTATAAAAACGAATTACAAAAAGCCCTGGATAGTGATGTACAAAAGAAGAACAGTGAGAAGGCTGCTATTACCAACAAGATTAAAGAGTCGAAAGAGACCTTAGCCGCAGAGGTTAATTCGTTGGAAGAACAGGTAATCAGATTACAAAAAACAATTGCAGAAAAGCAGGCTGAATTGTCGAACCTGCAGGCGCATTGGCAGCCTAAGTTAGAAGATATTGAGAAAAAGATTCAAACCGGAAAACATGCTATAGAGGGGGTGATCAGTAAAATGCAAACGCTGTTGGGCTTAGCGGAAAAAGAATTGTAGCGTGTTTAAGACCTTTGTTTCCTGTTCGTGTAATATCGAGAAATAGCAGTTCTTTTTGCCCTCATTTTTTGACCGATATTAGATCTGTATTTACCGATTTACACCGTGCTGAACCCAGTTTTATCAGTAATTTTACTCTATAAAAAAAATAGTTAATGACCTCATCCAACAACAATTCGCTCGCTAATACGATACCCGCGTCGTTAAAAAGTCAGCTCCCTATTTTCCAGGTAATTGGAGATAAGTTGCCTGCGGTAGTTAAAACGCCCGAAGCCAAGAAAACATTCAGTGCCCTGATCTTCTGGGTTCTGATGATCGGAGGGGTTATTGCTTTTGTAAAATACTTACCCCTACTGCTTCAATACGCCCAACAAAGTGTACTGTTTGTATTGTTTGGTATAGTATTTATTGTGCTGCTGATGCTGGCGCCAAAAATAATAAGTGTGTTGCATCGGCTAGGTACCGTGTTATTGTTTAAAGGCGAAAAGGCAATTATCCGCAATAATCCTATTGAGTCTTTACAATTATTATCGCGTGAAGCAAAAGATACTTTAAAGCGTGTTAAGGAAAAGATCGCCAATGTTGATGGTGTGCGCATTGACATGATCCAAAGCGGCGTAACCGCGCAAAATGCGGCACAGGAAAAATATACTTTCGCTAAGAGATTTACTACCGAAGCCGGCAACCTGGAGCAAAAAGGCAAGGAGGCCGAGCAGGCGCAGGACAGGGAGAAGGCAAATGCCTTAAACCGGGATGCCAAAGAAACCCGTACCAAGGCGTTTCTATTAGGAAAAGAAGGAGAGGCTGAAGAGCAGAATGCACGCAGCTATGCGCAATATGCTAACCAGTTTGCTAAAGTGCTGGAAGTATTAAAGGATAATGAAAGTGCTGCGCGTATTTATGTGAGCACGCTGGATAGTAGTATCTCCATCATCAATAAAAAAATGGAAGCTACCAGTAAAATGAAGAATGCTACAGATGGCCTGGCCGAGGTCTTCAATATTAAAGACGGCTGGGTCTTCCAGGAAGCAATGGGGGCGGCAACCAGCGCTATCAGCCAGAATATTGCGGCGATACGTTCGAACCTGGAGTTCCTGGATCAGAATAATTCAGTGACAGTGGGCGGTACGCCGAGCCAGGAAGAGCTGACTGCATTCATTCAAAAAGTAGATCAGAGAAATTTGACTAAATTAAATGTGAATGAAGTAGGACAAAGCTATCATGAGTTAACCAACGAAGAAAAAGTGGATAAAGGCTTTTCCCTGTTGGACTAATTAGAGTTTCATTTTAATCGCTATTAAAAATCTTTTTTTTACTAAACCCAACACAATCAAAATGTCAAACGGATCAACATGGAGCAGGCTGCGCTGGCCGGTAAAAGCGCTCATAGTAGGTATACCTCTTGTAGGTCTTATCTGGTATGGTAGTCAGAACGAAAAACTAAAGGACAAACTATCTTCTGATACCACAACCACCGAGGTAGCAACCGATGGAGAAAAAAAAGAAAGTTCTGAAAATAAAACTGCGACCAGCAGCGAACACAGAACTTTTGCTTACCAGCCTGAAAAGCCGGTAAATGGTGAGCTAAAAGGCGTAGTAGAAGTAGGAGCTTCGGGCTTTAACTCTTTTGTAGTTAAAATTGATAAGGAAAAAAGATGGGAAGTGGTATCCAAAGAATTTGGAAATTCAATGGTGTACGAAGGGTTGGCTACGGCTGACGATATCCGCCTGGGATTGAAAAAATACCTGGCTGGTATGTTTGATAAAGGGGTAGCCAATAAGAATATGCATTTCGTGATCTCTTCCGGCGCACAAAAGGAGCCTAAAACCGAAGGTATTGTGAAAGAGTTGAAGAAAATGGGTTATGTGGTAAACCTGGTTACTGCTGAGCAGGAAGGCAAACTGGCACTAAAGTGTGTGCAACCTGCATCCTATAAAGAAAGTTCTTTCGTAACCGATATTGGCTCAGGAAATACAAAACTGTCCTGGTATGAAGGTTCTAACCTTAAAGCGGTAGAGGCAGAGGGCGCCAAATACTATGAATTGAATAAAAGTGATGAGGCTGTTTATGATAATGTAAAGTCAAAAGCAAGTGCCATTCCACAGAAGAACAGGGATGTATGTTTTATCGTTGGTGGTGTGCCCTTTGAACTGGCAGATCAGACCAAGCAGGACGGAGAGCGTTATACGGTGTTGAAAGCTCCGGCTGACTACAAATCAGACAAGGCTAAAACAAAGGCCGGGATTAATATTTATAAAGCGCTTACAGATGCTACCGGTTGCGATACTTTTGTTTTCGACTGGGATGCCAACTTCACTATTGGATTTTTATTAGGTCTTCCCTAAAAAAATTGTTGATTAGTTTTGTTGCATAAAATGAAATTTCCTTATTTTTGCAACCCGATTGAGAAATCGGAGCAGGATTGACCCATGGTGTAACGGTAGCACTACTGATTTTGGTTCAGTCAGTTAAGGTTCGAATCCTTATGGGTCAACAAAAGAGCAGGTTCTTAAGAACTTGCTCTTTTTGTTTTAAATGAACTTTTGATACAGGTTATTTTAAAAATGAATATTTTTGACGATGCTTAAAATAGGAATAGTTGGTGTTGGACATTTGGGGAAATTTCACCTTAATAACTGGTTGGAAATTAATGATGTAGAAGTTGTTGGGTTTGTAGATCCCAGTGATGAGATTGCTGCCGATGTGATTGCCAAATATGGTGTCAAACGGTTTTTTGATACGGATGATTTCCTGAATCAGTGCGATGCCATTGATATTGTAGCTCCAACCAACTATCACTACGAGTGGTGTGAAAAAGCCATTAAGCTGGGCAGGCATGTGTTTGTTGAAAAGCCTTTTGCGCACACTATGGATGAAGCCCGGCAATTAGTAAAACTCGCTAAAGAATCGAATATTAAGCTGCAAGTGGGCCATGTAGAGCGGTTTAACCCCGCGTTCCTGGCTTTGAAGGGTTTCGACCTGAAACCAATGTTCATTGAAGTGCATCGCCTGGCACAATTTAACCCGCGTGGTACGGAGGTTAGTGTGATCCTGGACCTGATGATCCACGATATTGATATTATTTTAAGCCTTGTAAAAAGCGATGTAAAGAAAATTTCTGCCAGCGGCGTAGCGGTGATGACCGATACGCCTGATATTGCCAATGTACGTATTGAGTTCGATAATGGCTGCGTAGCGAATCTTACATCCAGCCGTATTTCCATGAAAAAGATGCGCAAGATGCGGGTATTTCAAAAAGACGCCTATATAGGTATTGACTTCCTGGATAAGAAAACAGAGATTATCAAGCTCAAAGAAGACCAGGATACCAACGTCTTTGCCTTTGATATGGCTACTCCTACAGGTACCAAAACCATTGCTGTAGCGAATCCGCCTGTTCCCCCAATCAATGCGATTAAGCGCGAGCTGGAAGAATTTAAAGATGCTATTAATAACAATACCCAAACGGTTGTTTCAGAGATTGACGGCCTGAAAGCAATGGACGTGGCCCACCAGATACTGGCAAAGATCGGCAATACCAGCATCGCGGGATAATACAATAATTAAGATTTTTATGGTACGTGAGGCAGCTAATTACTTAGTCCTGTCTGCGAGCACTTGTTCTACAATAGCCAGATCTACAGGGTGCGTAATTTTGAGATTTTGCTTCTCGCCTTCAACAAGTGTTACCATCATGCCAAATGCTTCTACCACACTGGCTTCATCGGTAAACCAGTCTTTATAATCGATATTAAAAGCCGGAATTAAGATCTTGCTGTGAAATACCTGGGGTGTTTGTACCAGCACAATTTTTTCGCGGTCGATTGCTTCGTTCAGTCCATCATCGTTGATCATACGCATGCTGTCGCTGCTTTTAACAACGGGAATCGCAGTTCCCATTTCCAGGGCAGTTTCATAACAACGATGAATCAGGCTGGTGGTTAATGCACAACGTACTGCATCGTGTACAAATATGATGGCTTCGTCTTCTACCAGGGCAAGCCCGTTCTTTACGGAGTCAAACCGGGTAGCGCCGCCAACAGCAATCCTGATCCGGTCGTTTTCAAAATAAGCGTCTATGATCTCACGCCCCATGTCAACATAATCCTCGGCTAATACCAATACAATTTGCAAATCGTCATATGCCGATAGAAAAGTATTTAAGGTATGATACAGAACCGGCTTATTCTGTAACATTAAAAACTGTTTGGGTAGCTCACTGCCCATTCTCTTGCCGGCACCTCCCGCCACTATGATCGCAACTTTGTTCATGCGCCAAAAATATCAATATTTGGTTGGAGAGATTTAAGATTTTTTAATTTTGTAGAGACAAAGCAAACCTTCCACCTGTTTATATTTGCGTATGAACTATCAGCAAACCTTAGACTACATGTATGCCCGGCTACCTATGTTTAGCAAGATAGGCGGACAGGCTATAAAAAACGGGTTCACTAATATAATAGCACTTTGTGAAGTATTGGGCAACCCTCATCAAAAAGGAAGGTTCGTGCATGTTGCAGGTACCAACGGTAAAGGATCAGTGAGCCATATGCTGGCTTCGGTTTTGCAATCGGCAGGCTATAAAACGGGTTTATATATTTCTCCTCATTTAAAGGATTTCCGGGAGCGCATAAAAATTAATGGTGAGATGATCGCCGAACAGGAGGTGGTTGATTTTGTTGAACAAATGCAAACGCATATCGAAAGTATTCAGCCCAGTTTTTTCGAATTGACGGTGGCCATGGCTTTCCATCATTTTACAAAGCACCAGGCAGATATTGCCATCATAGAAACAGGACTGGGAGGCCGGCTGGATAGCACTAATATTATTAAACCGGTTATTTCTGTTATTACCAATATTGGTTATGATCATGTGCAGATACTGGGTAATACATTAGAAGAAATTGCAGCAGAGAAGGCCGGTATTATCAAGCCCGGCGTACCGGTTGTAATAGGAGAGAAGGCTGCGGAAACCGAGCCTGTGTTCAGAAATAAAGCAACTATGGAAGCTGCTCCTATCTTTTTTGCCGGAGAACATTTACAGGTAGCCGACTGGAAGCAGGAGGAGCATGGTTTAGTAGTATACGTTGCAGAAAATAATAAAACCGACCATAAAAAACATCACCTGGATCTTACCGGGCAGTACCAGACCAAGAACCTTTTAACGGTATTGGAAAGTTGTCAGCAGTTGAAAGCGGCTGGCATTGATCTGCCGGAGCACGCCATAGAACAGGGTTTAAGGCAGGTGAAAAAGTTAACCGGTTTACATGGCCGCTGGGAAACCATACATCAGCATCCGCGTATTGTATTGGATGTGGCTCATAATGAAAGTGGCATGCGGGAGGTCTTAAATCAACTGGAGATAACTACTTATCATCGCCTGCATATTATATTGGGAATGGTAAAGGATAAAGATGTAGACACCGTGATAAAAATGCTCCCTGTAAATGCTACTTATTATTTTACCAATGCTGATATTCAAAGGGCTTTGCCTGCAGGTGAACTTCGCGACAAAGCGTTGCGGCAGGGTTTAACCGGACATGCGTTTCATAATGTAAACGAAGCACTGGCAGAAGCCCAGACACATGCTCATCCTGATGATTTGATATTGGTATGTGGCAGTGTATTTCTTGTAGGAGAGGTAGCGCTACATTAAACTGTTACTCACTCCTCAAAGAGAATTGTTGTCTCGACGCTTTTACGGCAGGAATCCAGGAAGCCAGGAAGGATACAATCAGAACAGTAGTAGCTACCAATACGAAATCAACCAATCGAAGCTCAACAGGGAAATAGTCGATAAGGAAGGAACCCCCTTCTAATGGTACCAGGTGAAACTGCTGCTGTAATAATACCACTGCCAATGCAATTAACATTCCTATGCCGCCGCCAATAGCTGCCAGTAAAAGTCCCTCGCTCAAAAATATTTTTAATACAAGGTTCTGGTTTGCCCCCAAAGCATTCAAAACGCTAATGTCTTTTCGCTTTTCCAATACCAGCATAGTAAGCGCGCCCACCATATTAAACGCAGCAACAACAAGTATAATGCAAAGGACTGCGTAAAAAATCCAGCGTTCGAGGTTCATGATGGCATAAAGACTTTGGTTTTGCTGGTAACGGTTTTGTATCTTAAATCCTTCTCCAAAAATACCAGATAATTGTTGTCCTACTTTATCTGCTTCCTCGGGGTTATTCACTGCAATCTCTACGCCGCTATATTCGTTGGGATTAAGCTTCATGGCATTTTGCAGGAACCGCAGATCAGTGATGGCGTATTTATTGTCAAAATCCTGTTGTATCATAAAAGAGCCTGCAGTATGAATAGTATCACTACTGATGTCTTCCATTTCATTCAGCTCTTCAGAATTATTTTTACGGGGAACATAGATCGTTAAAGGAAGCACATCGCTACCAGCCCTGACACCTAAAGTGCCTTCGATTCCTACACCCAAAACCAGGAGCGGTTTTTCTGTTGTGCCGATGCCAAATTTACCCGAGTAAATATGCCGGTTAACTGTTGTGGTTGTTTCATAATTATTGTCTACCCCTTTTAAGTGAACGATTGCCTGGTTGTCGCCATTTTGAAGTATTGCTTTTTCTTCCACTACCAATGCAAAGTTCCGGATACCTTTTACGTTCCTCAGTTGTTGTAATTGCTCAGCAGACAGGGTTATTGTTTTCCCTGATGCCGGGCTGATCTTAAGATCGGTATAAAAAGATGCGTACAAAGACTTGACCAGCCCCTCAAACCCGTTAAAGACGCTAAGCACCAGAATAAGCGCAGCCGTGCCCACTACCATTGCTACAATACATATCCATGAAATGATATTGATGGCATTGGTAGACTTTTTTGCTTTAAAATAACGCCACGCAAAAAGGGAATACAATGAATAACAGATTTATAATTTAGAGAAGATTGCTGTATACATACTATCACCGGTTACTTATTACTCACCATTGGCTTTCCGCTCTTCTTCAATTTTCTTGAAAAGCTCTTCCATTTTAAACACATGATCCAAAGTATCATCTGCAAAGAATTTTAATACCGGCATACTGCGTAACTGATGTCTTACCGCAGCGGTTAATTCTTTTTTTATTTCATGATGGCGTTCTTCTACTTTTTTCAATGCTGCATCTTTATCGTTCACCTGGAAAAAACTCAGGTAAAATCTTGCTTCCAGCAGGTCGGGTGTGATTTTTACGGCGGAGATGGATACCATTCCCCCACCAATCATATTTAACCCCAACTTTTGAAAAATAGTATTCATTTCTTCATTCAATAAACCTGCTACCTGCTTTTGTCGCTTACTCTCCTGCATAATCATTCATTTTATAGGTGTAAAAGTAGCTACTTTGTTGGTTTTTGAGAGCAATTCCTGATTTGTTGCAAGGTTTTAACGTATGCGGAGCAAGGGGAATTAAGTTTATTGGGATTTAGCGCGTGAAGACACGCGCAAAGCTGTGGTTGGGTATCTTACGGTTAAACCCAACTTGTTTTGATCAGTTTCCCTATTTGTATTCCCGTCTTTACCAGATTGATCCTGGTATTTTTAAGTGATGTTGCCAGACTTGTTTTCGTCGGATTAATATTGATCAGCTGGTCGAAATAATAAAGCAGCTTCTGGTTGACCGAATCTAACTGCCCACTAACCCCAATCACTTTAATGCTTGCATTTTTCGCTCTCTTTGCTACACCCAAAGGAGCTTTACCTTCCAGTGTTTGCGCGTCCAGCGATCCTTCTCCTGTAATAACAATGTCGGCGCCCTGCAGCAGATTATCAAACCGTATAATATCCAGGAAAAAGTTAGTTCCGTTTACCGCTTTTGCGTTACACAAGGCTGCCAGGGAAGCGGCTATTCCTCCTGCAGCACCGCCATGGGGCAATGAACTCATTTTAATGCCGGATGTTTGATGTACTATTTTATCCAGCCGCTTTTGAGATTTCTCAAGTACACGGATGTTTTCAGCTGTCGCACCTTTTTGAGGGCCAAATATTTTTGCCGCACCATTAGGTCCGAGCAATTTATTTTTTACGTCGCATAGTATTACCAATTCTGTTAGTTGAAGCCGGGCATCCATTCCCGACAGGTCAATATTCTGAAGCTGGGTAAGGTCCTGCGGCAATTTTTGAATTGCTGTGCCCTCACGATCTAAAAATCGAATACCTAAAGCGGTTAACATTCCGGTTCCACCATCTACAGTAGCACTGCCTCCGATGGCCAGCAAAATTCTTTTCACTTTTCTATCCAATGCTTTTTTAATGAGTATACCGGTGCCATAACTGTTAGCCCGCAGGGGATTATATTCTATGGGTTGCAGCAGTTTTAATCCTGAGGCATCCGAGAGTTCTATAATGGCTGTTTGATCGCTGGTATAATAAACAGGAGCAGTAATGGGCCTTCCGAAGGGATCAACCGTTTTATAAATTCGCTTTCGGGCTTTTAAATGCGATGCCAGTATTTTTCCCGTGCCATCACCACCATCGCCTACAGGGCAGCAATTAATAGTGGCCTCAATTCCGGATTGCTTCAGGCCTTCTGCTAATGCTGCTGCCACCTCATCAGCTCCTAGGCTGTTCTTAAAAGCATTGGGTGCTAAAAGTATATTTATTGAATTTGTATTAGAAGGCATCTTTTATTTTGTAAACCCATGCGTGTTGATTGCTCAATTCGCCGGGAGAGGGTGCAGGAGCTGTTATACTTACATTGTTTCCCTGGTGTTTGTAAGTTACTTTTCCTTTAAAGCCCAGCAATGCTACCGACGTAGCTTTTACAGCCGGAATGCTTACCTGTTGTTTCCAATTGGTAAGTATTACATATAGGTCGTTTTCTTTGCGGGTATAGAAAACAGTTTTATCTTTTTGCGTGGGTGCGTCCCGCCATGCAGTGGTGCCATAAATAGCATCGCCGTTGATTTTTAGCCAGTCACCCATGTCTTTTAACCGTTGTTGCATAATCACCGGAATGGTGCCGTCGGAAGCAGGTCCTATATTCAACAACAGGTTACCTCCGCGCGATACCACATCAATCAGCATATGTATCAGTTGTTGGCTGGTTTGATATTGCTCCAGGTTTTCGTTGCGATTGTAGCCAAATGATTCACCAATACCGCGACATTCTTCCCAGGGTCTTTCCAGGCTGGCTTTGCCGCTTCCGTATTCTGTTGTAGTAAATCCGCCATGATTACGGCCTCCGCCCCAGCGGTCATTGGTTACTACTGTTTTTTTCACAGGCGATTCATTATAAAGCCAGCTTAAAAATTCGCGGCTCCGCCAAACAGTGTCACTGTGATCCCATTCGCCGTCGGGCCAGATGATGTCTGGTTGGTAGCGGTTGACCAGGTCTTTTAACTGGGGCAACATGTGTTGATCTACATATTTGTTTACATCCTGCTTGTACAGAGGGTTATACCACTCGTATAATGAATAATAAAAGCCCATATGTAAGCCGGTTTTCTTAACCGCTTCGCTCAAGTCGCCCGCCAGGTCGCGATGAGGGCCGGCATCATAAGCGTTCCAGTTCCACGATTCGCGGCTGGGCCAAAGCGCAAAGCCTTCATGATGCTTGCTGGTTAGTACAACGTATTTAGCACCTGCAGCTTTAAAAAGCTCCGCCCATTGCGCCGGCTCAAATAATTCTGCTTTAAACCGGGTAACAAAATCCTGGTATTTAAAATTCGGTCCATAATTTTTGTTATGAAAATCAACGAACTCTTTGTGTATTTTAAGTTTGGTGTTATTGAGCCGCTCCCAGTACCATTCGGCATAATTACTGCCAAAACCATCGGCATTGGAGTTGGTGGCCCATGCCGGAACACTATACAAGCCCCAGTGAATAAATATTCCGAACTTGGCATCTGTAAACCATTTAGGTATTGGCCTGGATTCCAGCGAGCTCCAGGTAGGCTGATAAGTTTGGGCGGTTATGTCCTGACAGCAAAAAGCCAGGGCCAGCAACGTTATAATTTTTCGCATGAACTAAGTTTAAACAATTTCAGGCCTGTTCCTCAGGCAATGTCCAAACCTACATAAAAAAATGGCCGGTTCTTATCCAACATTAGTTTTTTAATAAGTGCTATGCAAATCTTAAATTTTTTATAAGCTGTTACAAATGGCAGCCGGTTTACGTCTTATTTAAGGGTCATTTACATCTATGATCTTTTAAATCAAAGACAAAATGAAAAAGATTCTCTTTTATCTTTCATTACTGCCATTGATGTACAGTTCTGAAAGGATTAGTATTGATCATATTCTTTGATCGTCAGTAGTTTGTATTTTGCTTTGTATATAAAAAAACGATTTTGGATGTAGTTTTTAGCTGCTCGTGAGTTATTTTTGTATAAGCCCCTCCTTCCCTCATATTGTTTCATTTCCTTCGGTTACGGGGTTATTGCCATATTTAAAACTAGTATAGCATGCAACAACGTAGCTGCACGGGTGCTTATTATGCCTTATTTCTCCTCTCTTTTATCAGTTGGGTAGTTGGCGTCGTCAACTTGGTTTTTTTTCTAAGGGAACCGGTTTTAGCTATTCTATGGCCGGTGAGCCTGGTGTTTGCAATTATGTTAATGTGGTGGATCAGCAGGCAGCAATGGGCGCCCCAACTGGATTTTGTAAGGACTGTTATCTACGGATTAGTGACCATAATTGTATCACTGCTTTGGAGCGCATTTTATTTTGATCTTTCCTGGGACGGACAGTGGTATCACCAGGCGGCTGTATATGCTTTGGCAGACGGATGGAACCCCATTGCAGAGCCACTAAAGACCTTTAGCGAACACAACGACTTATCTATCCGGCATTTTCCCAAGCTGGTCTGGTATTATAGCGCAGCGGTAACGGCCACTTTCGGAACAATGGAATGGGGTAAAAGCATACAGGTTCTGGTTTTCTTCATCGCAACAGCGACTTTTTGGGACGTTTTTCGCGATCTGGGTTTCAGCCCGCGAAGGTCTATAATAGCAGTACTGCTGGTTACCATTTGTCCCGTTGTATGGAGCGAGATGGCTACCTACCTGGTAGATGGGATGTTGTATCTATTTCTGTTGGTGTTTTCGGGAAGTGCGATGGCATGGATCAGAACCCGCAGGAAAATTTATTTAGGACTGATCGTTTTATCGGCTGTTTGGGCAATTAATATGAAGTTTACAGGAGTGGTTTTTATAGGAGTCGCTGCTTTTTTTATTGCTATCTACCTGTTAATAAAGAAGCGCGCGCTTTTTACCCGTTTTGCCGCGCTGATGGTAGCGGCCGTGGTGCTGGCCCTGTTTTTCTTCGGTTTCAACCCTTATGTCACTAACACCGTACAGCGTGGGCATCCATTATATCCTTTAATGGGAACAAAGGTTTATCCCGGTATATATGAGCAAACAGGAAAGGATAGTAACGAAGAGCTGGAAACACCAAAAAATCTTGTGGGCAAGCCAGGATGGTATTCTTTTTTGTACACCAGTTTCAGCCGGCCTGGTAATGCTCCTTATAATGACATAGAAAATGCAGAGCTGCTCTTTCCGTTTTCTTTATCGCTGAAGGACTGGAAAGCCTACGAGTTTCATGAAACCAGGGCTGCTGGGTTTGGCCCGCTTTATGGTATAGCGCTGCTCCTCTCCATAGCGGCCATCTTTTTATTATCTACCCGGTCAGCTAAAAGCATTCGATTGCCGCTGCTATTAAGTTTTGTGTCCATTATTGTTACCTTGTTCTTGAGCAGGCATTTCTGGTGGCCACGATTTTTACCTCAGCTTTGGTTGCTACCCGTTATCCCTGTATTATTTTTATTGTTAAAGGCCCGAAGGCCGGGGCACCGGCTTTTTGCCCTGGGCTGTGCGGTTGTCATAATCATCAACGGGTTGATAGTACTGGCAGTACACATGAGTTGGGAAATAAGGTCGTCGATTCAATTAAGAAGGCAATTAAACCGGCTGGCAGCCTCCGGGCGACCAATAGAAGTATTTTATGGAGCCTTTCAGTATTCGGTAGAACGAAAGCTGAAAAAATTTAATATTCGCTATGAACCTGTAAAAAGGAAAACGCTAAAGAGTACGCCGCATGACACATTGGTGAGCGTAGTACAGAAATATCCCAATGCTGTTTTGTATAGGGTGAAACCGAAATAGACTGATTTTTTGGGATAACATGCCCTTGAATTTACATAAGGCATGCCTATTTTGATGTTTCCACTTGTAAATTTTTAGACTTAATCCTAACTTTGCGCCGTGATGAGCACGGATGTGTTGCAGAATTTTTACGTTGATGATACCCGCTGTTTACAAATAGCGGAAGGGCTTTCTTTGTCCCAACCTTCAGAAACAGCCCTTACAGGCCTTTTTGGTAGCTCCGCTCCTTTTGTATTTGCTGCAGCCGCAGGACATGCTCCCGAATTCAATCATGTGATTGTTTTAAACGAATCGGAAGATGCGGCTTATTTTCATAATACGCTGGAAAACATTACCGGAGCACTGGATATTTTTTATTTTCCGTCCTCCTTTAAAACCAGGAAGAACTACCGGCAGCTAAATGCCTCGCATGTAATGTTGCGAACGGAGGCACTAACCAAGCTGGCTTCCGGTACCGATGCACAGCCCATAAGAAAGAAGATCCTGGTTACTTACCCGGAGGCATTATTCGAAAAGGTTGTCATCTCCAAAACATTATCGGAGAACATTATTCATATAAAAGCTGCTGATACCATTGATATTGGCCAGTTATTATTAAAGCTGGATCAATACGGTTTCGTACGTAGCGATTTTGTGTACGAGCCCGGGCAGTATGCTTTGCGTGGCGGTATTTTCGACATTTACTCTTTTGGAAACGAAAAGCCTTATCGTTTTGAGCTGTTTGGTAACGAGGTAGATTCGATCCGTATTATTGATCCCGAAACTCAGTTGAGTGAGCGGAAGCTCTTATCTGTATCGATTATCCCTAACGTAGATACGCAGTTTGGTTCAGAAGAGAGAGTCTCCCTTTTTGATTTCCTGCCGGCTAATACAGCAATTTGGCTGCAAGACCAGGACTTATGTGTAGAACGGCTGAAAGATAATGAGGAGGAACTGAACTATTTTTTAGAGTTGTACCCCGTAGGTCAGGCTGCGGCCAATAGTGATGATGAAAGGCTTTTGAAAAAAGACCTTTCTCCCGATGACTTTATCAAGGCAGATGACCTGGTTACCTCGTTGAAAGACAGGTCTGTTTTTCATTTCGGTGGAAACACTTATACGGCTAAACAGGAGTTGGAGTTTAATACAAAGTCGCAACCTGCTTTTAACAGGCAATTTGACCTGCTGATCAAGGACCTGAAGGATAAAGAAAAGAAGCAGTATAACGTTTATATTTTTTCTGAGAACTCCAAGCAACTGCAAAGGCTGCAAACCATTTTTGATGACCTGAAAGCAGAGCTGGTTTTTAACCCGGTATCTGTTTCTATTCACCAGGGATTTATTGATGATGATCTGAAGGTAGTGTGCTATACCGATCACGAAATTTTTCAGCGTTACCATAAGTACAGGGTTAAGCAAGCTTACAATAAAAGCAAAGCTATTACATTAAGAACGCTACGTGAGCTACAGCCCGGTGACTATGTAACGCATATCGATCACGGAGTAGGTGTTTATAGCGGCTTGCAAAAAATGGATGTAAACGGTAAGGTGCAGGAGGCGGTGCGATTAATCTATAAAGACAAAGATGTCTTGTATGTTAACATCAACTCCCTTCATAAAATAGCCAAGTATACAGGTAAGGATGGTAGTGTGCCCAAGGTGAATAAGCTGGGTAGTGATGTATGGAACCGTTTGAAGGAAAAGACCAAAGCCAAGGTTAAGGAAATAGCGTTTGATCTGATTAAGCTATACGCTAAACGTAAGGCCCAGCAAGGCTTTGCG
Source organism: Paraniabella aurantiaca (assembly GCF_050309965.1). NCBI lineage: Bacteria > Pseudomonadati > Bacteroidota > Chitinophagia > Chitinophagales > Chitinophagaceae > Paraniabella > Paraniabella aurantiaca. The sequence continues at coordinate 202,850 of NZ_JBLOSY010000003.1, read as the reverse complement.
CATACGCCTGATAATTATTTGCAGAACGAACTGGAAGCTTCTTTTATATACGAAGACACACCCGATCAAAGCAAGGCAACGGCAGATGTGAAGAAAGACATGGAATCGGCCTCACCTATGGATCGCCTGGTTTGTGGAGATGTGGGTTTTGGTAAAACAGAAATCGCTATTCGCGCGGCTTTTAAAACCTGCGTAGATGGCAAGCAGGCAGCAGTACTGGTTCCTACAACGATTCTCGCTTTTCAGCATTATAAAACTTTCAGCGATCGCTTAAAGGATTTCCCGGTTACGGTGGATTTTATCAATCGCTTTAAAAGCGCGAAAGAGAAAAAGGAAACCCTTGAAAAATTAAAAGCCGGAAAAATTGATATCCTTATCGGTACCCATGGTATTATAGGGAAAGATGTGAAGTTCAAAGACCTGGGTGTACTGATTGTGGATGAAGAGCAGAAGTTTGGTGTAGCGCATAAAGAAAAGATCAAGACCATTCGTACGACAGTTGATTGTTTAACATTGACGGCTACGCCAATACCGCGTACACTGCAATTTTCATTGATGGGTGCAAGGGATTTGAGTATCATCAATACACCGCCACCCAATCGTCAGCCGATACAAACCGAGGTGCAGGTATATAATGAAGATTTTGTGCGTGATGCCGTTTACTTTGAAACCGAGCGGGGTGGACAGGTATTCTTTATTCATAACCGTGTGGCGGGACTGGCTGAAATGGCGGCTCTTATCCAGGGCTTGTGTCCGGATCTTTCCGTTGGTTTTGCGCACGGACAGATGGAGGGCCACCATCTGGAAGAGCGAATTCTTGATTTTATCGATCGAAAATATGATGTATTGGTTTGTACCAATATTGTGGAAAGTGGTGTGGATATACCAAACGTAAATACGATCATTGTTAATAATGCGCATCACTTTGGTTTAAGTGATCTGCACCAGTTACGTGGCCGGGTAGGACGTAGTAATAAAAAAGCATTTTGTTATTTGCTGGCACCGCCTATGAGTACGCTGCCAAGCGATTCGCGTAAGCGCCTGCAAACACTGGAGCAGCATAGTGAACTGGGAAGTGGTTTCCAGATAGCGATGCGTGATCTGGATATACGCGGAGCCGGAAACCTATTGGGCGGCGAGCAAAGTGGCTTTATGGCCGAGATCGGTTTTGAAATGTACCAGAAGATCCTCGATGAATCGATTCGCGAATTAAAACGTACCGAGTTTAAAGATCTTTTTAAAGAAGAGATCAGCAAGCAGGATGATTTTGTACATGACTGTACCATTGATACGGATCTTGAAATTTTGATACCCGACGAGTATGTAGAAAATATCACCGAGCGTTTGTCGTTGTACCAGCGCCTTGATAATTGTGAGAATGACCGGGAGCTTGAAGAAATGCATAATGAACTGGCCGACCGTTTCGGAGCAGTACCCCCGCAGGTAGATGACCTGTTTGAAACTGTCAAATGTCGCAAACTGGCTATAGAATTGGGCTTTGAAAAAATGAGTTTGAAGAGTGAAACGCTTCGTTGCCATTTTATTAACCGTCCAGACTCTCCTTATTTTGAATCTGATATCTTTCAGAAAATTATTGAATACCTGCAGATAAAAACCAACAAAGCCCGGTTGAAGCAAACCGGTAAATTATTCTTATTGATAGCTGATCCTATTCCCTCGATGAAAGAGCTGCATGAGTTTTTAAAAGATATGCATGCTTTTGTATTTAACCATTCATAAAAGCGTAGTTATATAGTTCTCCGACCTGAGCCGTATAGCCAAGTAACTTAGAGCCATACACCCAAGTTGTTTTGATAAGTCTTCAGGAGCTTTGCATCAACAAAATGATACAACATGGAAAAAGTATGGTTTATTACAGGGAGCTCCAGGGGACTGGGCAGAAGCATAACAGAAGCCGTTTTAAAAAGTGGCGATAAGGTAGTAGCAACCGCAAGAAGCAAACAGGATTTGCAGGCATTGGCTGATCAATATCCCGGCCAGGCGTTGCTTTTGTCATTAGACGTAACCGATCAGGCACAGATCTTATCGTCGGTGAGTAAAGCAATAGAATACTTCGGCAGAATTGATGTTTTGGTAAACAATGCAGGTTTTGGCATTACCGGTGCAACCGAGGGATTCACCAATGAGCAGGTAAGCAGCCAGCTGGATGTGAACCTCGTGGCGCCTATTCAGGTGACGCGCGCCGTATTGCCTTATATGAGAAAGCAACGGTCAGGAAGAATATTGCAGATAAGCTCGGTTGGGGGCAGAGTGGGAAATGCGGGGCTGAGTATCTACCAGGCGGCTAAGTTTGGTTTGGCAGGGTTTTCGGAATCGTTAAGTAAAGAAGTGGCTCACCTGGGCATACAGGTAACATCGGTGGAGCCAGGTGGGTTTAGAACAGACTGGGCAGGCGCTTCTATGTCATTTGCTCCCCATATAGAAGGCTATGAGGCTACAGTAGATGCCACCAAAGAATTTTTAAGTTCAGGAAAATTTGTTCCATTGGGCGATCCTGGGAAAGCAGCTCAGGTGATTGTAGAACTGGCCAATCACCCGCACCCTCCGGTGCATTTAATATTGGGTAGTGAGGCTGCAGCTATTTTGCAAAAAGCTGATGCGTTAAGAAAGGCTGAGATGGAGCAATGGCTACCGGTTTCTCTGTCGACGGATCATGATGATTCGGCAAAGTTTTATGAAACGGCAGAAGGAAAGGATTACCTGGCGCTTAAAGGTATTGAGGTTTAAACATGGCTTTATATAGCCACTGTTTGCCCTTGTATTTTAAACAGGTTTAATGACTATCTTGGATAATATTTTGTAATGAAAGAAGAAGGAGATCATTTACGACCCGGTATCTTTTACTCCTGCTATCACCAAATTAGCAGGGATGGAGAACATTTTGTACCCGAGCATACATTAAGTTTTGTTACGGCCGGCTCGATGACGCTGAATGATGGCACCAGGGAATATCCTTCGCGGGAGGGGTATTTGAGATTTATAAGGAGAAACCAGTTACTGAAGTTTATAAAGCATCCACCGGCTCAAGACAGTTTTAAATCAATGAGTATCTACCTTAGCCAGGAAGTATTAAAAGAGTTTAGCCTGACACATGGTATGCATGCCGGTAATAAAATACAGCAACCCGGTATTATCGATCTGGAGAAAAATAAATCGACGGACGGTTATATGGATTCGGTGGTCCACTATCAGGAAGCAGGTTATTTGAATAATGCTTCCCTGGTAAAGGTGAAAATTTATGAAGGTATTTTGCTGTTGCTGCAATTATATCCCGGGTTAAAAGAAGTATTATTCGATTTTACTGACCCGCATAAAATAAACCTGGAGGCATTTATGAATCAGAGTTACCAGTTTAACGTGAAGCTGGATCGCTTTGCTTATTTAACCGGTAGAAGCCTGGCAACTTTTAAAAGGGATTTCGAGAAGATATTTAATACACCCCCACGAAAATGGTTGCAAACAAGAAGACTGCAGCGGGCACATTACCTGATTGTCAACGAGGGTAAAATGGCCTCTGATATTTACCTCGACCTGGGATTTGAAGATCTTACTCATTTTTCGCATGCCTTTAAAAGAGTGTACGGATATTCTCCTAAAAATGCCGCCGGTAATTAATGGTATCAGGCAGTGTTTGCGCGCTGCCTGTTGCTTTTTCATCATTAGACAACAAATGATTAGATTTACTTTTCCAACAGAAAAGTATGGCTAGAACAAAACGACTCCCCCAGGATATTTCTAATACAGGGTATACGGCTAATGCCGGTATGCAGCGAATCATGAACCGGGATGGAAGTTTGAATGTGCAACGAAAGGGGCTTAACTGGTGGCAGCGCAATAGCATTTATCATACCATGATCAGCCTTTCTCCCGGGCGATTTATGCTGGTGGTATTTTTGTTTTATACTTCTACGAATTTGCTTTTTGCTTCTATTTATACATTGCTGGGTATTGATAAATTACAGGGTATTGATCCTGTATCGGGGTTTGGTGAGAAGTTTATGCAGGCTTTTTTCTTCAGCTCCCAAACCCTTACAACGGTAGGGTATGGGCATATCAGTCCCAAGGGAATGGCTGCCAATATTGTTGCATCCTTAGAATCTTTTATCGGCATCATGGCTTTTGCCATTGTAACCGGTTTGTTTTTTGCCCGTTTTGCCCGGCCTCGCGCTTTTTTAAGGTTTAGTGATAATCTTATCATGTCGCCTTTTAAAGAATCGGCGGCTTTTATGTTAAGAGTTATATCCGCGAAAAATATTTCGCTTACCGATGTGCAGGCCGAAGTGACCACCGCCTTTGAAGTGGAGGAGCATGGTAAAAAAACTACCCGCTATTTTCAGCTTCCACTTCAGTTTAGCCGTATTAATTCCCTGGCTTTATCATGGACCGTTGTGCATATCATTGATGATAAAAGTCCTTTTTATGGTTTGAGTCTTGAAGAGATTAAAAAAAGCAACCTTGAAGTTATGATCAATGTAAGAGCTTTCGACGAGCATTATTCTAATACAGTGCAACAGCGAATTTCTTATAAAGGTGATGAGATTTTATACGGCGCCCGGTTTCTTCCGGCTTTTGCTCCTTCAGAAGACGGGAGGTCTACTATATTAAAAGTACAAAAGCTCAATCATCATGAAAAGTTAGAGGAAGCTCATGTAGCTGCTATACTCGAAAAGATCAAATTGGATCAGGGAAAGAATGTTGAAGTAAAAGCCTGATGTGATGGTTAGATATAGTATCATCTAAAAGAAAACCCTCCGCTATTATTTATAACGGAGGGTTTGACATATCTACTAAGTTAATTACTAGAAGTACTTTGTTTTACCCGGTGTAGCTATCGGGTAATTGCCATCCGCATCAGGTACAATAGGCGGTGTAGCGCTAAAGCTATATTCCTGGGGCATTAAACTAATACCGCTATTCAATGCCTTTTCAAAATCGATCACCTGCCCGCTATAAGTAGCCATACGGCCTATGATGCCTGTTAAGGTGCTTTTCGCGCCATGCTCTGCATCGGCAAATTTGTATTCGCCTTTGGCAATAGCGGCAAACAGCTCGTCGTGCTCTGCCTGGTAAGGGTTGTTTTCTCCTTTTTTATCAAATGCAAACAGGGTGTTGCCCTTATTGTCCTTAATAACGGCAGCATCTCCATAAATTCTTCCTTTGGTGCCAATGATCAGTTCATCTACCTTACTCATGGTTCTGGGTATGTGGCGGCACTGGCTGTTCATAATGCTTCCGTCGGCATAATGAAATTCCACGAAATGGTGATCATAGATCTCGCCATATTTTTTATCAGTTCGCACCTGGCGACCTCCCAATCCCTGTGCTTTTACGGGGTAACCACCCTTAAACCAGTTGATCACATCAATATTATGCACATGTTGCTCTACGATATGATCGCCGCAAAGCCAGTTAAAATAATACCAGTTGCGCATCTGGTATTCCATTTCAGTTTGACCGGGCTGGCGTTCTTTTACCCATACGCCATCGTTATTCCACCAGGCCTGGGCAGAAGTGATGTCGCCAATAAGGTCTTTCTTCTTATATAACTCACGATAAGAGTTTTGATATCTTCTTTGCAGGCCTACTACTACATTCAGCTTTTTTTGTTTAGCGATCTCTGCAATATCCAATACTTTTTTAATGCCGGCCGGATCGGTGGCTACCGGCTTCTCCATAAATATATGCTTGTTGTGTTTTACCGCAGCTTCAAAATGGATAGGGCGAAATCCTGGCGTGCTGGTAAGAATTACTACATCGGCCAAAGGAATAGCTTTTTCGTAAGCATCAAAGCCAACAAATTTTCTTTCTTCAGGAACATCCACCCGACTTTTATCAATACCCGATTCGGCCAGGGCACCGGTAATAGATTTATAACAACTGTCGAGACGGTCTTTGAACGCATCGGCCATTGCTACCAGTTGTACATTTTGTTTAGTGCTTAAAGCCTGTATCGCCGCACCGGTACCGCGTCCGCCGCAACCGATAAGTGCCACTTTTATTGTGCCGGCCGAGCCTGAGAAGAAATTGGCATTACTTAAAAATGGTGCAGCCACCAATCCTCCGGTAACCAGGGATGTTTGCTGTACAAATTTTCTGCGCGTTGTTTTATTATCCATTGTTGGTTGTTTTGATATATGTATTTTAAGGTGATTGTTATGTTTTAACTGGAGGAGCTGTATCTTATTATATGCTCACCACTCCTTACTCATCATTGATCACTTACAAGCTCAGATAAGTTTCAAAGAACTTTTCAGCTTCTTCCTTAGTTGGTTGCTTCACCGGGCGCACTAATCTAAATCCAACAAAAGGGGCGTCGGCATTCCACCATTTACTTTTAGGTATTTGCGGATCGCGACGATTCCAGATGAGATCGGAAGCCTCGCGGTTGGCACTGGTTAAAGCACTGGCCGGATCATTGTAGTCGCCACCCCGTACTACCAAAGGGTGTTTGCTGGTGGGCGTATTAACCGGATCTGCTACATTTTTTGCCGATTTAGCATAGGCGTCTGCACTATACTGGTCCAGCACCCATTCCTGTACATTGCCCAGCATATCATAAAGCCCCCAGGCATTGGGTTTTTTCAATCCTGCTTTTTGATACCGGTCGCCGCTGTTGGCTGCATACCATGCATAATTTTTTAACTGGCTGCTGTCGTTACCAAAAGGGTAAAGGGTAGTGGAGCCGGCACGGCAGGCATATTCCCATTCTGCTTCCGTTGGCAGCCGGTAAAAAATGCTTGTTTTCTCATACAGCCATTTACAATACATAATGGCGCCGTGTTGCTTCATGCTGTTGGCAGGAAAACCCCCTTCTTTTCCCATGCCTAATGTCATTTCAATATAAGGGCGTGAGGGCCGGGTGATGGCATCTACATCGCTATTCTCTGCGTAAGTTTCGTCGTTAAGGTAAAGTGCAAATTCGTCATGGGTTACTTCTTTGGCTCCCATCCAAAATGCGCTGAGCGTTACTTCGTGTTCAGGCTGTTCGTCAGCCTGCTTCGATATTTTACTTCCCATTTTAAAGCTGCCGGCCTTAACAGGTACCATTTCAAATTTTACCGGGCTGCCCGGAATAGCTTGTTCATATTTTTCGAACGACTGGTTTTGAGCGTGAAGGGCTGCTGCCATGGCACTGCAAACAGCAATCAATACAATTTTCTGCATGGCTTAAAGATATAGAAATTCGATGAAAACGATTTTGTGCAAACGGTTGTTTAGGTTGGTTAGCGAAGTTTTACTATTTTTCACGAAAAAATAACGATGCAAAGAAGGTCCTTCTTAAAAAACACACTGCTTACCACAGGTTCTTTTGCAGCCGCTACTGCAGCTTTCGGCCAGACTAAAACCAACGTTTCAAAAGGACAGCCGTTTCATTTAGATTATGCGCCACATGACGGCATGTTTGCTACCAGTGGCGGAAAAGATTTTATCGACCAGATCAAATATATGCACGACCTGGGTTTCAGGTCGATTGAAGATAACGGAATGACAGGGCGCTCTACCGAACAGCAAACGAAAATTGGCGAAACACTTGCTAAGCTAGGTATGCGGATGGGAGTTTTTGTGGTGCCTAAGGGCGGGAACGGTGCTAACACCCTGGCGGCAAAAAAGAAAGAGCATGTTGATATTTTCCTGGAGGGTTGCCGTAAGTCGGTGGAAGTAGCCAAGCGTTGTAATGCCAAATGGGTTACAGTGGTGCCTGGTGATTTTGAGAAGAATTTACCATTATCTATACAAACGGCTAACGTTATTGAGGCTTTACGTCGCGGTGCGGAAATATTTGAGCCGCACGGTATTGTAATGGTGCTGGAGCCGTTGAGCGACACACCGGATTTATTCCTGAGGTATTCTACCCAAACCTATGAAATATGTAAGGCTGTAGATAGCCCCAGTTGCAAAATATTATACGATGCCTACCACATGCAAAAGAATGAAGGTAACCTGATCAAGAATATTGAGCTTTGCTGGGATGAGATTCCTTACATACAGGTAGGAGATAACCCGGGGCGCAGAGAACCCTCTACCGGCGAGGTCAACTATAAAAATGTATTTAAGTTCCTGTATGAAAAAGGCTACAAGGGTGTTGTAGGGATGGAACACGGCCTGTCGAAATCAGGCAAAGAGGGAGAAGAGCGATTAGTGCAGGCATACAGGGAAGTGGATAGTTTTGTGTAGGGGGAAGTTGACAAGTTGACTAGTTGATTGGTTGAAAGGGATACCCCTTGTCAACTTATTAACCAGTCAACAGTTTTTCCATCATTCCGGCAAATCATAAACCGATTACTTATTTAGGGTCGTGGAAGTGAACATCGGTGTTCATCGATAAATCAACTGCTTCACCATATTACTCTGTGTGGGTTACTGGCCAACCAATTAGCTTATCAACCAGTCAACCAACTTACTTCACATCCCCCATCCATTTCTTTACCAGTGGTGATAATAGCAGTATCAACGCTCCGGCAATGGCTGACGCTATAGCGATCTCTTTTAATATAGTAGCATAATAAGGAAGAGAGGCAACCGCATTATTTTGTACTGCTTCGGGCACGCTCATCATTTTGCCAATTTTACCGGCCAGAAATTCACCACCGGCGCTTGCAAAAAACCAGATACCCATCATTACAGCTACCATTCTTATCGGTGATAACTTAGTAACCATTGACAGACCGATAGGAGACAGGCAAAGCTCACCCGAGATAATGAACATGTAGCCCATGGCAAAAGCAAACAAACTGATCAGCCCGCTTTCTGCATTTAAACAGGCCAGGTAAAATACCAGGAATCCCGCAGCCATTAACACAAAAGCAAAACCAAATTTTACGGGAGTTGCCGGCTCAAGTTTACGCTTAGCCAGCCAGGTCCATAACCAGGCGAAGAAAAAGCTAAGTATAACTACCCAACCCGGAGGAAGGAAGTTGTTTACCGACAATGCAGGCAGTTCGGTACCCATCACATGCATGTCTACATTACGCATGGCAAACAGGTTAAGCGCTCCGGCATTCTGCTCATAAAAGGCCCAGAACAGGATGGAGAAAATGATCATAAACAATGCAGCGATCAGCTTGTTTCTTGCAGCAGCTTCCATTCGGGAGGCTTCCCATAGCACATAGGATATAGCAACGATACCCAGTACCGCCATAAAATAATCCATGATCTCATAACGGTTAAATAATGCTACCACCACCGGGATGATCAATAAAGAGCCCACATAAATCAGCTGCTCGTTAGTAATGCCTGCTACCCTTTTCTTAAGTGCTGCCAAATTAGGAGGAAGGCCGCGATGCCCTAAAGATTTCTGCCCTATTACAAAAACGATTAACCCTAAAACCATAAAAATGCCGGCTAGCCCAAAGCCATAGTGCCAGTTGATTCTCTGGCCCACATAGCCGCAAAGCAAACCTCCCAGAGCCGCACCAATATTGATACCCATGTAAAAAAGGGAAAAGCCACTATCGCGCCGGGGATCGTTTTCTTCATACAGAGTACCCACCAGGCTTGATATATTGGGTTTGAAAAAGCCGTTGCCGCAAATAATAAAAGCCATACCGTAAAAAAAGCTCCATTCCTGGGGCAGGGCCAATACCAGGTGCCCAATGGTCATTAAAATACCTCCATAGATAACGGCTCTCCGGTATCCCAGGAAGCGATCTGCCAGCATACCTCCCAGCATCGGCATGGTATATACCAGCGCAGAGTAAGCTCCTAATATTCCGTAGGATTTGGGTTCGTCAAATTTTAATTCGGTAACCATGTAGGCGATAAGAAGCGCTTTCATTCCATAAAATGAAAAACGTTCCCACATCTCTGCAAAAAACAACAGATACAGTTGGCGGGGTTGTTTGCCGATAGTTCTTTCAGTCATATAGTACAATTAAAAAAGTCCCAAAACTTGTTTAGGACTTGCTAAATAAAAATAAAGTAAAATTATCTGATACCATGCATGAGTTTTCTGATTACCGGGGTAAGCAGTATAATTAAAACTCCCAGCGCCATAGGTATGAGTGTAAATATCAGGAAGAAAGTCTGCATGTCGTATTTGGCCGTAATCTTATCGATTTCGCCACCAATGCTGCCTGCAAGTTTGTTACCAATAGCTATTGCCAGGTACCAAATACCAAACATAATGCCTATCATTCTGCCAGGAACCAGTTTACTTACATAGGATAAGCCCACAGGTGATATAAAAAGTTCTCCCAAGGTATGGAACAAATAAGCTAACACCAGCCAGATGAGACTTACCTGGGCAACTTTCGCTCCCTGGGGAATCGATGAAGCACCGATAGCCAGAGCAGCAAAGCCGATACCCAGCAGGATCATGCCGATGCCATTTTTTACAGTAGCGGGTGGATTCAGTTTGCTTTCCCATATTTTGGATACCAGCGGAGCCAGGCTGATAATGAACAGTGAGTTCAGAATTCCAAACCAGGTAGCAGGTATTTCTGATTTTTCTTCTGCATATTGCTGGCTAAGCATGTATATTACCAGCCCCCAGATGAGTAAAAAACCAAAAGCCAGTACAATATTGCCCGCGCTATATTTTTTGAAGGTCTGTCCAAATAATTTCGCTAAAACAAAAGAGATGATCAGCATTGGAATGATGGTGATCATCGTGTTGACAATATTGAAAATTACTTTCCCGGTTCCCTCCAATATTCTGTCCGTATAATCTTTTGCAAAAATGGTCATGGATCCGCCGGCTTGTTCAAATGAGGCCCAAAAAAATACCGTAATGAAAGCAAGTACAACAATAGCAATCATACGGTCTCGCAATACAGGCGCATACTGCGTGATCCTTTTTACAAGAATAAATAGAAACAAGGCCAGGGCTATCAAAACAACAAGGTTGCTGCCATCAAGACTGCCCACCGAAAAATTAAAAAGGTTGAAGGAGGTAATTTTAGAAACCGGATCATTGATTACCCAAACCAATCCGATTGCAGATACAATAGTTATAACGATCAGATCGAAAGTAGAAAAAGGATTTTTAGGCGAATTGTCAATGTTTTCCACATTTGTTTTGCTCTCTACCACCTCGCCTTCGGTGCTTTCAGCCACATCGTTTAATCCATCATTTGTTTTAGGTCTCAGGCCAATTTTACCAAAAATTCCCTGGGTGAAATAGAACTGCAACATGCCCACGAGCATGAAAATACCGGCCAATCCAAAACCCCAGCTCCAGCCTACTTTTTCACCTAAATAACCGCATAACAGCATTCCCAGGAAAGCCCCGGAGTTTACGCCCATGTAAAAGATGGTATAAGCGCCATCTTTTTTTTCCGGATGTGACTTATACATTTCAGAAAGGATGGACGTCATATTGGGTTTGAAAAAACCATTACCAAGTACAAGCAATATCAAACCGAGGTATAAAAAGAAGGGGTTGACTTCTACTGCCATTGAGGCATGTCCTAGTGTCATTAAGGTGGCGCCAACTACTACTGCCCATCGGTACCCCAAAATTCGATCAGCAAAATAACCGCCTAAAATAGGGGTGAGGTAAGCCATAGCCGTGTAAGATCCATATAAAGCAAGAGCATGCTCTCTCGGCCATCCCCAGCCCGGGTTATCCCCTATTAATGATGACGTTAAAAAAAGTACCAAAAGCGCTCTCATGCCATAGTAAGAGAACCGCTCCCACATTTCTGTAAAAAATAAAACAAATAATCCCGAAGGGTGGCCTAATACGCGGCTCTTAAAAAAGTCATTTTCGGTTGCTGACATACGAATTAAATTTTATACAAGATCAGTAAATATAGGAATTTAGTTGAATGTGGATACAAAACTGTTATGAGCGGTTATAAGGGAAAAAATTACCCTATTCATTATCACAGCCTTCATAAGAGATTTATTACCTTCACGACCTTTAAAAATAGTGAAAAATGAAAATATTGATATTGGGCGGCGGGGGCAGAGAGCATGCGCTGGCCTGGAACATTAAGGAAAGAGGAAACGGGCAACATGAATTGTTTATAGCTCCTGGTAACCCCGGAACGGCACAATGCGGCACCAATATTAATATAGCAATCACTGATTTTGAAGGTCTGGGGCGATTTTGCCTGGACAATACCATTGATATGGTAATTGCCGGACCTGAGGAGCCGCTGGTAAAGGGCGCATGGGATCATTTTCAGCAGGATGCGCTTAAACACATTCATTTTATAGGACCGTCACAGTTTGGTGCACAATTGGAAGGCAGCAAGGCTTTTGCCAAGGCTTTTATGCAGCGGCATAATATTCCTACCGCTGCTTACCGCGAATTTACTGCCGAACAGTTTGAAGATGGTGTGAATTACCTGCAGCAACATTCTTTACCGATTGTATTAAAGGCAGATGGGTTAGCGGCGGGTAAAGGTGTGGTTATTTGTACCACGCATGCCGATGCGATCATAGAATTTGAAGCCATGCTGGTGCAGGCTAAATTTGGCGATGCCAGTAAAACCGTGGTAGTAGAGCAGTTTCTGGATGGCATAGAGATGAGTGTGTTTATTTTGACGGATGGTAAGGAATATGTGTTATTGCCCGAAGCCAAAGATTATAAGCGCATCGGGGAGAAAGATACCGGTTTGAACACGGGCGGAATGGGCGCTGTTAGTCCCGTACCTTTTGCAGCCGGTGATTTCATGCAAAAAGTAACAACTCAGGTTATTGAGCCAACCGTAAACGGATTGAATAAAGAAGAGATTAACTACACCGGTTTTGTTTTTATCGGTTTAATTAAAGTAAATAATGAGCCATTTGTAATTGAGTATAATTGCCGTATGGGCGATCCGGAAACCGAAGTGGTAATGCCCCGTTTAAAAAACGACCTGGCCGATCTTTGCCTGGCAGCGGCGGAGCATCGGTTGGACGGTATCAGCATTGAAACCGATCCGCGCACCGCAGTAACGGTTGTGGCAGTGAGCGGTGGCTATCCGGGTAGCTTCGAAAAGGGTTATAAAATAGAAGGCTTGTCTGATGTGAGTGGTGACACAATCGTTTTCCAGGCAGGAACTAAAGAGAAAGATGGCCAGATTGTAACCAACGGGGGACGTGTGCTTTGTGCTACTTCTTTTGGATCGAATACTTCCGAAGCGGTTACTCAATCTAAAGGCGCCTTATCAAAAATCAATTTTGACGATATGTACTACCGTAGTGATATTGGTTACGAGTTTGAATAGTTGGTTGAAAGGTTAATAATACATGGCATCAATCTTGCCTTTTCGAAAAATGTTCTTTAACAGGTACTCATCCTCTAAACTCTCGAAAAAATATACCATGCAGTTAAAAAAATTGGCTTTCATCGTATCCCTTACGGCTTTAACTGCCGGTGCCAATGCGCAGGGCAAAATAGATAATGATACGAAACAGAAGCTGGCAGCCCAGGCGCCAGTAACAGTGAAAACTACGGTAGGACCGCTGGTTTTACAGCCGCCTTTTAAAACAGAGTCTGCCAATAAAAACAGTAAAACGATTCCCTGGCCGGAGGGTGCAACCCCTAAAGCTCCAGAAGGATTTATAGTGACCCGGTTTGCCGATAAGCTCGAAAACCCGCGCTGGACCTATGTTGCGCCTAACGGTGATTATTTTGTGGCAGAGGCAGGCACCCGTAAAAGTGCCAACCAGATCACTTTACTAAGAGATACTGATAAAGATGGAAAAGTAGATGAACGCTATGTTTTTATCAATAACCTCAATCGTAATTTTGGTATGCTGGTATTGGGCAATTATTTCTATATCGCTAATACCGATGGCGTTTACCGTTATGCTTATAAAGCCGGCGATACTAAACTGGAAGGCGAAGGAGAGAAAATTGTATCACTTTATGCAGGGGGATATAATAATCACTGGACAAGAAATATCATTTCCAATAAAAAAGGCGACAAAATTTATATCACGGTAGGATCGGCCAGTAATGTTGGAGAACATGGTATGGAGGCTGAAAAAGGGCGTGCCCTGGTTTATGAAGCCAACCCCGATGGAAGTGATCTGAAAATTTATGCGAGCGGTTTGCGCAATCCTGTTGGGTTAGACTGGAACCCGGTTACAGGCGAGCTTTGGACCGCAGTAAATGAGCGTGATGGACTGGGTGATGAAATTGTACCCGATTATGCCACAAGTGTTAAACGTGGTGGTTGGTATGGCTGGCCCTTCAGCTATTTTGGAAAGGTGAAAGATCCGCGCTGGGCTCAGGATCCGCATGATGACCTGGTGAAGAAATCGATTATTCCTGATGTGCCCCTGGGGCCACATACAGCTTCATTAGGGCTGGTATTTTATAAAGCAGGCAAGTTCCCTGCAAAGTATAAAAATGGTGCATTTGTGGGGCAGCATGGCTCCTGGAACCGTTCTAAACTTTCTGGTTATAAAGTGGTATTTATCCCATTTGAAAAAGGCAAACCCAAACCAGCAGTGGACTTTTTAACCGGCTTTATTGCCAGTGACGAAAAGAGTGAAGTGTATGGACGGCCTGTAGGTGTTGCTGTGACAACAGATGGTTCCTTACTGGTGAATGATGATACAGCGGGCATTATTTGGAAGGTGAGTGCGAAGTGATGAGTAGTTGACAGTTGATAGGCGGCAGATGACAGTTGAAAGTGCGGAAGGTGCGAGGCATTGTGTGTTGAAAATTGAACATTGAGCATTGATTATTCTCATCACCTTAATAAGCTCTCTTATTATCTATTGATCATTCACTATTCACCTTCTCTATACTCCAGAATATCCCCAGGCTGGCAATCCAGTGCTTTGCAAATAGCATTCAGCGTTTCAATACGTACTGCTTTGGCCTTCCCGTTTTTAAGAATAGAAAGATTGGATAAGGTAATGCCTACTCTATCGCTGAGTTCATTCAGCGACATTTTGCGTTTTGCCATCATCACATCCAGGTTAATAATAATTGCCATACTATACTGTTAATTCGCTTTCTGTTTGCAGTAAAATGCCTCGTCTGTAATATTTGGCAAAGTATATACTTAATGCACCGAAGAATAGGTAAATGCCGCCACCAGAGGGGACTTTATATAAAGAATATCCCAAAGTTTTTAATAGCCACCAATTTAAAAAGTACTTATCCAGGTAAATGACTATACCTGCAAATATCAATATGCGGCCGATTTTGTAAATAGCTTCGAAGGTAGTCTGTTCAAAGCTGTCTTCGCTTTGCATGTTTTTTATCGCCTTCAAAATATACCACAAACTAATAAAGGCAAAAATAAATCCAGATAATTCCCGCACTAAAAAATAGATACCCCAGCTTGAGCCAGGTTGTATTTCGAGTTTAAAATCTGGTTGGGCTATCAATCGTGAATGAGAGATGCTGTCTGTTTGTATCAATGTGTTGCTAATTCGAACTGGCGCATTTTCCCTTTTTTGTACATCCAATCTTACCCAGTTCTCTCCGGTAAAATACCCGGTAAATTGCGGAACTATAAAGAATAAAGTAATAGCAATAAAAGCTGCAAATATGATATAAGCCTGACGGGTAGCATTTTTTCTTGTATAAGTAGCCATTATAAATTTTTATACAGTTAAGTCGGTTTCATTTTGTAATTCAATCCCTCTTTTAAAGATATAGGCCACAACAAAAAGCGCCAGACTCATAAAGATCCATACATCTGCACCGCCTATATGAAGTGCTTGCAGATCGGGTAATTTCACGCCTTGCACGCTTAACCAGACAGCACCCTTCGCACCCAGTATGGAAAATAATCCAATCAAAAGTGACAGGGAAGCAATCCGTACAATAAAACGCTGGGCAATAAAAGTGAACGGTTGTTCTATGCTGAGTTTTTTGTTATGTAGTATACTGATGATCAAATAAAACAAGATTGCTTTGAGTACCGTCACGATGCTGACGATCATTACCATGGTAAAGAAAAAGCCGTGTCCGTATTGAAACAGATCTCTGAGGTCAACCTGTTGCCACAGATGGGGGACCACTTCAGGCTTAGCCAGAATGAAAACAGTATTGGTGATAAAGCTACCTGCTTCTATGCTCAAACCCACAAATATGATCCAGGCAATAATGTAGAGCAGGATTAAAATGATTCTTGTTTTGGTAGAAGGCCTCCAGGAGCCCTGGGATACCTCGTTGGATGCAATATTGACTGATTTCATGATATAGATTTAAACAGTGAATATGTTTTCATCACAAAGATATACAAGTGTTTGTCAAATCTCAAAATAAATTTATTGAATTGCAATAAATTTATTTTGAGATTTGATTGATGAAATAAAATCAGCCTTATGTTCCGGACTTATTTTCCTATGAAAACCAGCATTTAACAATTAGCTATCATATCATCTGAGCGGTCTCAATTATATTTGGCGAATTAACTGCTATTTTCTTTTGTGAAATATTACATGCTAATCGGTTGGTTGATCGGGATACTGGGTACGGTTCGTGCCCAATCCATACCTGTATTAGATCCGTCCCGGGCTATCGACACCAGTTTTTCTGCTCTTTTTGAGGACGCTGAAATTATTCCTTTAGAAACCTCCCGTGCATCTGTCTTTGGAATCGTAAAGCAATTGCTGGTAACCAATCAATATTTTATCATCCTCGATCCTGATACTGACGCCGTGCTCTTTTTTGATAAGAATGGCCGCTTTGTAACAAAGTATAAAAACAAACAGAGCAGATACAGGATCAACTTTATCCGGTTGGACCCGGCGCATCATGCTTTGCTTATTTTCAGCCAGAATGAAAATTATAATATTTCCGCTACAAAGCTACAGGCTTACCTGGAGAAGGGCCCCGGAAAAGAGCTACCGGGATTGATACAAAGCACCAGGTTGTACCTGGGCGATATACTTAAGTTGCGCTCAGAAGAGTTACCGCCTTATGCATACTGGCTTGCCAATCCTGTATCGCTGGATAGTAATCACCTTGCTTACAGTGTCATAAAATCAAATCCCAATAATAAAGACACATTAGATCATCAGATACATATAGTGACAGGCAACAAATGGATAAAGAGTTTCTTTCCATACAGTATAAAAAAAGATTCAGCATTTAGCGGTAGTGGCGCCGTATGGCAATGCAGTTTTAGCGCTACATTAAATGATTCGGTATTCCTTATGACAAGGCCGTTCGATTCGATCATTTATGCTTTAACGCCTTCATCTGTTACCGAACGTTATAAAGTAGTTGCACCTGTACAAGAAACAAACGAAATGTCTTTCGGAACAGGGGCTGCCTCATTTTTTGTTGGAGATATGCCCATAATGTCAGCACCTGGTTTTGGCCCCGGGAGAACCGGTGCTTCAGTTGTCTTCAACACCAATAATATTCGCCAGGTATTTAGTCTAGAACCCTATCTTTTCTTTAGCATAAACAAATCTTTTGCTTATGACTATTTTATATACAACAGAATTAATCATTGTATTTATAAATACAAAGAGCTGTCGCCTGATAGCAGTAATTACATGTTCCCTCCAACGGGAGCGATACTGGCTGCTGATCAATCCGGCATCTATCAAAGCGTAACGGCGCGCAGTCTTTTTAGAAAGAGAAAAAACGCTGCCAAATCCAAATGGAAATACCAGGCGAGCCTTACCCGGTTTTATAATACAGCAAAGGAAACGGATAATCCTGTGCTCATTCGTGTAAAACCCAAAGAACAACAGGACCTTCAATGAGATCAATCGTCTTCATCCTATTCCTGCTGCTGCCGGTTATTTTATTTGCTCAAAAAGAGGGGAGTGTTAAGGGGTATGTGGTTAGTTCAACCGACAGCAATGCATTGCGTTCGGCAACAGTAACTGTTTATAAAAAAAGTGACTCTGCGTTGATAGGTTACCAGATAACCAAAGAGCGGGGTGCTTTCGAAATAAAAAGTCTTCCATTAAAAACGGATCTATTTGTTGCTGTAACTCATACAGGATATGCCGGCTTTTCAAAAGCTATCTACCTTGATTCTATAGAAATTTTTATTAATCTTCAAACAATTGGGCTGGTAAAAGACACCGGGCAATTGCTGGAAGAAGTAGTAGTGAAATCGGTAGCGCCGGTAACGATGAATGGTGACACGCTGGAGATTAATCCCGCCGGTATTAAGCTGGATTCTATAGAAGTGGTAGATGAGCTGTTATCAAGAGTGCCCGGTATTACAAGATGGCAGGATAGTTCGCTTACGGTGAATGGAAGGAAAGTGACTAAGTTATATGTAGATGGCAGGCCTTTCTTTGATGGCAGTTTTAATATGGCTGTAAAAAATCTGCCTAAACACGCAGTTGATAAAATACAGGTATACCAGGAAAAAGATATTTACAAACAAACAGCGGCCGATATCGCCAAAGACTCTACAGTGGTAATGAATATTAAGTTAAAGCCCGAGAAGCGAAAGGGATATTTTGGTAACACAACAGCACTGGCAGGTACCAACGATAGTTATGGAGGAAATATGTCGTTGCAGCTGTACAATAAAAAAACACATTTCGGTTTTAACGGTAGTGGCAATATCGTTCAAAGAGCCCTGGGTGATATAGAGCCGGTTCTTCAAAACAAAGATCTGAATATCCGCAATAACTGGACTATAGGTACTACGTTCCGGCAGTATTTTAAGGAGGCTCCGGGTTTATATAATGATCGGTCTTTGCATGGAGGGTACAATGTTTCAGGCAACCGCAATAGTTCTGTTACAAATCGTACAACAGTAAAGAACCTGGCTGATTCAAAATTAACCGATATTAACGAAGGATATAATCTTTCCCGCTCTTTCATGCAGTCTGTAAATGCAAACTACGAAGCCCGCAAAAAGCAACAGTCTTTTTCAGCCAACATCAACTTTTCCCGGTCGCAGGGCAGTAATGCATCAGATGGAAATATTACCACTTACCGGAACGATTCTGTAATGGCCAGCCGGTCTGCTAATACCTCTCAAGGTGAAAATGTAAATAACCAGTTTCGCCTTAGTGGAAACTATAACAACACTTCAGTCAATGAAGATCCGGGTGCGGGCGGCCTCTCCATCAGTTATTCGCTTAACTACGATAACAGTTTAAGTAATAGTACCACCTACAGTAAATTTGAAGCCCTGTCTGATAGCGCTTATACCAATCTTTATGATAGAAAATATAGTAACCGTAACTCTAATTTCAATGGTAATGTAAGCTTGAATTATAACGGGCTTCGGCAACTTTTGTTCAAGGATCATAATTTTTGGGGTATTAATATAGGTTTGAATAACACCACTCAATATGGAAGGTCGGATATCAACGCTGATGTAAGTGACATGGATAGTGTCACGAATTCGTATCTTACCAATAATAATCTTACCAACCTGAGCGGTGTTTCAGATGTAAACAGCAGAACTGGCTTGCGACTGGAGAAAATGTTTTTCAAGCAGATTACAGACCGCTACCAAAGAAGCATACAAGTTAGTACCAACCTGCAAAACCAATTGTTATATCAAAAAAATACATCTACTTTAAGTTACCGCAACCGGACCTTTATTTATAATTTTTTTACGCCATCAACCAATATCAACTACAACTACAATAAAACCGATCAATACAATATTGGTATTGGGTTGGGACATAGCAGCTCTGCAACTGCACCCACTATCGATCAGTTGTACCCGATACAGGATAGCGCTGCCAACAGGTATAATATGATTGTAGGTAACCCCAACCTCAAATCAAAGTTCAACGACGCATTTAATTTGGATCTTTCTTTTAATAAGAACAGGGGATTCGAGGAGCAAAGGTCATTTAATGCAAATGTGAATATGGGATATGATATGGAACGAAACGGGATCATCGACAGTACTATTTACGATAATGATGGTGGCCGCACGACTTATTTCATCAATACACCTGGATCGGGGTCTTTTAATACAGGACTTTATATGGCTATGTCGTTTAAATTCGACAAGACCACCTTACAAATAGGCGCAGGTGGTGGATGGAACACGGGATATACCCATTTTGCAACAGGCAGGGGTTATAGCAATGCTCTTTCCGGTAACATGAACGTAAATGTTTCGCATCCTTTAAAAAAGGGCAGTATTCAGCTTAGCTACCGAAGTGATCTTTCCGATGCTGAAAGACCCCAGTACATTAATATGGAAAGGCTTACCTATAACAACAACAATCAGAACCATTCAATTTCTTTATCTTTTAATTTACCCGGTGTTATAGAGGCCGGCCTGCAACAAGCCATACGGAGAACCAGTTCCGAGCAGGCAGGCAGTTCCAGTATTTATCCTGCTGCTCAAACCCGATCCTATAATACTACTGCGCGCTTTACCCTTAAAGTACCCAAAAATTTTAATTTGGGAAGTAACGTACGCTACAGCAACAATATTTCTGTAAATGCCCAGCCTATCAGAAATATTAACTGGGATGCCAACATGGGATACTTCTTCCCTAAAACAAAATTATTTGAGGCACGCGTGTCGGTGTTTAATATATTAGGACAAAATCAAAACATCAATAACTATTCATCGGGTAACACTACTACCACATCGGTTACACAAGGATTGCAACGATACTTTCAATTTACATTCTCTTACTTCCCCAGGCAATTTGGTGGTCGCGCCAAAAGGTCATCGCATATTGCAGATGATGCAGATTAGGGTTCCAGTCGATTTATTATTAAAACATCAACACCCTTTTCTTCTACAAGATTGATCATCTTGCAATCGTTTGCGGGATGCCAGGGCTATTCAACTATTTTACTAATCATTCCAAAAAAAGCATTGGGTGTTTTGCTAAGTATTTGATAATTAAAAAGATAGTTGTTAATAATGGCCAATTGATTGTTTGGGCTTGTTTGGCTTCTAAAGTGTTTTTTCTAATTTGTCTTCGAATTCAGGCAATATTCTCCCTGTTTGAACAGATCGATTGCAGTGTATAAGAACCGTTAAAAGAATCGTCAGTTGTATGAAAAGTATAAAGCCCGGTAATCCGGAGATGTCGCTAAATCCCCCAAGTTTAATAAACCAATATTGGGTAATGTCCGGGGGTGTCGCCCTGTATAAAGCTTAAAATCGAATATTCTCTATAAAGTACTGGTTGGTATCAAAATGCCAGATCGTCACCGATAGGCCTGGTTACCCCCCGGGTTGAGCAGGCCATCGCCAAATAGCATTGTAATAGTTTAAAGTAAGGTTATGAAGTATAAGTATTTAGTAACAAATGTTACAAGGATTGCGTTGCTGCAATTGATTTGTATGCTTTCTTTTTCGGGTAGTTTGCTCGCCAATAGTACAATGGCAAACGGGATTGAGTATTATTGGGAGCCAATAAAAGGTACCGTTCGTAATAATGACGGGGCTCCTCTTTCGGGGGCATCGGTAAATGTAAAAGGTACTACCATTGCAACTCTGACAGATGAAAAAGGACAGTTTACCATTGATGCGAATGTAGGACAAACACTGGAAATCACTTTTGTAGGCTATACGACAAAGGAGGTAGTTGTAGCTGGGCTTGAGGAATTAAACATCAATCTGGCAGCAACAGAGAGCAATATGGAAGGTGTAGTGGTAGTGGGTTATGGTACTATGCGTAAGAAAGACCTTACGGGCTCTGTGGTGCAGATACGCCCTGATAACATTGCTAATGAAAACCCTAAAACGGTTCAGGATATTTTGCGTGGGGCGCCGGGTGTTCGGGTTGGTTTCGACCCCTCTGCAAAGGGTGGTGGTAATATTGAAGTGCGCGGTAGAAGAACTGTTTATACTGCCGGCGGACATAATAATCCATTAATCATTTTAGATGGAATGCTCTTTTATGGAGAGCTTTCAGAAGTAAACCCCGACGATATTGAGCAAGTAGACATCTTAAAAGATGCCTCGGCCGCGGCTGTTTACGGTGCCAAAGCCGCAAGCGGTGTTATTTTGATTACTACAAAAAAGGGTAAACAAGGTAAGCCTGTTATTACAGCTACCATGAATGTGGGTGCCACTCAACGCAGTAATTTTAGAGAGCGGTTTAGTCCTGAAGCTTACCTGCAACACAGGGTTGACTGGTTTACAAAAAATACTTACGGGATCAATCCTGAAACCAAGGCTTACGAGGCTTATCAATCGGGTGTATACGTTAACAGGCCATGGTTTTTTACGCAACCAGATCGCCTGCCTTCAAATGTTTCCATTGATCAATGGCGTGGATATACCACTAATGTATCAGGTGAGTCTGATTTGAGTATCTGGGCTAAGCGGATAGGTTTTCAGGGAAATGCTTTACAGAATTTCCTGAATGGAAAGACTACAGATTGGACGGATCTTACTTTTCGCACCGGCTTTAACCAGGATTACAATGCGAGCGTGAGTGGTGCCGGCGATCGTGTTAACTACTATTTCTCCCTGGGTTACCTCAATAATCAGGGTGCTGTTAAAAATGATAATTATACAGCCATCAGGTCTAATTTAAAGTTGGATGCCAAAGTAACAAAATGGCTGGATATTGGAGCCAACATCAATTTCCAAGACCGGTCGGATGGTAATATTGGGTTAGACCAGGACCAGATGATGCGGAACAGCCCTTATGCAGATTACGTTGATTCTGCAGGAAACTTTACCCAATTTCCGTTAAGCGGTGAATTTAGTCAAAGAGGGTATAATTTTGATTTTCAGAAAAAATACCTGGAGCTGGAAAAAGGATATACAGTACTGAACAGTATTTTGTATGCGAAAATTAAACTGCCTTTTAATATTACTTATTCTTTCAACGCGTCTCCACGCTACCAGTTTTTTTATGACAGATATTTTATGTCGGCTCAATTACCTGGCTCCGATCCCAAGGCAAGGGGAGTTAACAGGGAACAGGCCAAGCGCTTCGACTGGTCTCTGAACAATACTATTAACTGGGAGCAGACATTTGCAAGAAAACATCGCTTAATGGTCACACTGGTGCAGGAAGCAGAGGAGCTCCGGTATTGGTCAGACCGCATAGAGGCTCGTAACATATTACCTTCTGATGCCCTGGGATTTCACAATACAGGCAATGGCTCTAAAGCTGATAGTAAGTTCTCAAGTAATGATGTACGCGAAACAGCTAGTGGATTACTGGCTCGTTTATTTTACTCCTACGATAACCGATACATGTTAACCGCCTCTGCGCGTAGGGATGGATATTCGGCTTTTGGTACATCTAATCCGTACGCTTTTTTCCCCTCTATCGCGGCTGCATGGAACTTTACCAATGAGAAATTCTTTAACTGGAGTGCAATGACAACTGGTAAGCTGCGTTTATCATACGGAAAAAATGGCAACCGTTCCTTAGCCAATCCATATGTAGCGCTGGCCAACTTGTATGAGGGCGCAGGAAAATGGCAGGGCTACCTTAATGCTTCCGGGCAGTTACAGTTGTATAAGTACCTGATGCAGGAACGTTTAGCCAACCCCAATTTGCAATGGGAAAAAACGGCGTCATGGAATCTTGGATTAGATTTCGGATTCCTGAATGATCGTATATCGGGAACGGTTGAGTACTATCGTATGCAAACACATGATATGGTGATGGATCAAAGGTTGCCTGAATTTACCGGTTTCCCATGGATTACCACTAACCTGGGGCAGGTAGATAATTCAGGATTTGAACTTGCATTGAATACCGTGAATATCACTAATGATAAAATACAATGGACCACGACAATAGGTTTATCGTATAATAAAAACAGGATCAAACACCTTTACTATGACAGGGAGAATATACTTGATGCTAATGGTAATGTGATCGGCACGAAAGAAAGGGATGATATTGCTAATAGCTGGTTTATTGGCCAGCCTATCGGCGCCATCTGGAACTATCGCGTTACGGGCATCTGGCAAGCCAACGAAGCCGCAGAGGCCGCTAAATATGGCCAATTGCCTGGTGACCCCAAAGTTGCCAATAATTATACAGCTGATGACGTAACAGATGAAACCGGAAAAGTTAAACATGTGTATAATGACAGGGACAAAGAGTTTATGGGAGTAACCGTACCACCTTTGCATTGGTCTTTGCGTAGTGAGGTTGTTATGTGGAAGAACCTGAGTGTTTCCTTTAATTTATATTCTTACATGGGACATAAAAGCTTAGCCGGCTTTTATCTGAATAACGATGATGATGGCGGACGTATGACCTATGCGTTGGCCAACCTGCAGGCTAAAGAGTACTGGACTATTGATAACCCCACTAACAAATACGGTCGTATTGAAGCAAGGGGTCCCGAAGGTGCTACCGGTGCCGGTAGACTTTATGACCGCTCTTTCATTCGTTTGGATAACATCTCTGTGGGGTATACTATTCCTCAACATTGGACCTCAAAATTCCATATCAACCGGGTTAAAGTGTTTGGTACCGTGCGTAATGTGGCGGTATGGAACAAAGACTGGGAGTTTGGTGATCCTGAAACTTACCATAGTGATGATAATCCTCAGGCCTGGGCCTCTAGAGTATACAACCTGGGATTAAACATAATTTTCTAATTGACTAAGATGAAAGATATGCAACAGATAACGCAAAAACTGAATCATGTATACAAAGCCCTGGCTTTGTGTTTAGGCAGCATCCTGTTCCTGGGGAGTTGCTCCAAAGAATTTTTAAAACCCGACCCGTTGTCATTTTACGATCCGGAAGCTACTTTCAGAACAGAGGCGGGGCTTGTATCCGCCATTGCTATCAGCGACCGCCATTTGAAGACTTACTGGGCCACCGATCATAATGAAATGTTGACGTTGGGCACTGAGTATATATTCTCCGATCTGATGGTTGCAGCTGCTACTGACAGACGCAGCATGCTCTGCGATGTAACCAATATGCTGACGCCCACCAGTGATCAATCCACTCTTCAAAATCTGGATAGAACCAATAGCATGTGGTATTTATGGCAGGAAACTTACAAAGGCATTATGTATGCTAACACTGTAATTACCTATGCCGACAAAGTTGAAGGCTTAAGCGAAGCTACCCGCAATACCTATAAGGGGCAGGCGTATTTCCACCGGGCGTTCCGGTATATGGCGCTGGTGTTCCAGTACGGGGATGTTCCGTTGGTTGCCAGAATTGTAGATGTTCCCAAGCAAAATTACCGCAGCACCAAACGCGACGCGATTTTGCAGATGATAACAAAAGACATGGAGTTTGCCGTGCAATGGGTGCCTGAACAAAAAGATATGCCGCTGTTAGGAAGAGTTAATAAAGGCGCATGTAGAATGTTGCTGACTAAATGTTACCTTGCTATTGGTGAATATGCCAAGGCTAAAGAGCAAACTGATATTTTAATCAATCAGTCGGGCTATGCACTGATGATGGATAACTTTGGTACTTTTAATGATGGTGGTGAACCACTTACGTGGCCCATTACCCGCAATGTAATCTGGGATCTCCACCGCGCCGAGAATAAGCTTATTGGGGCTAATAAGGAAGTGATTATGGGAATGCCTAACCGTGGATCCGATGCAGAATCTTTTCAACAAATGCTCACTATGCGTATTCTTTACCCGTTTGTATTTGACAATCGTATCCAGACTAAAGATGGCAAACAAGCCTTGTTAAATATAAGACGCCAAAATAACGGGGGTGTGCCTAATGCTGATTACAATTCCAGATATGATTATATGAGAGCTTTCGGGCGCGGTATCGCCACATTCCGCCCCACTTATTTTTCAACTCATACCCTCTGGAATGTAAATGGGGTAATGGATGCAGGCGATCTAAGGCATAATTCTGCCAGTGGTAACTGGGTGCGCATGGAAGACTATAAGGTTAATAATAAAGCTTCAACGGAGTTTGGCAAGAGTATAACATTGCGTAATCCAGACAACGGAGCATTATTATGTAGTGATACCATTCGCCGCTGGTTCGATGTGCCGCACTATAAGTTTTTCCTGGATGATCCGGTTAATGAGGCGAATATTGTGGGTTCCGACGGATTAAGGGGAGCTACGAATGGTGGTATTGCCGACTGGTATTTGTATCGTTTGGCTGAGGCCTATCTTTTGAGAGCAGAAGCCAAGTTTTATCTGAATCCCGGTGATGCAACTATTGCGGAGGACTTAAATGTTATCAGACGTCGCGCCAAGTGCACTCAGTTATACCAGGGAGCAGTTACCATCGGCGATATTATGAATGAGCGTGCCCGCGAATTATACTGGGAGGAATGGCGTAATGTGGAATTGAAACGTGTATCGCTTTGTCTTGCCCGTAGTGGAAAGCCTGATGAGTGGGGTAATACCTACAAGCTTGATGATTTTGACAAACAAAGTGGTACGGGGTCTTCCGGCGGAAGTTACTGGTATCAGCGCATTGTACATTACAGTATATATAACAAAGGCCCAATCCAGATCAATGCTACAGGAAATAGTAATCCGAATTATACGATGGATAAGAAAAATATGTACTGGCCCATTCCTTTCAAGGCCATTACCTCAAATAATAAGGCGCCATTAGCACAAAATTTCGGATATGATGGCTATGATGCCAATACTCCCAAATGGGATACCTGGGAAGATGCTGTGGCCGACGAAAATTCAACAGGTGAATAGATTAGTTGCAGCAAATAATAGATAAAAAAATGGTGGTCAGCAAGCTGATCACCATTTTTTATTGGCGGCTCTAAGGGCCGATATTCTGTTGTTTTTTTATAATCCTAAAACGCCTTTTAGTTTACCGTATCCATTGCGGCTTACATTGATCTTAGCGCCATTTTTAAGTATAGCCACGTGTCCGTCTTTCTCGTAAGGATCAATGCGGGTGATTTCCTGAATATTTACGATAAAAGAACGGTGGCTGCGTACAAACATATCTGCCGGGAGGAAAGATTCAAAAAATGACATCGTCTTATTCTTGAGGTAATAACCTTCTTTGGTAAATATTTTTACAAAGTCATCAGCAGCTTCAAGGTATAATACTTCCTGCACCGGTATGATCTTGATCTTACTGCCATTTTTTACAACGATGCGGTTATTGCTGCCGGGTAACTGAGCGTCGTTCAGTAATTCTTTGGTATTTTCCACTGCTGCCGGGCGATTCTGGGCTGCAAATTTAGACACGGCCTTATCAAAACGCTCCTGGTCGAAAGGCTTTAAAAGGTAATCGATAGCATGCGCTTCAAAAGCTTTTATAGCATACTCATCGAAAGCAGTTGCAAAAATAACTGCAGGAGGATTTTCTACGAGTTCCAGCATTTCAAAACCACTGATCTTTGGCATTTGTATATCCAGGAAGATGAGGTCGGGCTCGTGTTCCTGGATCGCCTTCAAGCCCTCGAAGCCATCGCCGCATTCCGCCACCACTTCGAGCTGCGGATGTTTTTTCAGATATTCTTTAACCATGCTCCTGGCTAAAAACTCATCATCTATAATAATTACTTTACTCATACCTGTTGCGGAATTTTTACGGTTGTTTCAAAAATAGTATCGTGTGTAGCAGTGCTTAACAAATCATTTCTTGCGAAAAGCAAATATAATCTCCTTTTTATTGAGGATAATCCAAAGCCGGTTCCTTTTTTAGGCATAGATGTTTCAGGATCGAAAGGGTTTTTGACACTAATGATCAGCTCATTACCTTCTGAGCGGCAATCAATGGTAATCAGTGTTTGGCCGGTGGTGTCGTATAAACCAAACTTAATAGCATTTTCAACAATAGGTTGCAACAATAAAGTGGGTAATAAGGCCTGCTTGCAGCCTTCGCTAATATCTATTTTTGTTTGCAGCCTGTTGCCAAAACGCACCTTTTCTATTTCGAGGTATAGGTTTAGGTAGCCTATTTCTTCATCTAAGGTAACCATTTGCGACTCTTCCTTTTTAAGTGTGCCTCTCAGGAAGTCAGATAGCTGCTGTACCATTTTTCGCGCCTGTTGAGGGTCCAGCCCTATCAATGCATTAATGGAGTTCAAACTGTTGAACAGGAAATGGGGTTGTAACTGCTGACGCAACTTAAATAATTCTGCTTCCCGGGAAAGTGCCTCCACATCAGATTTTCTTTTGAATTCCTTTTTTCGCTCCTGCCAGTTATACCATAAGATAGAAGCAATAGTGACAATAGTGAGTACCAGGAAGGCAAAGGCATACCGTATAACTAATGAGTTGTGCAGGAAGCCCAGGTAGGCAGCCTGTTCTTCAAACATGATCTTCAGGGAACTGTTCGAAATCAGTAGCCATAAAAGGGATAGTACAGATGAAGATGCGATAATACCAATGTACTGGTAGGAAGTAGGTAGATAATAACGGGTTATATTCAATACCAGGAGGCTGGCCAGCAATAGCATAGTAATACTTAAGAAACTATCGCCCAGTACGATGCTGATAGGAAAATTATAGTCGTATAGAATAAGTGCCTGTGCGCTTACCAATACTATCCAACCAATGATTAGCGACGCAATAAATCTTTTTGCTGAAAGAGGTGAAGCCATCGGGTTGGTTTATAGTTATTTTGAATTTAATGCCAAGTCCATGGCCGTTAAAACCATGGACTAGCCAGTTTGGATATATTGATTTGATCGGTATTCTTATGGTTGCTAGAAACTTTTAATGTCAATACCTCCGAATATCACGGTTCCCTTAATTAAAAGCGTTTTGTTGATTTCGGGTAATCCTTTCATAACACGTTTATCCTTTACTTCGCCCATAATAGCAACTGCTTCTGAAATAACATTCCAGTTAGAAGGTACAATTAATGTGGCTCCGCCAAATAAAGCGGTTACATCTAAAACGGCCGTGCCCATTAAATCAGCCTGCGAGAGGTCAATCTCGGTACCGCCAAAAATATTAGTCATATCGCCGCCCCTGAAGTTTTTGGAAAATACTTTTTTCTTAGAGCCGCCAAATATAGAGGTTGTGTCGATATAATCCTGTCCGGAAGCGCCCGCGATGGGAGAAGTGCCCCCATCATCAAACTGGATGTAGTTTTTTGAACCTTTTGGACGGAAAATAAAAAACAAACCTGATCCTATTAAAATAATGGGCAGTATAAACCTCCTTAATTCTCCCGGAAAAAAGTAATTGTTGATAAGGAATATAGAACCAATCAGCACCATGATCATCCAGCCCGGTCCTTCGAAATTTTTACGTATGCCAACGAACAGGCCTAATGTGATAAGAAGCATCGGCCAGGAGAAGATGAAATCCGGCAGGTCGATGCCAATACGTCTTAATAAATAAACAACACCTATGATCAGCAGGAAGCCGCCTATCCAAAGATGGCTCTGTGATTGTTTAGGTCGGAAATTGTTAGGATCTGGCTGCTGGTAGCCTCCTGGCTCACTTTTATACATTTCTGTGTTGTATGGATTGTTTTCGCTCATTGTTTTCAATTTTAAGTAAAAATAGCACGCCTTAACTCCTGTTGCAACACATTTATTGTATGTAAACTTAATATATCGGTGAACGGCGGAGTTGGGTCGGTCAGTAACATTGCTAATTTTCTGTTACCTCCACAAATTCAAATTTAGTGCCGTCAAAAAGCCCTTTATCGCTCAGTTTCAGGGCCGGAATCACCAGGAGGGCCATAAAAGACAAGGTCATAAACGGGGCACTTAGGCGGCTGCCCATGTCCTTAGCCATTGAGTCGATAGCGGTATAAGACTTGGCAATTGTATACCCGTCTTCAACGCTCATTAACCCGGCAACCGGCAGGGATAGTACTGCTTCTTTTGTGCCATTTACCGCACTTATGCCCCCTTTCTGCTCAATTACCAGGTTTGCTGCTTTACAGATGCTTTCATCATCTACACCTACCACTACAATATTATGACTGTCATGCGCTACCGATGAGGCCAGCGCTCCTTTTTTCAGGCCAAAATTCTTAATAAATGCAGTGGCTACCGGAGCATCATAATACCGGTTGACAACCGCTATTTTAAGAATGTCATTTTCAACATCGGCAATGATATATCCGTTCTCGGTTTTCGCCGTGGCTGAAAGCGGATGCGTGATCAATTGCCCGTCTAAAGCCTCAATTACTCTTAACCAGGTAGCCCCATCTGCCTTAACAGCAAATGCTTCTGCAGTTTTGGGTGTGCAATCGAAATTATTGACAATACCCGAGGCCTGCGATTCAATTAATGTGTGGCCGTTTTCGGCAACCAGCTGTCCGTTAATATAGGTTTGAATAACCTCAAAATGATCCAGATCTTTTACCACGATGAAATCTGCCGCGTCCCCGGTTTTTAATAGGCCAACATCCAGCCTGTAATGTTGAACGGGGTTCAGGCAGGCTGCTTTGAGTACCTTGAAAACATCAATACCTTTTTCAACAGCTCTTGCGCAAAGTTCGTTAATGTGACCGGCTTCCAGGCTATCGGGATGCTTGTCATCGCTGCAAAACATGATCTGGTCCGGGTAATCATGAAGCAGCTCAATCAATGCTTCAAAGTTTTTAGCCGCGCTTCCTTCCCTGATCAGTATGTTCATACCAAGCCCCAGTTTATCCAGCGCTTCTTCTGCAGTAAAGCATTCATGATCGGTACTGATGCCCGCTTTTATATACTTTTGGGCCTCTTCGCCTCTCAAACCCGGGGCATGGCCATCTACAGGTTTCCCAAGATCATGAGCTGCTTTTATTTTGTGCAATACTTCGGCATCACCGTTTAAGACGCCCGGGAAATTCATCATCTCGCTGAGATATTTTATTTCAGGCTTCTCAAGTAAAGTTCTTACATCATCTACATCCAAAACAGCGCCGGCCGTTTCAAAGCTGGTAGCCGGTACACAGCTGGGGGCGCCAAAATTAAATTTGAAAGGAACGGTTTTGCCGTTGCTGATCATGTATTCAATGCCTTCCAGGCCACAAACATTGGCTATTTCGTGGGGGTCGCTTACCGTTGCCACAGTTCCATGTACTACCGCCAACCGGGCAAATTCGGAGGGAATCAGCATGCTGCTTTCTATATGAACATGACTGTCTATGAAGCCCGGTAAAATAAAATGATCAAAATGGACCCCTTCGACGGGCTCAATGCTTTCAATCACTCCATTGTTCACTGTTATTCTTCCGGGATGAATGCTGCCAGCCGCTACATCCACAATATTTCCTTCGATATTCATGGCTTTAAAAGTAATGTATTTTGTGGCTGATTATGAGGATCCTCACAGGGAATTTCCTTTGTTTCAGAATTGGCCGATTAGCTATCTTTTGATAGCTCTTATTATTTCAGGTGTGGTAGTGGGTGAAACAGCGGGGCTTTCGGGTAAGGTTATGGCGGCTGAAATACCAGTGAATCAAAAAAAAGAGAGGCGCTAACCTCTCTTGAATAATTTTAGTTGGTTAAAATACCCTCTTCCAACTCAGATACCAGTTGTTGGATATGTTGCCCTATCCATTCAGGAATTGTCTGTTTAGAGGTTATTGACCACTCATTATCATTTTTGCTAAGCCTGAAAAATATACGGTTTCCGCGGTCGTCAGCTGTATCTACATCAAAAACATAATCGCCTGCGTTATTATTTTTTTTGTAGTTAAACTCCCTCAACCTTCCGCTGATTTTTACCAGCCTGCTAAAGTGTATAATTTTTACGAATGAAGTATGCATTGTCGAAATAAGATATTTAAATACCTCGCAAATATTGTACCGCTAAGGTAAGTTTTATAAAGTACAGTATAGGCGAGAGTGCCATTAACCCGTCTAAGATAAAATAAAATAAATAATCATTCTTGGTTTTTATAGCTCTATTATACAAGGAAAAAGTTAAGATGATAGGAATCAATAAAATAAAATTATCCACAAGGCCGAAATCCGAAAAATAAGCGACTAGTAAGGCTGTAATCAAGTGGAGCATCACAAATATGTTGAATACTATTTTTATTTTTTGGGGAGGTAATAAAGTTACCAGGCTCTTAACACCTGTTAGTTTGTCATAGTCCTTGTCCCTTAAATCGAATAGGATGCAAATAGGGAAAATTAGTGTGAAACGGTTGATAAAAAAGAGTGTATATAGAGGTTCCCACGGCTTGCTGATAATAAAAAAAGGAAGTGCCGACGTTACATAGGTCCACATTAGCGCCAGTAATATGGTTTTCCCCAAAATGAATTTTTTAAGCGTAGTAAAAGGCTGAAGAGGAAACTTAGGAGCCGTGTACAGCAGCGTTAAAAATATAGCGGGTACTATCCATTTGATATAACCTAATTCTTTCAATAAAAAGAACGCGCAACCAATAGAACTGATAACAAAAAAAGTAGCGTGGAGCCATTTGTTTCTGCTAAGCCAGGGAGTGCGGGATGCCGTTATTTCTGTAGTTTCATCGGTGAGGTACCAGTGAATACTGTAGCTGGCCAGTGTTGAAAAAAACAAAAAGCCTGCGAAATGTGCCGGTGGAAAGCCCAAAGAAAAGAGATGGGTGCTATATCCAGCCATGGCTATGGCACACAGGGCTATAAAAATGTTGCTGAAAATAATAAAATCAAAAAACTTTCTATTGTAAGATGCCGGCAATGAAATTACTTTTGCTCAAAAATATTTAAAAATACATGGATATTGAAACCAACCTGGTTAATGAAATCTTCAGCAGCTCATTTGACTTTAATAAGATGTGCCTGGAGGTCTTCTGGTTTCAATATGAATACAACAGCATTTACGCAAAATATGTAGACGCGCTTAAAATTGATGCTGCAACAGTAACAGAGTTTTCTAAAATACCCTTTCTGCCCATTCGTTTTTTCAAAACACATCATGTTACAGCAACCGTTTTTGAACCGGAAGTGCTATTTGAAAGCAGCGGCACGACTGAAACAATTAATAGCAGGCATTATGTAAAGCGGAAGAAAATTTACGAGCAAAGTTTTTTAGCTGCCTTTGAACATTTTTATGGTAATCCTTCTGAATGGTGTGTGCTGGGATTATTGCCTTCTTATCTCGAGCGTCAGCACTCTTCACTGGTTTATATGGTGGAGGAGCTGGTACAACAAAGCGGGCATGAGAAGAGTGGTTTTTATTTGTATGATTTTGAAAAGCTGTATGAATCGCTGCAGGCTTTAGAGCAGGCGGGGCAGAAGACTTTATTGATTGGGGTGACTTTTGGTTTGCTTGATTTTGTGGAGAAGTACCGGCTGCCATTGCAGCATACGGTGGTAATGGAAACGGGTGGCATGAAAGGCCGTCGAAAGGAAATGATCAGGCAGGAAGTGCATGATATATTGAAGGATGCTTTTGCAATACAGGAAGTACATTCAGAGTATGGTATGACAGAGTTATTATCCCAGGCTTATTCTAAAGGAAACGGGCTCTTTCAAACCCCTGCCTGGATGCGTGTAGTACTGAGAGATGAAGAAGATCCGCTAACTTTAAAAGCCACTGCGACAGGTTCAACAAGAGGGTTGATCAATGTGATCGACCTGGCCAATATTTATTCCTGCAGCTTTATAGCTACCGATGATATGGGTGTTTTGCATGACAATGGCCAGTTTGAGGTAACCGGAAGAATGGATCATAGCGACCTTAGAGGATGTAGCCTCCTGGTCCTTTAGTTAGATAGTGCGGCAGTTGTATGCTTAAAATATACTGTTCAAAATAACAAAACCCGGCATTAGCCGGGTTTGTAGTATCGATGATGTTGTTATGATTAAACGTTAAACCTGAAATGCATTACATCTCCATCTTTCACCAGGTACTCTTTGCCTTCAATTCTAAGTTTGCCTGCATCTCTTGCAGCGGCTTCTGATTTATAGGTGATATAATCGTTATAGCCAATTACCTCTGCTTTAATAAAACCTTTCTCGAAGTCGGTATGTATCACACCCGCACATTGTGGGGCTTTCCATCCTTCGTGGAAGGTCCAGGCACGTACTTCCTGTACACCGGCGGTGAAATAAGTATTCAGGCCTAAAAGTTTGTATGCAGAGCGGATCAGGCGGCTCAATGCGGGTTCTGTCATCTTGTACTCGTCCATAAATAGTGCTTTATCATCCGGGTCGTCCATTTCAGAGATCTGTGCCTCTATGGAATTGTTCATGATGATGATTTCTGCACCCTCTGCTGCGGCCACTTTTTGCAAAGCTTCAGAGTATTTGTTACCTGTATGCATAGAGGCTTCATCTACATTGGCAACATACAAAACCGGTTTGTCTGTCAATAAAAACAAATCGGCTATGGCTAATTTATCTTCTTTGCTTAAGTCCAGCGCACGAATGCTTTTGCCTTGCTCCAGGTGCGCCTTGCAGCGTTGTAACACTTCCAGTTCAACTTTTGCCTTCGGATCTGTTTTCGCTTGTTTTTCTTTTTTCTGGATCTGTTTTTCAACACTATCCAGGTCTTTCAGCTGCAATTCAGTATCGATGATCTCTTTATCGCTTACGGGGTTGATAACGCCTTCCTCGCGTAATACATTCTCGTCTTCAAAGCAGCGGATCACATGTATTACGGCGTCAACTTCGCGAATATTAGCCAAAAACTTGTTTCCTAATCCTTCTCCTTTGCTGGCGCCTTTTACAAGACCTGCAATATCTACTATTTCAATTTGAGTGGGTACGGTACGGTCGGGTTGCACCAGTTCGGCCAGTTTGGAAATACGCTCATCCGGAACATCTACCAGGCCAACATTGGGTTCAATAGTACAAAAACGGTAGTTGCTGGCCTGTGCTTTGGCGCTGTTGCTTACCGCGTTAAATAAGGTTGATTTTCCTACGTTGGGTAAACCTACTATCCCTGCTTGTAAAGCCATAATGAATTGAAATTTACTGTTTAATATTGGCCGGTTTTGAATAGCCGGCTTATAAAAGTCTGCAAAGGTAAGTATTTTAAATGGAGGCCGGGTCTTACAATAATCTTCTTATTTTTGATAATGGACTTTAAAGGGCTGCTTTCTTCCATTTCTAAAACCCATGTACTGCTGCAGCAATCGGCTGTAAATGCAGTAAACCGCCATATTACACTTCGTAACTGGCTCATCGGGTTTTATATTGTGGAGTTTGAGCAGAAGGGAGAGGACAGGGCAAAATACGGAGACTTACTTTTAGAAAAGCTGGCACGGCGCATAAAGATCAGCGGGCTTTCTGAAACGAACCTGAAAAATTTCCGCAGGTTTTATCTTTGTTATTCCTCAATAGGTCAGACAGTGTCTGACGAATTTCAACAAATAATACCAATAGGTCAGACAGTGTCTGACCTGTCTAAGCCAGTCGTGGCAAGCGTTTCAGGCAACCGGGTATCTTCCCCGATAAAAGGAGTTACTGTTGCTCAATATAAAAAACATATTGTTCAATTATTTGCTTCGGCGTCTTTTTCACATTTTACCGAACTTATTAAAATAGATGACGCCTATAAAAGGCTTTATTATGAATTGTTGCTGATTCATACGCAGCCTTCGGTACGAGATTTAAGAAGAGCTATTCATACATTATCCTATGAGAGAACAGGCCTCTCTCAAAATAAAAAGCTTTCCTTACAGGAAATAGAGAAAAAGATAAAGCCCGCACAGGCTGCAGATGTGATCAAGGATTTCTATTTTTTTGATTTTTTAGAGTTACCACAATCGGAAACGATACACGAAACAGAATTGGAAACTGCGCTCTTAACTCACCTGGAGAAATTTATCCTGGAGTTAGGGAACGGGTTTTGCTTTGAAGCAAGACAAAAGAGACTGCTGATTGGCGATGAATATTTTTTTGTTGATATGGTATTTTATCACCGTATTTTACATTGTCATGTACTGATAGAATTAAAAGTAGAAAAATTTGTAAGCTACCATGCTTCGCAATTAAAATCTTACTTAAACTATTACGAAAAGAATTGCCGGACGGAGGGGGATAATCCGCCTATTGGTATCTTACTGGTGACGGATAAAAATAATGCAATGGTAGAGTATGCCGGCGCAACTATTGAAGAGAAAATGTTTGTATCTAAGTATGCGGTAATGTTGCCTACCAAAAAACAGCTGGAGAACTTTTTGAAAAAAGAGCTCAAAAAATATAAAACGAAATAACAGAATTAAAACGGTATGGTATTAAGCAGAATCTGGAGTGCCTTTATTATTGTGGCTTTGGCGGTGGCTTTAGGCAGGTTTGTGTTTCAGGATAGCCAGAAGCAGATATTTACACAAATGGTCACGGGCAAAAGCGGTGATACCACTTTTGTGCAAGCTGTTGATTCGCTAACCTTGCCAGCTTTGGTGCATAGCCAACTGGCAGCCGGGCAAAATGGAGTAAAATGGGAGGGACACCAGGTGGTTGCTTCAGGCAATGGTCAGTTTAAAACCTTTAGCCTGCAATCTACCAATGGTGTTTTTGAAACTACTAAAGATGCGGTTACGCTATGTATTGGGCTGATCGGCATTATGGCGCTCTTCCTGGGCTTTATGAACATTGCCGAGCAGGCAGGAGGAGTGCGGTTTTTATCCCGAATTATAGGTCCGTTTTTTTCTAAGATCTTTCCCGAAGTACCCAAGAATCATCCGGCTATGGGGCATATGGTGATGAACTTTTCGGCCAATCTTTTGGGGCTGGACAATGCCGCTACACCTTTTGGTATCAAATCTATGGAAAGTTTGCAGGAGCTGAATCCGGATAAAACCAAAGCTACCAATGCACAGATCATGTTCTTATGTCTGCATGCATCGGGGCTTACTTTAATACCAACAGTTATTATTGCTGATAGGGTAGCGCTCAAATCGCAATTCCCTACCGAGATTTTTATACCTTGTATGATCGCCACTTTTGTAGCAACTATAACTGCAATGGTTATCGTATCTTTTAAACAGGGTATTAAAGTATTTCAACCCGTAATTATAGCCTGGGTATTAGGGATTACCGCTGTATTTACTGCATTGATTGTGTACGTACGTATGCTCGATGCAAAGGGCATACA
Organism: Paraniabella aurantiaca; assembly: GCF_050309965.1. NCBI lineage: Bacteria > Pseudomonadati > Bacteroidota > Chitinophagia > Chitinophagales > Chitinophagaceae > Paraniabella > Paraniabella aurantiaca. The sequence goes on along the minus strand of NZ_JBLOSY010000003.1, from coordinate 166,125 downwards.
ATTGTTCTCTACCAGCCTCAGTAATGGCCTTATTTTGCTGATCTTTTTATTGATTATCGTAGGAGGTATATATAAAAAGGCGCCCATATTTGATGCTTTTGTTGATGGTGCAAAAGGCGGTTTTGAAACTGCTATAAGAATTATTCCTTACCTGGTAGGGTTGTTGGTCGCTATAAGCTTGTTGCGTAACAGTGGTGCTTTTGATTTTATAATGGAGGGCATCAAAGCCTTATTTGCTTTTTTGGGTGGAGATGCACGAATAGTAGATGCTTTGCCCACTGCCATTTTAAAGCCCTTTAGCGGAAGCGGCGCCCGCGCTATGATGATCGATACCCTAAAATCACACGGCCCTGATTCATTTGCCGGGAACCTGGCTTCTGTATTCCGCGGGTCAGCAGATACTACCTTTTACATTGTAGCTGTTTACTTCGGAGCAGTTGGAATTAAAAACACCCGCTATGCAGTAGGCACCATGCTACTTGCAGACCTTGCAGGTATAATAACGGCTGTGGCGGTGAGTTATTTGTTTTTTGGGTGATTGTAAGAGCTGGGGTCGAAATTGGCTTGTAGCTCAAAAAGGGTAGGCGCGTGTTAAAACACGGCATAATAGTTGACGCTTTTAGGTGAAAATCTTTTTGCTGAACTTAAACATCTTTTATGAAAACATTCATCACACTATCCTTATTATGCGTTTGTCTTTTTTCAAAGCTCGAAAGTAAAGCTCAGTTTGAAACCTATGTCCAGGCTAATGTCGTTTCTTATTATCCGCCAGTAGGGCCGTACAATTATTTTGGTTATGATTTAACCAATCTTACGGATCAGACTATTACTGTTGAGGGATATTTAAGGGAAGAAGGTGGTACCAGTACGCCTAATTATTATTTTACCGTTACATTGAGCCCTTACGAAAACGTTACTTCAGGCTGGGTATATGTATTGGGTGCTACATCGGGTGCCGAGATATTTATCACTAATGTTTATTGACCGTTAAGGTAATTTCATTCGGGGACGGTTATTGGAATTAAATAACCCACTCAGATAATAGGCATTTGCCGGAATCTGGTTGGGTTATTTTTTGAGAAATTATGACCGTGTTACAGGTTGGTTATTTGATAAGTATAAGAATATTCATCTACCTCGCCTGAACCATGAATGGATTGCCACAAGGGCGCGGAAGAAAGAAGGGTTACTTCATATCCATTACAGATAAAATTATGATCGGTTTGTGACAGCTGGCAACCACATAAATTTCCCTGTTTTTGTTCATTTAATGTTACTGCTAAATTGGATGCTGAATAGGGAATTAAAAGGTCAGGATCTGAGTAAAATCGAATGACAACATCTGCCATAGAGTAGTAAGGAGCACTGTTGATATTTTCGAAACTAAGTGAGTAATAAACAGGTGATGGGGGTGGTGTTAAAAAAAGGTATTGCTTATAATTAAAATGAGAGGTAAAACCTTGTTGAAGTTTCCCTGTTTTTACAGTGATCGCTTTGGGAGTGTATATTATTTCTGTAGTGTTATTAGTATAACTGGAAAGAGTCAAAACGACGAAGGCCAGAATTAATATTGTGCCGGCTGTGGTGATTGTTTTTTTCATTATAGCTTATTTAAAGGTAAGTGAAATGGGGGGTGTTATTCGGTCGTAAGTCTAAGGAGGCATGGACAAATAGAAGTACTTTTGAATTAGGTGAAACATATTGATTTAACGATTTAAGTTGAATAGAATCCTACCTATTATATAGCAAAGACACTCTTGGGTTTCTTACGTCAGTGGAGGGTAAACTGTCATAACCTCTGGCATATACAGTAAACACCCGTTGATTGGCTACTGAACTGGCATTACCCGTATAAACGCTGCCTAATGTTGTAGTACTGTCTTTTTTTCTGAGGCTCCAGTTGGCAATAATACCTGCCTGAAGCCTGAACGTATCTGATACTTGTTTAAAAGCAATATTAGAGGCAATTTTTGTTGTACCCCAATATAAGTCTAAAGGGCCTGAGTTGGGAATCAGGTTTACAAATTTATAGAGCGCCCAACCGGAATCGGGTTTGTCATAAGGGTCGTAAGTGATTACATTTTGAATCCTACTCGCTGTGTCAGTAAAGTGGATCGTCTGATAAGTATCAGCCTTTAAGTCTACCTCTGTAGTGTGAAGTACTACTGAATCTTTACCTCTCTTTGTGCTATCTCCAACATATAGCATGACGAGACTTATAGTATTCATACCCGGATTTGCAGATAAATAATCAGCAAAAGAGTTGCCACCTGTATTAAGGCCTCCACCCGGATAAGGCGTAGAATAAGTGATAGGACTGCTTACGATGTTTCCATTGATCCTGATCCAAACCTGCCTGTTGGGGATAACGGGGGCTGTGGTTTTTGAAAAATAGGGACATGAGTAATTAATCTTAACCATGGCCTTGCCATCGATACCGTCAAACGGTGACTGACGCAGTTCATTTTTCTTGCAGGCTATTATTAGCGCTATGACTATTATAATAGCAGTAAAAGGTATTTTGAGCTTATTCATTGTTCTCTTTTAATAAGATAAATAATTAGATTAAGGTTCAGTAATCCACATTTTGGTTACATGCCAGTTGTTGTCAAGAATTCCGAGCCTTCTTAACTCATCTATATTGTAAGTGAATTCGGAAGTGTAGTGGGGGCGGACTTTTTGTGCCATTTTAAAGTTATTTCTCTGGTCCCAGACGATATTAGGGTTAAACCCTTTATAAATGTTTAAGAAATTAGCGAAAGAGGCATCTTGAGTGTCGTAATAATCATATCTCTTCATATCTGTCCAGGTTTCAATAAAACCCCAGCCCCAAAGCGAAATATACTTCTGCTCCATGATGTCCGTCAAGGTAAGGGTGGCTGCATTTTGTCTTACATTCGTACTAGCCAGGTAGCTGTTTCTAGCGGACGAAGTAATCGGATTAATGTGATAAATACTTGATGACCCTCTCACCTCGTTATAATTTCTATTGATAAAATCAAAATGGAGATTGATTCCTTTTTTATATGCGTCGTAGGCTTTCGTTATATCACCTTTGAGGAATGCGGCTTCAGCTTTAATAAACTGAATTTCTGACGCAGTCATCACGGGGAAGGGCGCCTTATTTTTAAACAGGTATTTGCCACCTGGTTTGCTAAAATCTGCCGTGCCTGGATTGAAATATAAACTATCGCCAAATGGGATAGCAACTTTTTTCCTCGAATTATTATAAGTGGTCAAAGCTGTACCGGAAGCAGGTGGAAGACCATTTACCAGATAAGATTCCGGAGCATTCAGGGCTGAAAAAGGATCTCCCTGAGCCGCATCTACTCCCCTATATCCTCCATTTCCATTTGTTGTGTCATGTGAGGCGGAAAGCATATGGGATAGCCGTGGGTCTCTTGTGGCGGCATTGCTTATGCCTGAAAATATAGTGCCGTCAAGAAGGCGTACTATAAAATTGCTCTGACGCATAGCCGTCATATTGTCACGGTAGGTTCCGAAATAGTTCGCATTGGCATTAATTGTTGCGTCGAACGGTACACAAAAGTCATCTGCTGCAATAGCCAGCGAACTATCGCAATATTTTATAACTGAGTCTGGTTGATATAGCGCAGATTTTTTAGAAAGATGATTATAATTACGCGCTAAAACGCCATAGACGAATTTCTTCCATTTTCTCAAATCGCCGGCGTACACCATATCACCTCTTGCTATAGTATTGGCTGGATTGCCTATTGCGGAATTCAAATATACTAAGGCGTCTCTGCACATAGAATCTACCACTTTGTAAATAACCTCTTGCGTTTGATACCTGAATTTAAAGCTATCCTGAATAAAGGTTTCATAGAAAGGCATATCTGAATGATAGTCAGTTCCATGTTGATATGCCCATGATTTCAATGCGAGGCCTACACCAAGAAAATCATTTTGATTAAGTCGTTTGGCGTTTTCAAGCATGTATTCCATATTCTTACCGTATGCAAAATAAACCATGTTCCATGTAGAAGCCATAGTGCCACCGCTAAAAGTGAATCCTTGGATATCATACACGTTATTATTGCTCACAGCAAGCGTTAACCAGTTTTGGGTATATTTAGCAATATACATGCCCCCATCCACCTGCAATGCTGTGGGAATAGCCGCAAGCATTTGTGGAAGTACTGATGAATTAGATGGCTCTTGTGTGGTGTCGGGATCGGAATTGATGTCCAGCCATTTCTTACATCCGGATGATACGATGATAACGCTACAAGCTATTATTAATGCTACTTTAATTTTCATATACTACAGTTTGCGAAGTTTAGAAACCTAATTTTAATCCAAAGTTGAAAGCACGAGGCGTGGGTATTGCCCCCCAGTCGATACCCGCTCCGCCATAACCACGGGCATTAGATGAGTTCAAAGCATTGGTATTGGGGTCCATACCGGTATAATTAGTGATAAGGAATAGATCAGTTCCGGTGACAAACAGTGAAGCGGTGCGGATAAATTTGGTACGTCTTAACAAAGACTCTCCGAAACGATAAGCCAGCGTAGCGTCTCTTAAGCGCATCCAGTTAACATTTTCGATATAGTCTGCTTCAGCAAAAATGCCGTTGTAATAGGAACTTCTAAAATAGGGGTTAACTGCAATGGTATTTATTGTAGGGTTGTCTGTATTTTCCAGCCCATCTTTTAGTATTCCTTGAATTACTCTGGGTTGTTCCCTATCTAATGTTCTTTTGCTTACTCCCATAATAGTCATCATCATTTCGTTAGCATTAAACACGTCACCACCTTTTCTGAAATCAAGGTTAAATGACAACACGAAATTCTTATAATTCAGGTTGTTGATCAACCCGAACTTAAAATCAGGTTGACGATCTCCAATTGCTCTGAAAGTGGCGATAGAAGCCGTTGGTAAACCTGTAGTTGGACTAATTAATAATTGCCCTTTATTGTTGCGTTCGAAGTCATAGCCAGATAGGGTAGCTAACGATTGACCTACTTCAACCTGTGATCTCATGTTGCCAAAAACCCAGGTGTCTGAATCATAATAAAAAGGAAGGCCACCTGGCAAACTATTTACGATAGCTTTAGACTTATCGAAGTTGACGATTACATCCCAATTAAAGTCTTTGCTTTTTACAGCTTGTCCCATTAATTGAATTTCCCATCCTTTAGCTGTTAACTGTCCTCCGTTTACCCATTTTAATATCGTGCCGCTTGCATAGCTGGTTCTGGTAGCATATATATTATCTTTTACATCATTTCTAAACCAAGCAACATCGATGGACAGGCGTTTGCCAAAGAATTGTGCTTCTCCGCCAAATTCCATGTTCTTAGATATTTCTGGTCTCAAGTTATAGTTATTCCCTGTAGAATTGAAAGCGTAGCCGCCACCTGTAGAAGTTACCGATTGAAAAGCATTATCAATGACATAAGGAGAATATGGTCCTTTACCTGTGGTGGCATAAGAGGCGCGAAGCTTGGCGAAACTTAACCATCCTTTCGTTGCCTGCATGAAATCGAGGTCTGAGAAAACAAAGCTTCCTGAAGCAGATCCGTAATTAAAGAAGGGTTGCTGGTCTCTGAACTTAGACATAAAAGTTGATACACCTTCGCGAGTGCCAGTTAGGGTCACAAAGAGAAGATTGTCATATCCCAGCGTGTATCCTCCGTAAAAACGTATTTTTCTTGTCTCTCTTTCCTGAAGTGTCGAAAGCCTGGTCGTGGGATCAGTATTGTTGATTGACGCAAAGTCCGGTTCGTAAAAGCGCTCACCCCGCTGTGAATTGATCTTACGCTTATTATTCTCTAAATAAACACCAGCATATGCATCGTTTGTGAATTTCGAAGCGAATTTGAAATTATAATCCAATCTCCCCGTTCCTGTAACGTTAAGCGCATCAGATTGATAAGTACTGATTAAACCGCCCTGTGTGAAATATTCTCTTGAATAGGGATGATACAGCAGCAAGCCGTTTTCAGAGATCGTGTTAATGGAGAATAGCCCAGTTGCAGTAAGACCTTTGGCAATTCCGATTTTCAAGTTCGCATTTCCCCGCATATTGCTACTTTGATCATTGGAAATATTCTTGTATACATCCCAGAACGGGTTGTTCAATTCTGCACTGGGTGCAACATTCCGGATTGTTCGCCTTGATCCGTCAGGGTTCATATAAATGCTGGCATCCACATCTCTGGGATAAGTAATCAGGTTTAGGTAGTAGGTACCCTGACCCTTGGGTGCCTTATCATTAGCAGAATTAGTATAAAAGATGTCTGTTTGCAAATTGATGTTTTTCCTCAACTGAGCAGTTGCACTGATGTTAAACGTATATTGTTCCAGTGTAGTGTTAGGTACTACACCATTTGATGTAAAATAGCCGGCCGATAATCTATAATTCAAAATGTTGGTTCCGGATGTGAGAGAGACTCCATGACGCTGAGCTTTACCGTTCTGGAAAAAGTTTTGTATGTTATCATAAAACTTAGTGCCCTCTGCATACCTGGGACCAAAAAAACGGTAACCGTAAGTGGCATTATAGGAGTTGGGGTCAAATACCCCGTCGGAGCCTCTGGTATAAACTTCCTGTAGTTGAGGGAACCTATAAACTTCCGAAAAGCTGAATGAATTGTTATAGTTTAAAGATGTTCGACCTGCCCTGCCTTTTTTGGTGGTGATCACTATGGCACCCGACGCTCCATCTGATCCAAATTGTGCCGTAGCTTCAGGGCCTTTAAGTATTACTACGCTTTCAATATCATTGGGATTGATATCTGCGATTCTGTTAGAATAGTCACTGTTTCGGTTGGCGAAGGCCGTACCGCTGGATTGCGCGAGGTCTTCCTGATTCATTCCACCATCGGAAACTGGTAGGCCGTCAACCACAAATAAGGGAGCGTTGTTGCCCCCAATAGATGTGCCCGCCCGCAACATTATCTGCGCACTTGCGCCAGGCAAACCTGATGTGGAAGTTACCTGTAAACCTGGTACCCTGCCTGCTAATGAATTAAGAAAATTATCTCTCTGTGTGCTGGCAAGGTCATCGCCCTTAACGGATGGCGCCTGATAACCTAATGATCTTTTCGATCTGGCTTGTCCATAACCAGTGATCACCACATTATCCAGATCTACGCCACCTTGCGACATTCTAAGTGATATTGTTTTGGATTCTCCCACAGTTACAGTCTTGGTAAGGTATCCAATAAAGGTAAAAGTTAAGATATTGCCTTTCTCCGCGTTGATAGCATAACCTCCGGAAGTATTGGTAACTGTTCTTAGGTTTGTGTTCTCGTTAGCCACGGTGACGCCTATCAATGGGGATCCATCGTCGTCTGCTAAAACGGTTCCTGAAACGACTTGCGCTTTTAAGTAGTCTGGATACGCGAAAAGCAGGATGATTGACAGGACTTTTAGAAAGAATAGTTTTCTCATCATCTATATTTTAAGTTTTAGTATGAACGTGTTAATACTTCCCGGTTGTGGACTAAATTACATTACCGTTACACCAGCCTGCTTAAAAGGGGCCAGTGTTTTGTCCGAAGGGTCTAGTTCAGTGATCAGGTAATCGATTTTTTCTATTTTGCACACACTGATGGGTTGGTAAGTCTGCAGTTTCTCCGAGATCGTCATGCAAATTACTTTTGATGCCGAACTTACCATTGCCTTCTTTATTTGAACAACTTCCCAATCATTGTCTGTAAGACCATGTTGGGTGTCAATAGCATTGGTGCCCAAAAAGCATAGATCGGCATTGACATGGCTGATCTTTTGAATAGCTTCGGCACCAACTGTCAGTTTAGAGTCGCGCGATAATTTGTCGCCAATTACTACTACATCGAGTTTAGGGTGTGCCATGCAGGCATTGATAACAGGAATGCTCCCTGTCATAATTGTCAATTTTAACTGAGGAGGAAGGGCCCTGATCAATTCCAGTATAGTTGTACCCCCGCTGGTTAAGACAAACATCCCGCTTTGTATCAATTGTAATGCTTTGCTAACGATAAGCTTCTTATGCGCCTGCGAATAAACATTGATAGGCGAAAACTGCACTTCATTAAATGCCATAGACAGGGCACCTCCATGCACTTTTATCAGCTGACCGGCTTCCGACAACTCCTGCAGGTCTCTTCTGATGGTATCTTCAGAAACCGCAATTTCACTGCACAAATCAACGCTCAATACTTTATTATGAAGATTGAGCTGATGCATGATGTAGGCTTGTCGTTCTTTCTTAAGCAATTATTACTGTTTTGTTAAATCTGTCTTAAAGATATAGCCATTTCCGCAAAAACCTGCAAAAAGCAGGAAAAATTTGCAAATTTTTTCTGCGACACTGAAAATAGATAAAAGCAAAAAAGCCGGAATAAAAATCCGGCTTCTCTCAACTTCATATACTTTACCAATCGGTAGTTTGAGTAAGCGTGTAGCCACGCTCTTTGTATTCGTTGATTTGTTGAAGTCCTATGGGCGATAAATAAACCCGGTCGTTGAAGTCCAGCCGGTTACTCGCATTTTCTACCATCCAGTAACCTACCATATCTGACCTGTTATTTCCATTCCACGTAACAATAGTGCCATCGGCTTTTTTAACTCTTACACGGTTCACCGTAGCCGTGGTAAGATAGGTGGGAATTTCAGCAGGAATATCAACCCAGGGTCCTAGGAAGTAGTCGGGGTTGCTATTAAAGTTCATGTATTGAAGTTTTTTCCAGCGTTTCAGGTCGAGTAAACGGAAGTTCTCCAGTACAAACTCCATGCGTCGTTCTCTACGTATCTCCCATATCAACGCAGGTACATCTGCATCCCTGGAAGGATCATCAGGAAGCGATGCCAGAGACAATGAGGCGGTTTTTTGAACACCTTTAGCAGTGGCTGCTGCATCCAAAGGCCGGCCGCGTATGGCATTAACAGACTTATCTAAGTCGGCTTGCGTTATTGCAGCCCCGCTATAGTATTGGGCTAAAACGGCTTTTGCCTCAATCCAGTTTAAAACTACTTCACCCAACCTGATAACAGGCGCGTCACTGGTATTGGTGTTACTACCCCATGCCGGGGGATAAGTTTTTCCGATATAAGTAATAGCTTCTCTTGACGCAAATTTGTATCCGTACAAGAGTGTAGAGGAAGCGGCATTAGCTTTGTCGATAAATGAGGCTTCGAAACGCGGATCCCTTGTTTTAACCAGGTTGGCAATAGAAAAATTGCCGGCATTAGTTACTGATGAGTTTTGCCAGGGTTTGCCATCCGTTAATATAAATGATTTGATCAACACCAGGTTTGGATCTACACCTACAACCTCGGTACCATTGGAGTAGGAGCCGATAGAATGGGTTACCTGTAATGCTGGGTCGTATGTTCTGTACATGATCACTTCTGCATTTCCCGCTAGATTATCAGACGCAAATAAGGCTTTAAAGTCACTGGTGAATTTATAGTTAGTATTGCTCATTACAAGGTCGGCTGCTTCCACAGCTAACTCCAGGTATTTTTTAGCGCGTGCTGCATCCAGGCCATGATAATGCTCATAAGTGCCTTCAAATAACATAAAACGCGAAATAAAGGCCGCAGCAATATACTTGTTTAAGAACTGGGTGCCGTCATTAGTTCTAATATTGGCCAGTACATATTTAAAATCGTCATAAACATTATCCATTACAACACCTCTGTTGTCCCTGTCTTTATACAAAGTGGGAAAATCGGTTTCTGGTATCGGCTTGCTAAAGTAAGGTACATCGCCAAATACGCTTACCAATCTGGAGTATTCATAACCTCTGAAGAATTTTGCCACAGCACTCCAGTGTTTATAGGCATCTTCTGATATAAGTGGTTTAGCAATGCTGTCGATGCGATTAATAAAGATGTTGGCTTTTCGAACCCACGAGAAATTCCAGGTCGGACCGGAATATTGTTGTAGCCAGGCGGCACTTTCAAGATTAGAGCCTCTTGATGAAGGAACAGTATTTTCAAAATTCGACTGCACATTTTTCCCGGTTACATCGTCGTTAAAAGTATAACCTCTCAGGGGAGCGTAGTCCAGGGTAAAGCCGGTGTTATACCCATTGAAGTAGTTGGAGTAAAAACCGGTAGCAAACATTCTTAAATCATCTTCATTTCTCCAATATAATCCTGTTTCATCAATGTAACTGGTTTGTGGCGGTCTGTCCAGAAGGTCCTTGCTACAGGAGAAAAAAGTAAGGCCGGCTATTCCAAGACTCAGTAAAAATTTATATTGATTCATTATTTTCATTTTTAGAAGTTTAATTGAACGCCAAAAGAAAAACTTTTAAAGGAGGGGATGCCTACACCGGTACGACCTGCATTATAGTTGGTCGTATTCCACATAGAATACCCGTTAATGGTTTCGGGGTCTATTGGCAGGCCATTGAGATGATCCCAGGTTACAAAATTTTCCAGGGCCACATATACTCTTAGCGAGTTAACCCAAATCTTTTTCATAATATCCTGTGGAAGCGAATAACCTACCGTTAGGTTTTTCAATCTCAGGTAAGCCATGTTTAACAAATAACGGTCTTGTACCTGCATGTTATTATTTACGCTGCTGCCTGCGTTGTTATAGGCAGCTGGGTAAAATGCACCTGTGTTGTTGGAAGTCCAATAATTACCGGCTATGGCTTCCGGCATTGCTCCATCAGCTGAGTTGTAACCTGGAATAGCTAAAAAGCCATCGCCCCATATCTGCCTGCGGGCTACGCCCTGGAAAAATACGCTTAAATCAATGCCTTTATAATCGGTACCTATGCGGAAGCCATATTCATACCTTGGATTGGTATTTCCGATTACTTCAAGGTCGCCATGGTCAGCTAATGATGCGCTTCCATTATCTATTACACCATCTCCGTTGATATCCCTGAATTTAACATCGCCAGGTCCAAAATAAAAGTTGGAGGTGTTTTGGAGAAAGGTCTGGTACATTGGTTTCTCTCCATTGGCACCTGGCTTTAACTTATAAGCTTTTTGCCCTACATACTTAGATGGCACTTCATTAGCGGTAAGCGTTATTAACTGAGGCTTGCCAGAGGCATCCAATTCAAAGTCGCTCATTTGATATAGCCTGTCTGTGCGATAACCCCATATTTCTCCGATATCTTTGCCGTTGTAGTTGCCATTAACCTGTGTAGACGACCCGTATTGTTTGATCCTTGTTTTAGCGTCTGCAATATTTCCACGTAAATTAATGCCAAGGCCGTTGGCAAAGCGGTGATTAAAGTCTACCGTTAACTCCCAGCCATTTGTTTGCAGCGAGCCAAAATTGCCTTGTGGAGCACCGATACCAAATGTCAGTGGGACGCCTTCCATCGGAACAATCATGTTATTGGTGTTTCTCTGGTAAAGCTCAAATGCGATATTAATTTTATTTTTGAGCAAACCAATATCAACACCCAGGTTTTTAGTTTCAATGTCCTGCCAGGTAATGTTTTGAACGATTGCCTGGGGAGTGCCTACAAAAGGAAGTTTTTGGCCATTTCCACCTATCCAAGTAGACAGGCCACTTGACATGAGGGGTAGGTAAAATGTATTAGGCACCGTTTGGTCTCCTATGGATCCCCATGATCCTCTTACCTTCAAGAAGCTTAAAACCGGCTTGCTCCAGTCCATAAACTTTTCTTCGCTGATCACCCAACCTGCGGAGAAGGAAGGATACCAACGCCACCAGAGATCGGAGGAGAATTTAGAAGAACCGTCATATCTCAAATTGGCTTCTAACAGGTATTTATTTCTGAAAGCATAGTTGATACGTCCGAAGTAACCTAACTGCGATTCCCAGGTTTTATCTCCAAATACAATAGGAGGGGCCCCTACGGCAAAATTGAACTGCGGGTTGTTAATGTCGGTTAATTGATTTACCTGTTGCGATTGCCATTCTGTAGTAGCAGCAACACGGTTAACTCCCAGAATAAATTTGAAGTTATGATCCTCTTTCAGATCCCAGTTATATGTGGTAAAAGCATTAATAGTGCTGCTGTTAAAATTGGTTACCTGGCGGAAGATATGATCGGGGTTAGATCCGAGGGCTGTGTACATATCATTAGAAAGGTCAAACGCTGGCATTGCCCCCGGAGCAGTACTGGATACCACATTACCAGTACTATCCACATAAACAGGTTGCCCGCTTGAGTTGACCCTTGCTTTAGGCGCTACCCATGAATTACGCGCCGTATAACGGGTGCCCGGGCGTTTCCATATTTCATCCTGTGACGTATATGTATAATCAAAATCAAATTTCCAGTTCTTGGTAAAATTAAGAGTAGAACCCAAGCTGATATTTATATATTTCTGAAGAATATTGGCTGTATTGGCTGCTGCAGCCTCGCTAGCCGGACTACGTATAGGATCGCCATTTTCATCTCTGCCAAAAGGGTAGAGCGGCCCCCATCTGTATAAATAAAGCCAGGGATCGGCAGTAGTTGAGTTAGTGATGTAAGGATATTCTTTATTTCTTTCAGAGTATAAAGCACCGCCACGGATAGTGATATATTTATTGATTTCGCTGGATAGTCTTACTGCAGCATTGTAACGGGTAAACTCATCTTTTTTAGCGGGCTTCATCATACCACTCTGGTTCAGTACCCCAAGTCCTACATTATAAGATGTTTTACCAACTGTTTGCCCAATAGTGATATCATGCTGTTGGGTTGGCGCCCAATTTTTAACCATATAATCGTATGGATCGTAGGTACGAACCCCCATTTTTTGGTTGCTGGCTCCCTGTACATACCAGTCTCTTCCGAAAACAGTGGGATCATCAGGGCCGATAGAACCACCATATTTGTTTTTCCATTCCACCGATTTTAGATAGCTGGCCCTGTCCACATAATAGAAAGCGCCTACCGGTGTAGTAATGCCCACACGCTCTGCAGCATCTACAGTGTATTTGAGCGCATTTACATCTGCCATCTCAAGGTCTTTCCATATGTTTTGCCAGGAGAAGTTATTGGAGTAGTTGATCTGAGGTTTAGGACTTCCCGAACCTTTTTTAGTAGTAATCAATACAACACCATTAGAGGCTTTGGCACCATATATAGAAGCGGCGGCGGCATCTTTTAAGATTGTAATGGTAGCAATATCATTAGGATTAACAATCTGGATACTCGGAATTTCTACGTTATCCAATAGGATCAAAGGTTTGGTAGTACCTTGGAAAGAGGTAATGGCCCCCCTGATTTTGATGATTGGGTCAGAACCTACTTCACCACTCGGAATTGTTACACTTAATCCGGCTGCAGCTCCCTGCAGGCCTCTGCCCACATCAGCTATAGGGCGTCCCTGAAGTGTTTTTTCAACATTCACCGTCGAAACAGCGCCAGTAAGGTTACCTCTTCTTTGTGTACCATAGCCAACCACAACAACATCTTCCAGAGACGTTGTGGCCCTTGGTAACACAATCGAAATTTCGTTGGCATCACCAATAGTAAAAGTGCGATTTTCGTACCCGATAAAAGACAATTCTAAAACCTGTCCCCTGGCTGCCTGAACAGTGAACTTTCCCAGGTCGTTTGACATTACAGCAATGTCTGTTCCCTGTATTTTTACGGTAACGCCTGCCAAAGGTGCCTGATCATCCGAGGTTACGGTTCCATTAATACTCCTGGATTGCCCGTACACCTGATGGGCTGACATAAAAAACAGATGAAACGTCAGAAATAGAACTGCAATCTTTCTCATGATTTCTTCTTTACGGTTTTTGAAAGTAGGATTTTAATAAAATGTAATTTTTAAGCATCTCAATGCCGCATTCTTCCTTCGAATCGATTCAACATAATCTGCCAGGTGCTTTATATTGCACTATCATCTTATTAATGAAATACTGATAGCCCCCGACGGGTTATTTCCTAGTAAATGGTATGGTCAGACAGTGGGTATTCAACATAAAGTGCAAATTTTTTGATCACAGCACTGCTAACACACCTATTCAAAAAATATCCATACGAGAAAATATCCTTAACTCATTGGCAATACTTATATAGATGTTAAGGATACCTTAAAGATAATATAGTTTCCCGCAAAAAACCGCAAAAAGCGGAATAAATTTGCAAGTATTTTACAAAATTTATCGAGGCCTTGTTTAATAATAACCAAAACAAATAAAAAAGCCGGGCTCTTAACAAAAGCCCGGCTCAGAATATGATTTTTAGTAATACTAATTTTTCGACTCTTTAATAAGCGATATAAAATCATCAAATAAATATCTGGAGTCATGTGGCCCCGGGGTACTTTCGGGGTGATACTGAACAGAAAAAGCAGGTTTGCCTTTAACCCGTATGCCTTCAATAGATTGGTCATTAAGGTTTACATGCGTTACTTCAACTTTATCAGAGGTTTTAATAGATTCAGGATCAACGCCAAATCCATGGTTTTGGGTGGTGATTTCCGACCTTCCTGTCACCAGGTTTTTTACCGGGTGATTCAGTCCCCTGTGACCATGGTGCATTTTAAAAGTTTCAATACCATTAGCGAGCGCTAAAAGCTGGTGGCCTAAGCAAATGCCGAAAACAGGTTTTTCTTCGTTCAGTATTTCTTTTACGGTATCGATGGCGTAATCCATAGCCGCAGGATCACCCGGACCATTAGAGATAAAATATCCATCCGGATTAAAACTTTTTACCTCTTCCAACGGTGTTTTAGCAGGGAACACCTTAACATGTGCACCGCGCTCCACCATACAACTTAAGATATTTCTTTTGGTTCCATAATCCATTACAGCAATCTTGATTGGAGAGCCCGCATCTCCCAGTTCATACGCTTCTTTAGTAGATACTTTTGACGCCAACTCTTGTCCACTCATATCCGGTGTTTCGGCGAGCTTTAACTTAAGTTGCTCTATGTCAAATATTTCTGAAGAAATAATGCAGTTCATAGCACCTTTGGTTCGAACATGGGAAACCAAAGCCCTTGTATCTACGCCATGTATGGAAACGATATTATTTTTTTTCAGATAGGCATCAAGAGACCCCTCTGCTCTTTTGCGGGAATAATTTTCGTTCAGGTTTTTAGCAATAACTCCCAGTACTTTCACGCTGTCGCTTTCCACATCTTCAGGAATTACACCGTAGTTGCCTACGTGAACCGCATTCATAATTACGATCTGGCCATAATAACTGGGATCGGTAAAAACTTCCTGGTAACCGGTCATACCTGTATTAAAACAAATTTCACCGGTAGTAGTACCAATAGCACCAAAAGCGAAACCTTCGGCAACAGTTCCATCTTCTAATAATAAAATAGCGCGGGATTGTGTTTCGGACATGAATTTTTTTTTATTGTGGGCCCAACTTAGTGCTGCTGTCAGCGATCTTGCGTCGCACCCTTGTACTGATGAATAGATTTCAACAAAAAATCGCGCAAAAATAGGGCTAAAAAATCAGATATTAAAAGGATGGATCATTATTTATTTGAAGTTGCCCTTAGCTGCCTTTTGTCATCGCCTGACGCTTCATTTCAGCGGCCAGGTCATGGCCCAGGTGTCTTTCTATAAGTGCATGCACACCATAGATCACAGGTGTCATTATTATTGCAACAATAAATTTATAAATATAATTGCCTACGCAAATGGCCATTACCAGGTTCAGGCTCCAGGGCTCGCCCTGGTTACGCGATACGCGGGGGCCTATATAAAACGCGATAAAAAGCACCACAAAACTATCGATCAGCTGCGATACCAGGGTAGATCCGGTCGCCCGCAGCCAGATGGCTTTTTCGCCTGTCATTCGCTTAATGCTATGAAATACAAGTACATCTAATATCTGACCAATTAAAAAGGCTGCTAAAGAACCAATGATAATCCAGGAGCCCTGCCCCAGTATTACCCGGTACGCTTCGTTGGCATTGTCAATTTGCTGGTTTTTATAGTTCCCTACCCAGAAATCAGCTGGCGTTAACCCGATAGCGCCCTGGAACATAATGAAGGTATAAGCAATAAGTGCCGCAGCTAAAAAAGATAAAAACCTTACGCCTTTTACGCCATAGTATTCATTGATGATGTCTGTCATAATAAACACAACGGGCCAGAGCAGTACGCCCGCGGTGAGGTTAAATGAAAAAGCATTGCCAAAGATGCTGAGATTGAAGGGCTCGATACCCACTGTCTTCTCTAATGAAAAGAGTTTTACGCCAATTACTTCTGCAACAATGGCATTGGCAATAAAAAAGCCCCCCAGTAAGATGAAAAGCCGGGTTGATTTATCGTTGATTATAGTACGGATCATTAAAATAAAAGGTGAAAATTAAGAAAATAAGAAGCATAATTATATTACAGGTAATAAGCCAGCGGGGTACAAATTGCCCCGGTTTTCTTCCGGTTATGATTAATATAAAATAAGAAAGGCCCGTTAATGGAAGGAGAATCATTGCCAATCCGTACCCTGCCATGATAATGGTAGATGCAAGCCCTTCGCTCTCACTCCAGGAGGTAAAAAGAAGAGAAAAAGCCAACAGCATGAAAAGTCCGCATAAAAAGGACACCCGGGACAAAAATATTAACCAACGCATAAGCGAATTTATCCGGCAAATTTATTATTATTTTTAGCCCGGATGAACGCTGCGAAAATTTTTCAATCTTTTATAAAATAAATATAATCCTGGAAAATTTCGGAAGTGTTTCATATAAAATAGTATTAATTTGCTCAATCCCGCAGGTTGAGTGTAGGTATGGGTTGGGAAATGCACTACAAGTGAAGTGTGCGACGCAACATCGTTCATATACTTTCATCTGCCGGGATCATAAAAAATAAAACTTTTATAATGACTCCTTGGCTGAAGAAAGCGCTACCACATGTGTTGGCTATTTTGGTTTTTTTGATTGTAACTGTATTGTTTTGCAAACCTGTGTTGGATGGTAAAACTTTAAACCAGCATGACACCGGTATAGATGGCTGGCGGGGATCTGCCCAAAATGCTTTTGATATAAAAGAAAAAACAGGCATCATGCCGCTATGGAGTACCAGTGTTTTTAGCGGGATGCCCAATTACCAGATTGCCATGGAGGGAAAAAGCGCTTTGCCTGTAGATTTGAACAAAGTAATGGGCCTGGGCCTGCCTAAACCCATGAACTTTTTCTTTATCGCCTGTGTATGTTTTTATATTTTATGTGTGGTGTTGCGGCTTAATCCTGTGATAGGAATATTGGGTGGACTGACATATGCTTATTCTACCTACAATCCGCTTATCGTAAGTGCCGGCCACGAAACCAAAATGTTGACCATTGCTTATATGCCTTTTTTGCTGGCTGGTCTGTTGCTCATTTTCAATAAACGTTACTGGATAGGCCTGGCAGTTGCCACCCTTGGCGCTACATTGGTATTGATGGCGAATCACCCGCAGATAGCTTATTACTTTTTTATGATTGCAGGCGCTGTTACGATTGGCTATGTTGTAGTGTGGATTAAGAATAAAGAGTTTAAGCACCTGGCTATATCGTTTGGATTAAGTGCTGTTGCTGCGTTGGTTGGCCTGGGCTGTTACTCATTAGCATTTTTAACCACCAACGAGTATACAAAGTATACCATGCGTGGCGGTAAGAGTGTTGAAATAAAGGATAGCGAAGTAAAAGCGGTGAATACATCTGGCCTGGATGCGGATTATGCAATGAGTTACAGTATGAGTAAAGTAGAACCCTTGATTATGCTAATGCCTAAAGCTGTTGGAGGTAGTAGCGGTACAATGTTGAAAGAGGACTCAAAGGTTATTGAAAAGCTGGCTGCGGCAGGTGTTCCCGAAATGCAGGCCGCCCAGTTTGCAAGCCAATTTCCGGCCTATTGGGGTGGAATGACCAAGCCAGGAGATTACTCAGGTGGTCCAGCCTATATTGGCGCAATTATTTTTATATTGGCTGTGATTGGGTTTGTTGTTGTAAAGAGTCCTTTGAAATGGCCTTTATTAATCGTTTCTATATTAGCTGTGCTTATGAGCTGGGGAAGCTATTTCTTTGGCTTTAATGAGTTTTTATTTAATTCCTTACCACTGTATAATAAGTTTAGAGCGCCATCGATGGCCCTGGTAATTTGCCAGCTTACATTACCTCTGATGGCTGTAATTACAGTATATAGTTTGTTTTTTGAAAAAAATGCCGGAGATTTTCTAAAAGCTAATTTCAAGAAAATACTATATACTTTAGGTGGTATCACGGCAGTGCTGGCGTTGCTATATATAGGGCAAAGTTACTCCTCCGGCTTTGATGAGCAGGTAATGCAGATGCAAATGGATCCTAACGGTGGCGATACTTTTAACAGGGCAATTATTGCAGGGATGAAGGCCGACAGGCAAAGCCTGTTTGGCGCGCAGGTGATAAGGGCGGTATTATTTATGGCGCTTGTATTAGGAATAGTGTACGCGGTATTAAAGAATATGATCAAACCTGTAGTTGCAGTTGCCGTTTTAGCAGCGATCAGCATCATCGACCTTTGGGTAGTAGATAAACAGTATTTCAGCGATGATCTTTATATAGCCAAAGATGAAATCACTAACCAGATTGAGGTACCTACTGCCATAGACCAGGAGATATTTAAAGACAAGGACCCGCATTTCAGGGTATATGACGTTGCCGGGCTTAATAAAAACAGGGTATCCTATTTCCATCGCTCTGCATTGGGGTATTCGGCGGTAAAGTTGCGGGTGTACCAGGATGTCATTGAGCGATATTTTGCAGGGGCGCCAAACGAACAGCTGCTTAATGCGCTTGATGTACGTTATATTATCACCAGGGATGAAAGCGGACAGGAACGCCTTATTCCCAATCCCAATGCTTATGGCGCTGCCTGGTTTGTGAAAGCCGTAAAGCCGGTTACTACAGAGGTGGAAGAGCTACAGGCAATAGGCAGCACCAATTTGAAAGACACAGCGATCGTTCCTCAAGCTGCATTGAAATCGGGAACTAGTTTAACGGCAGATTCTACATCGTCTGTTACGCTTACAAAATATACCAACGACGAAATTGAGTACAATACCAACAGTAGTTCGGGTGGCTTTGTTGTGTTGAGTGAAGTGTATTATCCGGCAGGGTGGAATGCCTATATAGACGGTAAACAGACGGATATTGTGAAAACGAACTACTTTATGCGTGGCCTTGTAGTTCCCCAGGGGAAGCATACCATAAAGCTTGTTTTCGAGCCGGAGATGGTGAAGCGCGGCATGAACATCTCTTACCTGAGTTCCTGGTTGCTGATTATTCTGGTATTAGGAGGTTTCTTTATGCAATGGTGGGTGGATAGGAAGAATGTGCAAATTAGCTAATTAACCAATGTGCTGATATTTATTACTGGATGCTAGATACTCGATGCTCGATACTTTGTATCTAATCTATTGTTCAGCATCTGTCATCTGTCATCCTCTCACCTATGCTCAAAATAGCTTCTCTTGTTCCCTACAAAATTATTCCTGCAGTAACGGGTGGGGAAAAGGGCATTTTCTATTTCCTGAAATATGTTGCGCGCTATGCTGACATAACCGCATTTTCGGTAACCGAAAATGCAGGTACCGTAGAAGGAATCAATTTTGTTGATGTTTTAGGGAGCACTCATAAGAAAGGTCGTTATGCCGATTTTTCAATCTTTCGTAAAATAAAAAAAGCCTGCCGCTCGCTCGATATGAAACACATTATTGTGGAGCATCCCTATTATGCATGGTTGGGTGTAGCTTTAAAGAAATGGGGAGGACTGAAGCTCATCATTCATTCCCATAATATTGAAGCAGCCAGGTTTAAAAGCGTAAAAAAATGGTGGTGGCCCATTCTTCATCAATATGAAAAGTTTGCACACCGGCAGGCCGATTTTAATTTCTTTATCACTGAAGAAGATAGAGATTATGCGATAAAAACCTATCAGCTTGATACCAGTAAATGTGCAGTGATCACTTATGGAATAGAAAATGCGGAAGCTCCCTCTCCTGAAGAAAAGCACCATAGCAAAAATCAGATCTGTGATGAACTGGGACTGCCGGTAGATACCAAACTCATTCTTTTTAATGGCACGCTGGATTACGCACCGAACCGGGATGGGCTGGACAAAATCCTAAAAGAAATTAATCCGCTGCTTCAGCAACAGATTGAGTTTTCTTATAAAATCATTATTTGCGGATTAAGATTACCAGCGGAGTACAACCAGCTTAAAGACTACCAGGATCAGCATATTATTTATAAAGGCTTTGTTGAAGATATCGGTATTTATTTTAAAGCAGCAGATCTTTTCATCAATCCAATTATAGACGGTGGAGGTATTAAGACTAAATTGGTAGAAGCTTTAGGTGCTGACACGCCTGCTGTTTCTTTTAAAGCAGGCGCTTACGGTATCCCTGCCAGTGTTACTGGAGATCATCTTTCAGTGGTTGCGGATGATGATTGTAAGGGCTTTTCGAACGCAATTCGGGGGCAATTTTTAAAGCCCCACAGCAGTACACCTGTTTCGTTTTATGATCATTTTAGCTGGGATGCTATTGCCAGGAGAGCAGTAGATAAAATCAAGGAACTATAGTTGTTACTAGCTTATCGTTTTTACGACAGCATTATAAAGTATTTCTGAGCTTATTTCCCAGTTAAACAGTTGTTTCCGCTCCTTTCCTTTTCTGATTAGTTTGATTGAAAGATCCCCGTCCTGGTAAATGTCCGTCATAGCTTGGGCAATATCGTTTACATCGAAAGGGTCTACAAGCAATGCTGCATCAGCCGCTACTTCGGGCATTGAAGAAGTATTGCTGCAAATAACCGGAACGCCTGCCTGGAAAGCTTCAACAATGGGTAATCCAAATCCTTCAAAAAGAGGAACAAATACCAGGCCGTGAGCTGCTCCTAACAGGTATTTAAGTTCTTGGTCGGTAATTCTGCCAGGAAATATAATATCATCTTTATATTCCAGTGAGTCGTATACCGATTTTATTTCTTTCTCTTCCCAGAGAATGTTTCCGGCGAGCACCAGCTTGAAGTTGTTCGGCATACCTGATTTAAAGCGTTCAAAAGCCTGCATTAGCCTTTGTATGTTCTTACGGGCATGCATAGATCCAACAAAAAAGAAATATGGACTACCGTTGGTGTAGTGCTCCCTCGTTGATCGAGCATCTGTAAGTGTAATCGGCTGAAATATAGGTTTTGCTCCCAAAGGCATTACTTCTATTTTTTCGGCAGGTATGTGATAGGATTTTATTACATCTTGCTTGGTGTAATTGGACACAGTTACAATACAGTCAGCCTTCTTCGCGAATCTTTTAAAAAAATATTTGTAGTAAACTCTATTTCGAAAGGGAAGATTTTCGGGGAAATGTTCAAAATTCAGGTCGTGTATAACAGCGATCTGTTTTGTTTTTGAACGAAGACTGATCATGCCGTCCATGCCAATAAAAAGATCTGGTTGATATCTTTTTAGGAAAGCAGGCAAGATAAATTCTAAATAAAAGAAGTATAAAACCGGATGGCGGTAAGGTGGGAAAATGCGATAAATAGTAGCATTGGGGAAGTTAAAATAAGTTCTGTTGAAGTTTTTATCACAAAGAAGCATAAAATGAGTCTCAGGATGATGCTTAATCATCAACTGTAATGTTTCAATAACCACATTACCTATTCCATCTACATTTTTGTTGCGTAAAACCCAACAATTAAAGGCTATCGTCATTGAGCAAGATTTATAAACATATTAGCTGAGCCATTTCCTTACTATCTGAAACAGACTTCTTGTAATGGCATTGCTATCCAATATAGTAGCAATTCGTATTTTAAAAATGTGTTCGGGTTTAAAGTTCTTGATTCCAAGTAATATTGCATTGGTTTTACACTCTTTTATAAAAGAACTAACCGAAACTCTATTGGCTGTATTGACCTTTAAAAGCCGGTGGCTTAAGCTTTGGCAATAATAGTTGAGGTAAACCCTGCCATATTCTTTTATGGTTTTATGAACGCCTTTTCTGCTTTTCTGGAACTCATTTAAGAAATGCAGATACATGCCAAATGCGATACAATATTTATCGATATGGGTAGAAATTGAAAGACTTACATGTAGGCGGTAATCAAAACCCTTATGAGGTGAAATTGCCATATAAGAAAGCGCCGTTAGCTTTACAAAAAGTTCATAGTCTCCAAAAAGAAGGTTAGGATAAGCTGCAGGAAATCCTCCCAGCTTTTTATAATCATTTGAGCGGAATAGATAGCCAGTACCCATACTATCCATTTTTTGAGTGAATTGAAGTCTCAAGAAATCTTCTACCTGTATTTTTTCGGGCATGGGTTGACACGAACGTACCTGTTTCCCCTGGCTGTCAACATAGTTGAAATGAGTTTGATAAATGGAAGCGTGAGGATGCTGGCCGATTAAATTATTCATTATTCGAAAATAATCTTCGTGTAGCCTGTCATCGTGCCCGATAAAGGTGATATATTCATGCAAAGGCAAATCAAGTGCTCTCGCCCAGTTATCGGGCATAGATAAATCGGTGTCAGAATTTTTGATAATTATCCTTTCATCCTTCAGGGATCTAAGCCATTCCAGTGTACCGTCGTTACTATTGTTGTTCAGCACAAACAAATTGAATTGCGGATAGGTTTGCGAAAGAATGCTATTCACAGATTCTTTCAGGTACTCACCACCATTCCGCACTGGTAATATAATAGAGAACTGATTGTTCAAGATGAATAATTTTATTCAGGGTTATCAGCCGCTAATATCTGTAATAATTTTTGATTGCAGCCCCAAAAATGCATAGGCTCAAAATCGGGGTAAGGATAATATCCAAGATTAAGATGAATTTTTTGTTTAGTATCTTCCAGGTATTGTAAAACCAAATCTTTAACCGTTATAGGCTGGCTACTGCAGATATTGACTATGCCTGTTAGTTCAGTTTGCAAACTCGCTTCAACAATATATTTGGCTACCAGCTCAATGGGCAGGAAATCTCGCACCTGTTCACCTCCACTCATGTTAAAGCTTTTTTCATTTTTTCGCAACGCTTTTTCTAACTGCGGGATTAAAGAGTTCTCAGCTTGTCTCTTTCCAAACATATAAAACAGTCTCAACCATTTTAGGTCATAAGAATGTTGATATGTCAACTCTTCTGCGAAAAGCCTGAGTTGGTTTTTGGCTATCGCATAATAATTGCTGGGCTGTGCGGGCATATCTTCAGATAAGCATCCTTCCTGCATCCCGTACTCAAAACAAGTACCGGTTATATTGATATTTGCTGCTCCGCCTGAAACAAGATTCTTAAGAAATAGCCGGTGAAGGGGGAGGTTTTGTTTGATGTGATGATCAGATTTATAATTGGGAAGTCCTTCCCAGGCCAAATGAATAATGCATTCGGGCTGTTGAAAGAAATGAAAAAGATTGATGTCCTCAGCTATGTTATTAATGTTAAAAGGAATATAGGTTACCTGGCTAAACCAGCTCGCTTGCGCGGCTTTATCTTTATTTAAAGATGTAGCCACAACCGTATGGTTTCGTTCCAACAACTCGTTGATCACGTAATTGCCTATAAAGCCAGTTGCACCTGTAACTAAAACCTTCACTTTATTTAAGTATTGTCAATTGAGGTATCGCTACTACAAATTGTCCTCCCCAATCATTTATATAACTTAATTGAGCAGTAATCTCATCTTTCAAATTCCACGGAAGAATGATTACGAAATCGGGTTGCTTCGCTTTTAGCACATCTTCATTTACAACGGGGATGTGGCTGGCTGGTAATAGTTTATTTTGCTTATGGGGGTTGGCGTCCACTACAAAATCGATAAGGTCGCTTTTAATGCCGCAATAATTCAAAAGGGTATTACCCTTCGCAGCAGCGCCATAGGCCGCCACTTTTTTACCCGCTCTTTTTTGATCGATTAAAAAGCTGATCAGATCTATTTTAATCTGAAATGCTTTTTCCTGGAAGTTCTGATAGGTCTGTATATCCGTTAGACCAGCCTGTGCTTCCTTTTCCAGCATTTGATTAACATTGCCGGAGATCGTATGTGTGCTGTCGTTTTTATGCTTTGCGTAAATTCTCAAAGAACCTCCATGGGTAGGTAGCTCCTCTACATCGAACATCTCCAACTGCTGCGATTCAAATATTTGCTTTACCGAATAAAAGGAGAGGTAAGAGAAATGTTCATGGTAGATGGTGTCAAATTGGTTGTTTTGCAGCAGTTGCAATAAATGAGGGAACTCCATCGTTACAACACCCCCGGGCTTGAGTAATATTTTCATGCCACCCACAAAATCAACGATATCGGGTACGTGCGCCAACACATTATTTCCTAATAGTAAATCGGCATGCTTATGCTGTGCCGCCAATTCTGTTGCAAGTCTCACACCAAAAAAGTCAATGACACTTTCAATGCCTTTTTCGGCAGCTGCCGCAGCAGTGTTGGCTGTGGGCTCTATACCTAAAACAGGTATATCTTTTGCTTTAAAATATTGCAGCAGGTAGCCGTCGTTACTGGCTATTTCGATCACAAAAGAATTCTGATCCAATCCAAACCGCTCCTGCATATTGTCGGTGTATTGTTTTGCATGAGCCAACCAGCTGGTGGAATAGGATGAGAAATATACATACTCGTTGTTGAATATAGCGTCAGATTTTTTATATTCATCCACCTGCACCAGGAAACATTTACCGCAGGTGTAAACTTTTAACGGATAAAATGGTTCAGGTTCATTTTCCTGGCCTGCATTTAAAAAGGAGTTAGATGCCGGAGCATTTCCCAGATCTATAAAAACATCGCTAAGCGGGGTGGCGCAAAATCTGCAATTCATTTAATATTCTTTATAATAATGTATGGCTTTTGTCTCTCTCTGAAATTTCAGTTAGGGGCAGTGGCCATTGTATATTTATTTTAGGATCGTTGTATAAAACACCCGACTCATAGCCGGGGGTATAGTATGCCGAATGAAGATAAAGCAGCTCTGCGTCTTCCGTAAGTGTTTGAAAACCGTGTGCAAATCCTTCGGGGATATAGAGACTTTTTTTGTTACCAGCAGAAAGTTCTGCGCCAAACCATTGTAAGTAGCTGGGCGATTCCTCTCTTAAGTCAATAATTACATCGAAAACGGCGCCGGCAATACATCTCACCAGTTTTATTTCCCCGTAGGGTTTAATCTGGAAATGCATACCCCTGATTGTTCCTTTAGTTGCCGTAAAGGAATGATTCATTTGTACCCACTCCTTGGTATGTCCGATTGTTTCAAACTCTTGCTTGCAAAAAGAACGCATAAACCAACCACGGTTGTCACCCCTTGGGGAGGGAGTAATAACATAACTTCCATCTAATGATGTTGGTTCAAAAATCATAGTTCTAAATAGTCTTCAATTTGCTGTTGGGTATAAACCAGGGCATTTTCTGCCTGCACGTTTTTATACCAATCTAAAGTTTTGCTGATAGCAATAGCAGCTTCCATTTTAGGCGTCCAGAGTAAATGGTTGATTGCTTTTTGAATATCTAGTTTCAATAATGTGGCTTCATGCGGTTGGGTATTGTCAGATTGATCAATCCATGTTCCGCCTCCCCATGCTTTGATGGAAAGCGCCACCAGGTCTTTTACGGACAAATGATCTTCGGGTCTGGGTCCGAAATTATAAGCCCCTGAAAATTGAATGTCCTCATTTAATTGCAACGCCAGCAAAATATAACCCGTTACCGGCTCTAACACATGTTGCCAGGGTCTTACCGCATGGGGATTTCTTACAGTAACAGGTTGATCATTCTTCAAGGCCTGTACTATATCCGGGATAATCCGGTCTTTGCTGAAGTCGCCGCCACCAATTACATTACCGGCTCTTGCGCTGGCAATTGCTTTTTGGTGTAGGGAGTGAGTGCCGGTATTAAAAAAGGAGTTTCTGAATGAATCAACAACAATTTCTGTACAGGCCTTGCTTGCACTGTAGGGATCGTAGCCGCCCAGTCTGTCTTCTTCTTTATATAAAATATCCTGTTCTTTATTTTCGTAAACTTTGTCCGTGGTAACTATTACAGTTGTACATTTTTTATTCAAAATGGTAAGCGCTTCAAGCAGATTTGCAGTACCAATCACGTTTACCTCGAAGGTTTCAGCAGGTATCTGATAGCTGAGCCGTACCAGGGGCTGCGCCGCCAGATGAAAAATAAAGTCGGGAGCAAAGTCCAGGATTTCCTGTTTGAGTTTCTCTTTATTTCTGATATCGGCTATTACATTCTGGCTGCCGGATAGCGGTTTCGTCAGGTTAAAAATAGAAAGCTCATGTTCGGGAGCAAGTGCATACCCTTTCACTTCTGCACCCAGCATATTTAACAGGATGCTTAGCCAGGTACCTTTAAATCCCGTATGCCCCGTTATAAAAACCTTTTTTCCTGAGTAGGCCTTTATCAGTTGTTGTTTATTTACCACAATTTCCATTTAGCTTTTCCAGATTGCCATAATTGTTCCAGCTCCATTTTATCACGAAGGGCGTCCATTGGTTTCCAGAAACCGGTATGCTGATAAGCCTGCAACTCTCCATCATCAGCTAGCTTTTCCAAAGGCTCATCTTCCCACATCATTTCAGTCATATCGTCTTCCAGGTAATTAAATACTTCCGGCTTCAGCACAAAAAAACCGCCATTGATCCACTTCCCTTCATCCTTGGCCTTTTCTCTGAATGAAGTAACGGCTCCCGAATCATTCAGGTCCATGCCTCCAAATCTCGAATCCATCTGCACTGCGGTTACAGTGGCAATTTTATCACCCTTTTTATGAAAAGCCAGTAAATCCTTTATGTTTACATCGCTTACGCCATCTCCATAGGTCAACATAAAGTCTTCGTTGCCTATATATTGCCGCACCCTTTGAAGCCTGCCAGCTGTTTTTGTAGATAAACCCGTATCTACCAGTGTTATCTTAAAATCTTCACTCTTATTGGCATGATAAGTTATATCATTATTTTTTATATCAATGGTAAGATCCGCATTATGGAGAAAGTAGTTCATAAAGTACTCTTTTATCATATAACTCTTGTAGCCGAGGCATACAATGAAGTCGTTAAAGCCATAATGGCTATAAATTTTCATGATATGCCAAAGGATGGGCTTTCCACCGATTTCAACCATAGGTTTAGGACGTGTACCCGTTTCTTCTGATATCCGGGTGCCTAAGCCGCCTGCAAAAATTACTACTTTCATTGATAAATGCTATATACTGATGAACCCTGCAAAAATAAGCTTTTCCGACCTTGAAATATATAACCAGGCACCGCTAGTCTATGGCCCGGAAATGCCGGCTCTGGTGTGAGGTTTGATGTTGAACCAGTTGCCTGCAAACAATCTTCGACTGGTTTTCGATTCATTTTCCTAATTTGCCTGGGCAACGTCATGTAAAGTAGAATGGAAAAAATTTTTGGGGTCGTTATATTGTACAATCCGGCAGAAGAGGTTATCGGTAATATTACCGGTTATCTTCCTTTTCTCCGGGAACTGATGATTATAGATAACAGTGAGCCCGCGTCGAAGCTTGATTTTTCTAACTATGGGGATAACGTAACGGTTTTGCGCGATGGAACGAATCAAGGTATCTCCGCCCGCCTGAATCAGGCTGCCAGGTATGCAATAGATAAACAGGCAGACTGGCTGTTGACCATGGACCAGGACTCTTTCTTTTCAGGAGATTATTTAAAGCAATATATCGAATGTTTGAGTTCCTTTTCAGACAAGGAAAAAGTAGCTATGTGCGGGGTATCGTTTGAATCTGTTCCCTCAACGAATGATTGCGCCATAGCAGAAACAGCGAACCTGATTACTTCCGGCAGTATCCTGAACCTGGATATATTTAAGAAGATAGGGAGTTTTGATGAAAACCTGTTTATTGACGAGGTAGATTTTGAGTATTGCGCAAGAGCAATGAAAAACGGGTATAAAACTATTCAGTTTACAAATATTTATTTGAATCACTCGCTGGGTACTGTTTCTCAACACCGGTCTATAAAAAGCTTAAAGAAAACGACGCGTACCTTGCATTCACCACTTCGATTGTATTATATGCTGAGAAATTATTTGTATGTGTGTGACAGATACCAGGCGGAATGTGGCGAAACATTGAAGTTGAAGAGAACCGCGCTTTTGAACCGTATTAAAAATAACCTGCTGTATGGAAACAACCGGGTGAAAATACTCAGGTATCTTGTAATGGCTGTAAACCATTATAAGGCGGGTAAGATGGGGAAATTGTCTAATTAGCCTTTTTGAAGTATTGAAGCTATTTTCTTCAATTCACTTCGTTCGTTTTCCGAGGCGACAATTTCTGCCATTTGTGTCTCCAGTTCCTTTTTCCTGCTTTTCTCAATTATTTTTTTACCCACTACGGGTATCAGCGCAACGATTCGCCCCATCCTCTTTTTTAATGAGGGTTTTAAATGATATGAACTTTCGATAGCAGTGGCTAGCCTGGCGAAGCCAGTGATTAACCGGTCCTTCACCATTTCAGACTTCTGGCTGTTATTCCAGTGAATGATTTTGGAAGACAGGTGGTTGACAAAGTCGTCAATGTCGGGTTTAAATGCAGGGTCTTTTAAGAGCGTGTTCATATTCACCGCCGTTTTATCATCTGAATCTTCGGCATACTCCCTTACTTGGTATAAAAAGGGAAGCTCTTTGTACTTTCCTATTACAACCGGCAAAATGGATGCATTGTATTCATTTAAATACAGGTTCCGGATACTTGACGAGGCATCGGTATAGGCTTCTTTAAGTAAAGCGGTTCGATGAACAGCATATAAGTATGATTTATAATCCGACAGCAGATTGTCCAGGCGTTCCAGCCCGCCAGCAGCTTCATAAGAATATTCCAAACGAGGGTAAATAGGGTAGAAGTTAATTCCGGCTCCGGCAATTACTTCACTTTTTTTATAACATACACAACGACCCTGTACGGAAGCATAATCCGGATTATTATTCAGAAAGCTGATACAGTCCTCAATTGCCCGGGGTATAATAAAGTCGTCATCGGGGCAAAGAATTACATACCGGCTGCTAACCTGTTGCAGTATTAACTCTATCTTCTGAGTGTAATTAATGCCTGGTGTATAAATATAATTCCATGAAGTGGGAATAGAGTCTGAAGGATGCTTTTGCGAAGAGCTGTCTGCTAAAATTATTGATACTTCAATATCCCGGTAGTATTCTACCAGGCGACGAATATTTTGATGGCGGTTGTGTAGTATAATAACAATGGTTACATCCATCAGGTAAAATTACTTTCTTATGTATAAAGCCACGGTGTCGCTTTCGCGCTTTTGGTTAAGCGCCGTAATTTCATTTTCGAATCTTTCGATATCCGAAGGTTTAAATATGCTGCTTGCGGGATTTTGAAAGTAACTCCGGTCATCATTGACATTGCTTATGCCGCTTGAGTATTGTTCGCTGCCAATAATGGAGAATACTTCCGCATCAAAAACTGTTTTATATATGGAGAGATTATTTTTTTCGATGATCCCGGTAATGCTCTTTAAGGTGTGAATGAATAAATGTCTTGGAGCATCGAGCGATACTACATTACCGCCATATTTGTTCATTAAGGGTTTGCTTACAATCGGGATCCTGATAAGCATTCTGCCGCCTTTTTTTAGCAAGGCTGCTGCTTTTTGTATTACCTCGTCCTGCCGGTCCATATGTTCCAGGCTATGGTGCATCATGATTACATCATAAGTAGTGTCTGTCTGAAAAATATCTTTTTTAAAAAGTTTCAGGCTATTGTTATATACAAGATCTTTCTGTAAAAACGGATCAATACCCGTAAGATTGCTAAACCCCAGGCGATACATTCTTTTTAATAATTGGCCATTTCCACATCCAATGTCCAAAACGCTTTCTTTTCTGTTTTGCAAATGCAGTCCTTTCAGCCAGGTGTAAAATCCCGAAGGTTTAAACTTCAGTGCCAGCAAACTGCCCAATAGCTTGTTTTTATTAAAGGCGTAATAATTAAAGTGGGCACTTCTTATCCAGCTTTTTTTAAGCGGCACCTCGGCTACAGTATAAGAGTAGTAGTCGTTGGGGTAGTATTTGCCCAGGTTTGAAGGCACTTCGGCTATCTGGATACAGCCACAGCTGGCGCATTCAAAATATTCAAACTCGTCTTTCAGGCCATACATCATTTCTTTCAAAATGAATTTTTTATTATTCGAGCCGTTATGGCATACTCCACACTTCATCTACTTGAAAGTTTTACGATGTCTGATTAATACTTTTCGAATGGCTCGAGTATCTGCATCCAACATCACTCTTAAAATAAAAGGGCCGCTTGGTAAAAGCAGCCCTTAAAAATAAGATTTTTAATTTATTGATAGATTACAGGACCAAGAATCCATGCATCCGCTGATGGAGTTGATGAAAATTGTATGGTGTAATTTTCAATTTGGCTTGAGTTGAACATATAGCTGCCGAAAACTTCCATTGAATAAATATGTCGGCAATAATTGTAAAGAGGACTATTTGCATCAGATTCATTCACTCTTTTTCGTTCTACAAAATACACTTTGCCGTCATTCAGGTCATTTGCTAGAAAGCCATATCGTTGTCCTGCTGGATCTCCGCCTAGAGTACTTCCAATTGGAGAGGGAGCTATGCTAGAATTAGACCAAATAGGCCCTCCAAATAAAGATATTGCAGTTTCATAATTATAAATCCATCTATATGTTCCCTCAAATTTCCAATATACTTTTCCAGAGTAATTAATCAAATGCCCTCCACTAATCTTCAAGTCATCTCCTTTGAACCAAGTATTTGCCAAAGGAAAATCTGTAAATTGAATGTTTACCCTATTTAAATATCCATAAAGCAAATGAAGATTAAAAAAGTCCTGCCATACATATCTGCAAAAATTATAATATTGACCTGATCCAGCAGCTTTTTTTTCTACTACGTAAACTTTACCATCTTTTGTATCCTGCGCCATGAAGGCATGTTGTATATCAGGCCCACTTCCTATAGGCTCACCTTGTGGTTGAGGATCAATGTACAATTTAGGCATCATCGAATAGTTGTACCCACCAAACAGTGCATCGACAGTCCTTTGATTATAAATGTGCCGATAAAGGCCATCAACGAGCCAAAACACTTTACCGTTTGTTACATTGATAAAAAGAGGTCTGTCTGCGGCGCTGCCACTGACAGTTCGAGCTACAGTACTTTCTTCCTGAAAAGCTTTTTTTTGAGTCTCATCTTTTTTACATGAAATGAAACCAGCAATCAATAACATCGTTACATACATTTTTTTCATAGCTTAATGTTGATTTAAAATTGAAGAATAGTGAAATATTAGTATAGGGAATTTCTTGCCTGGATATTTATATAGGTTATTTGTGTTTTACTCAAGCGAAGATATGATGAAAAGTATCAAAATTCTTCTTCCATAAACTTTTTTAACCCGTTTCTTTTTTCTTGATCAAGGGTATAACTTAAATTCTGGGAAAAATACTTCTTTAAATCATAAACGCCATTATCATATTCAGCCGCAATTTCGTCAATATGCTGAAGGCCATAAGCGTTAGCCTCATCAAATTTTGTAATAAAGTCTTCAGAAAGCTTTTGGGTACTTACCCAGGCTGCAAAAACAAAAGGAAGCCCTGTGGCTATTTTCCACTCGCCTGCCAAATCATAAATATATTTGAAATTAGGCCTTTGCGCCAAAGCTCTGTCGCCTATAATAACTGCCGCGGTATCATCTTTGATATAGTTGATATAGGATTCGTCTTTTGCGTCAACCAGTTCCACTTGAATTTTCCAGTGATGTTTTACCAGCCATTTCAACAAATTTACTGATGAACGGCTTTGATAGTCGAGGTATATTTTTTTGATCCGATCAATGGGCTGCTCGCTGAAAAGTGCTACTGATGCCACATCTCCAACAGCGCCAATGCAGTAATTGCCATTAATATAATATTGCGGAAGCTGCGGAATCACAGCCACAGGAACCAATCCCAGGTCGATGGCCCCTGTTTTGAGCTTTTCAGCCAGGGATGCCGGATAGGCTTCTATCAATTCAATTTCATCTTTTATAGGAAGTCTTTGCAGGCCATAAATGAGGGGACGTGTGTTTAAATAGCTTACAATTCCAACTCTAATCTTCTGTTCCAATCTTTATTCCTTTATTTTTGCGCGAAATTAGCAGGTTTCAGGTTTATTGTTCCTGATTAGTCGTTAAACTTTAAACCTCGAACCCGTCCAAATGGTATTCAGCCGGCGGACTTTAAATTTTAAATAAGGAGCATGTCTTTAACCGCTATCTCGCCCATCGATGGCCGCTACAGTAAACAGGTAGAAAGCCTGCAGGAATATTTCAGTGAATACGCATTGATTAAGTATCGTGTTATTATTGAAATTGAATACCTGTTGCTATTGGCAGATAAAAAGTTTCTGAAATTGTCTGCGGGAGCTAAAAAACATCTGCAGCAGTTAAAGGAAAACTTTAGCGTAGCAAATGCAGAAGCTATTAAGGAAATAGAAAAGACTACTAATCACGACGTAAAGGCGGTAGAGTACTTTTTAAAGGCAGAACTGGATAAGACGGATGCGCAGGAAGCGAAAGAGTGGATCCATTTTGGTTTAACATCACAAGATGTAAATAATACAGCAATACCCTTATTATGGAAGCATAGCCTGGAGTTTGAACTGCTACCGGCATATCTGAACCTGCAAAACCACTTACATCAACTGGCACAGGATTTTAAAGAGATCCCGATGTTGGCGAAAACACATGGTCAACCTGCGTCTCCAACCAGATTGGGAAAAGAAATTATGGTCTTTGTAGAACGTTTGGAGAACCAGATCCGCTTGTTTTCCTATATACCGGTGGCGGCAAAATTTGGCGGTGCTACCGGAAATTTTAATGCGCATTATGTGGCCTATCCTAAAACGGACTGGATCAAATTTGGAAATCATTTTGTTGAGGAGGTGTTGGGCCTCCAGAGAATGCAGTTTACCACGCAGATTGAGCACTATGATAACCTGGCAGCTCATTTCGACTGCATCAAGCGCATCAATACTATTTTGCTGGATCTGTGCCGTGACATCTGGACTTATATCAGCATGGAGTACTTCAAACAAAAAACCAAAGCCGGCGAAGTAGGCTCGTCAGCTATGCCACATAAGGTAAACCCCATCGATTTTGAAAATGCCGAAGGAAATATAGGTGTAGCTAATGCTATGCTGGAGCATCTTTCTGCAAAATTGCCGGTAAGCCGCCTGCAAAGAGATCTTACTGATAGTACAGTTCTGCGTAATATTGGGGTGCCGGTAGCTCACACCATTATTGCCATCAAAAGCATTGAGAAAGGCTTAGGCAAGCTGGTTTTAAACGAATCTGCATTAAAAGCCGACCTGGACAATAACTGGGCTGTAGTAGCAGAAGCTATTCAGACAATCCTCCGTCGCGAAAAATATCCGAACCCTTATGAGGCTTTGAAGGAGTTAACAAGAGGTAAAGATGGAATCACTAAGCAATCTTTGCATAAATTCATTAGCTCACTAAAAGTTTCAGCAGCAATTAAAGCGGAGCTGAAAAAGATAACACCGCATAATTATACCGGTGTGGTCGCAAAGTATTAAGCAGAAGGCTCGCAGGTTAGTTAAACCGTGAGCCTTTTGCCTTCCAACCTGAATGGTTTAAATTATTTCTTCGGAGCTCTGATTGCCTGACCGTGGTAGTTGGACCAGGTTAAAGCATCTCTATAATAATCTGAATATTGTAAGTTGCCGTTTTTATAAACCAGGTTGTCCCAGGTTATAAGAGTGGTGTAGAATCCTGAGGCATCATTCTGATATAATATTATCAATTTTCTTCTTTCGCCGGTTTTTACAAGGTTCCAGCTCAAAATTTCATGTCTGTTATTCGCCCCGTCATACATATATCCTCTGTTGTCCTTATTAAAAACGTAATAGTCACCAGCAACATTCCAGTTATTCGAGCTGCCACCTCTTTCATAACGTAAAGGAGTGTTACCCATAACGCCAATAGCTTCAATGATTTCCCAGGAGGCGGAGGTTAACAAAGAGTCATTAACAAGGGTATCTTTTATGATAATTGTATCCTTCTTGATTAGAACCGTTTCTATGGTATCCCTTTCGATAATGGTTTTCTCTTTGGTACAGGAACTAGTTGTAAAGGATGTTAGAATAAGCGTTATAAAAAATGTCACAACGCAAGCAAGTTTTGTAGTTTTCATAGATTTTTACTTTTACAGGGCAAATATAAATAAAAACAGGAGATGTAGATAAATGTTAGGTTAGTAGTTTTTACATATTCGCCAGCTTAATCAGCTTTATTTTTTGAACGTTGTGGCTTTGTAGCGGCTTTTTTGCTTTTTGAGGTTTGGGCGTTATGGGTGTCGGAACTGCGATTAATGATATCTTTTGCAGGAGAGCAATTTTAGATTTGCAAAGAACTGGTTCGATGCGGTTTTACTTTAACCCCGCCAGCAATTACAATTATTTCATTGTCGTTACAGTTAGTTATTTGCTCCTTCTTTGTTTGACAAAAGGCGCTAAAAGGAATAACGACGTACAACACCACCACTACAGCTATTTTCTTTAGATAGCTCCAATTTGATCTGAAAACATATTCAATTGAATTATTTGTTTCCTCTGTAGATCCCGGATCTATTTGCGAATGGAGGAATCTTCCGCAAATACGCTCTTTTGTTCTTTTCTCAAAGTATGCTGTTATCTCGGATGCCGACATTTGAGTGAAATCAACGACAACTTTAGAACAGGCAGTACAAAAGCGTCCGCCGTCAAGAGCTTCCATGTTATTCCATTTCTCAGAACATGGTTGGGGTATAGTTATACGCATATTAGCAGTTTGATTATTTGAATTTCATTGCATGAAAGGCAGAAGGCATTAATCGCATCATTGTTTCTTTGTCATTGAACAGGTAAAAAATATACACGTCGGCAGCATTATCTTTATGTAAAGCTACGGTCATACAGTTTTTGTAATTGCTGTCGAATGTAGTTCTGGGAACATATGCTGAAGTGGCTCCCCAATCAGCATTAAACTCATTTTTTACCGCTTCAGGCTTGAAAGCGCCAAATCTGGGAATAGCCGGAGTAGTGGCCACCTGAGGCTGTAAACTGGTATTGAGTAAGATAGTTACAAATACAGTTTGGTAATTTTTATTGGGATGTGCTTGGGCAAACACTTTGCGTCCGTTTGAAGTATCAGCAGCCATCTTTTCAAAACTTTCAATTCTATTTCCGAGCGGGCGGATAACATAACGTATCTCAAAACTATCGGTTTTGCTCTTGATCGCCAGATCGTAGCTCATATCCCGGTTTGGACGTACTGGAACTGTATCAAAATTTTCAGGCATTTCGAAATGTAGTAATCCTTCCTCCAGGGCGGAATTAAACCGGGCATTTTGTCCTGATAAAGTCGAAGAAATCAGCAGAAATAAGATCGCTGTTAGTAGATGGTTCATAATGCTTTTCTATACAAGATGCAGTTTTTCATAAGAATACATAAAAAATGCCGCAGTTTGGATTGCGGCATTCAATAATCGGTTGGTGAAATAGTTACTCTACCTTATGTATTTCGCTTGTAAAGTGAAACTTAATATCAGGATTATTGCTAATCTCCGTGTTTAAAAACCACTCGCTTTGAGCCAGGTACACATCATGACCATCCTTGTCTAATGCGGTGTTGGCTTGTTTAAACCGAACAAAATCGTGTAGTTTCTTATCATCATCAGAGGTAAGCCAGGTAGCTTTATAAAATGGCAAAGCCCTGAACTCAACGCTGGCTCCATATTCATGCAACAAACGATATTGAATTACCTCAAATTGAAGTTCTCCTACACAACCGATAATTTTTTTGGTTCCACCAAACTGCGTGAATAACTGAGCAACTCCTTCGTCTGTCAACTGCAGTAAGCCTTTTTCCAGTTGTTTGGTTTTCATCGGATCTTTATTGACTACCTCCTTAAATATCTCCGGAGAGAAGGAGGGAATACCTGTAAAATAGAAATCCTCGCCTTCTGTTAAGGTATCTCCAATCTTAAAGTTGCCGGTGTCAAACAAGCCTACCACATCTCCGGCGTAAGCGTCTTCTATAACACTTTTGTCGCGCGCCATAAAAGAATAAGGATTGCTAAATCGTACGTCTTTGTCCAGGCGCACGTGATGAAAGTATTTATTTCGCTCAAACCTGCCGCTGCAGACCCTAAAGAACGCAATCCGGTCGCGGTGCTTGGGATCCAGGTTGGCATGTATTTTAAATACAAAGCCGCTCAATTTGGGTTCTTCTACGTCCACTTTTCGGGCAGAAGTTTCGCGGCTTTGCGGAGTTGGAGCGATGCGGATAAAAGTGTCCAGCATTTCCTTTACACCAAAATTGTTAATCGCACTTCCGAAAAACACAGGGGACACTTTTGCAGCCAGGTAATCTGCTGCGTTCAATTCACCATTTACTCCATCCACCAGCTCTACGTCTTCTCTCAAAATCGCTGCGTCTGTAGTACCAAGCATTTCTTCCACAACAGCATCGCTTAGGTCGGTAATAGCTATTGAATCTTCGGCCTCTGCTTTGGTATTTGCGGCAAACAAACGCAGGTTCCGGTCATATAAATTGTACACACCTTTAAACTCCTTACCACTGTTAATGGGCCAGGTCATGGGGTGTAATTGAATATTCAGTTCTTTTTCAATTTCTTCTAAAAGATCAAAACGGTTTTTACCATCCCTGTCCATTTTATTAATAAAGACGATTACGGGCGTATCGCGCATGCGACATACTTCCATCAGGCGGCGGGTTTGATCTTCTACCCCGTTCACACTATCTACTACCAATATCACACTATCAACTGCGGTAAGCGTGCGATAGGTATCCTCAGCAAAGTCTTTGTGTCCGGGAGTATCTAAAAGATTGATCAATATGCCGTTATATTCGAAGCTCATCACCGAGGTTGCAACCGAAATACCTCTCTGCCGTTCAATTTCCATGAAATCTGAGGTAGCAGATTTCTTTATTTTATTACTTTTTACGGCGCCCGCAACCTGTATGGCACCACCAAAAAGCAGGAATTTTTCGGTAAGCGTGGTTTTACCGGCATCGGGGTGGCTGATGATGGCAAACGTACGCCTCCGCATGATCTCTTCGTGAAACTTCATATTGTAAATTCTTAAAAGGCCGCAAAGATATTTGTATTTGGTGAGAAGTCCATGGTCCATGGTCTATAGTCAATCGACCCTCAACTTGGTTACCCTTCCATCTTCTTCAGGCACTTCATAATATCTACACCGCGGCCCAATACGGGCTTGAAAATATCCCCTATTTTAGTAATGCGTTTTGGAACGGTCTTAATATCAAATTGAGAAGGATGGAGCCCTTTTTTTACTTCCTTCCAGTCCAGAGGGGTAGAGACGGTGGCCCCCTTTTTAGGTCGCACGCTATAAGCACTGGCAATGGTCTGCCCCCGGCGGTTTTGCAGATAGTCTACATATATTTTACTGTTGCCCCGTTTTTTAAGATTACGTTCCAGGGTCGTAAAAGCAGGCAACATTTCCGTTACTTTCATTGCCGTCAGGTGTGCAAAATTCTTTACGTGCTCGTAATCATATTTATTGCCCATAGGTACAAATACATGCAAACCGGAAGATCCTGATGTTTTACAGTAAGATGTTACACCACATTCTGCCAATACCTGGCGGGTGGCTAAGGCTACATCAATGACCTGGTCAAATGTGTTTTTATCGCTCGGATCAATATCGATAATCAGATAGCTGGGGTGTTCTTGCTTTTTAACAGTGCTGTTCCAGGGGTTCATTTCTATACAACCCAGGTTGGCCAGGTAAAGTAAGGTAGCTTTATCATTACAAACGATATAATCAATGTTTTTGGTATTGCTTTCTGAGTACACTTCAACTGATGTAACCCAACCGGGTGCGCTGTCACCGGCATCTTTCTGGTAGAAACTCGGGCCTTTGATACCATTAGGAAAGCGGTTCAGGCTTTCGGGCCGGTCTTTCAGATAGGGCAGAATGAATGTTGACATTTGATCATAATAAGCGATCAAATCGCCCTTGGTATACCCTTCATCAGGCCAATAGATTTTATTTTGATTGGTAAGCTTTACCTCCTGTTTTCCAACCTTAATTGTCAGGTCACCGTCTTTTCCTGATGTCTTTTTCTTCGCGGGCGTTTTAGCAACTTTTGTCGCTAAATGCTGTTTGCCTGTATCTTTCGCTTTTGCCATGACTTTTTCATTTTTAGGTATGGTTACTTCTTCCGGAGCTTTGTCAACCCTTAAGCCAACAAAAACAGGGTGTCTGAAAATATGCTCTTCAGTGAGTTCGGAGTATTTTATATTGGCTACAAGCTTAGGCTGCACCCAGGTGGCGGGCATATTGGTTTTGGGCTTAATGGCAAACGGCGAAGTTTTCCTGATCAGGGGCTTTAATTTTTGATACATTTCATTCAATGTGGTTGCATTAAAGCCGGTGCCGGTATGCCCGGCGTAAATCAACTTGTCATTCTGGTAACGGCCTAAAATCAGTGCTCCAAATTTTTTTCTCGAACCCCTTGGCTCCGTAAACCCCACAATAATGACTTCTTCGGTATTGTGGTGTTTGATCTTTAACCATTCGGTTGTACGGCGCCCTTCGTTATAAGTGGAGTCTGCACGTTTAGCTATCATGCCTTCCAGGTTATTTTGCTTGGCGGCTTCAAAAAAATCAACGCCTTTTTTTTCTACATGATCGCAATATTTTATAAAATCATTTTCTATAAGTGCTTCCTTCAATAACTCTTTTCTCTGAATATTTGGAAGAGAAGT
The DNA here is from genome assembly GCF_050309965.1 of Paraniabella aurantiaca. Taxonomy (NCBI): domain Bacteria; kingdom Pseudomonadati; phylum Bacteroidota; class Chitinophagia; order Chitinophagales; family Chitinophagaceae; genus Paraniabella; species Paraniabella aurantiaca. The sequence goes on along the minus strand of NZ_JBLOSY010000003.1, from coordinate 127,394 downwards.
GGTAGCATGACCATTCAGATACAACAGGTCGAAAACATGGTAAACGAGTGGAACATCGGGGTGTTCGCCAAAATGCTGCAGGGTTTGAAAATCGGGTAAATTATCTTTGTTATAAGCTACAATTTCACCGTCGAGTATCATCTCGTGTTGCTGCTCCTGTAAAGCTTCAGTTATGGGGGCAAACTTTTTAATAAAAGATATACCGTTACGGGAATAAAGTTTCAGATCTTCACCGATTTCTGCAATGGCCCTGTATCCGTCCCACTTAATTTCGAAGATCCACTCCTCGTCATCAAAAGGCTGATCTCCCAGGGTGGCCAACATAGGATGTATGAATTCCTTAAACTTTGTTTCGCCTGAGAGATAAGCGGCGTAGTGCTTTATGTTACCTTTTGTTGAACTGGCCGTGGGACTCAACGCTTGAGAGCGGGCTTTTTTTTTAAAGCCTGCCCGCCTGCCGGACGGGCAGGCTTTTTCGGGCTTGCTTTCCGGGCAGCTTTTGCCTTTACAACCTTGGTTACCTTAGATGTTTTATTGGTGAATTGCTCAGCATCATACTTTGTGCTTACTGCATACTCGTCTTTATGTTTAATCAGGAGCCAGGCATTACCGTCATCTTCGGTTCTCATTTTTACCAGGGCGAACTCTCCTTTTAATTTTTTGCCGTGTAATATAAATTTAAGGGAGCCCTGCCTCAATTCTTTAAGCAACACAGCTTCGTCGCTACCTGCTGATGAAACGGACTTTTTTCCGGTCTCTTTTTGCAGGGCTTCATAAGTTCCTTCATCCCATATTTCTACTTCTCCCGCTCCGTAATTCCCTTCAGGTATGGTGCCTTCAAATGTGCGGTAATCATAAGGGTGATCTTCTACCATCATGGCCAACCGCTTGTCAGCAGGATTTAGCGAAGGCCCTTTGGGCACCGCCCAGCTTTTTAATACACCTTCCATCTCCAGGCGAAAATCGTAATGAAGTCTTGACGCTGCGTGTCGTTGTATTACAAATTTGAGTTGCTTGCCGCTCCTGGCTAATTTGCCTTTTGGCTCGGCTGTAGAACCAAAGTTTCTTTTCTTATTATAATTACTAAGTGTTGCCATAACTTAAGAGGCTTTCTTTTTTGCTGTCAGGCTGGCTTTTAATTGCTCCATCAGGTCTTTTGTTTTAACGTGGGCTACACGCAGCTTAGGCGTTGTAACCTTCTTGCCTTTAGCCTTAGCTTCAATAACCTTCATTAATTTTTCCGAGTAATTATTTTTATAAGCAGAAATGTCAAATTTCTCAGAAAGCTGCTCTATCAGGGTTACAGCCATTTTCAATTCAGCCGGTTTTACAGTGCGCTTCGGTACAGACAGGTCGCTCGTTTTACGGATTTCCTGGTCGTATCGTATTCTTTGAAACAGGATGATATTTTCATAAGGTCTTAAGATGCCCAGCACTTCTTTATTACGCATTACAAAAGTGCCTACACCGGCCATCTTGGTTTTCTTCAGCGCCTCTGCCAGTAAAGTATAAGGAGCTTCGCCGTTTTTTTGTGGTTCGAGAAAATAGGGCGTTTCAAAATAAATGCTATCTATTTCATCCTCCTGTACAAAATGATCGATGGAAAGGATCTTGGTTTTTTCAGGCATCGCTTTTTCAAAATCTTTTTCGTCCAGTACAATATACTTGCCGTCATAGTCATAACCTTTTACAATATTTTCCCAGGCCACTTCTTTCCCTGTTTTTTCATTGACCCTTTTATATTTGATATGACTGTGGTCTTTTTTATCCAGCATGTCCAGGTCAAGGCTGCTTTCTTCTGTAGCTGAGTAGAGCTTAACCGGTATATTTACGAGGCCAAAACCTATAGCACCTGTCCATATAGCTTTCATAAGGATATTATTTTAGACTTTATGGTAAAACAAAATTGATACCAAAGGAACTATACGATCGGCCCACCTCTTTAAAGTGTCTTAACAAGTTGGTGACCGTTATCTAACTACCTTAGGGACATTTCTTTCAATCTGATTTATTTTACCGCATAACTTTTTAATTCAATATGAAACGCAGCTTGCTCTTTTGTACCACCCTCTTTTTGATGGTAGGTATCTACGCTCAGAAAACTACATCCGGCAATCCTGTTTTTCCGGGTTGGTATGCCGATCCGGAAGTGGCGCTCTTTCAAAAAAAGTACTGGATATTTCCAACGTATTCCGCTCCTTATAATAAGCAGGTTTTCATGGATGTATTTTCATCCAAAGACCTGGTAAACTGGCAAAAGCACGAACGAATAGTAGATACTGCTGCTATAAAATGGGCATGGAGGGCTATGTGGGCACCGGCTATCGTTGAAAAAGATAAAAAATACTACCTTTTTTTTGCAGCCAACGACATCCAAAGCGACAATGAAAAAGGAGGAATCGGCGTAGCTGTAGCCAATAAACCAGAAGGACCTTACAAAGATTACCTGGGTAAACCATTGATTGACAAGTTTCATAACGGGGCTCAACCCATCGACCAGTTCGTTTTTAAAGATAAGGACGGCCGGTACTATATGTATTATGGGGGATGGAGACATTGCAACGTAGCTAAATTAAAGAAGGACTTTACCGGTTTTGAGCCTTTCGCCGATGGTGCCATCTTTAAGGAAGTAACGCCTGAAAAATATGTGGAAGGACCGTTTATGTTTATCCGTAACGGTAAGTACTACTTTATGTGGTCGGAAGGCGGTTGGACAGGGCCCGACTATAGTGTAGCTTATGCCATTGCAGATTCGCCCATGGGGCCCTTTAAACGGGTGGACAAGATATTACAGCAAAATCCGGCTATTGCCACCGGAGCAGGTCACCATTCTGTTTTGCAGATACCTGGAAAAGATGAGTACTATATTGTGTATCACCGCCGGCCCCTTACAGAGAAGGATGGCAACTCCCGTGTGGTATGCATCGATAAGATGGAGTTTGATAGTCAAGGCCTTATAAAAACAGTGCAAATAACAAATGAAGGTGTGGCGCCGCGGAGGATAAAATAATTGTAGCTATTACAATTAATATTTTATTTTTCGTTATTTTAGCGAAAATTATTAAGCTGCCATGTCTCAAGATGTTTATGTGATAGGTGTCGATTACGGATCAGATTCCGTAAGATCGGTTATCCTGAATGCCAGAAATGGAGAAGAAATAGCTTCTTCGGTTTTTGAATACCCCCGGTGGAAAAAAGGCCTTTACTGTAATGCAGGAGTGAACCAGTTTCGCCAGCACCCGTTGGATTATGTAGAGGGATTAGAGTTTACAGTAAAAAATAGCCTGCAAAAAGCAGGACCTGAAGTGGCGAAAAGGGTGAAAGGACTTTCGGTTGATACAACTGGTTCTACGCCCGTAGCCGTAGATGAAACCGGTACTCCATTGGCATTAAACCCTCAATTTGCAGAAAACCCTAACGCGATGTTTGTTTTATGGAAAGATCATACTTCCATAAAAGAGGCAGATGAAATAAACGGGCATGCTACTAAATTTGAAACCAATTACCTGCAATATGTAGGTGGCATCTATTCCAGCGAATGGTTCTGGGCTAAGTTACTGCATGTTTTTCGTGCAGACGAAGCCGTACGTAATGCTACTGCCAGCTGGGTAGAGCATTGTGACTGGTTGCCATTTCTGCTGACAGGCGGAACACATGTAAAAGATATTAAAAGAGGCGTTTGCTCGGCAGGACATAAAGGTCTATGGGCAAAAGAATTCAACGGTTTTCCTCCCAATGATTTTTTTGCAACCTTAGATCCATTATTGGATGGTTTTACAGCCAAACTTCCGGCTGATACTTATGCGGCCGATCAGGCAGCTGGTAATTTGTCCGCAGAGTGGGCTGAGCGGCTGGGCCTGAGTGCTGAAGTTGTGGTGGGCATTGGCGCCTTTGATGCGCATATGGGCGCTGTAGGCGGACAAATAGAGCCTTACTATTTAAGCAAAGTGATGGGTACTTCCACCTGCGACATGCTGGTTGTTCCTACAAAAGAATTTGGAGACAAGCTGGTGCGCGGCATCTGCGGTCAGGTGCCTGGTTCGGTTATTCCTGCGATGATCGGGTTAGAAGCAGGGCAGAGTGCGTTTGGTGATATTTATGCCTGGTTCAAAAACCTGTTAGCATGGCCGTTACAGTTTGTAGAAGATGCAGATCTGAAAAAGTCTATTGAATCCCGGATTATAAAGGAACTGTCTGAAGCGGCTGCAAAACTGCCGTTGCATGAGGATGATGAATTGGCGGTGGACTGGCTGAATGGCCGTCGTACACCCGATGCCAGCCAACTGCTGAAAGGCGCAATCAAGGGATTAAACCTGGGTAGTGATGCGCCCGCGATTTTTAAAGCCCTGGTCGAAGCCAGTTGTTTTGGCGCCCGCGCAATTGTGGACCGTTTTATTGAAGAAGGTGTTCCCGTAAAAGGATTGATTGGAGTAGGGGGCGTTGCTAAAAAATCGCCTTACATCATGCAGGTTATGGCAGATGTAATGAATATGCCCATCAAAATACACAAGTCAGAGCAAACCTGTGCAACAGGTGCTGCCATGTTTGCTGCAACAGCTGCCGGTATTTATGATAATGTAGGACAAGCCATGGAAGCAATGGGGCAGGGATTTGATGTTGAATATCACCCTATACCTGAAAATGTGGCGTACTACGCAAAACGCATGGAGCAATACAATGCATTTGGGAAATTTATTGAAGAAACAAAATAGCCGATGGTCCATAGTTAATGGACCATTGACATTTCCATACTATTTGATACAATTAAGATTTCATGAATTATAAGTATATACGTGAAGCGGCTTATGAGGCCAATATGCAATTGCCGCAATTAGGGTTGGTGTTATTTACTTTCGGAAATGTAAGCGAGGCCGATAGAAGTCAGGGGCTTTTTGCCATTAAGCCCAGTGGTGTAGCTTACAATGATCTTTCTCCGGAGAAAATGGTGATCGTAGATTTTGACGGTAATACAGTTGAAGGCAGCTTAAACCCTTCCTCTGATACCAAAACACATGCGGTTTTGTACAAGCAATGGGACGGCATTAATGGAATAGTACATACACATTCCACTTATGCAACTGCCTGGGCACAGTCGCAACGTGATATTCCTATTTTTGGTACTACACACGCCGATTACAATACAGTGGATATTCCCTGCGCACCTCCGATGAGCGATGAAATGATCAAAGGAAACTATGAGTACGAAACCGGCTTCCAGATCATCAACTGTTTTAACGAAAAAAATCTTGATTATAAAGAAGTCGAAATGGTTTTAGTGGGCAATCATGCGCCATTTACCTGGGGAAAAAATGCCGCAAAAGCGGTACATAATAGTGCAGTGTTGGAGCAGGTAGCTAAAATGGCTTTACTAACAGAGCAGATCAATCCGCAGGCGCCACGTTTAAAACAGGCCTTAATGAGCAAACACTATGAACGCAAACATGGCCCGGATAGCTATTATGGGCAGAGCTAAACCTGTACAGGAGCCGGCAGTTTAAATTTAATAAAGCAAAATTCTTAAAATATAATTTCATGACAGATCTTAAAAAGTTAGAGGTTTGGTTTGCTACAGGTAGCCAAAACCTTTACGGAGAGCAAACACTTATTGAAGTAGCTGAACATTCAAAGGAAATAGCGGAATATATCAACGCACATACATCTATACCGGTTACTGTTGTATATAAAGGAACACTAAAATCTACCGAAGAGATCTATAATTTTTGTGCTGACGCCAATCACGATGCGAACTGCATAGGTGTAATTACATGGATGCACACTTTTTCACCTGCTAAAATGTGGATCAACGGATTGAAGATCTTACATAAGCCATTACTGCATTTTCATACGCAATATAATCGCGATATTCCATGGGGTTCAATCGATATGGACTTCATGAATACCAACCAGTCGGCACATGGCGACAGGGAATTTGGTTTTATGGTAAGCCGTATGCGCAAAAGAAGAAAAGTGGTGGTAGGGCATTGGCGCGATGATAATGCTATTGCGCGTATTGCAGTGTGGACACGTGCTGCTGCAGGTTGGAACGATTGGCAGGGTGCACGTTTTGTGCGTTTTGGTGACAATATGCGTTATGTTGCAGTAACTGATGGAGATAAAGTAGAAGCCGAATTGCGTTTTGGTTATAGCGTAAATACCCATGGTATTGGCGACCTGGTGAAAGTGATCAATGATGTAACGGATAGGCAGGTGGAAGATCTGATTGCAGAATACCACGAGACTTATAATGTAATGGAAAGCCTGCATGCAAGAGGTCCTCAATATCAATCTCTGGTAGATGCAGCAAAGATTGAGCTGGGTTTGCAGCGTTTCCTGGAAGAAGGTAACTTTAAAGGTTATAGCGATACATTTGAAGACCTGTATGGCATGAAACAATTGCCAGGTATAGGTTCCCAAAGAATGATGGCCCGTGGTTATGGCTTCGCAGGTGAGGGAGATTGGAAAACAGCAGCACTGGTGCGTGCCATGAAAGTAATGGGTGCCGGTTTGCCTGGAGGTAACTCCTTTATGGAAGATTACACCTACCATTTCGATCCTAATAATTCTTTGGTGTTGGGTTCTCACATGCTGGAAATCTGCCCGAGTATCGCCAGCGGAAAAGCAAATGTTGAAATACATGCTTTAGGAATTGGCGGTAAAGAAGATCCCGTGCGCCTGGTATTTAATGCGCCCGGCGGTCCGGCTTTAAATGCTTCTGTAGTAGATATGGGTAACCGTTTCCGTTTATTGGTAAACGAGGTGGAGGCGGTTGAGCCGCAAAACGACCTGCCTAAATTACCGGTAGCACGCGTATTGTGGAAACCTTATCCGGATATGAACACCGGCTGTGCCGCGTGGATATTAGCTGGTGGTGCTCACCATACCGGTTATTCACAAAACCTGACAGCCGAGCATCTGGAAGATTTTGCTGATATGGCGGGTATTGAGTTTACACTCATCGGTAAAAACACAGAACTCTACAATTTTAAAAATGAATTACGTTGGAGTGATGTGTATTATCAATTGAATAAAGCTTAAAAAAAATAACGTTTTTCGATTATTTTATTGATTATATTAGCGAACTTTTTTAAAAAATTTTAATTGCTGTCATTATGAGTAATAATTTGGGTACGCTGGACTACGTAGTGTTTTTTACCTATTTTATCCTTGTTTCATCTTATGGTTATTGGGTGTATATGCGTAAGAAAAAAGCAACGGTTTCCGCATCGCATGACTATTTTCTTGCAGAAGGTTCTTTAACCTGGTGGGCCATCGGGGCTTCTTTGATCGCTTCCAATATTTCGGCAGAGCAGTTTATTGGAATGAGCGGTGAGGGCTTTTTTGTAGGGGTAGCTGTTGCCGCTTACGAGTGGATTGCAGCAGTGGCGCTTATCATCGTAGCCGTTTGGTTTATTCCAATTTATTTAAAGAACAAGATTTATACGATGCCGCAGTTTCTCGAAACGCGGTACAACAAGTCTGTTTCGCTCATAATGGCTGTATTCTGGCTTTTCTTATATGTAATTGTTAACCTTACTTCTATCCTTTACCTGGGCGCGTTGGCCATCGACACATTGTTGGGTGGCGGATACCTGCATGTAATTATGATCATACTACTAATAATGGCATTGCTCATTGGCTTGGGAGGTATGAAGGTGATCGGTTATACAGATGTAATACAGGTAGCTGTTTTAATCATAGGTGGTTTTGCCACGGTTTATATGGCCTTGCAGATCGTAGATCAGCGCATCAATGGTGCTGCAGTAGGTAGTGCTATCGCCGGGTTTAAATCCTTAATGAATGAAGCTCCGGGGCATTTCAAGCTGATGCTTGATAAACCCGCGGTAACTACCACTACATTGTCGATGCCGGAAAACCTGGATGTACAGAAGTATGTAGTATTACCTGGACTGGCGATGTACTTTGCTGGTCAGTGGATTGTAAACCTGAATTATTGGGGTTGCAATCAATATATCACGCAACGTGCATTAGGCGCTGATCTGCGAACAGCCCGCACAGGGATCCTGTTCGCAGGGTTTTTGAAACTGTTTATGCCTATCATCGTTATGTTGCCCGGTATTGCAGCGTATGTATTACATAGCAAAGGACAGCTGCCTGGTTTTAATGGCGTGAAAGATGGCGCTTATTCAGCGATATTAGGATTCTTGCCGGTAGGTTTAAAAGGTTTGGCAGTAGCGGCTTTAACAGCAGCTATCGTAGCTTCTCTGGCCGGAAAGGTAAACAGTATCTCAACTATCTATACCCTGGATATCTATAAAAAGTACATTAAATCTGATGCCTCTGAAATCCAGATGGTGAGAACCGGAAGATGGGCGATTATCATTGCTATGTTGATTGCATTGGCTTTCACCTGGACAGACGCATTAGGAATAGGTGGTGAAGGCGGATTTACCTTTATCCAGAAATATACAGGCTTTATCAGTCCGGGTGTATTTGCCATGTTCCTGTTAGGTATGTTCTGGAAACGTACAACAGGTACAGCAGCCCTGGTAGGGGTAGTGTTAGGGTTTGTACTGGCTATCTTCTTTAACAGCTATGCTGTTGAGCTATTTGGTAAAGAAACCTGGATGTATACTGCCTTTACATACGAAAAGATGGAGAAAGGGGTAGTGCACACTATTACTGAAATACCATTCCTTATAAATATGGGTTGGTCGTTCGTGATTACTATTCTGGTTATGATTGCTATCAGTCTTGCAGGTCCTAAAGAAAATCCGAGAGCTTTTGCAATTGATAAGAGCATGTTCAAGGTAGATCCAAGAACCCTGATCTTGATCGTAGTTACATTATTATTAATTACTGCCATTTACGTTAGGTTCTGGTAAATGGAAAAAAGCAGATATTTACACCGGTCAGGAATTGCTTCTGACCGGTTTTTTATTAATATAGAGTTGGCAGGTATAGTTTTTGCAAAATCCAACGATATGGATCAATATGAGATTTTTGTCGGTCATGAATTAGAAAAGTGGCAATTCAACATGTTGAAGGGGCCCGGCCTGTTCGGCAAACTATCCAAGAAGGCTCAGGATAAGATCAACTCCTTTATACCGGAAAAAGTGCATAATGCTATTACTACGGTTATCAAACAAATGATCAGGGGTGTTTTATTTGGTGCAAAGCATACCACCGCAAAGCCGCTTCAGGTTGCATCACTATTTGAACGGGAACTGGTGGTAAAAGAAAAAATAAAATTTTACAGGAGCACTGCCGCTGTAGAAGGTGGGGTAACAGGTGCAGGAGGTTTTTTCTTAGGCCTGGCAGACTTTCCTATTCTCATTGCAATAAAATTAAAACTGCTATATGAAATAGCAGCCACTTATGGGTTCGATCTCAATGATTACAAAGAACGTATTTACTTACTCCATATTTTTGAATTATCATTTTCCGGTAAAGAACATAGTCGCAATGTTTATATGAAGCTGGTCAACTGGGAGCAAAATGCTGCTACGTTGCCAGAGGACATCAACCAGTTTGAATGGCGTAAGTTTCAACAGGAATACCGGGACTATATCGATTTAGCCAAGATGGCACAGCTACTTCCCGTGATTGGAGCCCCTGTCGGCCTTATTGCTAATTATAGTCTTATAAAAAAGTTAGGAAACACAGCTATGAATGCTTACCGCATGCGGATATTGCAAAAAGAATATTCTGTTAATTAAAAAAAATCTTACCCCTTTAAATCAAATCAATGAAATGGATCTTTTTGCCTCTTGCAGTAAGCTTTGGAACTGCGGTATGTAATGGAACTGATGTTAACGATAAAAAAGCGGGAAGCACCGCAGATAGTGCAACGCAACAGGAAATAGTGGTGCAGGATAGTATCCTGAAAACAGATTCGATTGTAGTTGATGACCAGGCAGCTCCTATAGATACCTCTGCTTATAATAAAAAAATGCAATGGATGGCTAACGGCGACAGTTCCGGCCGTTGGCCTGCAAAGGGACCTTATCCATTAAAAGGTGCACTATTACCTTTTAACAGGATTATTGCCTATTATGGTAACCTTTACTCAACCCGGATGGGTATATTGGGAGAACTACCCAAAAAACAAATGTTGGATAAGTTGAGGGGGGAGGTGAGTAAGTGGGAGAAAGCGGATCCTGAAACACCTGCTATCCCTGCCCTGCACTATATAGCGGTAACCGCTCAGGGCGAACCGGGTTCTGATGGTAAATATAGATTGAGGATGCCATTTAAGCAGATAGATACTGTTGTTAGCTGGGCTAAGGAAATAAAAGCACTTACTTTTATAGATGTACAGGTAGGATTGAGCAGCTTGGAAGAAGAGCTCCCGCGATTTGAAAAGTATTTTAAGTTACCCAACTTTCACCTCGGTATCGATCCCGAGTTTTCCATGAAAGGCGGTCAGAAGCCTGGAAGTGTCATAGGAAGCTTTAATGCTGATGACATCAACTATGCCATCGATCTGCTAGCTAAAATTGTACGCGACAATAAATTGCCTCCGAAAATATTGGTGGTGCACCGCTTCACCAGTGATATGGTAGCCAATTATAAGGCTATTAAGAAAGTACCCGAAGTACAGGTAGTAATTGATATGGATGGCTGGGGTGGCAAAGAACTCAAAGCTGGCACCTGGAAGAGGTTCATTTATGAACAGCCGGTTCAATTTGCCGGATTTAAGATATTTTATAAAAATGACCTGAAAAATGGCTCGAAAGGCATTTATACACCATCTGAACTGGTGAAATTTAAACCAATACCTCTTTATATACAGTATCAATAAAGTTATACAAAAAAACCGGCAACATTTGTTACCGGTTTTTTCAAGTATTTATAACCAAACTAGTAGTCGCCTAAAGTTTCGGGTAATTGTTCCAGTGCTTTAGCTAATTGCTCATCGTTGGGAGCAATGCCATGCCATCCGTGGTCATTTTCCATAAAATCTACGCCCTTACCCATGATGGTGTGCATCATAATTGCAATGGGCTTGCCCTGTCCCGAAGCCGCTTTTGCTTTATCCAAAACCGCAATTACATCATCCATGTCGTTACCCTGCATCTCCAATACATACCATCCGAAAGCGGCAAATTTCTCATGCAGGTTGCCCATGTTCAGTACTTTTTCCGTAGGACCGTCAATTTGCTGACCATTCCAGTCAACTGTGGCGATCAGGTTATCTACCTTATGATGAGCCGCAAACATTACGGCTTCCCATATCTGACCCTCATTCAGCTCTCCGTCTCCATGTAACGAGTACACTAATTTATCATCATTATTCAGCTTTTTAGACAAAGCCGCGCCTATTGCTACACTTAATCCCTGGCCTAAAGAGCCACTCGCAACCCTGATGCCTGGCAGATGTTCATGTGTGGCAGGGTGTCCCTGAAGACGGCTGTTGATTTTGCGGAAAGTTGAAAGTTCTTTTGCTTCAAAATATCCCGAACGTGCTAATACAGAATAAAATACAGGTGAAATATGGCCATTTGACAGGAAAAACAGGTTTTCATTTTTGCCTTCCATATTAAAAGACGGATCGTGTTCCATCACTTTAAAATAAAGCGCTGTTAAAAAATCGGCACAACCCAAAGATCCTCCCGGGTGGCCGCTTTGAGAACCGTGTACCATTCTTACTATATCTCTTCTCACCTGAGAAGCTATTTCCTGCAAAGTTGCCATCGTTTCAGTTTTTTGATGAGTTGCAAAAATGCAGTTTTTTTATAAAAGCCTGAAATATGTTTTACCCCCAATAATATAAAAAAGGCCCAAAAATTGTTTATAATGGTAGAATGTCTACTTTTGTGGCACCTTAATCCTTATCGAATGCTCCAAATACTAATAACAGCTATAATATCATTTATAGTTGCTTTTTTAGCAATTCCTGTGATAATTCTTATCGCAGATAAGAAAAAATTGTATGATATTCCGGATGAGCGTAAGCTTCACAAGCACACAATCGCCTCATTAGGAGGGGTGGGCGTTTTTATCGCGCTTACTTTTTCATCCCTGCTCAATATCTCATTTCTGGAGAATCCGGAGTTTCAATATTTCTTTGCAGCTCTTTTTATCATGTTCTTCATCGGGTTGAAAGATGATATCATCGCTTTATCAGCGTTTAAGAAATTTATCGTTCAGATTATTGCAGCAGCCATTATCATCCATCTTGGTGGAATTAGGATAGAAAGTTTATATGGCTTCCTGGGAATCGAAACGCTGGAGCCCATGTATGGCATACCGCTTACCTATATTGTAATTGTTTTACTGGTAAATGCTTTTAATCTTATTGACGGAATTGACGGACTTGCAGGTGGACTGGGTTTGATGGTTACTTTGCTGCTGGGTACTTATTTCTACCTGGCTGCCCTGCCGGCCTACGCCATGTTCTCTTTTGCCTTATCGGCCGCCTTGCTGGCATTTCTTATTTTTAATTTTCATCCTGCAAAAATCTTTATGGGTGATTCGGGATCTTTATTAATAGGAATGGTTGCGTCGATACTGGTGTTGAAATTTGTTTCGGTAGCGTCAAACCCTTCGGCTGTTTTACCTATTTCCTCTGCTGCGGCAATAGGAGTATCTATTTTATTGATACCTCTGGCAGATACGATCCGGGTTTTTGCAATAAGAATATTAAAAGGACGCTCACCGTTTTCACCCGATCGAAATCACATACACCATATATTATTAGATAAGGGATTGAATCACTCCTCTATAGTATTAGTTTGCGTGTCTGCCAATATTATTATTATAGGCGCTGTATATTTTGGCAGGGCCATGGGTAATACGGTCCTTTTACTATCTGTTTTTGGTTTAACCTTTTTAACAATGGGTGTGTTGTACATTACATTACCACGGAGGAAACTTGTACTTCAACGCCAGATTATCTCAAGTTTAAAGGCTAAAAAGGCTAATTCCAGGGTGATAGATCTTTCTACCAAGCAGCATATTCCTATTGAGAAAGTGCAAGGCTAATTATTCTGTTCTGCGGGCTTCTTAAATTTATTGCATTTTGTTAGCTTTGCCACACTTCAAAATATAATATATGCAAGATCAAATCGATAAGATTGTAGCCGCAGCGGAAGAGAGTATGAAAAAGGCCATTTCGCACCTGGAGTCCGAACTGGTAAAAATCCGTGCCGGAAAAGCTACCCCCCAGATAATTGATGGAATAGTAGTTGATTATTATGGATCTGCTGTACCTATCAGCCAGGTGGGTAATATCACGGTAATGGATGCCCGTACATTAAACATTCAGCCATGGGAGAAAAATATGCTGCAACCTATCGAAAGAGCCATTATTGCTGCCAATATTGGTATTAATCCACAAAATGATGGCATTAATATCCGTTTGTTTTTACCCCCATTAACCGAAGAAAGAAGAAGAGAGCTGGTAAAAAAGAGCCAGGGAGAGGGGGAGAACTCGAAGGTTGGAGTTAGAAGTGGCAGAAGGGATGCCATTGAAGCTATTAAAAAACTGCAAAAAGACGGCTTGAGCGAAGATGCCTCTAAAGACGCGGAAGCGAGTGTACAGCAACTTACAGATGGTTATATTGCATTAGTAGAAAAACATCTCGCAGCTAAAGAAAAAGAGATCATGTCCATTTAATTAATATTACATGAGTAATTACAATCTTGCTAAAATAAGTACAAGAGCCCCTGAAAATATCAGCAAGGAAGATTGTAAAAAGAAAACCCAGTTAATTGTGGAAGAGCTGGATGAGCTTCAGAACTTATTATTTGCCGAAGGCAAACATGCAGTGCTTATTATATTGCAGGGAATGGATGCCAGTGGTAAAGATGGTGCTATTAAGAATGTATTCGGTCGTATGAACCCGCAGGGCGTACAGGTTACTTCATTTAAAGTACCAACAGAGGAAGAGCTGGCTCATGATTTTTTATGGCGTATTCATAAAAATGTGCCGGCTAAGGGACATATTCAGGTCTTCAACCGGTCGCATTATGAAGATGTGCTCGTAACCCGGGTCCATGGCTGGTGTAGCGACAAATTAGCCAGGCAGCGTTTCGATGCGATTAATCATTTCGAAAAACTGCTACAGGAGCACAGTAGTACCAGCATTTTAAAATTCTATCTCCATGTTTCTGCTGAAGAGCAGGCCGAACGCTTGAATGAAAGAATGAGCAACCCGGCTAAGATGTGGAAATACAATAAAAAAGATTTTGAAGAAGCTGCACTACGGAATCGATATTACAAATATTATAAAGAATGTTTTGTAAATTGTAACCAGCCTGAGTGGCAGATTGTGCCTGCAGATCAGAATTGGTATAAGGAATATTGCATTGCAAAAGCGTTAAAAGAGCATTTGCAAAAACTGAAAATGAAATACCCTCTTCTAAACAGCGAAAGTTAAACCATGTATTACAGGGAGAAGATGGCGCTATATTTGTTTATATAAACTAAATTTATAAATTATGGGATTCTTAAAGGAGTTTAGAGAGTTTGCACTAAAAGGCAACGTAATAGACCTGGCTGTGGGTGTTATTATTGGTGCTGCTTTCGGAAAAATTGTAACATCTTTAGTGGAAGATGTGATCACCCCTTTGTTATTGAACCCGGCGCTAAAAGCTGTGGGGGCTGAAAATATTGCGCAACTTTCCTGGAACGGGGTAAAGTACGGTAATTTTCTATCTGCAACGATAAGCTTTATATGTATTGCATTGGTATTATTTATGATTATTAAGGGCGCCAATAAGCTGAAAAAGGCAGAAGCTCCGGCTCCTCCTGCAGGCCCATCATCAACAGACCAATTGTTGATTGAAATTCGCGATGAATTGAAAAAAAGACCCTGATTGTCTGTTTAAATATTAATTTCGTGAAGTCCTGCTTTTACGGCAGGACTTTATTATTCTAAAATAGAGAAGTTGTGACCAATTCCACTTACCAGATAAAGCTTTCTCAATTTGAAGGTCCTTTCGACCTTTTGCTTTTCTTTATTGAAAGGGATGAACTGGATATATATAATATACCCATTACTCAAATTACGAATGATTTTCTTGATTACATACATAACCAGGACGCGCTGAATATTGAATTGTCTAGCGAGTTTATATTGTTTGTGTCTACATTGATGCGTATTAAGGCTAAAATGCTGATACCGCGCAAAGAGCTTGATGCATTAGGTAATGAGATTGATCCGCGTGAAGAATTAGTAAGCAAATTACTGGAGTACAAGAAATTTAAAGAAGCCGCAGCTTTAATGGCAGAAAAGGAAGCCCTGCGCATGTTGATGATCAAGCGGGGTAATATTCAGAAAGAACTCTCGAATGTTGGGGAAGAAGCAGGCGAGGGTACTGAAATCCAGGCTTTGTCTCTTTTTAAATTAATGAAGGCTTTTGAAAAAGCTATGCAAAAATATAGCGATCGTGTCAATAAGCCTGTGCATACAGTAGTGCAATACAGCTATACCATGGAAACCAGTCGTGGCCAGGTCATTAGTTTAGCCCAGTCGGAAAAAAATATTTCTTTTGAGAAATTGTTTGAAATAGCCGAAAACCGGGTACAGGCTATCTTTATGTTTCTGTCGGTATTAGAGTTAGTGCAGCAAAGTTTTTTGAAAATCATGATAGGGGAGGGCAAGAATAATTTTATCCTGGAATTTGTGGAACCCGAAGACCGCGATCCGGATATCGAAGTAAGTGATGTTTCTTCTTTTGATTAACCGGAATAACTTTTAATTATCCAACGAACTAATTCTCTAAACATTATACAAAAATAAAATAGTAACAAATGAAACGCTTCGCAACAGCCAACTGGCAAGGATCAGGGAAAGAAGGTAAAGGAACCAATTCTACCCAATCGGGTGTGTTAAACAATGCCCAGTACTCTTTCAAAACCCGCTTCGAAGATGGAAATCCGGGAACTAATCCCGAAGAACTGGTAGCTGCCGCTCATGCCGGCTGTTTTACCATGAAGCTGAGTTTTGTATTAAACGAAGCAGGATTTACTGCCGATAATATTGATACCAAATGCACCATCGATTTCCAGGATGGGGCTATTGTTGAAAGTCATTTGGATATTACAGCTACTATTCCAGGCATTGATGATGCGCAATTCCAGGCAGCGGTAAAAAATGCAGAAGAAAACTGCCCGATCAGTAAGTTGCTGAATACAAAAATTACGTCAACAGCTTCTCTGGCTTAATATATTTTGCATACGGCATAAAAAAATCCCCCATCTTAATTAAGTGGGGGATTTTGGTATATAAATGTTTGATTGCCTAAATCTTGAAGCCCAGGGTCAACAATACTCTTGAGCCATTGGTTTTGATGCTCGCCGGATTGTTAACATAACCAGGACGCTGGCCTGCTCCGTAAAAGTCTGGGTTAACCCGGTAAGGGAAAAGCACATCTTTGCCAAAGCTTTGTACATAAGCTAAATCTATAAAAAAGCCTTTGTTACGATAGCCTAAACCACCGGTACCCTGAATGAGTTCACCCTTTTCGCCTGCAATATTTTTGTAAGGATTGCCATAGTAAGCGCCACCCAAACGTACTGCAATGGTATTGAACTTAAGTTCAGCTCCCAATCTGGCATTAACAGCGCCTTTATAGGCGGCATCAATGGCCTGGTTTAAACCCCGAAATTGGTTGTTATCCGCACCCCTGTTATCACGTGTAGTTCTAAAATTAGATGCCATATGGTTTACATATTCAACATCACCCGATATAAAGCCTTTCTGGCTGCTAACATCATTCACATTGCCAAACAACAATGAGAAGCTACCCATTAATTTGTAAGGGGTGTTAAGGTTATAATCATAAATCAGTTCAGAACTGGTGTTTTCCGCGTCAAAATCATCCAGGTTGGCTCCCGCTGTCGCTATATAGCTATCGCTTAAAGAATAAAAAGTAGGAGAGTGGGCTGCAAATCCAAGTCTCAGGTTATCTGTAGCTTTAAAAACAACACCCGCTTTTACATTAATACCAACCCCTTTTGTAACCAAATCATCATCAAACCAGGCAGCGTCAAAGCCATTAGCGGTAGTGCCCGGATCCTGCTCCGTATACTGCCGGGTTGCGCCATATCTCAACATTGGGATACCTATTGCTCCTCCTAAATACACTCTTTCATTTAAATTAGCGGCACCGGCAAAAGCTATCTCAGTGATGCCTCCATTTGTAACTATTGTCTGTTGTTGCTCAAGGCCTCCACCTGCATCGATCAAATCAACAGCGGGCGAGACAAGATCTATATTATTGTTAGTGCCATTAACTTCCTTAACCCAACCAGATTTTACCGCAAGATCAGACCCATGAGGATTACGGCCATTATTTGCCACTATATCCTCTATAAAATAATCTGCCATGGAGGTACGGCTCAGCTGCCCGCCTTTATTGCTGTAAAAAACACGATTATTAAAATCAGCTACCCGGTTAACTGCAATACCAAAGGCTGAGCTTTTCAAAGATCCTCCGCCATAGGAAGGTTTCCCTAAAACAAAACCGGTTGTGCCTAAAAAGCCCGCCGCTTTATTGTCTTTTTGAGAAACACCCAGGTAAGTACTGTTATTATTTAAAAAATTAGCGCCACCGGTTATAACAAAGTCACCGGTTTTATAAAAGCCAATATTGGCCGGGTTGGAGAAGATCGTTGATATCTCTCCACCAATAGCGCCGTTAGCGTTACCAATAGCCTGCGAGCGCGCGGTACCTGAAGCCTGAAGCCAGGAGTAACGCAATGCATCTTCAGGCGTTTGTGCCTGAGAAGCGCTATATATAGCTACAAGCGTTGCAGCCAGGAAAACTTTTTTCATGTATAAAATTTAATAGGTTTAAAGTAGTAATAACAGTCAATACATTAAGGCGCAATATTAAAATCTTCTGCCGCTTCCGCCGCCCCCACCAGCTCCACCGCCGCCGCCCCGGCTGCCACCACCGCCGCCACCTGAAGGCGCCGAATAAGATGGTGATGAGGACGGTTGAGAATAGCTGGGTTGGCTATTATTATTACTTCTCGGTGCTGAGTAGGTTTCGCGGCTATAAGTTTGCCCCTGGTTATAAGAGCGATTATAGCTGCCCGTATTTGTAGCACGCCCATAAGAGCCAGAGTTACTTGTATTAGTACTCACGCTGGCGTTGTTTCTTACCCCATAAGTACTTCTGTAGGTACCGCCTGTTGGATTAATATATCCTGGTGTGGTACCGCGACCACCAGTCACCGTACCGCCAACCATATTGCCTCTGCCATAACTATTTAAGTTACTGTTGGCTCTTGGTCCGTAATCAGCCCTGCGCCCTGCTATTACGCCACCGCCATACCAGCCGCCCCAGCCCCAACCGGGTCCATACCAGCCATTATACCAGGGGTCGTACCAGCCACCCCAGCCCCAGCCGGCGCCCATGCCCCAGCCGCCCCAGCCAGCATACCAGGGACTATTCCATCCCCAGCCCATACCCCAGCCGAATCCGCCGCCCCAGCCGGAATACCAAGGGTTATACCACATGTTCCAGTAGCTAACAGGGCTCCAGGGATTGTTCCAATACCAGGGGTCGTTCCAATAAGCCCAGTTATTGTAATAGCTGAAATTATACCGGTCACCATAATAATACCAGTCATTTAAGTCGCTCCAACGGTTACGATTGCGCACTTTCATACGCAGGTAGCGGTCATCATAGTCTTCATACTCCTCATCCGCATCATCGTAGGTGCGGTACCTTCTTTCATCGGTTTTCTTGATTTTTGCATACTCCTCCTGTGTAGGGGCGGGCGAACTGTACACATCATCCGGTGTTTGCCCGGTTCGGTAGGCAGTAGAACAGCTGGCTAGCGCCACCATTATACCTACCAGAAACAGTAAGGTTGTAGATTTTATTTTCATTTTGGCCATTTATATATTTAATAATTGTTTTAATTAGGCTTAAAATTTACATTTGCGATCCTTAAAATAGCAATTTGTAAAAATACATATTCTCCCTTAAATGGTGTGACGCTGAAATGTTATAAAAGGATGCACAATTTGCTTTTAATTCACAACATTTTTTGTTAAAAAAAGTTGGTGTTTGATAAAGGGGTATAAAAGAGGGGTAAAAAGTTGTTTAAACAAACAGAAATATATATAACCAACTTATTATTAGCAGGTTTTTAAAACATAATATAATTATGAGTAAAGAAATTACATCAAGACAACAGGATTACTCGCAATGGTACAACGACCTGGTTCTGAAAGGAGGGTTGGCCGATTACTCTGCAGTGAGAGGTTGTATGGTAATTAAGCCTTATGGATTTGCCCTTTGGGAGAATATGCGTGATACGTTGGATAAAATGTTTAAGGATACGGGGCACATGAATGCTTATTTCCCGTTATTTATACCTAAAAGTTTTTTAAGTAAAGAAGCTGCCCACGTAGAGGGTTTTGCGAAAGAATGTGCAGTAGTTACCCACTACCGTCTCAAAAATGATCCGGATGGAAAGGGAGTAATAGTAGATCCCGAAGCAAAACTTGAAGAGGAATTGATCGTGCGTCCTACCAGCGAAACAATTATCTGGAATACTTACAAGGACTGGATCCAGTCTTACCGTGACTTACCTATTCTGGTAAACCAGTGGGCCAATGTGGTAAGATGGGAAATGCGTACCCGCCTGTTTTTACGCACCGCCGAATTTTTATGGCAGGAAGGACATACAGCGCATGCAACACAGGAGGAAGCGGAAATTGAGGCAAGAAAAATGCTGGATGTTTATGCTGAGTTCGTAGAGGAATTTATGGCCGTTCCGGTAATAAAAGGTGTAAAAACTGAAAGCGAACGCTTCGCAGGCGCTGTAGATACCTATTGCATAGAGGCTTTGATGCAGGATGGTAAGGCCTTGCAGGCTGGCACCTCGCACTTTTTGGGACAGAATTTCGCCAAGGCATTTGATGTACAGTTTTTAAGCAAAGAAAATAAACAGGAATACGTTTGGGCTACCAGCTGGGGTGTGAGCACCAGGTTGGTGGGCGCATTGGTAATGGCGCATAGCGACGATGAGGGATTAGTGCTGCCTCCGAGAATTGCTCCATTACAGGTTGTAATTGTACCTATTTACAAAGGCGAGGAGCAAAAAGCATTGATTGATGCCAGGGCCAGTGAAATTCTGGCAAACCTTAAGGCCATGGGTATCAGGGCTAAATATGATGATAATGACAATAACAGGCCGGGATGGAAATTCGCCGAGTACGAATTAAAAGGGGTTCCCGTTAGGGTTACTTTGGGAGCGAGAGACCTGGCGAATAACCAGATTGAGATTGCACGCAGGGACACAAAGGTTAAAGAGCTGATTCATGCAGACGGCATAAGTCAGTATATCGATGGTCTTTTACTGGATATACAGAACAATATGTTTAAAAAGGCAAAAGCCTACCGCGATGAGCATATTACCAGGGCCGACTCATGGGATGAGTTTGTGCAGTTGCTGGATAATAAAGGCGGTTTTATATTAGCTCATTGGGATGGTACTGCTGAAACGGAGAACGAGATAAAGGAAAAAACGAAGGCAACTATTCGTTGTATCCCTATTGACGATATGGGATTGGAAGAAGGTGTGTGTATTTTGAGTGGCAAACCATCCACGCGTCGGGTGCTTTTTGCGAGGGCTTACTAACTTGTATCAAAAGCCTAATATACTTTGATGTATTTATTTAGCCGGGAAATTCAAATTTTCCCGGCTAAATTATTTTTAAGTGGGGTGCTAACAAAAAAAGATCCCCTAAAGGATCTTTTTTTTGGGGGATAGTACCCTTAATTCTTTTTGATTAAAGCAGTCATGGGATTACGAAGGTTTTCAAAGCTGGTCATGTCAATCCGCACTTTACCTACGATGATCGGACTTTCAATTCTCACCGGAACATGATTGGCATCGTCGGTTACCCAAACGGTCATTTGCTCACCTCCTTCAAAAATAGTTCCCTTAATAGTTAAAGGTTTGAATTTGATAGTATTGAATTTGCCATACTTGGTACTAAGCACTTCTTTACCCAGGTAGCGAACATACATTGAGTGCACCTCATTATCAAGAAAAACACTGAAGGGAATTCTGTCGTTTACTTTTAACCCGTTAAAATTGATGTTCCTGGCATAAAAAACAGCGCTTACTACATCATGTGCACAGGCCGGTATTTTAAAAACGCCCTCGCTGCTGACAGCGGTATTGGCAGCCCGGTTAAAGTTTACGTTCTGATATTTTTTATATCCACCCTCGTCTATGTTTCGTACAAATTTTAGTGGTAGCAAACTTTCTGCATCCATATAAGTCTCGTATGTATCTTTAGCTCTATAGGCCCATTCATAAGATGGTAATGTATGCCCTTCGCCAACCACATGAAACACGTTTTTGCCGTTTAGCTTTTCCAACGTTGTGGTAAAAGATCCGGCTCCGGCACTCACATTGATCAGCTTGGATGCTGTGTAGTAAACAACAAAGCCTACTTTTTCTCCGGCTTTAAAAGCCGTATTGGTAATGCCACATTTTTGAACAGGTTCGGTTTCTTTAACAGCAGGCAACTTCGTATTAGCCAAGGCGGCAATAGCGAACAGGGAGAGTACAGATAATTTAAGTGCTTTCATTTCTATTTTTAAAAATATTTTTAATACCCAGTATCAGCAAGCTCCCGATCAGGGCAGGAAACACCAGGTTTATTAACCATATACTTAACGAAGTTAAGCTTACACCCAAATGGTTGGTTGTAAATAATCCCATAAGCTGGATGCTCAATTCGTTTTTTAAGCCCATATCAGTAAAAAGTGCAACGGTAGGGATGATCGCCATCACTAAAAACATCACACTCATTCCCATCCAGCTTTGTAATACGCTGACATTTACATCAAACAGCTGAAACAGCAAAAAATACTGCAGGCTGAATATTGTAAAACGTAGTACAGACAAAGACAAGAACTTCACAAGTAACGTTGCATTGATGTGCTCAATAGCCTCAATGGCCCAGGCAAACTTACTGACCTGTGGCAATTTATCAATAATTTTTATTAGCCAGGGTAAACGGAAATAAAATAACAGTAGTGTAACAGTAACAATGGCCGAAACCCATATAAAAGCGTTCACAAATGCTTGTGTTGCAATACCCGCTAATACCAGATCCTGTCTGATAAATAACAGGGCTGCTAGTCCTGCAGCAAATGTGATGATCAATTGGCTCATATTGGCAACCACAGTTAGCGAAATTGCCTTGATCCTGTTGCCTTCACTCATGTAAAGTACCCTGCCAAAGTATTCCCCGATACTATTGGGGGTACTTATAGAAAATGAAATGCCGGAAAGAACCGCCTTAAATGCCCTGCCGAAGCTGATATCCTGTATACGTTTTACTGCAAGCATCCATTTGTATGCTTCCAGGCTCCAGTTTACCACCATCAGGGCAACAGTGATTACAAGAAACCATATGTTGGAGCTGGCCAGTGATAGTTTAATCCGTGAAAGTGATTCTTCCAGTCCTCTTTGGCTACTGATTTGGTTATAAATAGACCATGCCAGCCAAATAAACAGTACCGGACCTAAAAAATAGTTGATGAATATTTTGATATTTTTGTTCACCTTCACAAGGAGGTAAAAATAATATCTGTTTGCAAGAATCTTCCAAAATAATATTGGGTATCGATCCGGGAACCATTATAATGGGGTATGGTATCATTTCTTGTCATCGGCAAAAAGTAGAGCTTTTGGAGATGCATGCACTGAAGTTGCCGGCTAAAAAGAGCAATTACGAAAGACTAAATCTAATACATCAGAAGGTGACAGAATTGATTAAAACATACCGGCCTACCGAATTTGCTATTGAAGCCCCATTTTTTGGAAAGAACGTACAAAGTATGTTAAAGCTGGGTCGTGCACAGGGAGTAGCCATTGCTGCTGCCATGCATCACAACCTGCCAATAACTGAATATTCTCCCAAAAAAGTAAAGCTGGCCGTAACAGGCAATGGTAATGCCGATAAGGAACAGGTGTGGAAAATGCTGCAACAAACTATGAATATCAAAGAATTACCAAAATATTTTGATGCCACTGATGCCCTTGCTGTGGCCGTTTGTCATCATTACCAAATCTTATCACCTATTCCTGCTGCCGGGAACTTTAAAGGTTGGGATGATTTTATTAAGAAGAATCCTGAAAGGGTAAAGTAGCTTGCTGTACCAACTACCCGAAAAATTGAGTAAATTGCAGATGAGATGGTTGGTGACGAAAAAAAATATACAATAGAGGAAGAAGATGATTTGTCTTCGGTAGTAAATGAGCCTGAGGTAGAGTTTATGAAGTCTTTTTCATCTCAGGAGGAAGCTGAACGTTACAATTTAAAAAAACGCCTTGAAAAATCTGACATGGAACGTTTGCAAATCCTTTGCCGGCTAATACGCATTGGCCAAATGCTATCCGGGGCCAAAACTGTTAGATGACCTTAATATCTTACTATGGATCTATTAGATGAGGAGCTGATCAAGTTCTGGGATTTATTAAACCGGAATAATGTTTCTTATATTATGGTGGGAGGTTTCGCCGTAAACCTGCAGGGGTTTTCGAGAGCTACGGAAGATTCAGATCTATGGCTAATGGATGAATTGGGAAACAGAAAAAGCCTTCGAAAAGCATTTCGAGAACTGGGGTATGGAGATTACCCTTCCATTGAAACAATGCCATTTTTGCCCGGATGGACTCAGTTTTATATAGCAAAAGGATTAGTTTTGGATATTATGACCTCTATGAAGGGGCTAGAAAACTTTACTTTTGAAGAGTGCTTACAACGCGCCAAAATAGCTGAATTTAACGGAATAGAAGTGCCGTTCCTGAGTGTTGATGATTTGATAGCTAACAAAAAAGCAGTTGGCCGGCCCAAGGATCAGATAGATGTTATTGAGTTAGAAAAAATCAAAAGAATTCAGGAAGAGCAAGCTGAATAGTTAATGGCCCTGCAAAATGATCATTTCTTAACTTTTCGATCCTCAAACCAGCCAATTTCACCATACTCCCCTTATCTTTGCGCCAAATTTCACCGAATTATGGGTTCAAACGGCTTCAAATCCTTTCTAGTAGCGGCTTTCAGCCTGTTTTTAGTATTTGCAGGGCAATCGGCTTTTGCACAACATGAAGGAGGGCATGACGCTGCTCCGGCAGAACAACACGAGGCGGACGGACACGGTGCTGCTGCCGAGTCGGCTTTTAACCCGGGTGAAGCTATTTTACACCACATTGCAGACTCACATGAATTTCACTTTTTTAATTTTAAAAAGAGCGATGGTACGGAGTTTCATGCCACTTTACCTTTGCCGGTTTTAGTATACTCTCCACAGAGAGGTTTTTCCGCTTTTATGTCTTCTAACTTTCATCATGGACATGAAGCTTATAATGGTTATAAATTAGAGCATGATAAAATAGTGCCTGTTGACGCAAACGGGAATGTAGATGAGTCCGTAAAAGTTTTCGACTTCTCTATTACTAAAAACGTATCGCAAATGCTGTTAGCGCTGATCGTTTTAGTATTGATCTTAACCTCATTGGCTAAAAAATACCTGAAAGGCCAGGGCGTTACTTCTGCTCCCAAAGGTTTCCAGAACGCGGTGGAGCCGGTGATTACTTTTGTGCGTGATGATATTGCAAAACCTAACCTGGGACCCAAGTATAAAAAATACCTGCCTTACTTATTAACTGTATTTTTCTTTATCTTAATTAATAACATTTTTGGATTATTGCCAGGGGCCGCCAACGTAACGGGTAATATTGCCTTTACTGCGGTAATGGGTATTATATCATTCTTCGTGATCCTGTTCAGTACTAATAAGCATTATTGGGAGCACGTATTCTGGTTTCCCGGGGTGCCTCTTCCTGTTAAGATATTGATGATCCCTGTAGAGTTATTAGGTGTGTTTACAAAGCCTTTCGCCCTTATTGTGCGTTTGTTTGCGAACATGACGGCTGGTCACATTATTATCCTGAGCTTTATCAGCTTGATATTTATTTTCGGAGAAATGAGCAAAGGTGCAGGATATGCATTCTCTCCTGTTTCGATAGCGTTTGCCGTATTTATTTATGTAATTGAGATACTGGTAGCATTTATCCAGGCATACATTTTCACCAATCTTACTGCAGTATTTATCGGTGGCGCCATTGGTGATCATCATTATGAAGAAGATGTACACCCACATCATTAAAATAGTTTTTTATTTTTAATTATATATAAAATCACAATCATGGATTTATTAAACACTTTGTTGGAAGTAACTGGTAGCTGGTCACACGTAGGTGGTGCTATTGGCGCTGGTTTAGCAGCAATTGGTGCTGGTTTGGGTATTGGCCAAATCGGTAAAGGTGCTACCGAAGGTATCGCTCGTCAGCCAGAAGCAGCTAACGACATTCGTGGTGCTATGATCTTAACTGCAGCCTTTATTGAGGGTGTTGCCCTGTTTGCGGTAATCGCAGGTTTATTGGCTGTATTGAAGTAATAGCTTCATCAAAAATTTTACTGCATCTAAAGCAAAGGGCGGCGGATGCAGTATTAATTTAGTTCTTTATTATTGGGTATCAGTGCCTTGATCTTAGATTATATTTGTACTGGTGCATGTTATATCAACTTTAGTTTACATGTTTAAAAGTTGAAAGGTTTACAGGTAACTCCCTGTTAACTTATCAACTTACAACTTATCAACTTTATAAACAATGGGATTAGTTACTCCAGACCTCGGTTATTTTGTATGGGCGCTTGTAGCCTTTTTAGTGGTATTCCTGATACTGAAAAAGTTTGCCTGGAAGCCTATTCTGAAATCGTTAAATGAGCGTGAGCAAAATATTGCCGGCGCTATTGCTTCGGCTGAGAAGGTGAAAGCTGAAATGGCTCAGTTGCAAAATGAGAACGAAGCTTTATTAGCGAAAGCTCGTGAAGAAAGAGCTGCTTTATTGAAAGAAGCACGCGAAACAAAGGATAAGATCATTAACGAAGCAAAAGAGCAGGCTAAAACCGAAGCGTCTAAGATCATTGCTGATGCACAGCAGGCAATCAACGCTCAGAAAATGGCTGCATTAACTGAAGTTAAGAACGAAGTGGGTAAACTGGTGGTAGAAGTAAGTGAAAAAATTCTGAAACAGGAATTGAGTGGTCCTAACAAACAGGAAGCGCATATCAACGGTTTAGTTGACAGCATTAAGTTGAATTAATCAACTTGCGGAACGGGTTGGTGAGACAGGAAGTATATTAATTTGAAATATTAAATAGTAATTATAAAATGCTGAATCCTCGTTTAGCACATAGATACGCAAAAGCATTACTGGATATTGCGATAGAAAAAGGACAACTGGACCAGGTGTTCGCAGATATTCAGTGGTTACAGGCCGTATGTAAATCAAACAGCGACTTTGTGAGCTTGTTGCGTAGCCCGATCATTAAGGCAGACAAGAAGCAGAAAATTGTGGAAGCAGTAGCAAAAGGTAATATCGGAGAAATTACATCCGGCTTTATCCGTTTACTGATCAGCAAGGCGCGAGAATCGCATTTACCTGAAATGGTAACTGAGTTTATATCTTTATATAAAAGACACAATAATATTAATACCGTAAAATTGACAACAGCTGTGGCAATTAGTGAGGCTACTAAAAACGGTATAATTGCCCAGGTGAAAAAAGCGGCTGGTGTTGAGAAAGTTGAACTTGAGGAGACCGTAAACCCTGATATTATTGGAGGATTCGTGCTGGAAATGGGCGATAAAATGGTGGATGCCAGCATTGCTTATGACCTTCGCGAGGTAGCCAAACAGTTTAAGAATAATGATTTTATTTATAAAGTAAGATAAAGCATCTTGCAAAAAATAGTACAGGAAGTCTGCAAGTCGATTGCAGGCTTTTTTTGTGGATGCAACTGATAGCCAAATGTTTTCGTCTTATGCACTAACCAATTAGCTTTATGAGAATACCAACTTTTTTTATTTTTTTCCTGATTTACATTATAGGGCTGTCAGGAAATGCAGTTTGCCAGAATAATGCTGAGTTGCCACAGGTGCGGCAGCTGCACAAAATAAAAGTGTCTGTATTAGGTCTTACTTATCAATGGGAGAAGCCTGTAAGTCGTAAATCTGTACTAACGTTGGAAGGCGGTATTGCAGGTGGCATGTCTTTTAGTGCAGGCTCAATTAGCGGAACGGAGTTTCGTTATGCAATAGTACCTGAGGTAGGTTTGGGGTTTAAGAATTACTACAACCTGGACAAACGCTTTAAGAAGGGAAAGAACATTAATAATAATGCTGCCAATTTTATAGCAACCGATGTTTTTGTAAATGGCAATCCCATCCTTTCTTCGGGAAATATAACAGCGCGTGAAGCGGTTGGACTTACCGCTGCCTGGGGTATGCAGCGATTCTTATCTTCCAAAATAAATTTTGAGTGGCAGGGCGGAGTGATCGGTGGCACTGATTTTAGAGAGTGGGTAATTGCTCCCAACCTGAGAATCGCCTTTAGCCTTGTAGCCGGAAACAAGGGGAAGTAATTTGTTATTTTCTTTTTACAATATAGCTGCCTACTTGGCTACCATCATCTTTCAGCATTTTTAAAGAAAGTTCCTGCTGGTTGGCCTTTACCTTTATCAACGTTCTGTTGCCATCTTTTGGCCCTCCTCCAATAATCACAGGGTAGTTATGTTTGCTTTTTTCAGGTGGAAAGACACCGAATTTATGAGTATGCCCTGAGATCACCATGTCTACTTTATATTGATCAAAAAGAGGTGCAAATAATTCACGGCAATGCAAAGGTCCATGCCAGTCACCCGAGTAAAAATGAGGTATGTGCATCATCACCAACCTAAAGGGTGCTTTTTTAAAAGCAGGTGTTTGCATCTCTTTTTCAAGCCACGCAGCCTGTTCTCTGCGATAGGAATCAAAGTCAACAATACCTGCGTAAACCGGCGCATCATCCGGCTTGTCTTCTCCGGTGTCGAGCACTATATTATATACCGGTCCCCATTGGTAAGCATAATAATATTTGCCCGAAGGAGATGTGAAGTAATCCGCCAGTTCACGACTATACTTCCCTCTTGTTTCATGGTTGCCTCTTACAAACAAAAAAGGTTTATTGCCCGCAAAGCTTTCCAGGCAGGGTGCAAGCATGTGATCAATGATTTGCTTTTCGTCTGTTTGGTAGTCAAATATATCACCGTTAAAGAACACATAATCGTAGGCATCATTTCCATTGAGCTTCATCAGGTGAGATATAGATTGAGGGCGATCGTGAATATCATTCATGATCAGCCAGCTAACTTCCCGGGCTTTCGGTTCTATTGTTTTAAAGGTATGCGTATTGCTCGTGATGGTTGTTCCGTAAACCAGCTTGTAAGGTTGAAATTCGAGGATTTCTTTCGACACAACACGGTAGCTATAAGTTGTGTTTGGCTTTAGATTGTTTAACCGAACGGCATTTACACGGTTGTAAGCATTTACCAAACCATCTTTAATTTCATGCGCTTTTTGATCGAGCTGATCTCCTTCTCCGTACTCAACCCAGCTATAACAAAGTTTATTGGTGATCCACATAATACTCATGCTGTCCGGGGACGGAGCCTGTAAATAGGGCTGCGCCAAAAATATATGTCCTTCAGCCGGTCGGGCAGACAACTCATTTACATCTTGTATCAGGGGAGTGGCATTGCCAACGCCCAATACACCCAGCAGGCTGGCTTTGGATATATTTCCAATGAAATCGCGACGCTTTAATGATGACTTGTTATGCATACAAAAGTATTTAGTCAGATGGGTTAGTGCAATAAGTACTAACACACCTTTTGCAGGGCCAATAATTTTTTATAAAGATAGGAGAAGCCTCATGCTATTGGCAGCGCAAACGTTTGAACTAAATGTTATCTTTTGTTAGAGCTCTAAATTTGGTAATAGGTAATGATGCCGTTAATTTTTATTTCTAACACGTTTATAAATCCTGATAGCCAGCATCAAAATGATTACTAAAAGTACAGTGCCAACAAGCCCCCAAATCAGGCTGATCCCTTGCTTGACTACCACTAGCATAACAATGCTGATCAAAAGCAGCGTAGCTGCTTCATTCCACATCCTCAATTGCTGGGAGCTTAAGGTGAAAATGCCCTTTAACTGCTGTTTGAAAATGCGATGTGTGTATAAATGATAACCATAAAGAAATACAACTAAAATTAGTTTGAGCAGCAGCCATAAACCTTCTTTATGAAATAAAACAGATTGCCAGGAACCTTTGAAAAGAACTGAAAGTCCCAGGATCAATGTCAAGATCGCAGAGGGCCAGGTAATACCATACCAAAGCCTTTTCATCATAATGCTAAACTGTGCCTGCAACGCCTGTTTTACTAAAGGTTCTTTATCATTAGCCTCTACATTGTATATAAGGAGGCGGGGCATGTAAAACAAGCCGGCAAACCAGGTAACAACGAAGATGATGTGGACGGCCTTGATATATAGGTATGCGTTAGACATTATTTTCCTTAACGAGAGTATCCGGTTGATGATTTACAGCAAAGTTCAGGGAATTGGCAATAAAACAATACTTATTGGCTTCCGAATGCAGCTCTTCTGCTTTTGGGATCATTTCTTTTGACGAAACAGTGACAACGGGATGTAAGGTTACACCGGTGAATTTGCCGCTGCCATCGTTTTGTTCTTCCATGGTGCCTTGGGCATTGTCTTCATAACTGAGCACAATAACCCCGTTCACAGCACATAAATGCAAATACCAAAGCATATGGCAATTGGAAATAGAAGCCAGGAACAGCTCTTCCGGATTATACTTAGCTGGATTGCCTCTGAAAGACGGATCGGCACTTGCGTTTATTGCAGGTTTATCGGCAACGGAAATAATATGATCTCGTGAATAACTGGTATAGCCACTTGTTCCCTTATCATCGTGCCAGGAAACCGCTACTTTATAATGATGTTGTTTTGCCATAAGATGAAAAAAGCCGCAGAGCGGCTTAAATTATTTTTGAATGCTCATTCTTTCATAGGGCGCGTCCTTAGCCTCTTCTATGAGTTGCACCAACGCATTCACCCAAGGTTCGCTGGTATTAACGCAGGGAATGTATTCATACTTTTCTCCGCCATTTGCAATAAAGTCTTCTTTGCCTCTTTCTTCAATTTCTTCCAGGGTTTCCAGGCAGTCGCTGATGAAAGAAGGGCAAACTACTTTTATTTTCTTTACCCCTTCTTTAGGCAGGTTGGGCAGGCGCTCCTGTGTGCTGGGTAACAGCCAGGGATCACGCCCCAGGCGGCTTTGATAGCTTTGAGCCCATTGATTTTTCTTTAATCCTAATTTTTTAGCTACCAGTTCGCTGGTCATGGTTACCTGGTGCCTGTAACAGGTAGGATGAGAGTCGCTGGCTTTATAACAGCAATTGTCCACCTGCATACAGTGTTGTTTGGTCGGGTCGGTCTTTAATACATGACGCTCAGGAATACCATGATAGCTGAACAATAACTGGTCGTATTCATCCTGCAAATAAGGCTTCATACTTTCTGCCAAAGCATTGATGTAAGCAGGATGTTTATAAAAAGGCGGTACCGTTTTTAATTGGAAACTATAATTATATTTTTTGTGAATTTCCTTCATATATACTACGGCTGTTTCCCAGCTGCTCATTGCATAATGAGGGTACAGGGGAACCAGGATTACCTCTTCCAGGTCAGGCATTTTCTTCAGTAAATTATCGTAGGCTGTTTTGGGGTTAGGCTTACGATACCTCATCGCAATCTCAACGGGCTCGGTTACTTTTTCCTGAAGCGCTTTTTGCAGGCGTTCAGTAAGCACCACCAATGGAGATCCTTCTTCCCACCAGATGGTTTTATAAGCTTCAGCAGACTTAGGAGCCCGCGTAGGTACTATAATGCCTTTTACCAACAGGGTTCTTAACCAAAGTGGCTTATCAATCACCCGCTCATCCATCAAAAACTCTTTCAGATACACTTTCAGATCGGGTACACTGGTACTGTCGGGCGAACCTAAGTTCATTAATATAATTCCTGTTTTCATTATTCAGTTCAACGCAGGTTTTAATGGCTGCTGTGGGGTTATTTTTTGACAAAGCTCGCAATACCTGTATACCAATTTGCTATATACTGCATTTCAAGGTACGTTATTCAATCGCCTGTCCGGATGGAAAGGGACGCAGCATTCAATAGTTATCTTAAGCCTGATCAAAATTTTTGCAAAGGTAACAAATAGTTGTGGCGACACCTCTAAGTAAATATGATTTTGATCATATTATAGGATGATATCTTTTTTATCCAGATGACATTTTTATGACGCGCAGATGGGCAACCTTATATACATTTGCACCACTCAAATGTCTGCAGAAGATTTTCATATTTCAAAACAAGTACTCGACAGGTTTTGCGTTGCTGGAATCAACTACCACAAAGCAGATACCGCCACCCGGGGCCTGTTTTCTATTAATAATGACCAGTTTGCAAAGCTGGCATTAGCAGCCAAAGCGGCTGATCTTAAAAGTGTTTTTGTTGTTTCAACCTGTAATCGTACTGAAATTTACGGTTTTGCCGAGTCTGTAATGCAATTGGTAAATCTGTTGTTAGACGAATGCCGCGCTGATCGTAATACTTTCTTCGAGTATGCCTATTTGAAGAACGGTAACCCGGCATTGCAGCATTTATTTAATGTGGCTTCCGGTTTAGATTCACAAATATTGGGCGACTACGAAATATTGGGCCAGATTAAAAAAGCGATCGACCTGGCAAAGGCCAATGATGTAATTGGGCCGGTGATGGATCGTACGCTGAATTTTGTGTTCCAGGCTTCAAAAAAAGTAAAGACCGATACACAACTTAGTAACGGAACCGTTTCAGTGTCATTTGCGGCAATTGAATTGTTGCAAGCAATTCCCGACCTGGCGAGCAAAAAGATATTGGTGATAGGTGCCGGTAAATTCGGGGCCAATGTTTGTAAAAACCTGGTAACCTATTTTCCAGGTGTGAGTCTTACGGTAATGAACCGTACCGATGATACCGCTTATGCTTTATCGCAGGCCAACCGCATCTTATTTTCTGCCTATAAAAACAAAAGTGAAGCAATAGCAGAGGCCGATGTTGTCATTGTATGCACTAATGCTAATGAGCCCACCGTGTTGCCTTCGCATTTTAACGAGGTCGATGATAAACTGATCCTCGACCTGTCAGTTCCGGTAAATGTACACCCTGATGTAAAACAGATGAAGGGTAAACTGGTGATTGACGTAGATGAGATCTCAACTACTATTTTAGATAAAACCCTGGCTAAACGAAGAGATGAAGTGCCCAAAGCGGAAGCCATCATTGAGTATTACACCCGGGAGTTCTGGCAGTGGCTGAAAGATTATCGTTATGCCCTGCATTTAAAAACCTGGAAAAGTAAGCTCGAAGAAATTGACAAATTACAGTTACACCCTTGTGAGTTTGCCAGAGATGCCCAGTTAAAACAACAAACGGTAAAAGCGCAGAAAGCCGTAAAACAATTGGCTGTAAATCTGAAAACGAAAAATGATAAGGGCTGCCAGTTCATCAATTTGATCAATGATTACCTGCAAATGTCCTGATGCAAAAT
Source organism: Paraniabella aurantiaca (assembly GCF_050309965.1). NCBI lineage: Bacteria > Pseudomonadati > Bacteroidota > Chitinophagia > Chitinophagales > Chitinophagaceae > Paraniabella > Paraniabella aurantiaca. The sequence goes on along the minus strand of NZ_JBLOSY010000003.1, from coordinate 94,876 downwards.
AATCCTATCCGAATCGGTACCAGGGAAAGTCAGCTGGCCGTATGGCAAGCCGACCTGGTAAAGCAACTACTCGAAGATAATGGCCACGCCGCAGAGCTGGTATTTATAAAAAGCGAAGGCGATATAGACCTGGTTACTCCTTTGTACGCAATGGGTGTACAGGGCGTATTTACCCGCAGCCTTGATGCCGCTTTACTGAACAACCGTATTGATATAGCCGTGCATAGTATGAAAGACGTTCCCGTGCAATTACCTCAAGGTATTGTGCAGGCCGCCGTATTGGAAAGAGCAAGCTATAAAGACGTGCTAGTAGTAAATGGTAAGTGGGGGATAGGAGGCGAAGACCTACTTACTACTCCCCATTCACCACTAACTATTGGCACCAGCAGCATTCGCCGTAAAGCACAATGGCTGAACCACTATCCCGGAACGGTAGTTGAAAACTTAAGAGGGAATATTAATACGCGTTTAAAGAAAGTAGAAGAAAGCAATTGGCATGGAGCTATTTTTGCCGCAGCAGGTTTGGAGCGCATTAATGTGAGGCCGGAGAACAGTGTTGACCTGGATTGGATGCTACCGGCTCCGGCACAGGGTGCTATTATGGTGGTAGCCCGAACGGACGATGATAAAGTACTGGACGCTTTTACACCTATCAATCATCACGATACGGCTATAGCCGTTAAAGTAGAACGGGATTTCCTGAGTGCATTAATGGGGGGATGTTCCACGCCCATAAGTGCGTTGGCTCAGGTTACTCCGGATGGCATCCTGTTTCAGGGGAATATTATATCGCCTGATGGCTTAAAGAAGGTAGCTGTAGAAAAAACATTTAGTAAGGAGGAAGCCAATGAGGCGGGAACACTGGCTGGCCAATATGTTTTAGAGCATGGCGGCCGGGAAATTGTGACCGCATTTAAAAATGCAAAATAAACGGATACAAATATTAAGCACCAAAGCCCTTCATGAGGCACTCTTAACAGAAGCGGCCAATCATGAAATAGATATTGATTGTCTTGCTTTCATCGAAACAATACCGGTGGTTAATAATGATATCACCGATGCTGTAAACCTCCTGAAAGATAAGTCTATTACTGCTATATTTACCAGTTCCAGATCGGTTACGGCAGTAGCCGAATTATTAGATAGAGATGTAAACTGGAATATATATTGTCTTTTTGGAGCTACAAAAGAGCAGGTGCAGATCCATTTTCCTCAATCAGCCGTTCACGCCACAGCTACTGACAGTGCTTCGTTGGCGGCCAAAATAATAGAAGCGGGCATTAAGAACGTATATTTTTTTTGTGGCGATAAAAGAATGGATACCATACCGGAAAAATTAGCAGGAAAAGCCAACTTAAAAGAGCTGGTTGTTTATACAACCCATGAGGTAACACATACGCTGGAACAGTCGTTCGATGGCCTGTTATTTTTTAGTCCCAGTGCCGTAAAAAGTTTTTGCAGTACGAACCATATTGATGCAGCAACTATTTGCTTTGCGGTTGGTAATACAACAGCCCGATCATTACAGCCATTTACAAAAAACATAATTACTGCAGCTACAGCAAGCGCAGAGGCGATGATAGATAAGGTGAAAGAGGCATTCAATAAAATATAAAGCAAAGAGATAATTTTAAGTAATAAGAAGATGAAAAGAGATACTACCATAAAAAATGATTTATTGATCAGGACATTACTGGGTGAACCGACAGAACGCACACCTGTATGGATGATGCGCCAGGCGGGACGCTATTTACCTGAGTATATAAGGTTAAGAGAGAAATATTCTTTTTTTGAAAGATGCCAGAACCCAGAGTTGGCTTGTGAAATTACTTTACAGCCGGTGGATATAGTGGGAGTGGACGCGGCTATTTTATTCTCCGATATATTGGTAGTACCTCAGGCTATGGGATTGGAAGTGCAGCTGATAGAAAAACAGGGGCCTTTACTCCCTGATCCTATAAAAACTCAAAGTGATCTGAACCGCATAAAAGTACCTGATGTGAACGATACTTTGCATTATGTATTTGATGCAATCAAATTGATAAAGCAAGAGCTGAATGGGAGGGTGCCCTTAATTGGTTTTGCCGGTGCGCCATGGACCTTGCTTTGTTACATGGTACAGGGGAAAGGCAGTAAAACCTTTGATGAAGCAAAAGGGTTTTGCTATCAGAATCCCGGTCTGGCGCATACCTTGTTACAAATGATCACCCATACCACTATACAATATTTAAAAGGGCAGATAGCCGCGGGCGCCGATACCGTGCAGCTATTCGATAGCTGGGGTGGCTTATTGAGTAAGCAGGATTTTGAAACATTCTCGTTGCAATATATCCGCCAGATAGTAGACGCGGTAAAAGAGGAAGCGCCTACTATTGTATTCGCGAAGGGAGCCTGGAGCTCTTTAGGTGAAATGGCAGCAACAGGAGCCCACGGATTAGGAATTGATTGGTGTATTGAAGCTCCGGTGGCCAGGCAATTTGCCGGTGCCGATGTAACTTTGCAGGGAAACTTTGATCCGGCGAAATTGTTATCACCCATACCGGTGATTCAAAAAGAAGTAACGCAAATGTTGCAGGCTTTCGGACCAGGAAGACATGTTGCTAATTTAGGGCATGGTATTTTGCCAAATGTACCGGTAGATCATGCCCGGGCTTTTGTAGATACTGTGAAGGAGTTTCGCTTTTAGACAATGGCCTGTTGGGTCAGGCAATGTGGATCGATACTTAAAGCTTTGTCCTATCAAAGAACATAGGTATGAAAAAAGTTGTTGGATTATTATTGCTGTTGGTTTTTGCTGCTTCGTTGGCTGCGCAGGGCTTATATATGCCCCGCAACATTAAAGCGGCCTACGATAAGGGAACCCGCTCTCTCAAAGGCGTACCCGGTGTAGGATACTGGCAGAACAAGGGCGTTTACGATATCAGTGTCCGGGTAGACCCTCTGTCCAAAATAGTTACGGGTAGCGAAACAATTGTATACACTAACAATAGCCCTGACACGCTAAAAGAGTTGGTGATCCGTTTTGTCAACAACCTGCATAAGCCCGAAGCACCCCGCTACGATTATTTTTCCAGTGATTTTTTAACGGAAGGACTAAAAATAAAAACGCTCTCCATTGATCGTTTTATTTATAAAACGGATGGGAGTAATTGGGGAACTGTAAGCCCGATCGAGCTGGCGAAGTCCATATTGCCAGGGCAGCAGGTACAGGTTAAAATAGAATGGAGTTATCCGCTATCCAAAGAAAGTGATCGGGAAGGACAGATAGATCCTCAAACTTTTTTTTGCGCCTACGCTTACCCCCGTATTTCAGTATATGATGACTATAACGGCTGGGATAAATTACAACACTTGGGCAGACAAGAGTTTTACAATGATTTTAATGATTACAACCTGAAGGTACAAGCACCTAAAAATTATGTAGTATGGGCTACGGGAACCTTACAAAATGCAGAAGAGGTATTGTCGGCCGATGCGCTTAAAAGATTTAAATCGTCGTTCACCGCGACAGAGATTGTTCCTGTTGCTACAGCTGATCAGATGAAGGAAGGATCCATTACTGCACAAACCGAATGGAATACCTGGCATTTTACCGCAGATAATATCACGGATGTGACTTTTGCGTTAAGCAGTCAATATGTGTGGGATGCGGGAAGTATCATGGTAGATTCTGTAAGCGGCAGGCGGGTAAGTATGCAGGCTGCTTATAAAGAGGGTGCGGCAGATTTTAAACAGTATGTGAACTGGGGCAAGTACTGCCTTCAATGGTTCTCATCCAAATGGCCGGGAGTTCCTTATCCTTATCCCACAATGACAGCCATACAGGGTTTTGCAGATATGGAGTACCCCATGATGGTCAATGATGCATCCATTGAAGACTTAAAAGATTCGCGTTTGACCTTGGATCATGAAGTGGCACATACCTATTTTCCTTTTTATATGGGCACGAACGAAACACGCTATGCCTTTATGGATGAAGGGTGGGCTACCGCTTTCGAATATCTTATAGGAATAGAAGAAAATGGCAAAACCTATGCTGATTCAGCATTCAAGGCGCTTCGCGTTGAACGTTACATCAATGATCCTTCAGCCGAACAGGATCAACCCATTATTTCGATGTCATCCCAGTTAAGTGGCGCGGGGTATGGCAATAATGCCTATGTAAAGCCTGCATTGGCTTATTTAGCGCTAAAGGATCTGCTGGGAGATGCTTTGTTTAAAAAGGCCTTACATCAATACATGACCAACTGGAATGGGAAGCATCCTATTCCCTGGGACTTTTTCTATTCGTTCAATACGGCTACGCAACAAAACCTTAACTGGTTTTGGAACAACTGGTTTTTTAGCAATCATTATATAGATCTGAAAGTAAAACAGATGGATGCCAATACGGTACAGGTAGAGAATGTGGGAGGATTTGCCATTCCCTTTAATGTGAAGATGGTATGGACCGATGGGAGTGAACGGAGCACACATTACAGTCCGGTTGTGTGGAAAGGAACTCAATCAATCAATATAAAAACGGCTACTAATAAAAAGATAAAAAGTATTGTAATAGACGGAGGCGTTTTTATGGACACCACTCCGGATGATAACCATCTTTTATTATAAAAGGGTATTATGAGTATTAAAGAACAATGGATTGAATTTATCCATGACCTGCAAAACCGCATTTGCACTGCGGTAGAGCAGGAAGATGGTAAGGCGCTGTTTGTGGAAGATCAATGGACGCGCGATGGCGGCGGCGGCGGAAAAACCCGCGTTATAACCAATGGAAATGTTTTCGAGAAGGGAGGTGTAAATACTTCTGTTGTGTACGGAAAGGTAACGGACACTATGCGAAAGGCATTAAACATTAACGGCGATCAATGGTTTGCGGCTGGCCTTAGCCTGGTAATCCATCCCTTTAATCCATTTGTACCTACCGTTCATTGTAATTATCGCATGTTTGAATTGTATAATGAACAAGGTGATACGATTGACCGGTGGTTTGGTGGCGGCACGGATCTGACACCTTACTATTTATTTGAAGAAGATGCGGTGCATTTTCACAGCACCTATAAAAATGTATGCGATGTCTTTGACAGCTCATTTTATCCCAGGTTCAAAAAGGTATGTGATGATTATTTTGTAAACACACATCGTGATAATGAACGCCGTGGTATCGGGGGGATATTTTATGACCACCAAAAAGCAGACGATACTAAGGACGTAGACTTTTGGATGAACTTTGGAAAAGCCTGTGGCAATGCATTTATACCGGCATACCTGCCTATTGTTGGCGAAAGAAAGCATACTGCATTTGAGCCACCGCATAAATACTGGCAGGAGATAAGGCGAGGCAGGTATGTTGAGTTTAACCTGGTACACGACAGGGGGACGATCTTTGGCCTGAAGACCAATGGCAGAACGGAGAGTATTTTGATGAGCTTACCCGCCACTGTTCGGTTCGACTATAACTACCAGCCCGTACCGGGAAGCGAGGAAGATCGATTATTGCAGGCCTGTAAACATCCAAGGGAATGGATCGCTACCACTGATATTACTGAAGAAGACTGGGCCTCACGCGTAAACAAGTGTTGATATGATTCATGTAAGTAAACACAGGGCTATGAAATATCTGCTCATTTTTGTTCTCCTGTTGCCTTTGATGGGCATCGCTCAAGTAAAGACCTGGTATAACTGGAAGGGTTTTTCATTAGGAATTTTTGAAAAGCCTGATATCAAAAGCCGGCAGATCGGCAGTCTTCCAGCAGGTAGTAAAGTGGATGTAGTAGCGTTTAACAAGGCTAAGTTCTTTCCTGTCTATTTGTGCTACTACGGCGATACAATAACTACCCGGCCCGAACAGTATACCAATAACGAGAAACACGTTTATACGCTACAATCTGATTGGGCTAAAGTGAGGTACAATAACAAAGAAGGCTATGTGCCTGCAGCATTCTTAGTACATATCCCCATCAAACCGATTCATAAGAAAAAGACATCAGATGAATATACTCCAGATCTACCCATCGTCGATGCGTTAAAAGGATATTTAGGCAAACCGCTCAGCTATAAAAAGCAACAATTAGAAAAGCAGGATAAAAACGAAATACATTTTAGCGAAACTTACACTTTTAACGCAGGGTATACGTACAAAGCTGTTCAACAGTATATGGAAGAGGGCGGTGCAGGAGGTGAGGTGCATACCATTTTTTTGCCCGGTTTCCAGTTGCATGAGGCAGTTTTATTTTTACTCGAATTGCAAAATGCTTCGAGCTACCGTCCCAAAGAGGTTAAAAGCTTCAACCAGCTAAAAAGCCAATACGATTATTTTAGTTGGTGGTACCAGCCTGTGAATTATGACGATGAGGGCAATGAGATCAAAACCTCCAATATTTATAATTTTCAATACAATAGCGAAGGTGGCGGCAGTGGTGTGAAGTTTACACAAACGAAGGGCGGAGTGGAAGTAGAGTATAGCTTCGGGGGATGCTAACCGGAGTCGGATAAGTTATTTTTGCGGTTACTGACAAGACGAATTGGATCAGCTGTTAAAAATGTCTGATGTAGGATGTCTGATCTCTGATATCTTGATAGAAAGAAGAGCAAAATGATTCTAAAAACTTTTAGCAATGGATAGGCAAGAGTTACAAAGCAGGACAAAGAAATTTCATGTAGACGTTATTAAACTTTGTGAAGACTTTCCAAGGAATGCAGCTGGTTTTGAAACAGCAAAACAGTTGATACGTTCTGCAGGGTCTAACTATAGAGCATCTGTAAGGGCAAAATCTCCTGCGGATTTTTTATATAAGATTGAAGTTGTGTTAGAAGAAGCAGACGAAAGTCATTATTGGCTCGAAGTGGTAAATGACGCCGGGTTAAGTCAAGGGCCTGAAGTTAACCGATTAATTAAGGAAGCAAATGAGCTGACAGCAATTTTTGCTGCTACAGATAAAACAAACAAATCAAAGATCAAAAGATAGGTGATCGTGTTTTAGGATTTAGATTTATATATCCTAAATCATACATCCTCCATCATAAATAATAAGATTATGTATTTACAACGTAGAAACCGTATTACACGCAGGTCAGGTGCTATCAGAAGTTTATTGGCTGAAACCGTATTGACTCCGAATGATTTTATTCTCCCGTTATTTATAACTGAAGGACAAGACATAATAGAAGAGATACCTTCCATGAAAGGATATTACAGGCGCTCGCTGAATAAGACCGTTGAAGAGGTGAAATTGATGTGGGCGCTGGGCATTAAAGCGGTATTGTTGTTTGTAAAAGCACTGGATGAAGTAAAGGATAATACAGGTAAAGAAGCCTGGAATGCGGATGGTTTAATGCAACGGAGTGTAAAAGCTATTAAGGACGCAGTGCCTGAAATGGTCGTAATGACAGATGTGGCTCTCGACCCTTATTCTATTTATGGACATGACGGTATTGTAGATATAGAAAAAGGTACGATCGTAAATGACCAGACGGTAGAAGCCTTGACCTTAATGAGCTTATCCCATGCAACTGCGGGGGCTGATTTTATCGCGCCCAGCGATATGATGGATGGCCGTATCGGTGCATTCAGGAAAGCACTCGAAGAAAATGGATTTACAGATGTGGGAATCATGAGCTATAGCGCTAAGTACGCGAGTTGTTTTTATGGACCTTTCAGAGATGCTCTGGACAGTGCTCCCGGCTTTGGCGATAAAAAAACCTACCAGATGAATTATGCCAATCGCCTGGAAGCCATTAATGAAACCTTACAGGATGTAGAACAAGGCGCCGATATTGTAATGGTGAAGCCCGCAATGGCTTACCTGGACATCATAAGGGAAATAAAAAATAATGTAACAGTGCCGGTAAGCGCCTATCATGTAAGTGGTGAATATGCCATGATCAAAGCCGCTGCTGAAAGAGGCTGGCTGGACGAAAACAAAGCGATCCTGGAAAGCCTGACCTCTATTAAAAGAGCCGGCGCCGATTTAATAGCTACTTATTTTGCTGCAGATGCAGTTAAGTTATTGAATAGTTAATGAGCCTGGTAACTAAATATAATATCCCTGGCCCCCGGTATACAAGCTACCCCACCGTTCCTTATTGGGACGAGGCGTCTTTCACCGCCGATCAATGGCTGTCGAGCCTTCGTAAAAGCTTCACCGAAAGTAATCTCACTGAGGGCATCAGCATCTATATTCATCTTCCGTTTTGCGAAAGTCTTTGTACATTTTGTGCCTGTCATAAACGTATTACCAAACGGCATGATGTAGAGAGTCCTTATATCGATACGTTGTTGAAGGAATGGGGAATGTATGTGGAGCTTCTGGGCGCGCGTCCACGTATTAAGGAACTACATCTGGGTGGTGGTACGCCTACTTTTTTTCAACCTCAAAACCTGCATCGTTTATTAAAAGGCATATTTGCCCTGGCAGATATCGATGAACAGCCGGAATTTAGTTTTGAAGGGCATCCCAACAACACAACTGTGCAGCATTTAGAAACCTTGTATGAGCTAGGTTTCAGACGGGTGAGCTTTGGCGTGCAGGATTATGATCTGAAGGTACAGCAAACGATCAATCGTATACAGCCTTTTGAGAGAGTAAGAAAGGTGACTGCTGATGCAAGGGCATTGGGGTATAAAAGTATTAGTCATGACCTTGTATTTGGTTTACCGCATCAGACATGGGAGCGCATGAAGGATACTATTGAAAAAACTATTTCTCTTAAACCCGATCGTATTGCTTTTTATTCATACGCACATGTGCCCTGGGTGAAAGGAGTGGGGCAAAGAGGCTTTGATGAACAAGACCTGCCTGATGCTGAATCAAAAAGAATCTTGTATGAGAACGGTAAGCAGTTACTCGTGGACCTGGGATATGTTGAAATTGGTATGGATCATTTCTCCTTACCTACAGATGGTTTATATCAATCAGTATTGGATAAAACCATCCACCGTAATTTTATGGGCTATTCTTCTTCATCCACTCAGCTGATGATAGGCTTGGGTATGTCGGCTATAAGCGATAGCTGGTATGCATTTGCGCAAAATGATAAATCGGTTGAAGAATATACTGAAAGAGTTAACAAAGGAGAACTGCCTGTTTTCAGGGGACATATATTGAATGAGGAAGATCTTGTTGTAAGAAAACACATTCTGAACCTGATGTGTAATTTAGAAACCTCCTGGCAGGCAGAAAGCGTGAAACTACCCGAACTGCCTGAGATTCTGGACCGTTTGCAGGAAATGCAGCTGGATGGCTTAATTGAAATAAAAGATAATCATTTGCTGGTAACAGAAAAAGGCCGCACTTTCGCACGCAATATTGCCATGGCGTTCGATCTTAGGCTGATACGCAGGCAACCCAAGACAAGAATATTTTCAATGACCGTATAAAAACCGCATCATGGTTATAAAAGTGCCGATTGATAAATCAAAAGCCATTAAAAGATTTGCATTTTTTGTGATACTGCTTTTGGTATTTACTTTAATGGTTATACAGCCACAATTGTTTACAAAGAGTAGCAGCACGGGTTTTATAAAAGTTGCCGGCTTTATCGGCTCTTTTATTTTCATTATTGGTGCCGCTTTTATAGCTCAAAAAGTATTCAATAAAAAACCGGGACTGGTTATAGATAATGAAGGCATAGCAGATGGCTCTTTAGGAGTAATGTTCCCAAAACTAAGCTGGGCGCAGGTTACGGAGATCAGGCACCTGGAGAGTAATGGCGATCACTTTATAAAGGTGACAATCAAAGATCCGGAGAAGTATATGGCAACAGAGTTGAACCCGCTCAAAAGAAAAATGCTGGAAATGAATTATAATACCCTGCGTACGCCCGTTAACATTGCGGCCAGTCGCTTAAAAATAGATTTCCAGGAACTATATACACTTATAAAAAGCAAACGCGAGGAGTTTAAGAATAACTGATACAATGAGTGTATAACATCATGAATTAATTAAAGGGATAACCAATTATGTATAGTTACCAGTCAAGTAAGGCTTTATTTGAGAGAGCACAACAAAGTATTCCGGGAGGCGTTAACTCGCCGGTACGTGCATTTAAGAGTGTGGGCGGTACGCCTTTGTTCATTAAAAAAGCCAAGGGCGCTTATTTGTATGATGCAGATGATAATCAGTATATAGATTACATCGCATCATGGGGCCCCATGATCCTGGGGCATGCTTATGAGCCGGTGGTTAAAGCTATTTGCGAAAGAGCTCAGTACTCCACCTCCTTTGGGGCGCCAACCGAACTGGAAATTGAGATGGCGGAGTTGATAAAGTCTATTACACCTAATGTAGATTTGATAAGGATGGTGAGCAGTGGTACAGAAGCCTGTATGAGTGCGCTACGTGTTGCAAGGGGCTATACCGGCCGTAATAAGTTTATCAAATTTGAAGGCTGCTATCACGGGCATGCCGATGCTTTTTTAGTAAAAGCCGGAAGTGGCGTTGCTACTTTTAATATACAAACGGTGCCAGGCGTAACAGCTGCGATCGCTAATGATACGCTCACCTGTGCTTATAATGATCTGGATGCGGTTAAGAAGCTGGTTGCAGAAAACCAGGATGAGGTAGCGGCTATTATAGTGGAACCTGTAGCGGGTAATATGGGCTGTATTCTGCCCCAACCAGGTTTCCTGGAAGGTTTGCGGCAGGTTTGTGATGATAATGGTATTGTATTGATCTTTGATGAGGTGATGACCGGTTTTCGCCTGGCTCTGGGTGGTGCACAGGAGAAGCTGGGAGTAGCAGCAGACCTGGTAACTTATGGTAAGGTAATAGGTGCGGGTATGCCGGTAGGTGCTTTTGGGGGTAAACGCGAGATCATGGAAGTGGTAGCCCCGCTGGGGAATGTTTACCAGGCTGGTACGCTCAGTGGCAACCCTATCGCCATGATCGCCGGTTTTACATTATTGAGCGAAATGAAAGCAAACCCGTCATTGTTGCAGGAGTTAGATAGTAAAACCCTGTATCTGAAAGAGGGATTGGAAAAGGCATTAGGCAAATGGGGCCAGGCTTATTCTATCAATCATTTGGGTAGTATGATCAGTGTGCATTTTGGTGACAACCCGGTAACTGATTTTGCCAGTGCAGCGGCCTGCGACATAGAACGTTTTAAACAGTTTTTCCATGCCATGTTGAAACGCGGTATTTACCTGCCTCCGTCTGCTTACGAAAGCTGGTTTTTAAACAATGCGTTAAGCTATGAAGACCTTGATAAAACAATAAAAGCTGTGGAAGAAAGTCTGTCTGAATTGTAATACCAAAGATAAAATTAGGGATGGGGCAATTTGATCGGATTGTCCCATTTTTTATTATATTCGGTAATAGAAATCGAAACAACCTGTTGCGCAACCTTTTATTGATATTATACTTTGTACCGTTCTTCGTAGCGCAGGACGTACACTATTTGAACTACCTGCATTGCCGGTTGGTAAATATTGCGCAGCCTGTTAGTCAACAATGCGATTGCGAACAGCTTTTAGCATCTTCAAAAAAATACCAGATGCCACCGGCAGACCAATCCACAACCCATGTACATGCACACCTCGATGTTTATTTTCATCATGCAAAATTTTTAAAAGCAGACGAGCTACCTATCAGTTACCATAAGTTCAACTATCCCCTGATGCAGGCTCAGGTTTGCGAAGGGATTTATATACGCCCCTGGAGACCTCCTGCATTGCAATCTTAAATAGTAACGGGTACAATCGATGACGAAAGTGCTAATAATGGCTTTCGTGTAATGTTGCGTGGGTAACTATGCCCTGCACATGCTATTTCTATTTATTCATTTCAAATTATTTAAGATGCGAAAAATAATCAGTTCAACCATATTATTCCTATGTGTTCTTTGGGTAAATGCCCAGGAAAAACCAACGCCTGATAAAATTATCTATGGGCAATGTTTGATCAATGATTTAAAACAAGCACCCTATGCAAGCTGGTTTACTACCGGGTTTGATTCTTATATTCCGGATCAGCCAGCAATCGACCAGCTAAAAAAGGTGGGTTATAAGGATCTCTCTATAGAAATATTCTTTGGCTCCTGGTGTGGCGATTCCAAAAGGGAAGTGCCCAGGGCGCTCAAAGTATTGTCGGCTGCTGCTTTTCCCGAAAAACAAATAAGGCTTATTGGTCTCGGAGCCACCGACTCCCTTTATAAACGAAGTCCTGTGGGAGAAGAAAAGGGAAAAGGTATTTACAGGGTGCCCACATTTATTATTTACAAAAATGGAAAGGAGCTGGGCCGTATTAATGAATTCCCGGTGTACACATTTGAAAGAGATCTTTTTACTATCCTCACAAATAAAAATTATACCCCCAATTATGCCAGCTTTACTTTGATTCATCAGTGGGAAACAGAACAGGTGTTAACGCATTCGCATACAAATGTGCGAAGCCTGGCTGCTATGCTCAAATCCTTTGTGGACAATGAACACTTATTGAATAGCGTGGGTAATCTTTTTATAACGCAAGGAAAGTTAAAAGAAGCATTAGCCATTTATAAGGCCAACTACCTGTTATATCCGGAGTCTGGCATCGCCAGTTCTGGCTTGGGTAAAGGCTTCCTGAGAAATGGTGAAGTTAAAACTGCGGTAGAATACCTTGAGTATGCCTTACAGGTAAATAAAAAGCCTGAGCATGTAAAAGATATTCTACAGATACTTTATGAAGCGAAGGAAGCCGAACGGGGTAAATAGGAGATTAAACAAAGAAAAGCTGTTCTTTAAAGGCAGCTTTTCTATTGATAGTACATAACCATAGCTGCAGCATGTAAAGGCGTCATTTTTAAATATTAGTCTATTTGTAAAGTAGACTAATATTTTTTTATATATTTGCTGCGGAAAACAACCCTGGTTGTTTGGATAAAATATATCTGATCAATTTTTATGGAAAAAACTGTCTTTGCAAATAGTTGGAATGCCGGTAATCAATTACCTGCGTTTTCTGCTTTAAAGCCGGTTTGCCAATGTAACATTCTTATCGCAATATGTCCATATTGTTGTTGTTGAATGTAGAGCGCTAATAACTAATCAAATTCTTTCAATAGTTAATAATCACACTTTAAGTGTGGTGTTTTTATTTTTTAATTAAACAATTATGAGAATTATCTTGAAAAAGGTGTCTTTGTTTTTTTTGGCACTTTTCGTTTTCAACATCATACATGCACAGGGAGTAAAGGGCAAGGTAACCGATAAAAGCGGGCAACCTATATCCGGAGCTACAGTAAGCGCTACCGCTAGTGCTGCCACTACTACCGACGCAGACGGTAATTATACGCTTACGCTGCAAGAAGGCAGTTATCAAATTACTTATAGCTTTGTTGGTTATGAACCGCAAACACTAAAAACAGCTGTTGCAGCTGGTTTTACAGATCAGAATGTTATACTGGAGCTTAGCAGTACTTCTCTCGGGGAAATTATTGTTACCGGTACCCGGGCATTAGGCCGTTCTAAACTCGCGTCTTTGTCGCCGGTAGATGTTATCCCGGTTGCACAGGTAACAAATAATATCGGGCAGGTAGACCTTAACCAGATACTGAATTACATTGCTCCGTCTTTCCAGTCGTCAAGGCAAACAGTAACCGACGGTTCAGACCATATTGATCCGGCGCAATTAAGAGGGATGGGAGCCGACCAGGTATTGGTTTTAGTTAATGGCAAGCGGCGCCACCAAACAGCTCTGGTAAATGTAAACGGAACAGTTAACAAGGGAACCGTAAGTACTGATTTGAACTCTATTCCTGCGGGCTCTGTAGAACGTATCGAAATTTTAAGAGACGGTGCCGCAGCCCAATACGGATCGGATGCCATTGCCGGTGTGATTAATGTCATCATTAAAAAGAATACCGGTTTAACAGGAAGTATTTCTTACGGTAGTAACGTGACCGAGTACGAAAAAGATTATTTTGCCAACAAAGCGCTGGGTACTAACAATGGTAAAGCAAGCGTGACAGATGGAGGGACTTTCCAGGCAGGGCTTAATTACGGTACGAAGCTGCTCAAAAAAGGATATGTAAATCTTACTGCCGAATTTACACAGCGCGATGCCTCCAACAGGGCTGGTACCTATTACGGCCAGATTTACCCTTATACAGCTGGCGGTACGCCTACTTCGCAGCAAATCATCGATAATGATAATGCTATTCTCGCTTCCAACGGTTTAACGAGGAGCGATTTTGACCTGAGATTCGGTAATGCCAAGGTGAAAGGAATCGGAACCTTTGTTAATGCTGCCCTTCCGGTAAACGACCAGGTAGAAGCCTATCTTTTTGGAGGTTATAGTAGCAAGCATGGTGAGGCAGGCGGTTTCTACAGGTATCCCAATGCGGTACCTGCAGCAATAAGAAGTAATGTGCTACAGGTTTATCCCAATGGATTTTTACCGCTCATTGAGAGTGATGTACAGGATTTTTCTTTAGCCGGTGGTTTCCGGGGAAACCTGGCTGGCTGGAATTACGATCTGAGTTTTACACATGGCCAAAATAGTTTTGGTTTTACCGTTTCTAACTCAGCCAACTATACGCAGGCCATCACTTCAGCTACATTCCCAACTACTTTTGATGCCGGGCAATTACGCTTTGCGCAGAACACCATCAACTTCGATGTAAACAGGAGATTTGATGTACTATCGGGTTTAAATTTTGCATGGGGAGGCGAGTCAAGGGTAGAGACATTTGCTGTTACTGCAGGGGAAGAATCTTCTTACAGGAACTATAGTCCCACATCAGGTATTACCGGCGGAGCTCAGGTTTTTGCGGGCTTCCAGCCTACTAATGCAGGCAAGAACAGCAGAAGCAGCTACGCAGCTTATATTGACCTGGAGCAGGATTTTACCGAAGCCTTTACTGTAGGTGCAGCTTTGCGCTTTGAAAACTATACTGATTTTGGAAGTACATTAAATTATAAACTTGCTGCCCGTTATAAAATAACCGACAATATCGCTTTGCGCGGAGCCATTAGTACCGGATTCAGGGCGCCATCGCTTCAGCAACGCTATTATGCCAAAACCAATACCCTGGTAAATAACGGCGTATTTTATGAAGCCGGCACGTTTACAAATGATAGCAAATTAGCCCAGGGCTTTGGTATACCAACCTTAAAAGAAGAAACCTCTCAGAACTTCTCTGTAGGTACTACGGCGAAGATTGCAAAAGGACTGGAACTCACTGTAGATGCGTTCAGCATTAAGGTGGATAACAGGATCATATTAACCAACCTGTTTAGTGCGAATGGCAATACCTACCTGGACTCCATTTTAAAAGCCAACAATGCGAATAGCGCCAACTTCTTTGCTAATGCCATCAATACCAAAACGCAGGGAATTGAAGCAGTGCTTTCTTACAATACCAATTTTGGTATACATGCTTTGCGATTAACAGCTTCTGGCGCTTTCTTGAAAAATGAGGTTGAGAAAAACGATGATGGGTCGGTGCGCATCAATGCTACTCCGATCTTAGTAGAGTCGGGACAGTTGGGGAATTATTTCAACCGTGCTGATCAAAGCCGTATTGAATTAGGAACCCCCCAGAATAAGGTTACCTTTATTGCAGATTATAAAGTAAAGAAATTTTCTGTTTTTTTACGCGCCACCAATTTTGGTCGTGTTACAAGCTGGAGTACCGTTACTACACCTTCTCTTAACATCATCAGCGGTGCACAGGAAACACTGGATCAGACATTTACCTCCAAACTGATTACCGACCTGGCGGTTTCGTATGATATTATCAGGAATTTAAAATTTACGCTGGGAGCTAATAATCTGTTGGACATATATCCCGATAAATTCAACCATTCGGGCAACAGTTCCAGCGGGAGATTTGTGTATCCTAACCTGGTACAACAACATGGGTTTAATGGACGATATGTTTTTGGGAGACTGAGTTTCAAACTCTAATTAATATGTAGTTTTACGATACTTAGCTAAAGCAGCTGCCTTAAAAGGGCAGCTTTTTTTTGCATATTACTACCGTTGTGCAGTATCTTTTTTTTAACACGGTATTGCAGCGTTGGTGTCGCTTCTGGGCAATCTCAACAGGCCTGTCGCACAACTCATCTTTAATGAATACGAATGATCTTACATGGCTCAACAATTTCAAACGTTGTAATTAATTATTTGTTGTAATCTATAAGTAAAAAGATTATTTTAGTTAACGTATTAACGATGCCATAAACCACAAATAATTTTACGGACTTCTGAACTTGTTTTACACTGATCATTAGAGGCTGTGTTTATAACGATTGGGCACAACTTCAAGAATAAATATTTTTTTGATAAACCTAAACCGATGCTGATGATAGCAGGGATGCTATTGTCTGTATCTATTTAACGATTAAAGCTTTATTAGTATGAGAAAAAAAAACCAGGAATTCTCCAGGGCAGGACTATGCCTGTTATTTTGCTTCTGTATCTCATTGGTTTCTTTTGCGCAGAATGCGAGGCCGGTATCGGGTACTGTCAGGAATGATAAGCAGCAGCCGCTTCCATTAGTATCCATAATGGTAAAAGACTCAAAGCTAGGCACCGTAACTGATGAGTCGGGTAACTATTCGCTTCAGAATGTACCATCAGGCGCTACATTAGTATTTAGCTATACGGGGTATCCGTCCCAGGAGGTCAGGTTAACAAACCAGTCTACTATTGATGTAGTAATGACAGCTACTTCTTCCGACATGAATGAGGTCGTTGTAATTGGTTATGGTACCGCCCGGCGTAAAGATCTCACAGGCGCAGTAGCATCCGTTCAGGCCACTAAGCTTGAGAAGGAAGCGCCGAGATCGGTACAGGATCTTTTGCGGGGAAATGCCGCCGGTATGATTATCGGCCAAAGTAATCCCGGCAACACTGCGCGTGGCGACGCAGATATATTGGTGCGGGGATCTGGTACGCTCAAGGCAGGAAGTAATCCGTTAAACGTAGTAGACGGTGTTATTTTTGATGGAACATTCGCTGATATCAACCCCAACGATATTCAATCTATCGACATCCTTAAAGATGCGAGCGCTACGGCTGTATTTGGAGCAAAAGCAGCTAATGGCGTAGTATTGATTACCACTAAAAAGGGTGCGGCTGGTAAACCCAGGATTTCACTTAACGCGAATTTGGGATTTGTAGAAGCTGCGGGTATGCCCCGTGTAATGAATGGGGAAGAGTTTTTAGCCTGGCGATATGATTATGAGATTGGAAGAAGAACCCAGACTTTTCACAATCAGTATCCTGAAATGTTTATTGATCCGCGAAAATTAAGTAGTAACATCAATCAGTTGACCTGGTATAATTATGATAAGACCACCCCGGCTACTTCCGTGGCCGAAGAAGATCTGATCCGCACCTGGTTGACCCGACTTGAACTAAGAACGCCAGAAATAGACAACTACCTGGTTGACAAAGTAACAAACTGGCAAGACCTGGTTTTCCGGAAAGGTTTTCAACAAGATTATACTGCTGCTGTATCCAATAGAAATGACAATTCTAATTATTATTTATCTCTTAACTATGTAGACAGGGAAGGAATTGTTGTTGGCAATCGCTTCACCAATTTTAGAACCCGTTTAAATCTTGAATCCAAGATTACTTCATTTTTGAAAGTAGGCGCCAATACCAATTTCGCGGTTAGAGATGAAGGATTTCTTCAGGCAGACTGGGGACAATCCGCAATTATTTCTCCTTACGGATCTAATAATCTTGACGATCCGAACAGCCTTTACAGAAGGCTCCCAACCGGAGATGCAACACCTGTAAATCCATTCCATGACAACTTGTACAGAGATCGAAAGGATGCTTACAATACACTCAACTCAAGTATTTATGGCGTTATTACCTTGCCCCTGGGATTCGAGTTTCAAAGTAATTTTACTCCATCATTTACCTGGCGTGAATATTATAACCATGAGTCGTCTAAGAATCCTCAATGGGCTGCCAATGGAGGTAGCAGCGAACGCACCTTTGAGAAGACCTATAATTGGCAAATCGATAATGTGCTCCGATGGAAAAAGCAATTTGGCGATCATAAATTAGAGGTGACTCTCTTACAGAACGCGGAAAAAGGACAGTTTTGGAGAACGAAAGCTACGGCCTCAAAATATACGCCAAGCGATATTCTAGGGTATCATCGTTTGCAGGCGGGGTCCGTACCGTTAAATGAAAGTAATGATACCTACCGTACAGGAGACGCTTTAATGGGCCGCTTGTTTTATTCTTTCAAAGATAAATATATGTTGACCGGTTCTGTAAGAAGAGACGGTTTCTCTGCCTTTGGTGCTCAAAATCCACGTGCAACTTTTCCAGCACTTGCTTTTGCATGGGATTTCTCTGAAGAAGCATTTATGAAATCGACATCTACCTGGTTGGACTATGGTAAGCTGCGCCTTTCGTGGGGCAAAAACGGGAACCGGGATATTGGACAGTACGAGGCTTTATCAGATATGACATCTGGGTTGCACCCGTATATTGACCAGACGGGTAAAGTGTACCTCTCCTCTCAATTGTATGTAAACAGGATGGCTAACCTTGGTTTAAAGTGGGAAAGTAAATCATCCTACAACGTTGGGTTGGATTTTTCTATATTCAAAAGCAGGTTAACTGCAACAATTGATGCATATACAGCTACAACTATTGATCTGTTAGTAGATCGTGCCTTACCGGAAATTATAGGCTTCAACAGTGTAGCAGCCAATCTCGGACAATTAAATAACAAGGGACTAGAGTTCTCTTTGAATGGTAAGATCCTTGAAAAAAAAGAATTTAGTTGGAATTCAGGATTCATTTTTATGATAAACCGGAGAAAAATAGTTAAGCTGTATGGTGATATGGTTGATGTGAAAGACGCCGATGGGAACATCATTGGCCAGAAGGAAGCTGATGATATTAAAAACAGATGGTTTATCGGCCGCGATCCGGATCAATTTTGGGATTACGAACGTGTGGGTGTTTGGCAGGTGGGAGAAGCGATTCCCGCTGCTAAGTACGGAAATCAGCCCGGAGATTTCAAATATAAAGATCAGAATGGCGATAGCGTGATGACGGATGCTGACAGGGTTTTCCTGGGTTATAAAAGCCCCCGTTTTCGCTGGACGTGGAGAAACGATTTCGATTATAAGGCATTTACTTTCTCCGTTTTCATTTACTCCAACTGGGGACAAAGAGAGCAATTTAACAGATCTGCCAACAATAACAGTTTCCCAGACCGCGCAACTGATTATGTGCAGCCCAGGTGGACACCCGACAACCCGATTAATGACTACGCAAGAATCGGCTCCAGAAATATTGGTACCAACTATGTTGAAAGATCTTTTATAAGATTAGACAACGTTTCGTTGTCCTACGGTCTGCCACAGTCTTTTCTAAAAAAGATCAGCATTCAAAGTGCCCGCGTTTCTGCCGCCGTACGAAATGTGGCATTTTGGGCACCTCACTGGAAGTACGGCGACCCTGAATCGGGAGGGTTTCGTACCCGTAACCCGGATGGCAATGAGTACACACCGGGCCAGCCCACACCGCGTACGTATAATTTGAGCATCAATTTAACACTTTAATTTTCCTGTTATGAAAAGGATTCTACTGATAAAAATTTTTATATTTTCTCTAACGACCCTATTGCTGGTCGCCTGTAACAAAGAATGGCTTAAGCCCAAACCGCTTTCCTTTTATGAGCCGGGTGTTGCTTTATCTGATGCGCAGGGTATGTATTCGGCTATTACTGCCTGTGAAAGAAATATGCGGCACGAATATTTTGGCGATGCAGCCCCTGCTATTACCGAGATTATACAATCGGAGGTGGCCGTTGAAGGAACCACAGATAAGGCCGGCCCGCAGATGAATATGGATATTTCCTTATTGCCTGACGCGCAACTGAATCACAATGATTATACAAAAGTGGGTTGGTACTGGTACGAGGGATACAAGGGTATTAAATATGCCAACCTCGTAATTGCGCGAATTAATGATGCTACATTTAAAGATGAAAACGAAAAAAATGCGGTGCTCGGGGCTGCCTATTTTCACAGGGCATACAGGTATTTTAAATTAACACATCAGTTTGGAGATGTACCGTATATCGCCGATGAAATCAATGAGCCCAAGTATGATTTTTATTCTTATGATAGATGGAGCATTTTGGAGCAAATGAAAAAAGACATGGAATTTGCCTACCAGTGGGTTCCTGAAAAAGTTGATCGGGGCCGCACATCAAAATCGGCATGCGGTGTTTTACTAATGAAAATTTGTATGTCCCTGGCCGACTTTGATCGTGCCATTACAGTAGGAAAAGAAATTGTGACGCTTCATCCTTTGATGAAAAACAGGTTTACAGTTAATGCCACAAAACCCAACACCAATTTGATGTTTGACCTGCATAGTGTAGAGGCAAAATTAGACATGTCAAATACGGAAGGTTTAATGTATGTAGTATCTTATCCGCTGGTGGACGGTTCCGATCGGATTCAAACTATGCGAAACGCTGTTCCTTTCTGGAATAGCGGCGCTATCATTACACCCGATGGAAGAACGGGTACGAGTGTTGACCTCGCAGCGAATGAAACCGACCTTTCACTGAATTTAAATAAAGCCTATGGGAGGGGTATCGGCAGGTTGAGATCTACCTGGTATTTCACCAATGAAATATGGCGTGCCGATAAGGAGGCGAATGACACGCGAGGCATATTAAACAAGGATAGCTGGAGAAAAATGACAGATCTGCGATACAATCACCCGTCTTTAAAATCTGGTAACAACCCATGGTATGCAAAGAACTTTGTAAAGCCGGCAGCGATGAGCGTAGAAGATACTATACGAGCCTGGTATTCATGGCCACATTACAAGGTTTTTGTTCCTGATCCCACACAAAGTGGAAACTGGGCTGGTGGCGAAACGCCCTGGTACATTTATCGCTCTGCAGAGGTTTACCTGATGCTCGCAGAATGTTATTATTGGAAGAACGATCCGGCAGAAGCTGCCATTAATCTTAATGAAGTACGCACAAGGGCCGGCGCATCGCCCCTGACAGCTTCTGATGTAAACATAGGAGAGATACTGGATGAAAGAGCCCGGGAATTGTATTATGAGGAGAACCGGCATATAGAGCTGGTGAGGATCGCCTATATCTATGCTAAAACAAAGAAGCCTTGTGAGATATTTGGAGGCCGGGTATACCAACTGGAAAATATAAGTGGTCCTGGTGGAACTAATTCCAATGTAAAACAAATGGGTGTCAATTTCTGGTATGATAGAGTGGTAAGTAAAAGCAATTTTTATAATAAAGGGCTAAGACACAGGTGGGCTGAGTATAAAGTGAGCGTGCATCACCTGTTGTGGCCTGTACCGGCTAACGCTATTAACACCAACTTAAAGGGTGTTATCAATCAAAATATAGGTTACCCGGGTGCGGAAAAAAATGTAACACCTTTAAAGGTAGAATAGGTTTTTAGGATGAAGAGTTGCTGCAATTTTATAAGATCAGGATAACTGATGGTTTTCGGTATTAAGGCTTCTGGAAAGGAGCCTTAATTATAGACTCCTGTTGATTTCAAACGTTGTAATTTTAATAGATACTTGCGTTCCGGTTTCGAACCTTTATCTTAGTACTCTTACAGGTACTAAAATGATTTTGCTTGCCTGGCGATTGATATTTGAATAAGAACAAAGCCAGCTTTAACCATAATATCTTACGATAGTAAATTTAAAAAAATGTCGTCCAACACAAAAAAAGGAAGAAGGAGTTTTTTGAAGAATTCTTTTACACTTACTGCCGGTGGAATACTCTTACAGGGAGCGCCAACTATTGTGCCCTCAACGGTGTTTGGGAAAAATGCACCTAGTAATAAAATCAATATTGCGCAAATCGGTTGCGGACGTATTGCACGTACACATGATCTGCCGGAAACTTTTAAAAATGATATCGCCAGAATTATAGCTATAGCCGACGTAGATAAATACCGGCAGCAAAAAGGAAAGGAATTAATTGAAGGCTGGTACGCCAAAAAAAAAGGTCAGGCTAATTATATCAATGTAAAACTATATGATGATTATCACGAGCTGCTGGCCAATAAGGATATAGATGCAGTTATCATTAGTACGCCCGATCATTGGCATGCGCAACCAGCCATGGAAGCAGCTATGGCTGGCAAACATATCTATCTTCAAAAGCCAACTTCGCTTACGATAGAAGAGGGGCGACACATGAGTGATGTAGTAAGAGCCAAAGGTGTGGTTTTTCAGTTAGGTAGTCAGCAGCGATCGGTTAATCCCTGGCCGCAATTTAAAAAGGCTTGTGAACTGGTTCGTAATGGCCGAATAGGAAAATTGAAAGAAGTTCATGTTGGTTTGCCCGCCGACCCTCCCGGAGGTAATACAGCAGAGATGCCTATTCCTAAAGAATTGAATTATGATATGTGGCTGGGATCTACACCGTATATCTACTACACGCAGGATAGAGTGCACCATCCGACTGATTTGGATTCCAGACCGGGTTGGTTGAGGCAGGAGCAATTTGGAGCTGGAATGATAACGGGTTGGGGCGTACATCATATCGACATTGCTCATTGGGGCATGAATACCGAGCTGACGGGCCCTGTTGAAGTAAGCGGCTCTGCGCAGTTTCCTAAAGCAGGTTTGTGGAATGTACACGGTGATTATGAAGTAGAAGCCAAATATGCCAATGGTGTAACGATGCATGTGAATAGTAAAAACCCCAATGGTGTAAAATTTGTTGGTACAGATGGGTGGATATTTGTATCCCGCGGCAATGTGGGTGTTACTGCTACGGATCCTACCAGTGGCGATAAATCGCAACCCAAGGCCTTTAATGCGAGTAACCCGGCAATACTGGATTCTGTGATCAAACCGAATGAAATACATTTGTATGAAAGTCCTGAGCAACACCGGAACTGGCTGGAATGTATCCACAATAAAAAAGCTACAATCAGTCCCGCAGAGATTGCGCATCGCTCCTGCAGCGCCTGCCTGGTGGCTTTTGCCGCGATGAAAATGGGTACTAAATTGTATTGGGATCCTGTTAAGGAGGTATTTAAAAACAACACGGAAGCGAACAAGCTCCTGAGCAGGCCTCAACGACATCCTTACGGTACCAGTTATGTTTATAATAAATTTAAAAAATAGTATGATCCGCAGCGCGTTTATTTTATTGTCAATTGGAACTATAATGGCTTGTAATTCCAATGAAACCCAAAAGGAAAATAAGGGTTCCGATATTACCCTGGTAACATTGGATCCCGGCCATTTTCATGCAGCCCTGGTTCAAAAAACAATGTATCCCGGCGTAGATAGTAATGTTTATGTGTATGCCCCGGAAGGACCGGATCTGAATTTGCACCTGGACAGGATCAAGGCGTACAATACACGCGCTGATCAGCCTACTCATTGGAATGAACAGGTATACACCGGTGCAGATTTTTTTCAAAAAATGATTGCCGAAAAAAAAGGAAATATTGTAGTAATGGCCGGTAATAATCAAAAGAAAACAGAGTATATTTTTAACACGGTAGATGCAGGTATGAATGTATTGGCCGATAAGCCGATGGTGATCAACAGCGAAGGATTTGACCTGCTCAAAAAAGCTTTCGCTAAAGCTGCTGAAAAAAAAGTATTGCTGTATGATATCATGACCGAACGTTTCGAAATTAATACCATGCTGCAAAGAGAATTTTCTCAGGCTAAAAAACTCTTCGGCGAATTGGAAAAAGGAACACCCGATAATCCTGCAGTGACCAAGGAAAGCGTTCACTATTTTTATAAGTTCGTTTCAGGTAATGTGTTACAGCGACCTTCCTGGTTCATGGATGTAATGCAACAAGGAGAAGGGATTGTAGATGTAACTACCCATCTGGTTGACCTGGTTCAATGGGAAAGCTTCCCGGGCCAGGTATTGGATTATAACAAAGATGTAGCACTGATTTCCGCAAAGCGCTGGCCTACTAATATGACGTTAAGTCAGTTTAACGCTATCACCAAACAAAGTGCGTTTCCTGAATACCTCAAAAAAGATCTGACTAATGATTCTACATTAAGTGTATATAGTAATGGAGAAATTAACTACACCTTGCGTGGGGTTCATGCTAAAGTTTCTGTTACCTGGGGATATAAAGCACCGGAGGGAACCGGTGATACCCATTATTCTATCATGAGGGGAACCCGCACCAATCTTATTATAAAACAGGGAAAGGAAGAGAGCTATAAGCCTGTTTTATATATAGAACCGGTTAATAAAAAAGATGCAGATTTTGAAAAAGATTTAAACGAAGCAGTACAAACGGTACAGGCTAAATTTCCTGGAACAGGCATTGAAAAAACGGCAAAGGGATGGAAGGCAGTTATACCTGAAAAGTACAATACAGGCCATGAGGCGCATTTTGGCCAGGTAACAGAGAGCTACCTGAAATATTTAAAAGAAGGAAAGCTGCCTGATTGGGAAGTGCCGAATATGATCACCAAATACTACATCACTACATCGGCATTGGCGCTGGCCAAAAAAGCTTCCGCAAAATAAAATGAAATTAAAAGACCGGGTACATAATCGGATGAGGCGAACAGGCTGTGTATTGCTGCTCTGTACAGCTGTTGTGGCAAGTGTAAATGCGCAACGTGTTGCTACGCTGCGGGCTACCACAACAGGCAAAGAACAATTGAGTATTCCTATGCAAACAGCATTGGATGTAATTACAACATTACCGGATAGCAATTTGCAATTAGTGGAAATCCGGAATGGTAAAAAAGTCAATATCCCTTTCCAGATCAGCTCATCCGCTAACGGAAGAGATTTGTACTGGCAGATAACCCCTTCTGTAAAAACAAACCATGTTTTTGAACTGGTACGTGTTGCCGCCCCTAATAATTTTCCTGTTATGCAGGCAGGTAAAAATAAAGGCGCATTAACCATCGGGGATAACGGGAAGGAGTTGCTGCAGTATCATTTTGAAACAGTGTATCCGCCTAAAGGTATTGATACGGCTTATAAACGCAGCGGATTCATACACCCGTTAAATACACCATCGGGGCATGCTTTAACACGCATTAATGCTCCCGATCATTATCATCACTGGGGATTGTGGAACCCCTGGACACATGTGCTTTTTGAAAATGATACGGTCGATTTCTGGAATCTTAAAGACAGGAAGGGGACGGTTAGGTTTTCGGGGTTTAATACCGTAGAGGCAGGCACTGTTTACTCAGGGTTTAGTGCATTGCATGAACATGTAGTCTTCCAGAAAAATGGTACCGAAAAAACGGCTATTAATGAAATACAGACGGTAAAAATTTATAAGGCTCAGCCGGGCGATGCTTATTATATTATGGATATCAGTTCACAACTCAGTTGCGCCGGCTCCAGCCCTGTATTGTTGTTGGAGTATAGGTATGGTGGCCTGGGTATCCGTGCTACAGAGCAGTGGGACAATAAAAACAGCACTACCTTAACTTCAGAAGGAAAAGATCGTAAAGGGGCAGATGGCAGCACGGCCCGCTGGTGCCTGACACAGGGCCGTTTGGGCAATGAGTACGGCGGGCTTGAAATGATGAGCCATCCTGTCAATTACAACCATCCTGAACCATTGAGGGTATGGCCCGAAAACATGAATGGTCGCGGCGATGTCTTTTTGAATTTTTCGCCAACCAAAAACAAGAACTGGTTACTGGAGCCGGGCAGAAGCTATCTTTTAAAGTATAGATTTTTGGTTTTTGATAATAAGCTTACCGGAGTTCAGGCCGAAGAAGCATGGCAGTCTTTTGCCCGTCCTCCAAAACTTATTATTCAAAAATAAATGATCCTGTAAAGACCCAACAACGATGTTTAAAAAAATGATGCAGATGAAACGCCCATGTAAAATTTTTCACACACAGGGCAATGTATGTTAAGGCGTTCCATTCGACCATTAAAAACAATAAAAAACATACGAATGAAATATATTTTAATGCTGGTATTGCTGTTAATGGCTGGCTCCATTTCGTCAGAGGCGCAAATACCGGTTAACTGGAAGTCCGTAAAGGTGCTGGTATACAAAAAAAATGGTAAGGGCTTTGTACATGATAATATCCCGTACGCAGCACAGGCAATTATAGACCTGGGAAAAAAGCATGGTTTTAAAGTAGACACTTCTTCACTTCCGTCGGTAATGACTGAAGAAAATTTAAAGCAGTACCGGATACTGATTTTTACAAGTACCAATAACGATGTTTTTGATACAGATGCTCAACGCCTGGCTTTTAGAAGATATATTGAAGCGGGTGGCGGCTTTGTGGGAATTCATTCGGTTACTGGAACGGAAAGAAACTGGGACTGGTTTAAAATGTTGTTAGGCGGTACTTTTGCCTGGCACGATAAATTTCAGAAGTTCAAAATACAGGTAATACACCCGCAGCACCCGTCTATGAAAGGTACGCCCAAAGTATGGTACAAAGAAGATGAATGTTATTTTGCCAAAGAGTTGTATCCGGGTACGCATGTTGTAATGGTCAATGATTTTTCAGGTTTAGATACCAGTAATGCGAAGCTCAACGAAACGCGTGCAAAAAATGCCGGTCATCTAAAACAGTATGTTCCCAGCGCCTGGTATCACGACTTTGATGGAGGCACCACCTGGTGTACTACACTGGGGCATGATAAAAAAGATTATGCGGATCCCGTATATTTAAAGCATATTATGGGAGGCATTGAATATGTAGCCCGAACAGTGAAGAGAATTGATTTTTCAAAATCGTATGCGGTTTCCTCCAATGAGCCGGTCAAATATTAGCACCGGCGGATCAATGTATAATCAGCTCGCAGGGTATCTTAATAGATACTGGTGGCGCCGATTCCGTGGGGTTGTTAATCAGCTTCATTAATAAGGATGCCGCCTTTAAGCCCATTTCATAAGAGTTCTCTTCCAGCGAAGCCTTGGGTTTGATATCAAGGTATTTAATAAGGGGGAGATTGCCGAAACCGATAATATCTATTTTATGTAGTAGTTTGGGGTGGTGGATCTTTATATAATTGATCGCATCCAGGCTTACATAGGTTTTGAATACAAAAAATGCGGTAGGAGGATTTTTTACTTTTAGCAATTCTTTCATTGCCCGATGGGTTTTCTCTTCAGAAAAGTCTACTTCCCGAAGCAATTGCGGATCAAAATCAATTTTCAGTTTTTCCAGTGCTTTCTTATACGCTTCCAGTCTTTGATGGCTGGTGCTCAGCATTTTAGGCCCCATCAGGTGGGCAATGCGGCGGTGCCCGAGTCGGTACAGGTAATCGATGGCTAATGAGCCTGCATGTATATTATCTGCAGTTACATTGTTAAAAGCAGGCTGACCAAAAGAACGGGTAAGAAATACTACCGGTATTCCATTTTGTTCGAGCTGTGTAAATAGATCAGATTTGTTGGTACTCTTGGAAATAGTAATGATAACGCCATCTACCCGGTTGCTGATGAGGTTTTTTATGATCTGTTCTTCCTTGTCTGCGTCTTCATGCGACTGAGCAATAATTACCTGGTACTTATGTTTACCTGCTATTTCCTCTACGCCGCGTATAGCGGCTACAAAAAACTGGTCAATCAGGTCGGGAATAACTACTCCCAGCGTGAAAGACTTACTCTGTTTAAAATGCCTTGCCGCTTCATTGGGAATATAGTTCCAATCCTTGGCCAGCCGGCGCACCCGCTCCTTCGTTAAATCACTTATATTGGCATGATTGCTTAGCGCTTTAGAAACTGTTGATACGGACATATTCAGTTTCTTCGCTATGTCTTTTATAGTGACCCCTTTTTTCACAGGCAAAATATACAAACAATTTTTAACAGTTCACCTGAATTAGTGAACAGGGCTCTCAAAGGATATTTTTGGCTACGATTTATATATTTTGTTCTTTTGCTACCTTGTTTAATCAATTCTACATATAATGATACAGGTGGGCGGTACAAAACTGTCTTTGAAAGATTTCGAGGAAATTCTTCTTTATAAAAAGCCGATTGCCCTGGATAAGGCTGCTATTGAAAGAGTACAGGCATCCTTTGATTTTTTAAAGCAATTCTCAAATCATAAACTTATTTACGGCATCAATACCGGGTTTGGGCCCATGGCTCAATACAAGGTAAGCGATGATAATATTCTTCAGTTACAATACAATCTTATCCGTAGCCACAGCAGTGGTGGTGGTACTGTATTAAACCCTTTATTAGGAAGGGCGGTAATGATTGCCAGGCTGAACAACCATTTACAAGGCTACTCCGGAGTGCACTTAGAGTTGGTTGAATTAATGGCCGCCATGATTAATGCCGATCTGGTTCCCTGCATTTATGAACATGGAGGTGTTGGCGCCAGTGGCGACCTCGTGCAGTTGGCGCATCTTGCTTTAGGAGTAATTGGAGAAGGGGAAGTGTGGTACCAGGGGCAATTAATGCCCGCCGCGCAGGGATTTGAACTGGCTGGTTTAAAACCTTTGCAGGTTCATATAAGAGAAGGACTCTCGCTAATCAACGGTACTTCTGCCATGACGGGCGTAGGGCTATTAAATATTATCCGTGCACATAAGCTGGTAGATTGGTCTGTAACACTTTCGGCAATTACCAATGAGCTGATGGAAGTATATGACGATCATTTTTCTCATGAACTGAATATTGTTAAACATCATAAAGGACAGAATTATATCGCGGCGGCGTTCAGGGATGTTTTGGCCGGTAGCCAGATGATCCGCAGCCGCTCCGAGCATTTATATAACCCCGAGAATATTCAGCATGATGTATTTGAAGATAAGGTACAGGAATATTATTCCCTGCGTTGTGTAACACAGGTGCTTGGTCCTGTATACGATGCGCTGGTGCAGGCTGAAAATACGGTAGTAAACGAACTCAATTCGGTGAACGACAATCCGGTAGTGGATGTTGCCAATCAGAATATATTTCATGGTGGTAATTTCCATGGAGATTATGTTTCGTTCGAAATGGATAAGCTTAAGATTGCGATCACCAAGCTCACTATGTTAAGTGAGCGTCAGCTTAACTATTTCCTGAATAGCAGGCTAAATCAAAAATTTCCTCCGTTTGTAAACTTAGGAGTGCTTGGGTTTAATTTCGGAATGCAGGGCATACAGTTTACAGCCACTTCTACAACGGCTGAAAACCAAACGCTTTCGTTCCCAATGTATGTACATAGTATACCTAATAATAACGATAACCAGGATATCGTAAGCATGGGCTTTAACGCTGCTCAGCTTACGAAAAAAGTGATCGATAATGCGTATGAGGTTGTTGCCATACAGGCCATGACACTGTTGCAGGCCGTAGATTACCTGGAGTGCCAGGAAAAAATGTCGCCTAAAACAAAAGCGGTATATGATGCCCTTCGGAACATCTTTCCAAAATTTGTGGAAGACAGTCCGCTGTATAAAAGCCTGGCTAAAGTACGTACCTGGCTGGAAGCTAATGCGCCGGCAACTATTTATGGCTAGTTTTTTGTCGCTGTATGCATAAGGTATTAACCTTGCTGTTCGCTGGGGCGGGCTGTTGCATACTTCGGCCATTCGCCAATGAACATCACTAATAACTATTACCTATCAACAATCAACAAAATATGAATTGTGCTCTTGTAACCGGTGGCTCGCGTGGTATTGGTAAAGCTATTTGCATAAAGCTGGCTACCATGGGCTTTTACGTTTTAATTAACTACAAAGGCAACCAGCAGAAAGCAGAAGAAACACTGGCTGAAGTAAGGGCTGCAGGTAGCGATGGCGAATTATTGCAGTTTGATGTGGCCAATCGCGAAGAAGTGCAAACCGTGTTAAATGGCTGGATGGAAGCTAATACCGGTAAAGTAATTGAAGTGTTGGTGAATAATGCCGGTATTAAAGATGATGTGCTGCTGATGTGGATGAAGGATGAGCAGTGGGATAGTGTGCTGGATACAAGTCTGGGTGGCTTTTTTAATGTAACACGTATCGTAGTAAACAGCATGTTGCGTCAACGGTACGGGCGCATAGTGAATGTGGTTTCACTGAGTGGTTTAAAAGGCCTGGCAGGGCAAACGAATTACTCCGCTGCAAAAGGCGGGGTAATAGCTGCAACCAAGGCATTGGCACAGGAGGCTGGTAAACGCAATATTACAGTGAACGCAGTGGCGCCGGGCTTTATTAAAACCGATATGACGGTTGATATTGATGAAGCACAAATGAAACAGCTGATCCCGGTCAACCGTTTTGGTACACCCGAAGAAGTAGCACATGCCGTAGGATTTTTTGTAACAAAGGATGCAGGCTATATCACCGGGCAGGTATTATCCGTAAACGGTGGACTATACACTTAGATCGGTACGGGCTATACGTATAGCTTCGAACTTACTAACACCAATAACCTGTCATCTAATATCTGATATCTATCATCTAATATCTAACATCGGCCATACATCTCACCACTTCATTAGAGCGCTGGCCCAGGTAAAGCCGCTTCCAAATGCAGATAAACAAACCAGGTCGCCTTCTTTCACCTTGCCGGCCTCCCATGCTTCACAAAGTGCCAGGGGTACAGAAGCCGCAGTAGTGTTGCCATATTTCTGGATATTATTAAATACCTGGTCGTCTCGTAAACGAAGTTGCTGTTGTATAAACTGCGCTATACGCAGGTTAGCCTGATGGGGAACCAATAACTTCAGGTCTTCCGGTTGGTAACCATTTTGGTTTAGGGCTTCGTATATTACTTCAGGCATTTTTATAACAGCCCTTTTAAACACAGCTTGCCCATCCATATAGGGGAAAATATCTTCTTTATCTACCAGTTTTTGATTAATAAATAGATTAGCATAAGGATCCTGTTCATCTACCTGCGGTTTCCATTGGCTATTATGAACACCTGCATGAAAGCCAGGATTGGGCATACTTAATATTTCAGCGTCGGCCCCATCGCTGTGTAAGTGAGTACTCAATATACCGCGGTCGGGTGTAGGAGAGGCCTGTAACACCACTGCACCGGCGCCATCACCAAAAATTACCGACACATTACGACCACGTGTACTAAAATCCAGCGCATAGGAATGTACTTCTGCGCCAATAACCAATATGTTTTTATACATACCTGTTTTGATAAACTGGTCGCCAATGCTTAAAGCATATACAAACCCACTGCATTGATTACGTACATCCAAAGCCCCTATCTCTCTCAGGCCCAATAAGCGTTGCACCAAAACTCCGCAACCGGGAAAGAAATAGTCCGGGCTCAAAGTGGCAAAAATTAAAAAATCAATATCATTTGCGGTAACGCCTGCACGTTCCATGGCCAGCCTTGCCGCATTTGCTCCTATAGTAGCGGTGCTTTCTTCGAAGCGCTTTGCATAATGACGTTCACGAATACCTGTACGCTCTTGTATCCATGCATCTGTTGTATCCATTACCCTCGTCAGGTCTTCGTTGGTAACTACACGCTCCGGTACGTATTTTCCTATCCCGGCAATAATCGTCGAATTCATACTAACAAGTGTTATTCACAGCAAGATAATAAATACCTGCAATTTGCAACAGTTGTAGGACGAAATAATTAAAGTACGTAAGGTAGGTGTTAAAGCGCCCAGGCTTTATCTCCTTTTTTATAAGGGAATGCCCCATCGTAGCGACCGGGTGTTTCAACATAACGCAACGCTTTAGTCATGCCTTCTTTAGAAGAAAAATAGCCCCATAAAGTTAGCTGCCGCATCATGGCAAAGTAATGAGGTGGATAGTTTTGTTTGATATAGCCGGCACCAAAATTGTGTTTGGCCTTTTCAGCCTTAACCCAATCTTCCTGTTGTTGGTTAAACAACTCTTTTTCTTTTTTATAAGCATCGGTTTCCTGGTATGCTTTAGCTTCTTTATGAAGGCTGGTTAAAAATGCTTCTTTTTCATTAACTGATAAATTGGCGAAGTCTTTTTTGTATTGCTCTTTACAGGCATTTTTGAATGTAGAAATGCCTTTTACAAAATGATCCTGTTCCATCGGTGTATAACAGTCTGTAACGATCTGCTTCATAAATGCGCCTACCTGGGCTGCCTTGCCTCCGCCTGAATCAGCTGTGGTGGGGATAATTGTTTCAGCAATATCATCCAGTAGTGCAATATCATCGGTACTAAACAAGCCTGCTGAAGCGGCTTTGTTTTTACATCCCGATAAAAATACTTCTGCGCCTATAATGGCTCCCCCCAGTAAAATGGAAACGCTGGCTAAAGCTTCTCTTCTGTTCATAATTTTTTAGTAGTTAGATTTTAGACGATAGATGATAGACCATGAATAATTAACTTGTAACTATCACAGATTGCCTTTCTTAAGTTCAGTTACGGCGTAGTCTGCGGCACGGGCGGTAAAAGCCATGTAGGTTAAGGATGGGTTCACGCATCCTGCCGATGTCATAAACGAGCCATCTGTTACAAACACGTTGGGCGCATCCCATACCTGGTTCCATTTGTTGAGCACCGAAGTTTTAGGATCATTGCCCATACGAGCCGTACCCATTTCGTGTATACCCTGTCCCATCACCCCATCGTTGTCAAATCCGTATACGTCCTTTACGCCCGCCTTTTCGAGCATTTCCTTTCCATCCTCAACAATATCCCTGCGCATCTTTTTTTCATTGTCTTTTAATTCTGCATCTATCGCAAGTATATTAAGTCCCCATTTGTCTTTTCGGCTTTTATCAAGTGTTACCACATTATCATAATAGGGGAGCACTTCTCCAAAGCCACCCATCCATACGCCCCAGTTGCCGGGCTCGGTAAGCGCTTCTTTCAGGGCCACACCTACCGCTATTTCCTCCGCTGCTTTAGCGCCCCTGTTTCTTGCGGCGCCACCCTGGTAACCAAAGCCCCTGATATAATCCCTTTTTTCATTATTCAGGTTACGGTAACGCGGAATATAAACACCGTTAGGGCGGCGGCCATAAACATAATGCTCCTCATAGCCTTCCATTCTTCCCCCGGCGCCTGAACCCAGGTGATGATCCATTAGGTAATGACCCAGGGTGCCACTGCTGCTGCCCAGACCATCTGGCCATATATCAGTAGCTGAATTGAGCAACAGCCAGGTGCTGTTAAGGGTAGAAGCGTTGACAAACACTATTTTGGATTTGTAAGTATAGGTTTGGTTGGTTTCAGCATCCAGCACTTCCACACCCGTTGCCTTTTTTTTATCCTTATCGTATAGTATTTGTGTAACAATGCTCATGGGACGAAGCGTAAGATTACCGGTTTTAACGGCTGCCGGAAGCGTTGAAGACTGTGTGCTGAAATAACCTCCGAATGGACACCCCAAATCACATTTATTACGATACTGGCATTTGGTTCTGCCCGGCAGTGCTTCTGTTAAGTGCGCGCACCGGCCAATGATCAGCCGCCGCTGATCGTTATACTCTTTTTTGATACGCGCGGCTATATCCTTTTCAACAATATTCATATCCATCGGCGGTAAAAACTGCCCGTCGGGTAATTGGGGGAGGTTCTCGACACTGCCGCTTACACCAATGAACTTCTCCACATGATCGTACCAGGGCGCTATTTCTTTGTAACGAACGGGCCAGTCTATTTCGATTCCTTCTTTTGCGTTAGCTTCGAAATCAATATCACTCCACCGGTAGGTTTGCTTTCCCCATAATAAAGAACGGCCACCTACCTGGTAGCCCCGGAACCAGTTGAATTGTTTAACTTCAGTATAAGGGGTTTCTGCATCATTTGCCCACCAATCCAGGTTTTTTTCGTTAGGACCAAATCCTCTTATGCGATTTACATAGAGTTCCTTCTGGGCCAAGGTAAGGCTCCCGTGATGTGGAAACTCCCAGGGACCTTTAGCAGTGTTCTTGTAGTCTTTGATGTGCTCAACATTCTTGCCCCGTTCGAGCATCAATACTTTTAGTCCTTTCTCGCAGAGTTCTTTGGCAGCCCATCCACCGCTGATACCGGACCCGATAACAATGGCATCAAAATACTGTTCCTTCATAAATTCAATCGTTTTAATTTTATTGCGCTCAACGGAAGGCATAGCTTGAATCGCTTTCATGAAATAAAGGCAAGTTCTCCCGAGCAAGACGAAAATATAATTTTTTTTCCAATTGAAACCGATTTCATTTTAACTTAAACCAATGAAAAAAGCCGGATCAGGATTATCCGGGCTTCTTATCAGGAAAATGAATATCGTCAGGATTGCTACTTCACACGCTTTTGCAGTTCATCTACTTTCAGGTTCATCATACGTCCTATTTTTTCTTTATTACGGTAGGTGATGACGCGCAGTTGTGAAGCTCCTTTAGGGATGATCAACGGCTCTTTGTAAGCAGGGTAAAAATGATCGGGAGGGGAATTGTCAAAGCTATAATGCATCGTCAATCCGCTGATCTCAGGAGTGAGCTCAACAGCATATTGTCCACCCGGTAATTTTTTAACGGTTACAGCCGGATCGTACATAGCAGGTGAATAGTTGGTTTCAGCATACTGAAATCTTTTAAAATGATCCTCGGTTTTGGCAACAAATCCTTCCCAGTTCTTTTTCTCCTCGGGAGACCACAGAGACTCCGAAATAGCAAAGCCGCGTGGCCAGGTCATATATTCAGCATAACGAATATTGGATATCTGCTCTGTCCATAGATTGGCTTGTCCACCCAAAATATACTTAGCGTTGGCTCCTTTAGGAAGCGGATTAAACTTGTAGGATTGGTTCAACAGTAACTTGGCATAAACAGGAGATTCTACAGCTACATCCCCCTGCATATAATCGATATAGGCGAAGGTTGTAGGACTCATTACCACGTAATGGCCTTTTTGTGACGCTTCGATACCAGCTTTCTCTCCCCGCCAGCTCATGATA
The DNA here is from genome assembly GCF_050309965.1 of Paraniabella aurantiaca. NCBI lineage: Bacteria > Pseudomonadati > Bacteroidota > Chitinophagia > Chitinophagales > Chitinophagaceae > Paraniabella > Paraniabella aurantiaca. The sequence goes on along the minus strand of NZ_JBLOSY010000003.1, from coordinate 60,087 downwards.
GCAGTAGAAGATGATACACCTCCCTCAAGCACTTCATCCCACCCCATCATTTTTTTACCTTTAGCTTTTACGATGGTTTCTACCCTTTTTTCAAAATAAGCCTGCACTTGTGGAATGGTCTTTAAACCTTCCCGTTTCATTAATGCCTGTACCTGCGCATTCTTTTCCCAAAAATTATGAGGCGCTTCATCGCCACCCAAATGTATATATTCAAACGGGAAAAGTTGAGCTACTTCAGTAAGCACTTTGTCCATAAAGCCGTATACTTTTTCGTTAGCGGGACATAGTGTGTTGTCGAGGAGTGCAATGGGCGGCGCACCGCGCGACCAATCCATTATGGGTTGCCCATAGCGAGGCTGGTATTTGTCAGCTCCGGGTGTGCACGACAATTCAGGATAGGCCGCTATAGCCGCAAGGCTGTGGCCCGGTACATCGATCTCAGGGATAATATTAACGAAACGTTCGCCGGCATAATGAACCAGTTCTTTGATGTCTTCATGGGTATAAAAGCCGCCGTAGGTTCTCGGTTCGTTGGGTTCAGCGGCGCCAAAACTATTAAAAGTTCCTGTTCGGTTGATCCTCCAGGCGCCAACCTCGGTGAGTTTCGGCAGGCTTTTAATTTCCAGGCGCCAGCCTTCATCATCTGTTAAGTGAAAATGAAGGATATTATATTTATACCGAACCATGGCGTCAATATATTGCTTTACCTCATCCACTGTAAAAAAATGCCGGGACACATCCAGCATTAAACCACGCCAGTGGAGTTTGGGCTGATCTTTAATCTCCACTACAGGGATTTCCCATTTTACATTTTGTACCGGTTGCCTGCTTTCAATAGCCGGAGGCAACAATTGCAGCAAACTTTGAACGCCATAAAATATACCAGCCGGCTCATTAGCTTTTATAGAAATTTTAGCAGGCGTAACAGATAGTGTATAACCTTCCTGGCCTAACTGCTCTCCGGGTACTAACTCCAATGAAATGTGAGCCTTATTAGCATCACTTGTTATGGTAGCAGCATTACCCGTAGCAATAGTTAATTTCTGTTCTAAGAATTTAAGCGTTGATGCCAGTTCTGTTGATGCAGGTGCTGATATCCTGGTCTCCTTAGGCAGTTCAAAACTTCCCGATCCCCTGATAACAGAAACCGGCTCAGGGATAATTTTTACAGACTGTTGGGATCGGGCCGTCAGAAATGTAAAAATGAATAGCAGCAGCGTAATCAAATTTTTTGTCATGCAGAATGTTTTTAAGAGCAAAAGCAATGGGGTCTAAGATACGCAAACTGTGTAAATCACAAAGCTTGTACCGGCAAACGGGGTGAGATTTTCTATTACGTTTTTTTAGCATTTGTTTATCTTCGCTGCCTTTTTAATACACATTAACATAGCTAAATGAGAAAAGTAGGGTTGTTATTAGCAATGATGTACGGCTGCGTGAGTACTTTTAGTCAAACAAGTCTTGAAACTTATTTGAAGGAAAATAATAGTGAGCTCAACTCCGAATTGAAGTCAGGTAAACTAACCGGGGCCGATTTTAGCGGAAGCCAGTATGTGTTGTTGGGAGAAGTACATGGTTTCTCTGATGTACAGGATGTGGACCTGGAATTATTAAAGCTTTTAAATGGCAGGTACCAATTCAAGCATTATATAGCGGAGATAGATGACGCTAAAGCGTGGTTACTCAACAAATATCTTTCTACCGGTGACGAATCGTTACTGCACAATATTTTCAAAAGTTGGGAGCGGGATACCGCGCAATGGGCTAATTTACCTTACTTTAATAAATTCAAAAAGCTATATGAGTATCAAAAGCAACTACCTAACAATAAAAAAATAGTAGTTGTTGGAATAGATCAACCCCACGATTACAGTATTGTAAAAGAATACATGGCTTTTCTCACTCAATCCGTTAAGGGACAACAGTTCGGGTCGCAGTTGGAGAAACTAAGAAATGCAATTGATGAAAGAAATAAAAGTGCCATACAGGCATCGGCAACTGACCTGCTTAAAAATATCAATAATGAAAAGGATAAAGGTGCCAGGGCCTTAGGAAGTAATCGTCAGCCGATCTTACTCTTATTAAATAACCTCAGTGCCATTAGTAAAACACGCGACGGAGTTATGTTTGATAACCTCGAACGTTATATTAATACCTATCAGTTACAAAAAGCTAAAATGTATGGCTTCCTCGGCTTCTTCCATTGCTTACAGGCGTCCTATAATCAAAATAGTCCTTTTGCTTACCTGCTAAAGAAAACAATGAAGAATGCTAAAGTAACCAGCATTGTTTGCTATTACAAAGATGGAATGATCATGATGCCCTATAATGCACAAATGAAACAGATGATACCCGTAACGGTGGCGACACAGTTTTGGAGTCAGTATCCCGACTTTGCTAACAGTAAAAAATATATACCGTTGCCTTATTCGAACGATCAATCAAACCCGATGATGGAAAAAATGGATCGTATGGAAAGCCTGGTTGACCTCACGAAACCTTCATCTGTATACCTGTTTAAACTTAACCGGGATCATAGTCCTTTTCGAACTGAAAAAACATTTGCTGAAGTGAAAGGTATAATGGGACTAAAACTGAGCGATTCTTCAAATAGCACTACAGATGCATTCCAGTATCTTCTTTTATTCAGAAACCCCCAGGCTGCACCTCCTAAGTAATTATCAAACTGCACTTCCACCAGCTGAAATTTGTTCACCTTTATGATCGTTCAATTTATAATATTCCTGTTAGCTATTGGTTTTTTTGTGTATTTGACTTTGTCTGTACGTAAAAAAAAGAAAAAACCGTCCGAAGAGCCATTGACAATAAATTACAAAGAATTACTGCAGGAGCATGTAGCTTTTTACAAAGCACTGAGCGATGATGAGAAAGTTGCCTTTGAAAAGCGGGTGCAGCATTTTCTGGCCACTACTACAATCACAGGAGCCGGCACCAACGTAGAAGATCTGGACAGGGTACTTATCGGCGCCAGTGCTGTTATACCCATTTTTGCTTTTCCCGATTGGGAATACGTGAACCTGAGCGAAGTATTGCTGTATCCTGAAACCTTTAATGAGTCTTTTGAGCAACAAGGCGGAGGCAGAAATATATTAGGAATGGTAGGTACAGGAGTTATGAATAATACTATGATTCTTTCGAAGCATGCTTTACGTGAGGGATTCAGCAATAAAACCGACAAAAGCAATACGGCTATTCACGAGTTTGTGCATTTAATTGATAAAACAGATGGCGCTACAGATGGTGTTCCCGAGATACTGCTTCAGCATCAATATGTGGTGCCCTGGCTAAAACTGATGCATGAAAATATAAAAGAAATACGGGCTGATAAATCAGATATCAATCCTTACGCCAGCACTAATCAGCAGGAATTTTTCGCCGTGGCAGCAGAATATTTTTTTGAGCGCCCACAGTTAATGAAAACAAAACATCCCGAGCTTTATGCCATGCTGGAAAAAATTTTCAGGAAACCATTAGATGGTAAGGATTTAAAATAATTAAAACAGGGCAGCCTTGAGGTAGGCGGTTAAGCCCTGTTTAATTACCCGGCGGTTAAGCCGTTGATCTATTGTTCATATAAGAAAAAGTCGTCGCCGTAAGCCGTGCCTGAAGCAGGTTTGAAGAAAAAGATTCTTGATGAGGTATGGGTAGCCCCGGTGGTAAATGTAATAGTATTTTTTACGTAAGAGGTGCTGGTTACATCTTTTCTTAATTCCGTGCCGGCAGCGTCAAAAGCTTTTACACCCAATTTTACAGCCTGCCCACTACTGCTTACTTTAGCCGAAGCTCCGAACACATAAGTAGTGTTAGGCTTTAACCCGGAAATCACCTGTTCGGCAGCTGTTGAGGCATTGCCGGTGGCCTTCACTGCTTTTGAGCCACTTAAAGCATTCCCGTCTGCTACTACACTAATACCACCTCCCCAAGAGGTCCAGGGAGATAAGCTGCTGCTTTCAAACCCGGCATTGCTTACCAAAGATTTTTGATAGGCACGTACATAATCTACCTCGAGGAAATCGGGGTAAGTTCCATTGAACCTGTTGCCACCAAATCCCGTAATCTCCATGCTTAATAACATGAACTCACTACGTTGAGACACCGCGGAACTGGTTCTCCATCGCTCTACTCCATCAACATAAAAGATGTATTCCTGGGGCGTCCATTCTACACCAAATAAATGAAAACCGGTTCCCGACCCTGGAATAGTATTGATAGCTCCGGTAGATTGATGGTCAGCGCCGTAACCGTTCCAATGGAGATTATGCCTGATGATGTTGGCCCCGTTATTTAAATGATATTCAAAAACATCGATCTCTGTTCCATCTACCGCCGGGTTAAGGGTTTGTCCCATTGTAGGAGACTGAAGCCAGAAAGAACTATGGGGGCCTAAGCTTCCGTTCACCTTGCATCGGGCTTCAAAGTAACCATACTTTTGCAGGTAAGTAGCGTGCGTAGCTATCTGGCTGGCCGTAAAGTTATCGCCATTTCTCCTGGCTGCCAGTAGTACGGTTCCGGAGTCGCTCATTGTTACGTTGGATCGCAGGATGGTGGCATATCCCCTTACTGTATTCTCCGCCCGGTATCGCCATTTACTGGTGTCCAGAAACGCACCGTCAAACTGGTCCTCCCATAGCAATACATAGTTATTGCCATTGGGTATAGAGGGCGTCACCGCTCTGTTAACTGTTTTTATTGATGGAGTCTCCTGTAGTGTATGGCTTTTGGTGCACGACAATAATATGTATCCCGTAAAAGTAATGAGCAAGTAATGTTTCATGATGGTAGTTTTTATGTTTATAGATAGTATGTAGGCCCGTATAAAAATGGAAGCAGCGTAAATTGGGTTGACATAGACATACACTAATCAGCAATCATTAATGGGCGCGACCTCAACTCGTCATACCGCTTAAACAAATATAGACCGGGAAAGAATCGATCTGGGGCGAAAAGATCGACAAAAAGGGGTGAAAATTCTGAAGGAAAAAATCTTTTAAAGAAAATCATTTCTTTATAAATAAAGAAAAACGGTAATGCAGCTACCCGTTTGGTAACTGAAAGTTAAGGAAATTTCAAACTATTATAGATTTGCGTTGTTATACTGTTTCCAGATTTATGAATACCGCAGAAACTATTATCCGGCCCCGCACGTTTGAAAATGTAAAACAACTACCCGAAGCGAATAAGAAGATAGCCACCTGGTTGTCCTTTTTATTGATACCACTTTCAGGACTGATTACAGATATCTATATCCCTTCGATGCCGCACATGGCGCAGGACCTGCACCAGCCGGAGCATAGCATCCAGTTAACATTGACTTTATTTCTTATCAGTTATGGAGCATCACAGTTTATTACAGGAAGCCTGATTGACAGTTTTGGCCGCTTCCGGCTCACTTTGTTCTCGTTGGTGGTATTTATTTTGAGTAACCTGGTAATTGTATCTACAAGGCAAATTGAAATGATTTATGCCATGCGTATTGTGCAGGGCATAACCACAGGTTTTATAGTGGTAGCAAAACGGGCCTTTTTTGTAGATGTATATGAAGGGGAGAAGCGTAAGCACTACCTGAGTATTATGTCCATTGTGTGGTCCTCTGCCCCTGTTATCGCGCCTTTTATCGGAGGCTATCTCGAGAAGTATTTTAACTGGCAGGCTAACTTTTATGCATTAGCGGTTTATGCATTGGTAATGCTGGTACTGGAGTGGATCTTCTCAGGCGAAACCTTACAGAATAAGCGTCTTTTTAAAGGCGTTCAGATTGTGAAAGATTACAGGTTCATGCTAAAAGACAAAAGCTTTGCCTGGGGTATAGCCATGTGTGGTTTATCTTATGGAGCAACAATGGTTTTCAGCTTATCCGGGGCATTCATTATCGAACATCGGTTGCATTTTTCAGCTGTAGTAGCGGGCTACGCAGCATTGTTAATGGGACTGGCATGGATGGCCGGTGGTTTTATAGGTAAGGCATTACTTAATAAAGCATTCTTACCCAAACTAAAGGTCAGTAATGGCCTTCAGCTCATTTTTGCAATAGCTATGATTGGCATGGCTACCATCTCTTACAATATCTACACCTTACTGGCCTTTGCCTTTTTAGTGCATATCTGCGTTGGCTTTATTTTTAATAATTATTTTGCCTTTTGCTTAGGACGCTTTCCCGCTATGGCCGGGATGGCCAGCGGACTTACAGGCGGCGGAGTATATATTGTAACCTCAATAGTTAGCTATAGCCTAGCAGGGGCGTTGCAGCCGCAAAATCAGCAGGGGCTGGGCTATAGCTACCTGATCACCGGTGTCATCTCTTTCTTCGTCCTTCATTTTCTTTTAAGAAAAGTGAAAGCAAAGTAGCTCTTATTCAGGTAAAACCAATTGATAAGATTTACCTGCTTTTGGTGATAAAGAGTTGCCGCGTAGCCAGGGATTCAAAGTTTTTAGCACTTTATAGCTGGTGCCATTGTTGCGTGCAAAGCTTACCAGGTTAGGAATATTTTGGCTAACATTTATTGTACGCGTTTTAAGATCGGTATAACGGTAGCTGCCTGTTATATCGTACCCCAGTTCATCTGCATTGGACAGCAAATGTTTGAAAGTGAGAATCCGGAATATGTATCGGTTGGTCTCTTCCGGTAACACGAGGTCGTAATAAATATTAGATCCCTGTTGCGTAGCCCTTTGATTGTAACCGCCCATACCACAATTGTAAGAAGCGGCAGCAGCCGTCCAGTTGCCGAATTTATTATAAGCCTGTTTTAAATATTGGCAGGCGGCTTCTGTAGACTTAACAACATGATAGCGTTCATCCACCGTACCGGTTACTTCCAGGTTATAACCCGGAGCCGTACCGGCCATAAACTGCCAGAAGCCCGTTGCGCCCACTTTTGAAATAAGATTTTGCAGGTTGCTTTCGGCTACACATAAATACTTAAAATCATCAGGAATATTGTTGGCTTTTAGTATGGGTTCTATTTGTGGAAAGAAACGTTCAGCCAGCTTAATGATGTACACTACATTTTGTGGCTGGAAGTAATTATAGGTAAGCTCTCTGTCCAGTTGTTCCTTTACTTCCCAACGGTCCAACGGAACTGCTTCACCCGCAAAGCTTATACTTTCAGGAAGTGCGGGGGATTTATATAGTCCGGGCACAGCTATTTTTTCAATCCTTTCGGGTTTGCCTTTAAAGCCCAGCATACTCATTACGGTAAAGCAAACACCAACGCCTGCGAAGAATACCAAGCCGGCAACAGCAACTTTTTTCATTAGTTTATATTAAAGAATGATTGAATGAACCCGGACGGCCGTATAGGATGTCCCTCTTTCAAATATAAACATTCGCAAAGAATATGCCTTTCTGGCGCTATTGTATAGCTCTTGCTATTTGCTTTACATGTCTTTCGTTGTGGTAGATCACCACTCTTAATGTGTCTCCCAGCTTTAGTTTAATCAGGGAGGAGATACTGATAGAAGTTTTTATTGTATTGAGATTGACGCTCCGGCATTGTTGCAGTAAATCCAACATGGTTTGCAGCTGAAGCATAAAAGTGTCAATCACCGTCCGGTCGATAGGGCTATTCAAAGGATTCATTGCCGCGAATGTTTTCATTTTATTCAGCTTCTCTTTGGGTAGCATACTGTTGGCGAAATAGTTGCCCAGCCACCCGCTTTTGAATACAGGGACAGCCTCAGTCCTGGTTTCGGCTATCTGTCGGCTTATCTCCGGCAAATAAAAATGGCCATACCGGTTCAGATGTTCAATGCACTCCAATGCGCTCCAGCTGGTTGCATCGGCCTTTTGTGTTAACGCCTGATCCGGCAACGCTTTTAATTGTTGGATATAAGAAAGATGCTGCTTGGTTAAGTCGGTTAATTCATTTAATAATTGGGGTGACGCTATTTTCATACTGCAAAGATGAATGAGGCCGGGGAGGAAAACATTGACGGATATCAACGTTTTTTCAATCGGGATAATGTTTCAGGGCTCATGCGCAGGTAGGCAGCAATATATTTATTCGCTACCTCCTGGAATAGCTGCGGACTTCTCTTCAATACCCGCTCATAGCGTTCGCGGGGCGATTGTATCAGCAAATCCTTTTCGCGCTCCATCTGCTGAACCACCAGGTTCTCCAGCATTTTGGTCCATAATGCAGCTCCCTTTTCATTTTGCTCTATAAAGCGTATAAAAGATTTTTTGGTTACAATTTTAACCCTGCACTTTTTTATAGCCTGGATATAAAATTCAGAGGGGCTTTCTGTTAAAAATGAATCCAGCGATACAATGATATTGCCCTTATAGCCAAACCGAACAATACGTTCCTCTTCGCCATCTACAATATAGGCATATACAGTTCCTTCTTCTATATAATAAATATGAGTATCCGTAGAGCCTGCTTTCTTTAGGAAATCGCCCCTTTCCAGCATAATCGTCTTTTCGAATAAACCATTGGCATCCAATAATGCTGCTATATCGGCAGGAGAAAGTGACATCAGCAATCTTTTAATAATTAGTCTATTGTTGAATGAAATGTATTTTCTAATTTCACCAGCAAAATACTAATTTATGAATGAAGATGTAATGTTGGTATCAGAAGTCAGTGATGTAGAAAGAGCCGTTTTTTACAAAAAAACCTACCTGCATGTAGCAATGGCTATTCTATCTTTTATAGTGGTAGAAGGTTTTCTGTTAAGAGCCGTGCCTGAAGCACTTATTATGCAAATGATATCCGGTAAATTTATCTGGCTGTTTATTATCGGCCTGTTTTGGTTAGGTAGTATGCTGGCTGATAAGCTTGCTTTTTCTGTCAGCCGTAATACACAGTACCTCGGCCTTGGGCTATTTGTGCTGCTCGAAGCAGTTATCTTTCTTCCTATTCTCTATATCGCACTGGTGATGACTGATAGTGGCGCTATAGTTCAACAGGCAGCTGTAATTACCCTTTTTATGTTTGGCGGACTTACCGCGGTGGTTTTTATAACCAAAAAGGATTTCTCATTTTTAAGATCAGCACTGGTAATTGGCGGTTTTGTAGCTCTGGGGTTAATTGTTGCAGGCGCTATTTTTGGTTTTAACCTTGGTTTGTGGTTTTCTGTGGCAATGGTAGCGCTGGCTGCAGGTAGCATTTTATACCAAACCAGCGAGATAAAAAATAAATATGCTACGGGGCAATATGTAGGAGCCGCCTTACAACTTTTCTCCTCTGTAATGCTGCTGTTTTGGTATATTTTAAGAATTTTAATGTCTCGAAGAGACTAGCCGCCGGTTTTAAAATAACACAATGAAGCCCCGTTAGTTACGCTGGCGGGGCTTTAGCATTTAAAGTTATTTGTATATTAATAATGGGCTGTTTTAGGTTTAGCTCAATAAAAGCCGTACCTTTGCGGTTTTTTTGGGGGAGGTCTGTTTTTTCAATAGTTCTTTAAAACCCCCGAATTTCAACCCCAAGGCATGAATTTAAGAAACATAGCTATTATAGCACACGTAGACCACGGTAAAACTACCCTGGTAGATAAAATATTACACGCTACCAAGGTGTTCCGCGATAACCAGGATACAGGCGAGCTGATCATGGACAGCAACGACCTGGAACGCGAACGTGGTATTACTATTTTTAGTAAAAATGCGTCGGTTACTTATAAAGACATGAAAATCAATGTCATAGATACACCTGGTCACGCCGATTTCGGTGGTGAGGTTGAACGTGTATTGAAAATGGCTGATGGTGTAATTCTGTTAGTAGATGCTTTTGAGGGGCCTATGCCGCAAACTCGTTTCGTACTGCAAAAAGCTTTAGCCCTTGGATTAAAACCAATTGTAGTAATTAATAAAGTTGATAAACCTAACTGTCGTCCAGACGAAGTACATGATGCGGTTTTCGACCTGTTTTTCCACCTGGATGCTACAGAAGAACAGCTGGATTTTCCAACCTACTATGGTTCGGGTAAAAATGGCTGGTTCAACGACTCTTTAACAGAAATCGATAATATCAATCCTTTGTTGGATGGTATCATTAAATATGTACCACCTCCCCAAATTCATCACGGAACCCTGCAAATGCAGATCACTTCCCTGGATTATTCATCTTTCCTGGGGCGAATTGCTATTGGTAAAGTAGCCCGTGGTTCTATAAAAGAAAGTCAGCAGGTAGCTTTGGTACAGGCCGATGGAACTGTGAAAAAGATTCGTGTGAAAGAGTTGTATGTGTTTGAAGGAATGGGTAAGAAAAAAGTAGCTGAAGTACATGCAGGTGATCTGTGTGCTGTAGTTGGTATAGAAGATTTCAATATCGGTGATACCATTGCAGATGTTGAAAATCCGGAAGCATTACCGGTTATCAGCGTTGATGAACCAACAATGAACATGTTGTTTGGTATCAATAACTCTCCATTTTATGGTAAAGATGGTAAATTCGTTACCAGCCGTCACCTGCGTGACAGGTTAACTAAAGAAATGGAGAAAAACCTGGCATTGCGCGTTGAAGAAAGTGAAGGTGGTGAGAGTTTCCTGGTGTATGGCCGTGGTATCCTGCACCTGGGTGTATTGATCGAGACTATGCGTCGTGAAGGATATGAGTTAACCGTAGGTCAGCCGCAGGTATTGGTAAAAACAATAGATGGTAAAAAATACGAGCCATACGAAACTTTGGTAGTTGACGTGCCTGAAGAGTTTGCAAGTAAGGTAATCGACTTGGTTACACGGCGTAAAGGCGAAATGCTGATCATGGAAACCAAAGGTGAAATGCAGCATTTGGAGTTTGATATTCCTTCACGCGGATTGATTGGTTTACGTACACAAATGTTGACAGCTACCACAGGTGAAGCTGTAATGGCACACCGTTTTAACGACTATCAACCCTGGAAAGGTGCAATCCCAGGCAGAAACAATGGTGTATTGATCTCTAAGAACCAAGGTAAAACTACCGGATATTCTATCGATAAATTGCAGGATCGCGGTACCTTCTTTGTAGATCCGGGTGAAGAAGTTTATGCAGGTCAGATATTGGCAGAGAACATTAAGCCTGGCGATCTGATCGTTAATGCTACAGAAGAAAAGAAATTAACCAACCACCGCGCCAGCGGTAGCGATGATGCTACACGTATTGCTCCTAAAACATTACTTACTTTGGAAGAGTGTATGGAGTACATCCAGCATGATGAGTGTATTGAAGTTACACCTAACTTTATACGCATGCGTAAAGTAATACTGGATGAGATTGAGCGTAACAGGCAGGCGAAAAAAATGGCTGCTGAAGCATAATATTGTAATTCAAACTTTTATAAGTGAAATCCTGGCATTGGCCGGGATTTTTTTATGTTGTAAGATGTAAATTCCGTCAGTATGTTGACTGAATTAATGTAAATTCCGTCAGTTTGTTAACTGGATTAATGTAAATTCCGTCAGTTTGTTAACTGGATTAATGTAAATTCCGTCAGTATGTTGACTAAATTAATGTAAATTCCGTCAGTTGTGTTATCTTTGAATAATGTTACAACGTGCTTTGTTCGAGAAAATATTGTCTGACTGTTCCCGGCAAAAAGTGTCTTTGCTGGTGGGCGCCCGGCGTGTTGGCAAAACAGAGTTGTTATTAAAAATAAAAGAACATCTTTCCGGTGACTGTATCTGGCTGAACGGCGAAGATGAGGATACTGAACTTATTTTAAAGGAAAGGACAGTTGCCAATTACAGGCGACTTTTAATGAACAAAAAGTTGCTGATCATTGATGAAGCACAATATATACCCGATATAGGGAGGAAGGTAAAGCTAATGATCGATGAAATAAAACCCCTGCACATTATCATTACCGGCTCCAGCAGTTTTGATTTGCAGCAAACAGCCGGCGAGCCGCTGGTGGGGCGTACTATAACGAATATTATGTACCCGGTTGCACAAATGGAGTTGAGTGCAACGGAAAATGCCTTGCAAACCAAACAAAATCTTGCAGATCGATTGATTTTCGGCAGCTATCCCGAGGTGTTGGGTCTTTCATCCATCCCCGAAAAGCAGCAATACCTCAAAGAGTTGGTGAATACCTACCTGCTAAAAGATATTTTAGCTTTCGAAGATATCCGGAACCCGCAAAAAATGAAGGACTTGCTGACATTACTGGCTTTCCAGATTGGTAAAGATGTATCCCTGGAAGAGCTGGGAAGAGATCTGGGGATGAGTAAAAATACAGTGGAGCGCTATCTTGATTTGTTAAGTAAAGTGTTTGTTATTTACAAACGGGGCGGGTATAGCAAAAATCTCCGTAAGGAAATCGTGAAAAGTAACCGCTGGTATTTTACAGACAACGGCGTGCGCAACGCCCTCCTGAACAATTTTAATTTATTGCCTTTGCGGCAGGACATTGGTTTGCTTTGGGAGAATTATATTTTAAGCGAGCGAATGAAATATAACAGCTACCAATCGCGGATCGTGAACAGTTATTATTGGAGAACTTACGATCAGCAGGAGATTGATTTAATTGAAGAGGAGAATAATATGATAGAAGCTTTTGAAACAAAATGGAAGGAGAAGCCGGTTAAAATACCAGCTGCATTTGCTAAGGCTTATGCGGGCTCCGGCTTCCAGGTTATTCATCAAAATAATTACCTGTCATACATTACATAAAGCGTAATTTTGCCTCCTGATGAAAAGAATTGTTGTAATTTTTATTTTTTTGCTATCAGCTTTAGGTGTTTTTGCACAATGTTCTATTTGTACCAAAACGGCACAGCAGTTAGGTGATGGACCAGCACATGGCATGAACAGCGGCATCATTTACCTCGCTTTTATTCCTCTTTTAGTTATTGGCATTGTAGGATACCGTTGGTGGAAAAGTGAGAAGGCTTCCCGCAAATAGCCGTTCGTGGAATAAAAGATAGCATTAGTCGATTTTTTCAAAGTGGTACAGGAAATAGTTGCAAATTGCCCTGCAATAGATCAACCCGTTTTTTAATCATTTTAAAATATCATCCAATGCTTGAGCAAATCCTGGACCTCGTTAAGCAACAAGGTCAACAATCTGTGGTACAAAACACCGAAGTACCTAACGAAAAAAATAATGAGGTTATGATGGAAGCTGCCAGCACCATAACCGGCGGTCTCCAAAATATGCTGAGCGGTGGCGGTTTGCAGAACATTATTTCGATGTTTTCCGGCGACCAGTCGCAAGGGCGCAATGGCATACTGGGTAATCCTGTTACCAGTATGATGGTAGGGCACCTTGCTAATAACCTGATGAAAAAAATGAACCTTAGTCCTGCAGTTGCCAACACGGTTGCTAACAATATTATTCCAGGTGTATTAAACAGTTTGGTAAGCAATACCCGCAGCAGCGATCCTGCTAATGCCGGATTCAATCTCAATAATCTGATCGGTGAGTTAACTGGTGGCAGCAAAGCGGCTCCTCAAACAAGCGGTGTTGATTTCCAGGGACTCATAGGGCAATTAGGAGCTGATACTAATGGCGATGGTAAAGTAGATCTGTCCGATATCATAGGCGCCGTAAGTCGTCAGTCTCAAAACCAGCAACAAGCGCAACGTCAGAGTGGTGGCGGTATTGCAGATTTAATTCAGGGATTTTTCAAATAGACTTATTTTATAAGAAATTGGCATAGTTTCTGCTATTATTTATGTAGTTCTTTATTCACAGAAATTATTAAAAAAGGCTTTTAAATTACTTTAACAAGTCTTACAAAATAAAAAATAGTCTTGTGCGTTTTTAATGTATAAGATTTAAGATAGTCAATTTTCTCATAAGCAGTTAGTTTTGGTTGCGACCCCTGTTTCCACAGGGGTCTATTTTTTTGCAAATACTTTAAGGCTGAAGAGTAAACCGATGATAGCACCGGCAGCGTCGGCAACCACATCCCACAAATCATAGTCGCGATTAGGTACCAGGTATTTTTGAACCAGTTCCATCGCGTAACCCAGCAGGATGCCTCCCAGGGTTACCCATATAAAGCTCCGGGCCAGGTTAGCGTGGTTCTTTTTTAAACTAAGAGCCCAGCACCATAATATCACGAATAGCGCAAAAATGCCCATATGCACCCATTTATCAAAATGGGGAATACTCAAAAAAGATGATTCCTCCGGGAGGTCAGAGCCTGGTATCGATAGCAGTAAAATAACAATGGCCGACCAAAAAAGGGCCGGCCAAAAACTATTCAGTAATTTTTTCAAAACTGTTGTATTTAATAAAATGAGCAGGTTATCCCGTAACGGCTTCATAGCCTGCCGCATCCAGCAAGCCATCTACATCAGCAGGATTGTCTACAGTCATTTTTATCATCCATCCTTCACCATAGGGATCTGTATTCACCAATTCAGGGGCGTTGCCTAAAGCAGGATTTAACTCGTTAATAGTTCCGTCTACAGGCAGATATAAGTCGGATACTGTTTTAACCGCTTCTACAGTGCCAAAAACTTCGTTTGCTTTTAGCGCTTTTCCTATTGTTTCTACTTCAACAAAAACAATGTCGCCCAACTCACGCTGCGCAAAGTCTGTAATGCCTATAGTTGCAATATTGCCTTCCAGCTTAATCCATTCGTGGTCTTTTGTGTAGCGCAATGTATCAGGATAACTCATAGCTATTTAATTATTTAATTTTTGAAATACAAATATGGGTAAAAGCTTTGAATTTATATTTAATAAAAGGGTATAAATGTCTTAATTTTTTTATTTGTAACATTTAAGCTTTTCATCCGAATTATACTAAATGTGAAATACTGCCAAACCATTTAAATGTTGTTTCATCACTTTTAACGGGCGTTTTATACCATTTACCGTAAAATGCTTTGCGACGGATAGGGGTGAGGATAGTTTTGCTGCACAAACCAATTTTATGCGATCATTATTTTTATCACTGTTTTTTACTGGTACCGCCTATTTTGCCAACGCGCAAACGGTAGCCGGAAAAATCACTGATGCTGAAGCCAAACCATTACCTAATGTTTCTGTATCCCTTTTAAAGGCGGCTGATTCCGCGTTGGTAAAAATGAGTCTTACAGACAAAGATGGCGGATATCAGTTCGAAAAAACCGGAGAAGGCCAATACCTGGTCATGGCCACCAATGTGGGATATGTACCTGTGTATTCCCCACTTATTGCACATAAAACGACTCAGGACAGTAAACAGGATATCATATTGGAAAAAAACAGTACACAGATGGCGGGGGTGGTTGTTACGGCCAAACGTCCGATGGTAGAAGTGAAGGCAGGTAAAACAATTGTGAATGTAGATGCATCGCCCACCAATGCAGGTTTGAATGTTCTGGAGATCCTGGAAAAATCCCCTGGAGTGTCGGTAGATAACGACGGAAATATCAGTGTGAAAGGTAAAGGAGGTGTTTTGGTATTGATTGATGATAAGCCTACTTACATGAGTGCTACACAGCTGGCTACTTTTTTGAGGAGTTTGCAGGCGAGCGGACTGGATAAGATCGAAATTATGACGAATCCGCCGGCTAAATATGATGCGGCGGGGAACTCGGGTATTATCAATATTAAAACGAAGAAAGGCACCATTAAGGGTATGAACGGGAATGCCAACCTGAATTATGCCAGTGGTTTCTATTCCCGCTACAACGGCGGTTTGAATCTTAATTACCGGAATAATAAGGTGAATCTTTTTGGTAGTTATAATGGCGGGCACTGGGCTAATAAGAGCACACTAACGCTTGACAGGAAGTTTTTAGCAGAAGATAACACCACGCTTAAAGGCTCTTCAGACCAGGTTTCTGAAAGAAATAATGGTGGAGATTATCATAATGCTAAACTAGGTATGGATTACTACTTCAATAATAAAAACGTAGCAGGCGTAGTAATAAACGGGAATTTTGGTAACTGGAAAGAAACGCAAAACAGCAACTCTAATTTGCGTGATGAAGTGGGAGACATAGAGTCCAGGATCAAATCCCTGGCGATCAACAAAACGAATTCCAATAATATTTCCACCAATCTTAATTATAAACATACTTTCGATTCCGCCGGTCATGAGCTGAGTGTGGACTTTGACCAGGCTTATTATAAAAACCAGGGTAATACCTATTTACTAACAAAACCACTTGATGCAGCAGGGAAGCAATCCTATATAGATATTTTTCTTTTAGGAGATATTCCCTCTGAGATCAATATCTATAGCGGTAAAATAGATTATGTAAAATCTTTATCTAAATTTTTAAAGGTTGAAGCAGGACTTAAATCAAGCTTTGTAAATACTGATAACAGGGTAATGTACACCCGCAAAGACAGTATGGACTGGATGAATGATGTCAAACGAAGCAATCACTTTATATATAAAGAGAATATCAATGCGGCTTATGCAATCTTTTCTTCGACCATTAAGAAGTGGGAATTAACTGCAGGATTAAGGGTGGAGAATACAGTTGCTAAAGGGCATCAAATGCAAAATGATTCGTCTTTCTCAAGAAATTATACAAACCTTTTCCCAAATGCCGGTGTAACATTTAATGCAAGTGAAGCACACCAGCTGAGCCTGAGCTATAGCCGCCGCATTACCCGGCCCGACTATGATGATCTGAACCCATTCGTGTTTTTTCTGGACTCTTTAACCTATGGCCAGGGTAATCCTTATCTGCAACCACAGTTTACAAACAACCTGGAGTTGAGCCATACTTTTAAAAGAGTATTGACTACTACGATCAATTATACACAAACCAATGACATTATAGCC
Source organism: Paraniabella aurantiaca (assembly GCF_050309965.1). Lineage (NCBI taxonomy): Bacteria > Pseudomonadati > Bacteroidota > Chitinophagia > Chitinophagales > Chitinophagaceae > Paraniabella > Paraniabella aurantiaca. Next base: position 43,400 of record NZ_JBLOSY010000003.1, on the reverse strand, counting down.
GAAATGCTGAAGCAGGATACGGAGAACAAGATCACTTTTCAAACCAAAGAAAATTTCAGTAAAATGAAACAGCTTGGGTTAGCGGTTTCATTGAATATGCCGGTAGTAAAATGGTGGACATTAAATTTATATGCAAACGTATTCAATAATCATTATACGGGTATCTATAGCAACGGCAAACGCAATGATCCTGTAGATATTCAGCTAACCGGATTTACGGGTAATATGGCCAATACATTTACATACGGAAAGGGATGGTCTTCTGAGATCAGCGGATGGTATGGTACCCGGTTTATGGAAGGGTTAATGGTAAGCGGACAGATGGGCGCGTTAAATGCTGCCCTGGCGAAGGAAGTGCTGAAAAAGAAAGGAACCGTAAAGCTGGGTGTAAGAGATATTTTCAGAACGCAGATTTTTAACGGGTACGCCAAGTATAGTGACGTGGATGTGGATATCCAGAATAAGCGGGATAGCCGGCAGTTTACGCTCACCTTCAATTACAGGTTTGGAAACAATAAAGTAGCGCCTACCAGAAGACGCACGGGCGGTGCCGGTGACGAGCAGAACCGGGTAAAAAGCGGAGGAAATTAAAATTTCGTTATATGTTTTTCTTAAGCTGCTGCATTGCCGGCAGCTTTTTTATTTATAATCAGATTTTTAAACAACTACGGTGTTTGCTATAGTTGTTTTAGATGTTTAACCGGTAAGTATTGCCATTTAACCGAGTTTTTTTACCATTTATCGGCAACTGCTTTTACAGGTTCTTTTTTACAGATAGGTTTGCAGATCGAAATTATCAAATCAAAGTTTTTTTATGAGAATTCTAGTGTTGGTCTTATGTTTCAGTATACTACAAACTACTGCGAACGCACAAAAAATATCCGGAACAGTTAAGGATGCGGATAACAAACCTTTAAATGCAGCTACCGTTACTTTGCTGAAAGCGGCAGACAGCTCCATTACAAAGCTCAATGCTTCAGACAAAAGCGGCAGCTATTCGTTTGAGCACATCGAACCGGGAAAATATAGGGTATTGGCAACAGCCGTGGGGTACACAAAGGCCTACAGCGCTGCTTTTGAGCTTACCGGGACTGATAAAATTGTACCAGACATTACCCTGGCTAAGGTTGCCACTGAAATGTCGGCTGTGGTGGTTACTGCAAGACGGCCGCTGATAGAAGTTAAAGCAGACAAAATGGTAGTGAATGTAGAAGGTACCGTAAATGCCACCGGTAATGACGGTATTGATCTTTTAAGAAGATCGCCGGGCGTTTTGGTAGACAAAGATGATAATATCAGCATGTCTGGCAAAAACGGTGTAGAGGTTTATATTGATGGTAAACCCAGTCCTTTAAAAGGCAGTGATCTTGCTAATTATCTTCGTTCCTTGCAGTCATCAAGCATTGAGAGTATCGAGCTGATCACTAATCCCGGTGCACGTTACGAGGCATCTGGTAATGCGGGTATTATTAATATCAAATTGAAAAAAGACAAAGCGCTGGGTACCAACGGAACGGTTAACGCCGGTTACAATATAGGTGTATTTGGTAAATACAATGGAGGCATATCACTCAACCATCGTAGCAAAAAGGCAAACTATTTTGGTAATTATAACTATAGCACCGGGCTCAATTATAACAAGCTGACACTGTACCGGGAGATTAAAGGTATTAGCCCGGCTAAGGATACAATTTTCGATCAGGTGTCCAATATGAAAAGCGAAAGGCAGGCACATGGTTTCAAAGCGGGCGTGGATTATTATTTGAATACCAAAAATACTTTAGGTGTTATTTTAAGTGGTAATATTTCTGATAACACAAACAGAACTACGGGGCCTATGACAATAACACCTAGAGGTGAGTCGACATACCGTATTCTCGAAGCAAACCCTGTAATGAAAGGCGACCGGAAGAACTACAATGCAAACGTGAACTATAAATATGCGGACACCGCCGGCCGTCAATTGAATATAGATTTAGATTATGGCCGTTATGAAAACTATACCAACCAGTATATTCCTAATATCTACTATAGTGGAGACCATGCTACAGAAGAATCAAGAAATATATACCGACTGGTTACGCCAACCGATATCAATATTTACTCGTTTAAGGCCGATTGGGAACAGAATTTTAAAAAAGGTAAATTGAGCTATGGTACTAAAATAGGGTTTGTAGAAACCTTCAATAACTTTAACCGTTTTGATGCTAACGGACCACAGGAGTTGCTGGACATCAAAGCATCTAATGTATTTGACTATACTGAAAATGTGAACGCGTTGTATGTAAATTACAATCGCCAGTTTAAAGGCTTTATGATACAGGTGGGATTAAGAGGAGAGAATACAAACTCTAACGGTGTGTCGAGCAGCCAGGTGTCAGCAGATTCTTCGGTAAAAAGAAGTTATACCGATCTGTTCCCCAGTGCAGCAATCACTTTCAATAAAAACCCGATGAGCCAGTGGAACTTTACTTTCAGTCGCCGTATTGACAGACCTAATTATAGTAACCTGAATCCTTTCAGGTTTGCGTTAAATGATTATACCTACCAGCAGGGTAATCCCTACCTGAGACCTCAATACACGAATAGCTTTGGTATTACGCATACGTTCAAATACAAACTGAATACTACGTTGAACTATAGTCATATCAAAGACATGTTTGCGCAGATACTGGATACGACAGAGGCAAGTAAATCTTTCCAGATTACCCGTAACCTGGCTACACAGGATGTGATCAGCCTGAATGTTAGCTATCCTTTTAGCTATAAAGCATTTACTCTTTTCTCTAATCTTAATTCCAATTATTCTATTTATAAAGCCAACTTCGGAGGCGGAGCCAGGGATATCCGTGAGGAAGTGTTTAGTTACACAGTCTATACACAGGGATCTTATAAGTTTGCCAAAACATGGACTGCCGAACTTACCGGTCTTTATATTTCTCCTTCTATCTGGCAGGGTATCTTCAGAAGTAAGGCAATGGGCTTTGTGGATGCAGGTATGCAAAAAACGATACTGCAGGGTAAGGGAACTGTTAAAGCAAGTGTGAGTGATATTTTCAGAACCATGCGTTTCAGGGGTGATGCTAATTATGCAGGTGCCATAAACAGGGTTGGTGCTAATTGGGAAGCACGCCAGTTTAAAATTAACTTCACTTACAGGTTTGGTAGCGCACAGGTTAAAACAGCCAGACAACGTAAAACAGGTTTGGAAGAAGAAAACAAACGTACAGGCGATGGTGGTGGAACACCAGGCCAGCAGTAATAAAAGCTTAGTTTTGTTGGTTTAGTAAAAAGTTGCCGGCTATTGTTGGCAACTTTTTTGCATTATAGAGGGTATGAAATGAGCCTTGGAAATTTTTGATACTCCCAATGAATGTTTATAGGGCGAATCACATCTGGCCATTAAAAAATAACAAAATGATAAACAGATGAAATACCCTTTATTTTTTTTAATAGCAGCGGGTTGGTTATTGGGCTGTAACAATGCATCCAACCTGGGCAAAACGGGAGAAGATAGTGATTCCGTTGGCAGTGTGGCTGCTGCAAGAGATTCTATTGTAGTGCTGGATAGTATTACTTCGGCTGATACCACCTCTGCTATGTTACCGGGGGATGATCCTGTGATACAGGTGACTGTTCCTGCAGAAACTTTGCCTGTCACCCGCCTGCAACGAACTATTACCTCCGATATGCAATCCATTCGTTTGTCAGTAACCGATTTGGATGTGGGGCAGTTGAGAGTTAGCATTACACATAGTAAGCCAGACGCTAATATCCGTATCAGTCAGGTTATAAGACCCGATGGAAGTATGGATGGCCCGTATGGGCAGCAGTTGGTATACGATATTAAGCAAAGAGGTACCTACACTATCATTATTAACAAAAGCAATATGGCGTCAGGAACGCAGGTGGGTGATGTTTTTATTACGCTAGAGCGGTAGTTAATTAGGTATGATAATTGTTTTATTGATATATGAAGGGTTGGTCTTGAATAGTTTAACCCGCTTTATTTTATAATATAAAATTTAAAAAATATGGAAGACAAGAATTTAAAGGACGAGGAGCTGAAAAAGAATAAAAAAACAGATGAGCATGCAGATGCAGCAGTAAAGCCCGATCCTGAAACATTAGGTAAAACAGACCCCCAGGAGGATATGGAGGGACCCGTATCTTCTTTGATGCAAAAGGGAAGTAAGGTAATGGAAAGTAAAGAAAATAAGGAAGATGCCAGCAAAAGGCACGACGATAACATGTAGCATGCGATAATGCATAGAGCTAGTGCTCTATGCATATATATCTTCAATATTGTTTTTATATTTTTCCATAATTACTTTGCGCTTCAGGCTCATTTTCGGAGTCATTTCTCCGCCATCTACGCTCCAGTCGGTAGATAGTAAGGCAAATTTTTTAATTTGCTCAACGTGATTGAAATTGACATTATGATGATCGATCACGGACCTGAAAAGGTCATGTACTTTTTGATCTTTAACAATTTCGGCGTTGCTCATGTCCTGTATACCATTTTCCCTCATCCAATCCCTCACAGCCGTAAAAGAAGGAATGATCAAGGCACTTACAAATTTTCTTTCACTACCTAAAACAATAATCTGCTCAATAAATTTGCTTTCCTTCATTTTGTTTTCGATAGGTTGCGGTGCTACATATTTGCCGCCACTTGTTTTAAACAGTTCTTTCTTGCGATCTGTTATTTTGTAGAAGCGATCTTCAATGATAGTGCCGATATCGCCCGTATGCAGCCACCCGTCTATAATAACTTCTGCTGTTAACTCGGGATGTTTATAGTAGCCCTGCATAACACTGGCGCCTCTTACCAGGATCTCGCTATCTTCTGCCAATCTCACCTCGATGCCGTCAATAGGCGGACCTACTGTACCAAAAAAGGTTTCATTGTTTTGCTTGCGGTTTACACATATCACCGGACTGTTTTCTGTTGGTCCATAACCTTCGTATATAGGAATGCCTGCTGCATTAAAGATGCGTAACAATTTTTCGGAGGCAGCAGCACCGCCTGTGATGATAAAGCTGATATTTCCTCCAAGGGCTTCCCGCCATTTGCTGAATACCAGCTTCCTGGCAATACTTAGCTTCAACGAATACAGGCCTCCCGGCGGTGTCCGGTTATCATACTTTAAACCCAGCGCCACGCTCCAGGCAAATAAAGATTTTTTAATACCGCTTAGTTCATTGCCCTTGGCCATTATCTTCTCATATACCTTTTCCAATAAGCGGGGTACTGTTGTAAAACCATCAGGTTGTATTTCTCTTAAATTATCTGCAATGGTTTCCAGGCTTTCTGCGTAATAAATAGATATACCACTGAAGAGGTAGATGTAGCTCACCATTTTTTCAAAAATATGGTTCAGTGGCAGAAAGCTCAGCACCTTGGTCTGCGGCTGATCAGGAAAAGGAAAACTGGCTTTTGAGAAAAAAACATTGCTAACAATATTGCTGTGGCTCAGCATAACCCCCTTTGGTGTGCCGGTAGTGCCACTGGTATATATAATTGTAGCTGTATGTGTGTTGGGGATTTCCTGTTTGATCGCTTTCACCTGTTGCAATAGCTGTTCGGAAGCCAGGTTGAGTAGCTCAGAATAATGCGCCGCTCCCTCAATTTTATCGAAAGTATAAATGCCTTTTAAGTAGTCACTTTTTAGTGATTGTATCTTAGTGAGCAGCTCTTCACTGCTGACAAAAATGTATTTGGCCTCCGACTCATTCAGGATATATTCCAATTCTTGTGCACTGGTAGTGGGATACATCGGAATAAGTATAGCGCCAATTTGCTGAACGGCCAGATCGGTAAAGATCCACTCAGGCCGGTTATTGCTGATAATGGCTATTTTATCGCTGCCCTCCGCCGTGAAATTATTACCGCTTACACCTTTTGCCAGAAGCCCTGCTGATAGCCGATCCGCGATGCCTGCTACATCCCGGGTGGAATAGGCTTTCCACTGGCCGTTTTCCTTTGCGTTGAGCATATCATTTTTAGGAAAATTTTTCAACTGGTGGCCTACGGCGTCAAACAATCGGTATTCTGGATAATTCATTCAAATGTTTTTTTACTTTTCTTACGGCTAACGATAGGTACATGATGAGTTTTCTTTCACAATCCGCGACATTCTCACATGGCAATTAACATGACAAAAATCAAACTATTTAACAGACAAGTTAAGAAAAATAGTTTAAAATAAATCGGTTTACCCGCTCAATATCTGGTGATAAAACATAAAAAAACCACCTGCTGGCCAGGTGGTTCCTATTTATTCATTTAAGCATTTTATTTCAACGCGTAACTTTGTCCTGCAGGCATTTTAAATATCCTGGAGGTGTGAAAAGCAGTAAACTTATCATACTCTTCTTTATGTGTCTGTACCCATTTTTCAAAACCGGCCTGGTTATCTACAGGACCAAACATCCATTGATTATAAGAGTCAAACAGTCCATCCTTCATCAATTGTTGGTGATAATCAAATAAACGGAAGGGAAAGCTTTTGGCATAGGATGCATTCCAGTCTAGTATAAAACGGGTACGTATCATAGCAAGGCTCTCAGGAGTAATTCCCTGTGCCGATATACCTGATTGTTTTGCGAAAGTTTCAATTACTGCTTTTGCAAAAGCATTTTTTTGATTGGCCGCATCAGCTTTCAGGTTATTAGAAATAAATAATTTCTGTTTATAAGCGTCCAGCACCATTTTCTTAATACTGTTGGATTTTGGATTTAGGCTTTCCATATTGGCATAAATCTCACCATAAATAATTGCCCATATTTTATCATCCTGTTGTTTGTAGTAATAAACAGCAGCATTATAATAGTTGCCTCCGTATGATGGTGCCACTTGTATACCTTTTAGCCATTGGTCAATAGCACCCAAAGGATTTTTTAATATGTCTAATAACTCACCATAATCGTTATGCAGCGGACCGTTGTTAGGAAAATCTTTCAAGCCCTCTTTATACATTCTTTCCGCCTCTTTATAATTTTCCTGCGCCTTATAAACATTACCAGCCAGCTGGTAAGCCGACGGGTCGCAATCAGGACTTGCAATTACCGGTTTAATAGTTTCCAGCGCTTTTGTGTAATCTTTTTTATAATAATAGGCCAGAGCAAGATCTTTCTGAAGATCAATATCGTTTATGTTGCTCTCTCTGGCTTTGGTTAACACCAAAACAGCATTATCCAGGTCGCCGGACTGCATAAAATTGCGCGCCCGCTGACGCTCGGAAGAAATAGTATTTTGAGCGGTTAATGTTATACAAGCAGATATAAATAAGCTTGTTACAAATAGTTTTTTCATTCAATACAAATTTTGATACCAAAAAAGGCAAAAAGCAAGCCGAAAAATAGCGGCTGTGCCCATTAGAGATGCAAAAGTAGGCGAAAGGGTGGCAGGTTCGGAAAATTTTCTTTGAACGGGCTTTTTTTGGGGCGATTATTGAATATACATAATCGTTTGAATGTTAAAACATTTGGAAAGCGAATGCTTTTTATAGGTAGAAAGCTACATTTGTAAGTATTAAAAAGGATCAGATGAAGATTGCATTAGCGCAACAGAATTATCATATTGGAAATTTCGAATCCAACGCAAATAAAATTATTGATGCCATTAAACTGGCCAAAGAAGCCGGCGCAGAACTGGTTGTATTTTCTGAGCTATGTATTTGTGGTTACCCGCCGAGGGATTTTTTGGAGTTTGAAGATTTTATCAACCAATCTTACGCTGCCATTGATTTAATTAAAGAACATGCTGATACAATAGGGGTATTGATAGGTGCCCCGGCCAGGAATCCTGATCCACAGGGAAAAGATCTCTTTAATGCAGCTTTTTTATTATATGATAAAAAGGTGCAGGGAGAAGTACATAAAACCTTGCTGCCTACTTACGATGTATTTGATGAAGGACGCTATTTTGAGCCGGCTTATAGCTGGAATGTACTGGAATTTAAAGGTAAAAAGCTGGCTGTTACTATATGTGAGGATATCTGGAATATGGGCAGCAACCCGCTATACAGGACTACCCCAATGGAAGAACTGATCGGCTTTGCACCTGATGTTATGATAAATCTTTCTGCTTCTCCCTATAACTATGCGCAGGATATTGTACGCAATAGTATTGTAAAGGCTCATACGTTAAAGTATCAATTGCCTATGTTGTATTGCAATACTGTTGGGTCGCAAACAGAGATTGTTTTCGACGGAGGAAGCCTCGTGTACGATGATGCGGGCAATAAGGTAGGGGAACTGAAATACTTTGCCGAGGACTTTCAGGTATTTGATCTGGAGCAACTGGTAAATAAGCAAGCAGTTGGCGAGCAGGATGTGACCGTTTACTATGCAGCTTCTGAGGTTGGTGTTGGGAGAAATGTATTGGAGTACCTGGCCGATGGAAAGAGTATTGAAGAAATATATGCCGCCCTTGTATTAGGTATTAAAGATTACTTTACTAAAATGGGTTTCAAGAAAGCCATAATTGGTTCCAGCGGTGGTATAGATAGCGCTGTTACAATTGCTTTAGCAGTAGAAGCGCTGGGTAAAGAAAATGTGCATGCAGTTTTAATGCCGTCTCACTACTCTACTTCTCATTCCGTAAGCGATGCAGAGCAGTTGAGCCGCAACCTGGATAATCCTTATAACATCATTGCTATAAAAAATATTTATGATGCTTTCTTAACGGAGCTGGACCCTTTGTTTAAAGGCCTGCCGTTCAGTGTAGCTGAAGAGAATATACAAAGTCGAACCAGGGGTAACCTGCTGATGGCTATCGCTAATAAGTTTGGTTATATTCTTCTGAATACATCGAATAAAAGTGAGCTGGCAACCGGCTATGGAACCCTTTACGGAGATATGGCAGGCGGGTTAGGCGTATTAGGCGATGTTTATAAAACACAGGTATATGCACTAGCCCGTTACATCAACAGGGATAAAGAGATCATCCCTGAACATATTATTACCAAGGCGCCGTCGGCCGAATTAAGACCTGATCAAAAAGACAGCGATAGTTTGCCGGAATATGACGAGCTGGACACCATTCTCTTTAAGTATATAGAAGAAAGAAAGGGGCCTAAGGAGCTTATTGCGCAAGGTTTTGACGAGGCCCTGGTAAAGCGCATTCTGAGAATGGTAAACATGAATGAATACAAACGTAATCAGTTTTGCCCCATCATACGGGTAAGCTATAAGGCGTTCGGTGTGGGCAGGCGTATTCCTATTGTGGCAAAATATTTGAGTTAAGCGCTACATTATTGGAGTGAAGATGGATCAAACAGGCTGGCGCCGATGCCATTACGTTCGCATACTAAGAACAATCAACACAATCAGATATGTTGAAAACAGCAGAAGATATAAAAATATTAAACGGAAAAATTGCTGAAGCAAGCAGTTTTGTCGACCGTCTTAAAGAAGAAGTAGGTCATATAATTGTTGGGCAGTCTCACATGCTGGACAGGTTATTAATTGGCCTGCTGAGTAATGGGCATGTACTGCTGGAAGGTGTACCGGGGTTAGCCAAAACATTAACGATAAAATCGCTGGCTACCGCCATACAGGCTAATTTCAGTCGTATACAATTTACTCCTGATCTTTTACCGGCAGATGTGATTGGTACACTGATCTATAATCAGCAGCAAAATGATTTTGTGGTACGTAAAGGACCCATTTTTGCCAACTTCATCCTTGCTGATGAAATTAACCGCGCGCCTGCCAAAGTGCAATCGGCATTGCTGGAGGCTATGCAGGAGCGACAGGTAACTATTGGGGATAAAACATATAAGCTGGAAGAGCCCTTTTTGGTTCTGGCTACTCAAAATCCGTTGGAACAGGAAGGTACTTACCCTTTGCCTGAGGCGCAGGTGGACCGGTTTATTATGAAGGTTATTGTGCGGTACCCTGAGATGCAGGAGGAGCAATTAATCCTGAGGTCGAATGTGCAATCGGTAAAGGCCCCGGAAATAAAGCCTGTGGTTACTATACAGGATGTGCTGTACGCAAGAGACCTGGTGCGTGATATCTACCTGGACGAAAAGGTGGAGCAATACATATTGGATATCATATTTGCTACGCGATACCCGGGCCGCTACGAATTAAAAAAGCTGGAGCCACTGATCGCGTATGGTGCATCGCCACGTGGGAGCATCAACCTGGCGCTGGCGGGAAAAGCAAGAGCCTTTTTAAACAAGAGAGGGTTTGTTATGCCGGAAGATATAAGAAGTATCGCGCATGATGTTCTACGACATCGTATCGGGCTCACTTATGAAGCGGAGGCCGAAAATATAAATGTGGAAAATATTATTGACGAGATCATAGGAAAAGTGAATGTACCGTAATTGGTTGACAAGTTGATTAGTTAACAAGTCAACCAGCAAACCAATCAACCAGTAAACAAAACATGCGGTCTACTACTGAAATATTAAAAAAAGTCCGTGAGCTGGAAATCAAAAGCAAGAAACTGGCCCGGGACCTGTTCTCGGGGGAGTATCATAGTGCTTTTAAGGGAAAGGGAATGTCTTTTAAAGAAGTGCGTGAGTACGCTGCAGGCGATGATATCCGGTTCATAGATTGGAATGTGTCGGCCAGGTTTGGCCATCCCTATAGTAAGATATTTGAAGAGGAGCGGGAGCTCACCGTAATGCTGCTGGTAGATATTAGTAATAGTTCTTTGTTTGGTACGCACTATGGGTTTAAGAGAGATCTTACTACCGAAATTGCGGCAGTGCTGGCCTTTTCAGCCGTGAGCAACGGGGATAAAGTGGGCGCTATCTTTTACAGCGATAAGATGGAATTATATATTCCTCCGAAGAAGGGACGCCAGCATGCTTTATTTATTGTTCGGGAAATATTAAGCCTGGAGGCAAAGGGTAAAGGTACCCGGTTGAATACAGCACTGAAATATTTTACCAATGCTATTAAGCAATCCAGTATCGCCTTTATATTAAGTGATTTTATCGATTCAAATTATGAAGATACCTTACGCGTTGTAGGCAAAAAGCATGATTTGATTGGTGTTAAAATATATGATCAGATGGATCAGGCTTTACCCAATGCTGGTTTGATGCAACTATTGGATGCAGAAACCGGTCAGACACAATGGTTGGATACAGGTAATGCCTATGTAAGGAAAATATATGAAGATCAGTTTTTTAATGCTACCGAATATAGTGTGAATGTATTTAAAAAGGCTGGTAGCGATTTGCTGCATATAAAAACCGGCGACGATTATGTGCGTGTATTACAACGTTTTTTTAAAAGCAGGATTAAATAGTTGATATATTAAAACAGGTAAAGTTTGAATGGTAAGTTGCTATATAATTCAGGTAATGGAAGAAGCAGGGGATGGATGGTAGCTGCTATGATTTCTTTATGTATAGTATGGTTGCCTGGTGTGGTCAATGCCCAGCCTGTAGGGGTACGTGCCTACACTGATAAAAGCAAAGTGTTGCTGGGTGAACCTTTCTGGCTAACGCTGGAAGTAAAAACATTGAATGGCGCCAAAGCGCCGGCATTTCGGGTGGATAGCATACCACATTTTGAATTTTTAGTCAGAGATAGCTCGCGTGTATTACAACAGGGAGATACTACTTTGTACCAGCAGTATTTTCAATTAACCAGTTTCGATTCGGGCCGCTGGGTTATTCCCCAATTTACATTAAGGGCTTTTGTAAAAACAAATAGTGTATTAGTTGATGTTGTTTTTACTGAAGATTTCGACCCCAAACAGCCCTATCACGATGTGCAGCCGGTGAAGGATGTTCCTTTTAAAATGGACGCCGAACTGGAGCGATGGTGGTATCTTGGTGCAGCCCTGCTGATTTTGCTGACGCTTATCATTTATTGGATGACACAGCCGCGCCGGGCGAAGCCGGTAGCAAGTTCTGTCTCGTCAGTTACAGCATACAAAAGGGCTATGCAAAGCCTTAGTGATCTGAAGGCGCAGAAGCCTGACGAGAAGCGCTTTTATGCCCAGTTGGTAGAAGTTTTCCGGGCGTATATTTTGGAAAGAACAGGTATTAGTTCTATGCAGCAAACTTCCAACAATCTGGTAGAAAAGATAAAACCGTTAATGCCTGATGAAGTGAAATATGATAGTTTGTCGCAGGTACTGTATTTATGCGACTTTGTAAAATTTGCGAAGTATCATCCCGAGGATCATGAAGCCACATCTGCATTTGAAGTGATTGAAGCATCCATCAACTACATAGAAACTGAAATGAATAAACCTGTGGCCAGGTCTTAGACTAAATAAAAAAACAATTGATTTGTTATGTTTGTATGATTTATGATTGGTTAAAAAATATTACGTTTATATGGCCGGAAAATTTCATTCTTCTGGGTATTATCTTGTTTTTAATAGGACGGTATGTTAAGAGTGAAAACAGGGATAAAGGTTCTTTTACTGTTTCGGCTATTAACATAAGAACTCCCGCTACATTTAAAACACGTTTCCGGCACTTACCTTTTATTTTTCGCATACTTGCGCTTACTTGTCTTGTGATGGCTTTGGCACGCCCCCAGCATCAAACTCAAAAAAGCCGCTCTGAAGGTGATGGTATAGATATCGTATTATGCATGGATGTAAGCGGTAGTATGGGAACTACAGATGTTCAGCCTTCCCGTTTCCAGGTGGCTAAAGAAGTAGCTATCGAGTTTGTAAAGAACAGGCCTGTAGATAGAATCGGTCTGGTGATTTTTGCCGGAGAAAGTTTTACCAAGTGTCCTATTACGCCCGATAAGAATACGGTGTTAAATCAATTACAGACATTGAAAATAATGGATGGCGGATACCTTGAAATTGGCACCTTGATTGGCGAGGGGCTGGCTATGTCGGTCAACCGCATCAGCAAGGGGAGCAGTAAAAGCAGGGTTGTCATCTTATTAACAGATGGAAAAGAAGACGCCCCTCCCACACGTATTGTTGACCCTGAAACCGCAATGGAAATAGCCAAGGCAAATAATGTAAAAGTATATTGTGTCGGCCTGGGCTCTGCTACCACTACCTCCGAGCAGATGGTTAAGGATGTAGCGGGAAATATTGTTCGCAACTATATAGATGAAGCCCTTCTTACCAGGATAGCCACCAGTACGGGTGGCAGGTATTACCGCGCTACAGATAAAGCTTCCTTACAGGCAATATACGGCCAGATAGACCAACTTGAAAAATCAAAAGTGGAGATCATCCGTTATAAAGAAATTCAGGAAATGTTTATACCACTTGTATTGGCCGCACTCGTATTTATTTTAATAGAGGTATTATTAAAATACACACTATTCAAAAAATTCCCCTAGTTAACAGAAGAATGATCTTGTGATTTAAAAAAATGCCTAATTCATTACATTGTATTTACCAGCCAACAGCGATGTGAAAGCAATCGTTCCTGCCTGAAAGTTCAGGATACAAGGACAGATAAATATATTACGTTAAGCATCAGCATTGTTAAGCGATGAAAGTCTTACTAAGCCTGCCACCAATTTGAATGAATATTCAACCAATAAAAAAGTAATAAATAGCTAACATTAAAATAAGATGAGAAAAAATTTTTGTTATTAATTTCATCTTTGTATATTCGATTTGTTAAAATGATTTAACGTTGTGCTTCGCTTGAGTGTATTTAAACCAAAAAACTTTTTTTAAAAATTTTAAACCAGACAAAATCTGAACAAAAAACAGGAGCCCTCTCAAAGCCACTGATCCCCTCTTTTTTTGATATAGCGTAACGATTGCCGGGATTTCTTTGGCTTTTTGCTAAAACGTTTTTGTAAAGCGGTTGTGCATTTCAGCACATGGGTTTGTTTTGCCTCAAAAGCAAGCGACATGGGAATGGAATGCCTCTGCATGGAACTATAGAGTTTATTATTCAAACCTTTAACTACTATTAATTATGAGGCTTATTTGGCTACTTCCATTTATGCTTTTTTGTGTCGCTGCTCAGGCACAAACCAAAACAGTTTCCGGTATTGTAAAGAATACGGAAGATGGCGCTGTGCTATCCGGGGTTACGGTCAGTGTCATTAACAAGCAACAATTAACTACCACCAATCCTAATGGTGAGTTTCAAATCGATGCTGCAGTTGGCGATACGCTGTTGTTTTCATTTGTTGGCAAGATGGATCACAAAGAAGTGGTAACTGAAAAAAGTGTGATACAGGTGCTGATGCAGGGTGCTAAAAATGACATGGATGAAGTAACTGTAGTTGCTTTTGGTAAACAAAAGAAAGCCAGCATCGTAGGATCTATTACTACGGTTAATGCGAAAGATCTGCGGGTGCCGGCATCTAACCTTACCAGCTCTTTTGCCGGTCGTATTCCAGGCGTGATCTCCTACCAGCTATCTGGTGAGCCGGGCGCAGACAATGCACAATTTTTTGTACGTGGTGTGACCACTTTTGGTTACCAGGCTGCTCCGTTGATCCTGATTGATGGATTTGAGTCCAGCACAGAAAATCTTGCCCGTCTGCAACCCGATGATATTGAGTCGTTCTCAATCATGAAAGACGCATTAGCTACAGGTATGTATGGCGCGCGCGGTGCCAATGGTATCGTTATGATTACTACCAAAGCGGGGAAGGAAGGACCTGTAGGGTTCAACGCCAGGGTGGACGTAAATGTTACTACACCGGTAAGCACGGTAAAAATGCTTGATGGGGTAACTTATATGAAGCTTTACAATGAGGCGCGCATCACCAGGGATCCTATACTCGGCCCTTTTTACTCTCAGCAAAAGATACAGTCTACGATCGATAAGGAAAACCCGATGATCTACCCTGATATCGACTGGTATAACACTATGTTTAACCGTTCGGTTACCAATATGAAAGCTAATGCCAATGTATCAGGCGGCGGCCAGGTGGCTACTTATTACGTTTCAATGGGTATGGATAAAGAATCGGGTTTGCTTAAGACAGATCAGACCAAGAACTATAGCAACAATATTAATATCGAGCGCTACTTTATCCGTTCCAATGTCATTTTCAAACTAACTCCTACTACTAAACTGGATACGCGGATACAGGGCCGTTTTATGGGGTACAATGGGCCTGCCGTTCCGGCTGCGACGCTATTTCGCATGGTAATGAACACCAATCCTGTAGATTTCCCGGCTGTATACGAACCCGATTCAGTAAACCGGTTTACCCAGCACACTTTGTTTGGGAACAGTTTTGTGGGTGGTTCGGTTAAAGTAAACCCTTATGCAGAAATGGTGAGGGGGTATGAGGATCGCAATGAAACGGATATCACTGCGCAAGCTATTTTACAACAAGACCTTGGTATGATCTTAAAAGGCTTAAAAGCACAGGTACGGGTGTCTGCAAATACTTTCGGAGCTTATTCAGGATTACGCCTGTATAGCCCTTATTATTACGACCTGGAGTCTTATGATCCCATAAGTGGCAACTACAAGCTTTTCCCACTCAATCCTACCTCAGGACAACCTTACCTCGGTAATATCATACCTGGAAGAAATTCAAGTGGCAGATATTATTACGAGGCCATTGTTAACTGGGAGCGAACTTTTGGTAAACATGCGGTGGCTCTCACAACGGTTGGTACTATGGAGAAAAATCTCCTTACATCAGGCTCCAGCACTTCTATTTTTGAAGCGCTCCCCGAAAAAAATGTAAGGAACTCCGGTCGTGCCAATTATACTTATGATCGTCGCTACCTGTTAGAGTTTGGCTATTCTTATATGGGATCTGAAAAATTCACTGGCAACCAACGCTGGGGTTTTTTCCCGACAGTAGGAGCAGGGTGGTCGGTTTCTAATGAATCATTTTGGGAGCCCTTAAAAGATGCGATCAGTACATTTAAACTGAGAGGCTCCTGGGGATTAGTAGGAAACGATGCTATTGCCGGTCGTGCCGACCGTTTTTATTTCCTGTCTGATGTTTCACTTCCCGGGGGAGCATCTTCAATTGCTTCTGGCTACAGGTGGGGAACTTCTTTCATGAATTCTTATGCAGGATACGTTATTAACCGTTACGCCAACCCTGATATTACTTGGGAGCAGTCGGAAAAAATAAATCTGGGCCTGGATGTAAATTTTATGCGGGAGTCTTTAAAGTTGATCATAGACTTTTACCAGGACAGGCGGAGCCGGATATACATGCGCAGGGAAAACTTTCCTGCCACTGCCGGCCTAGAAGCTCCCATCAGTGGTAATGTGGGAGAAGTACTGTCGAAGGGCTTTGAAAGTTCGTTGGATTATTCAAAAACTTTTGGCGATCTGTGGCTTTCTGCGAGAGCCAACTTTACTTACGCTACCAATAAGTTCGTAAAACTCGACGAGAGAAATTTTCCTGATCAATATCTAAAACGGCTGGGTGCGAACATTAATCAACAATGGGGCCTGATTGCGGAACGATTATTTGTAGACGAACAAGAGATCCGTAATTCTCCTAAACAGGATTTCGGAGGCTATTTGGCCGGTGATATCAAGTATAAGGATGTAAACGGAGATGGTATTGTCAATTCTAACGACAGGGTGCCATTAGGATTTCCACAAGTACCCGAAATTCAATACGGCTTTGGTGTTTCGTCGGCGTATAAAATGTTCGACTTCGCTTTCTTCTTTAATGGTAGTGCAAGGGTTTCATTCTTTATCGATGCAACTGCTACAAGTAGCAACGACAGGGCTGGCATTGCTCCATTTGCCAACAGGAGAAATGCACTGCAAATTATAGGTGATGATTACTGGAGCGAGACCAATCCCAATGTACATGCTTTCTGGCCCAGGCTATCTACTTTTCCGGTTGAAAATAATATTCAGCAATCGTCCTGGTGGCTTCGCGATGGATCCTTCCTGAGATTAAAATCTGTAGAACTCGGTTATAGCCTCAGAAAATTAAAGCGCTTTGGTATTAAAGAGGGAAGCCGCTTTTATCTGAGCACAGAAAATCCGTTTGTCTTCTCTGCTTTTAAGCTTTGGGATCCTGAAATGCGCGACAGGGGATTGGGCTATCCAACTAACAAAAGATTTAACGCAGGTATTCAATTGACATTTTAAAAATCGGAACATGAAACTTTTTAATACAACTGTTTTAGCCATTATACTTATTGCTGCTGTTTCTTGTAAGAAGTACCTGGATGTGGTGCCGGATAACACGCTAAAGGTGGAAGATATCTATGACACTAAAACCGATGCCTGGAATGCGCTTGCAAGAGCTTATAACTTTATTCCGAGGGATGATGATACGCATTTAAGTACCTGGACCCTGGGTGACGAGTGGCTGGGTCGTCTCGACCTGAACGACAATACCGGTAATTTACGCGCGATGCGAATTATGCGTGGCCTGCAATCGCAAACCGCTCCCCAGTTAGGATTTTGGTCTGGAACGGAAGGTGGTAAGCCCTTGTACAGGGGTATACGGCAGGCTGATGTATTCCTTGCCAATATTGACAAGGTTCGTGATATGCAGGAGGCGGAGATAAAAGAATGGAAGGCCCAGGTAAAGATGTTGAAAGCCTATTACATGTTTTTGCTGGTGAAGCATTATGGTCCTATAGTTATTCCTGATAAAATGGCCCAGCCTGAATCGCAGCCAGAAGAGTTATTTCTTCCTCGTAAAAAAGTGGAGGAGTGCTTTCAATACATCCTTGGTCTTATCAATGAAGCTATTCCCGATTTAGTGGAGCGTACCGATGCCAATAATGCTGGTCAGATCGACCAGATAGTGGCTAAAGCAATCAAAGCCAAAGTACTGTTTTTCAGGGCCAGTCCTTTCTTTAACGGTAACAGAGAGTATTTCGGCGATTTTATGGATACAGATGGCAAGCCATTTTTTGATGTGGATTACAAGCAGGAAAAGTGGAAAGAGGCCCTGGATGCTACTAACGAAGCAATAGCCATAGCCGAAGCCAATGGTAAGCGTTTGTACCAGTATACAAGAGAGCCTTACTCATACGACCGTGATGCATTTGCCCAAAATGGTGATAATATGAAAACCTTATACAACCTTAGAATGTTGGTCTGCGATCCATGGAATGAAGAGTTGGTATGGGGATACTCTAACTTGAACTATTATGATCAGGGTGAGCTGGCTCATGCTACCAATATAAGGCTGCCGGCTGGTTATGAGGGCGTGGTAAATACCGCAGCGTTTTCCTGGCAATGGCTGGGAGCATCTTACCAGATGGCCGAACGTTATTATACTAAAAACGGGCTGCCGATTGAGGAAGATCAGACATTTGATAAGAGCATCATGCATGAAATTATAACTACGCCCGGGGCAGCTGCTCCCGAATATAGACCCCTGTCGGGAATTATGCAGCCCGGTGCGCAAACCATTCGGCTATACATGAACCGTGAGCCGCGCTTTTATGCCAACCTGGGTATTACAGCCGGTTATTGGAGAGCACATATTGTTCGTGTTAATACTATGATGTTCTCGGGTACAGATGGTGGCTTTAACTCATCTGTTAACAATACCGACTATATAGCTACAGGAATAGGAGTACAGAAGTTTGTTCACCCGGAAAGCCAATCTGGTGCATGGCAGCGGACCATAAAATTTCCCTATCCCCTGATACGCATGGCTGATCTTTATTTGATGAAGGCGGAGGCGATGAATGAGTTTTCGGGACCGAGTGGCCAGGTTTATGAAGAGATCAACAAAGTAAGACGTCGTGCAGGGGTGCCGGATGTACAGGTGGTATGGGCAGACCCCAGCTTGTGCAGGAGCCCTGGCAAGCATACTTCAAAAGAAGGGTTGCGCGATATTATACTTCAGGAAAGGTCAATTGAATTTGCTTTTGAAGGCCAGTATTTCTGGGATATGATCCGCCATAAAAGGGCAGTAACAGCCTTCTCTTTGCCCATCAGAGGTTGGACACATACAGGTACCAATGCCAGTTCATTTTTCGTTCTTCAGGATAAGCAGGCGAGAAGATTTACGATTACAGACTGCCTCTGGCCAATAGATTTAAATGAGATGAATACTAATGGAAAATTAATTCAGAATCCAGGTTGGTAAAGCAGCTGGTTTTATTGAATCATAAAATAATAAAATGGATATGAAAAATAAACTGATTATATCAACGGCACTCTTTATATTACTTTTTGGCAGGTGCGGCAAAGCAGACCGTTTTGAAACCGAGAACGGGGATAGTACGCCGCCGGGAAAAGTTACCTTGAAGGAATACAAGCCATTGTTTGGGGGTGCCCGTTTTTTTTATACTATTCCAAAAGATGAGGATTTACTGGGTGTTGAGGCTGTATACACTAATAAGAGTAACCAATCTTTCACGTTTATGTCTTCGTATTTTGTTGACTCATTGGATGTGTATGGTTTCGGAAGTATGGATGAGTATACGGTGCAGTTGTATGCGGTAGACCGCTCAGGCAACAGAAGTGATGCCCTTGACGTAAAAGTTACGCCTATGGAACCGGCATATACCCGAGTTGCTAAAACAATACAGGCTAAGGCAGGATTTAGTTCATTTTTCCTCGACTGGCAAAATGAGTTAAAACAGAACATTAATGTTTATGTAGAATATGAATTTAACCAGGGAAGTGGGCCAAGAAAACTGACCAGTGTTTTCTCTTCAAACCTGCTTGCAGACAGAAGATTTATCAATAACCTTAATCTGCCATCCAACGAAAAAGTAAAAGTGAAGGTAAAAGTAGAAGATACTTATGGTAACGCAACTGAGTTCGTAGATAAGGGTGAGTTTACTTTACTGGAAGATATTAAAATTCCTAAACAGGGTTGGACGATACCTAATCCCAATGATTCGGTAGGTGGTGTGCCTATGATGTTTGGAAATGGTTTGGAAGGAAGATCGTTAAAGGTGATTGATGACATTATTGATAGGGGAGATAACCTCAATTTTCTACATACGCAGAGTCGGGGTAAAACCGGCAGGTCAGCTGACGGTAATATGCCCTGGAATTTTATTATTGACCTGGGAGGATATTACGAGATCAGCCGTATCATAACCGTGCAGCGCCACTCAGGTGGTTTAGCGAACGTAACCCGTGGGCAGTATTACCGAACAGAAAACGTGGGAATGTATAACGTGTATATTTGGGACGAGCCAACCCAGAAATGGGAGCAGGTGTTTAAAGAGTATAAAATACCGGTACCTGTTGGACTCACAGAACTGGAGTTTGTAAAATTTGGAGAGGCGGGTGATATGGCTTATATGTATCCCGATAATCCGAGATATACCAAGGCTACACGTAAGTTCCGCTTTGAGGCTGTCAAGGGCTTTTCAGGAAATTATACACTGGACGATGCTAACTGTCTTTCAGAAATAACACTGTACGGTAAAAAAGCTCAATAAGAACTCTTTCAAATATTAATATTATGAATAGCAAGATATATTTAAGCCTGCTGATCGGTCTTACCGTTGTAATGTCATGCAGTAAAATGTATGATAATATAGAGAAGTATGCCGGGGAAAAAGTATACCCTGGAAAATATGACACTATTATCGGTCGCATTGGATTTGAACGCGTTGAGATCGACCTGATGAAAGCTGGTAGAATACCAGCCGGCCAGGTTAAACTGGGGAAAGCAGTAAAAACTATAGTAGAATATGATGATAAGAAGATAGTGCTGGATACCCTGGCGTCCTGGTTGAATATAAAAGACCTTAAAGTCTCAAAGCTCTATCGTTTTAGGGTGTATACGCAAGACGATGAGGGGAATATATCTGTACCTCAACAAATTGCGCTAATACCTTATACGCAGACTGATCTGGCTAATTTAGTAATTACTTCCCCGCAGGCACTTACTTCACCATCTGCCGCTATATTTACATGGCCGGGTAGCCTTACTACAGCACTGGTTAATTACTACGGTCTCAAATATTCGTATAAAGACAAAAGCGGCGTAACCCGTGAAGGTGAGCGTGCGCAGAATCCAAGAGTCCTCATGTCTAACCTAAACGCAGGAACGGCTTCTACTATTGATTTTAACTATAAGGTTATTCCCAAGGTAAACGGTGTGGCTATATTAGATACGGTTTGGACAACGCGCACAGTGCAGGTAAATACGCCGGTAGGCTCAGCTTCATTTACACCTACCGAATTGGGAGTATTAAATGCTAACGGTCTTTCTAATTTTATTTTTGATGCGGCTGCTGCTGTTCAAAAACTGACCTTCCCTATACATACGACAACGCTGCAGGATCTTTTCTATTTCCCGGGAGTGAAAGAGATCGATTTAACGGGCGGATCTGTTTTTCAAATGACCACCAATAGTTATAATCGGAATGGTGTTATAGATACAATAGGTAGAGGTCCGTTTGTACCGTTTGCGCGCCGTGTTGGAGATATGCCTGCCACCAGTACGCAGTTCCTGTTAGATCTGTTGGACCTGGGCACACTTACCAAGGTGAAATATGTAGCTAATTCGATGGGTATTGATGCCCAGCTGGCGCCTTATGTAAGCCGGGGGCTGGTGGAAATTGTAGGTAAGCCTGATGAAGCATTAATTCCGTTGTCGCCATTTTTATTAGATGGAGTTGTACAAGATGCTAACTGGAAGCTGGATGTAGAAATTTCACCCGCAACATTTCCAGCCGGAACGGGCTTGCAAAACGTATTGAAAGCTACAATGAGAGCTAAGAATGGTACTTTAGTGATACAAATTCCAAAAGAATATGAGTTTGATGTTGCTCAGTATAAATCTTTGAAGTTTAAAGTATATGGTCCCCCAAAATCTGTGATCTCGGGTACTTACGCGCCCTATAACAGGCTATGGATGAGAATTATGAATTATTCGTTTGCATTTACCACGGAGAGTAGTTTTGGACAGCAATATTGGGAGTATAGCAAAGACGCTTTTACCATTAGCGATGCCAGTCTGCAAACCTGGACAGACATGACGGTTGACCTCTCACAAAGCGTGGGTAAACACAACAGGGTTATCGTAATCAATATTGGAGGAGAGCCTTCCTTGACATTTGCTCCAACCCAGGATATTGTTTACTATTTCGCCAATTTCAGATTTTCTAAATAACAGTAGCTGACTATAAAAAGAGCCCGTGATTCAAAACCACGGGCTCTTTTTATATGTATATTCTGATTAAAATTTACGGTACTGACCTTCCAGAAATTTGTTGGCCTCTGTTTCTTTGAACCGTGCATTTTTACCATCCCAATTCAAGGTTTTATTGGGGAATTGAGCAGCGATTACGCCCAGCAAAATAACTTCTGTGAGTTTGGCAGAGTACGAGAATGGAGCGCTGCATTTGGCTTTGCCCAGGCAGGCGTCTACAAATTCGTGGTAATGCTTCTGGCCCTCAACATCATAACTTACTGTTGGTTTGCCTGCTTCACTTTTGGTATCGTACTTTTTAATATCGATTGTTTGATAAGCTCCATTAACAATCAGTTTGGGAAGTTGCATGAAATGTGGCAATAAAAGACGCTGCCCGTTTTCACCGATAAACATGGCTCCCTGATCCGGTAATTTTTCACCATTGGGGAGTTTCAATTCTTCCTGTAATTCGGGAGCTCCTTTACCGTCGTACCAAACCCACTCTAATGTTTTAGCCGTATAAGGAGTGCCGGGGAAAACATATACAACATGATTTTTTTCGGGATGTCCAAAACCGTTGGGTTCGCGGCATTCGTTTGTTACCGTTAATGGAACGCCCAACTTTAACGCGTTGTAGGGGGTGTCAAAAATATGAACGCCCATATCGCCTAAAGTGCCGCACCCATAGTCAAGGTATTTGCGCCAGTTACCCGGATGATAAAATCCTTTTTTATAGGGTCTTTCTTTGGCAGTGCCCAGCCACAGGTTCCAGTCCAGGCCTTCCGGTACAGGGTCGCTTCCTTCGGGTTCGGGCCCGTCGTATCCCCATACTTTTGGCGACCATGCAATTACTTTTTTAACTTTCCCTATGATGCCTTTTTGAATAAGTATGGTAGCCAGTTTATAATCATAAAAAGAATGAACCTGTATGCCCATTTGTGTAACCAGTTTTTTCTGCGCCGCCACTTTTTCCATTTTGCGCGATTCGGAAATGTAGTGGGTAAGCGGTTTCTGGCAGTAAACGTTTTTATTCAGCTCCATGGCCAGCAGCGATACGGGTGCGTGTGCATGGTCTGGCGTTGACACTATAACAGCGTCTATCTCATTGCCAATACTTTCGAACATCTTTCTGTAGTCAGTAAAAATTTTGGCGCCGGCATAAGTACCTTTTACTGCATTTATTTTGTTCATATCTACATCGCAAAGTGCTACTACTTCTACCGCCGGGTGCGACGCAATATCTTTTAGATCGGCTGTGCCCATCATGCCTAAACCAACCTGGGCAACTCTCAGCTTTTTAGTTCCGGAGGCCATCGAAGACAACGGCAGCAAGAATGCTAAGCTACCGGCAGCTGAGGTTTTTATAAAATCAATCCTTTTCATCAGTTTGTTTTTTGTTTTTAATAATGGCTTTTCGTTATTGATACTTATTTAAGTGGTTTTATTTTTATATTTCTAAACCATAAAGAGCTGCCATGATATTGCAACCCTATATATCCCGTTTTAAATTTCCCGTAATTAGCACTTTTAGCCCATTTGCCGGCTTGTTTCCGCGCTTGCCAATCTTCCGAATCAGGATTAAAACTTACAATTTTAACGCCATTAAGCCAATGCTCAACGCGGCCGGGCGCTACAACGATCTTTGTAGTATTCCATTGGCCGGCGGGGTGCAACACTTTTTTGCTCTCGTCAGCAGGGTGCATTGCATAATCGGCCCCGGTCTTTTGCCAATCCTGCAACTGTTCAGGATTTTTGGCGCCAAACTGAGCATTGTAATCCTTTAGGTTACTATGCATCCGGGCATAATTTTCGTCATCGATCAGCTGGTATTCAGGCGAAATGTTAGATGGGCCGCCATAGCCTTCTTTTACATGATAAAAGATACCGCTGTTACCTCCCGCACCAATTTTCCAATCCAGTGTCAGTTCAAAGTACTCAAACTCCTGTCCGGAAAAAATGATGTCGCGACTGCCTTTATAAGACACATCATTAACTTTCTCGTTGATCTTGTCATTGTCTACCCAAAGCATATTATTGCTCAATATCCAGCCGGGAGGTAGTGTTGTTGCATCGTATCCTCTCCATTGGGAAGCATTTTCTTTACTGAGTAAATTAATGGTTTTAGTTTTTTGAGCGGATGCATTATAAGCGCTGCACATAAAAAGGATGAAACCCCATATTACAGGATTCGATATTGTTTTGAATTTCATATTAACTGGCACTAAATTTTAAATAGCAAAGAGGTTCAGATCGAACTTTTATTTGAAACCTGTTAAAAATAACAAACAATTTGGTTAGTACACTTAATCCCCGCGATATTTTCTTCTATTATCTTTTATAATGCTTTTTCTCTTTTTGCCCTCTATTCTTTTTTCAATAGATGCTTTTGATACCTTTGTGGCAATACGGGCCTTCTTTTTTTGAAGTGCTTTGGTAATGAGCTCATTTATTTTGCGGGCTGCATCGGCTTTGTTTTCCAGCTGTGTACGATAGTTTTCTGATTTAACCCACAAGTACCCTTCGTTATTAATACGGTTCAGTAGTTTTTCGTGTAGCAATTGCTTTTGAGTAGCTGACAGCATTGCAGAACCGTCTATGTGCAAGCTACCCAGCACTGCTGTCTCTACTTTGTTTACGTTTTGACCTCCTTTACCGCCGCTGCGGGTAGTCTTGAAAATAATTTCTTTTGATACATCCATTTTATTTAATTATCGCTCTAAATTAGATTTTATATTTTGCATACATGAAAGTAGTGATTCAAAGAGTTTTAAATGCCTCGGTAACGATTCATAATGTTGTGCATGCTGCTATTGATAGGGGATTAATGATATTGCTGGGTATCGAAGACCTGGATAGTCTCGAGGATGTTAGCTGGCTTAGCCAGAAAATAACGCAGTTAAGGATTTTTAACGATGCGGAGGGTGTGATGAACCTATCGGTAAAGGAGGTGGGAGGCGATATACTATTAGTAAGCCAGTTTACACTGCATGCATCAACCAAAAAAGGCAACCGGCCTTCCTATATTAAGGCAAGTAAACCACCTGTAGCGGTTCCGCTGTATGAGCAAATGATAGAACAACTACAGCAAGACCTTGGAAAAACCATTAAAACAGGTGTATTTGGGGCCGATATGCAGGTGCAGCTTGTTAACGATGGCCCTGTAACTATTATTATTGACACAAAGAATAAAGAATAAAATGACAATCAACGAAGCACAGCAACAGGTAGATGAATGGATCAGAACCATTGGTGTTAAGTACTTTGGAGAGCTTACCAATATGGCGATCCTCACAGAAGAGGTTGGCGAACTATCCAAACATATGGCACGTATTTATGGAGAGCAATCTTATAAGAATGATAAAGTTTATACCAAAGAAGAACAAAAGCAAATGCTGGCGGATGAAATGGCAGATGTTTTGTGGGTAGTATTGTGCCTCGCCAATCAAACCGGTATCAACCTTACCGAGGCATTAAATAAAAACTTTGATAAGAAAACTATAAGAGATACAGAACGTCATGCCAATAATGCAAAACTGAAGCAACCGTAATGAAGAAAATCTGGACCATAGTCAAACAGTCTGTCGAAGAGATTTTCGATATGCGCATTTTTAAATTAAGTGCAGCGCTGGCCTATTATACGATTTTCTCTATACCGGGCTTATTAATTGTAGTATTATGGATAGCAGATATATTTTCGGGTCATGATGCATCTGTAAAGGAAAGCTTATATAGCCAGATACAAGGTCTTGTTGGTGAAAGCGCCAAGGTGCAGATACAAACAACTATACAGGAAGCGTCAAATGATATTTCCGGTAAAGGGTTTTCAACTGTAGTAGGGTTGGGAACATTAATATTTGGCGCTACCAGTGTTTTTGCGGAAATACAGGATTCAATTAATGTTATATGGCGGCTTAAAACAAGGCCTAAGAAGGGAAAGGGCTGGTTAAAGCTGATTATTGACAGGTTGCTATCATTTTCCGTGGTGATCTCTTTAGGTTTTCTGCTGCTGGTGTCCTTACTGGTAAACGGCCTAATGGACATCTTCATTGATCAACTCACTAAAAGCATACCCGAAACAGAAGTTACTATTGCATACCTCTCCAATCTTGGCATCACCTTTTTAATCACCTCTTTTTTGTTCGGGATGATTTTTAAAGTGTTGCCGGATGCCCGTATCCGGTGGAAGGCTGTTCGTGCCGGAGCGTTTGTTACCGCTATCCTTTTTATGCTGGGAAAGTTTTTGATAAGCTATTACCTGGGGCATAATAAAATGACCTCCGCCTATGGCGCTGCCGGATCAATTATTGTCATACTGCTTTGGGTATACTACTCCGCGGTTATTCTTTATTTCGGTGCCGCTTTTACAAGGGTATTTGCCATACATAACGATATGAATATTTATCCCAATCAATATGCGGTGTGGGTAGAACAAGTAGAAGTGGAACATGAAGACTCTATACAAAACCTGCACAACGATAAAGTAGTGGCGGCCCATGAGCATGATATTGCAAAGGATACTGATCTGCAGGCTAACCATGATAAGAACCAGCAGTAAAAAATATCCTTCCTGTTACACCAATAAATAATGCTGCCTGTGTAGTGCCTGCCACTCGCCACTTTTATCTAACTAAAATATTGTTCAGGCAACCTTTGCGTGAGCAGCACCCTTTATGTATTTCAATAATTTCTTTAAAGAGCTAAGGCCAGGTGTTCAGCTGTCAGTTGGTTGGGGTAGATAATGAAATTGCTCCGGTTGTATTAATAGTTATGAGGTGGTGTAGGGTTTCTTTATAGAATAATAGTGAGGGTCGTTAAGCCGCCCAAATAAAAGCAGTACTGGTAGAGACATGCTTATAACTGATACTTATTTTTCCACTTCTGCATAGCATAGCTCTATTATTTTCTTAAATGTATTTAAATATCGTTCCTTGCCTTCTTTTTTCGTGATATCTATTTCGCAGACGGTGGTGCCCAGCATTTTGCCATGCAGGATCAGGTAATAAATGGCTGCTACAATAGTACCTGAAACCGCCCGGAAGTCAATGTCGGTATCTTTAAAAGTAAGATCAGCTTTTTTGAAAACCGGTTTCCCAAATCGTTCGCGATTATTGGCAATAGCTTTGAGTGTTTTATTTTTTTCGCTGATACCCCAAAGGATAATTTTTTGCATTTCCGGCGATTTCTCAAAAAAACGGAAATCATCTTCGAGGACGGAGCAGATCTCGTCTTTTTCCAGGGGAGTAGTAGTGTCATATGAACTGCCTTCCATTTGTTTGATCTGGATGTTCCAGAAGTCTCTTTGTTCCAGGTAGTCCTGGATCAATCCTTCAAGTCCTCCAAAATACCGGTAAATCAACTTTTTAGACACACCGGAAACGGCTTCGATTCTGTTGACCTTAATATTTTGGAAGCCCTCTTTGACCAATATACTTCCAACTGCTTTGATCAGCTTTTGTTTGGTTTTCTCCTTGTCGTATATTTTACCCTGATGTATTTTCCTTTTCATGTGTACTACTTTATATACCAAATATCAACTCATTTTTCAAGCTCTGCAAAAGAATTGCAGTATAAGCGTATTCTTCTTTTGTGGTGTAACGGCGTATATTTGTCCCTGATTGGTGAAAAATATTTTGAAAATTCTTTTTCGAGTTGTATTTTAGTTAGTCTCAGATTACAATTCCTGAGCTTTTCTGTGCCGTTACTAAATTCTATGAAAAGATGTTGTGCAGGTAGCCTTCTTAGCGCTACCGCACATATGGGAAAATTGGATTGGTACATTATGATATCGGGCGACCAGCTATTTTATATGGGCGCAGTTGTTAAAAGGCCATCATTTAAAATAATGCTAACCCGCAGCAATTTTTTGAGTTATACTTCTTGCTACCCGTTCTCCATCCATGGCGGCACTTACAATGCCGCCTGCATAGCCAGCCCCTTCGCCGCAGGGATAAAGGTTTTTAACCTGTGGATGCTGCAATGTTGCTGTATCTCTGGGTATTCTTACCGGCGACGAAGTTCTTGATTCCGTTGCTACGAGAACGGCTTCATTGGTATAGTATCCCCTCATTTTTTTACCAAATTCTACAAAGGCTTTTTGCAGCGCACCATGTATAAACGACGGCAATACCTCACTCAGATCGGCGCTGCTGATACCTGGCAGGTAAGAGCAATCGGGCAGGGTAGATGAGAACTTGTTAGTGCAAAAATCAACCATACGCTGTGCAGGTGCCTTTAACGCGCCGCCGCCTGATTGAAACGCCTTGTATTCTACTTCCTGCTGAAAATTTAACAGGGCCAGCGGATCTGCTTCCCCGGATTTTGAATTGTTAATTACATCAGCCAATTGCACCTGTACAACAATGCCGGAATTGGCATAAGGGTTATTTCGTTTTGAAGGAGACCAGCCATTGACTACAATTTCGTTTGGTGCAGTAGCCGCAGGTGCAATGATGCCCCCCGGACACATACAGAAGCTGAATACCCCAATATGATTAACCTGTTGTACCAGGCTGTAAGATGCAGGAGGTAAGTAGGCTCCCCGGGTATCGCATTTATATTGTGCCTTATCGATCAGGCTTTGCGGATGCTCTGCGCGAACTCCTAAAGCAAAAGGCTTTGCTTCTATTAAAATATTTTTCTTGTGTAACAAATGAAATATATCGCGGGCAGAATGGCCGGTAGCCAGAATAGTAGCTTCGGCTTCTATTGAAGTGCCGTCCTGCGTTATAACACCTTTGAGAATATGGTTGTCAATAATAAAGTCAACTACTTTTTGATCAAACAATACCTTTCCTCCGCAATCAATTACCTGGTCGCGCATAGCCGTAATGATCTTGGGGAGCTTGTTCGTGCCGATATGAGGATGTGCTTCGTAGAGTATTTTTTCTTCCGCGCCAAATCGTACGAAAAGGTTTAGTATCCGGTCAATATCCCCTCTTTTGTTGCTTCTTGTATACAGTTTTCCGTCGCTATAAGTACCGGCACCCCCTTCTCCAAAACAGTAATTACTTTCGGGGTTAACAATTCCTTCCTTGTTCATTGCTGCAAGGTCGCGCCTGCGCGATTTTACATCTTTACCACGCTCCAGTACAATAGGTTGTATCCCATTCTCAATTAACTGAAGAGCTGCAAATAATCCGGCCGGACCGGCACCTATTACAATAACTTTCTTTTCTGCTTTGCTTACATCTTTAAACTGAAAGGACTGTAGTTCACGTTGCTGGTAAGGCTCATTAATAAAAGCGTTTACTTTTAAATTGAACCAGGGCTGCCTGGACCGTGCATCAATTGAATGCTTTAATATAGTAAACCCTGTAACGTTGGCGGGATCCGTATTTTCGATGGCTGCTATTTGCTGATGAATAAAAGCATGATCCGATGCCTCCTGCGGAGATAATTTGAGTTGGATAGTTTTTTGCATGTTTTGTCAGGTTTTTATCCTGAAGAATTTCTGCAAAGAAAAGAAGAAAATCGGAATCATGTATTTGTGGTAAAAATAGAAGGAGGGCAGGCCCGGGAAATAGCATTATGGCTTGTCAACACTCATATCAACATAAACGATCTTATACCGGTTACCCTTCTTCGAGCTTCGAAAAATCCGGTTGATCAGTAACCCGGTTCCGCCGATGCCTGTCGCAATAGCTACATTTCGTGCATTTCGTTTGTCAAGTAAGGGATCGGCTTTTTCTATCAGGCCGTTAACAATATTCAAAACACTGTAGCCCAGTCCGCCAATGGCTGCAATTCCTCCCAGCTTACCCAGGTAATGGTTCCGGTAGCTGGCTTTAGGGGTATTGATATATTTAATCCCTTTATAATGAAGCTGTAAAATATAAGTAGTTACCGTATCATAGCTCACCGTTCCAAAAATATTGGTATAGGGAGCTGTTGTAAAATACCGGAGGTAAATACTGTCGTTAGCAATTTTATGAATTAACGCATCATATCGTCTGCCATCTGTAGCCTGGAAGGATATATTGGTGCCGGCATAGTAATTTTTTACAGGTACACCATTTTTCTTTCTTACGGAAATGAAATCAGGCACCTGTGCAGCGCCCACAAAGGTAGCAGTCAAAAAGCATGAAATCAACAGCAGCCGTAACATTTGCGCTAAAGATAGCAGGATTACGCCAATCCGAATCTATCCGAATTGTTAAAGCATTAAAAAAGTTCTACAATTGCATTCGCTTCACAAAGTCGGCATTAAGGTAAGGTTTCAACTCGGCAAATGGTATCCAAACCTTTATTTCACCGTCGGCGTAAGATGCTATTTCGTAGGGTGCGTAGGAGAAGCCCAGCCCCTTAGGCGAGAAGTAGAAATTATTATTGGGTTCCAGCTTTTTTACAAATAACCGCGTATTCAATGGGGTAGAAGCCGGTACCGCATACTGCTTCCTGTAATGTTGCTCCAACAGTTGTTGCATGGTTGTAGAATCGATGGATAGCAAATCCCCAAGCGATAATTGTTTTTTGGCGGTAACATCGAAACAATACATGCTTGTTCCATAGTTGCCATGCGCGCCACCGGTATAAGCGTAGCTATACATGCTTAGCACCAGGTAACCATTCTGGTTAAATAGCACATTACCTATTGCTTCATATTCCCTGTTTAAGAAATAGTGCGGCCCATCGTCAGCAATACCAACAATGCTGCTATCAACTTCCGCCCCATAACCGTCAACCGCCTGCTTCACCTTGTTGTTAACTACCTGTTGCATCGGTAGGCCCGGACTGTCCCCTTTGCTACCGGCTCCTAAAAATCCTTTTACCTTCTCATTCAGCCAGGCCTGGTTTTCGTCGGCGGCAGCTATAACACTTACGGCAGTTTTGAGCGTTGGCGTATCTTTTTTGAATTTGAGGTATTGTGCCGAATCCACCGCTCCTATCGCCACAACATTTATAGATGGTTGAATAGCGGATTCCTTTAAATCGATGGGATAAGATGTTGTTGCATCACCACTCGTCCAGGTGCCTTTGATGCCATCGGCTGAAATGGCCATAGCCAGAGAGGGCGATTTTCCTGAGGTTATATTGGTGATCTCTATCAGGTACACGCTATCTCCCGATGTTTTTTCCCAGTTCCTGGTAAGGAAGATCGTCTGCCCCTGTTCTACATAATAATAATTCGCGTCGATACGATCGGCTGCTTTTACTATATGCATGACCACAGGTTTTCCTGCTATCGTGCCTTCCATGGTTTTAAAAAAGTAAGTGTCGGTCAAACTTTGTTTTTCTGATAGGCTGTCTTTCGTGGAAGCACCTGTGTCGGCAGGCTTCTTGTCTTCATTCTTACACGCAAAAAGAATCAGCAGTAACAGGCAGCTGATAAAAATACGGTTATACATATAATAAGGTTTGGATAGTTCTGAAAATCATTATTCTCCTACAAAAATTCATGCCACAAATAGCACCAGCATAAATGTTGGAAACCTGAACGAAATTACAACGGGCTATCTTAATTTTAGTCCTCTAAATCGTTTTTTGTTAATCAATTTCATGAAGTATAGCTTTTCCCGTAAATTAAATTTGAGGCTGGTTCCTTTACTCGATTTTCATTTGGTTATTTGTTACCTGGTAATTGGGGCGTTGCTGTGGACGCCTGTTTCAGCAGGTGCACAGGTGGCAGCTTTAGACTCAGGTAGAAGGTTAGCTGAGGATACCGTTTTTACCGAAGGACGATTTCAAAGCGCTACAACTGCTGCGGTGGTTAAAAAGCGCCTGTTAGAGCCACCTGCTAATAAGAGCGCCATGCTAAATGCTATCAATACAGTGGCTGGTGTACGAATGGAGGAGCGGTCTCCCGGCAGTTACAGGCTTAATATGCGGGGAAGCTCCCTGCGATCTCCTTTTGGCGTACGAAATATAAAAATTTACTGGAATGATATTCCCTTAACTGATCCCGGAGGTAATACCTATTTTAACCAGCTTACATTGAATAGCTTTTCGGAAATGACATTTGTTAAAAGTACCGCGAACACCGGTTATGGCGCAGGAACGGGCGGACAGGTGCTGATCAAAAATATTCCAGCAAAGACAACAGAAGCATCAGTAGAGTTGTTTGGAGGCAGTTACCAGCTAAGAGGGGTATTGGCTTCCGGTAATATTGCAGGCGCGAAAAGTGCTTCACGTATGAGTTATTCGCATAATGAAACGGAAGGATACCGCGAACAATCGGCAATGCGCCGGGATAATTTTTCCTGGACGAGTGAGTTCAAGATATCTGATAAACAGCAAATAAGCGCCAATGTTTTATTTGCTGATATGTATTACCAAACTCCCGGAGGGCTTACTCTTAAAGAGTTTCAGGCCAACCCAAGATCTGCGCGGCCGGCTGCGGGTATTTTCCCCTCGGCACTGGATGCTAAAGCTGCCATATTTCAGCGAAACTTCACTGCCGGCCTGGGATATAAAAATAAAATCAGCGCAGCATTCTCTAACAGTACAACGGTGTATGGATCTTATAACCGTGTTGAAAACAGCGCTGTCAGGAATTATGAAATGCGTAATGAACCTCATTTTGGAGCCAGGACCATTTTTAAACTGGATAAGAAAATTGGTAATGGTAACCGCATCGATTGGCAGAACGGTGCAGAATTACAATCGGGTAACTTTAATGTAAAAGTACTGGGCAATAGAAATGGGACTGCAGATACACTGCAAACCAACGACGATGTGCAAACTACGGTGTATACAATTTTTTCCCAGCTAGTGTTTGATATGGCTAATAAGTGGAGCTATAGCGCCGGACTAAGTTATAATAAAAGCAGGATCGCCTTCGAGAGACTAAGCGATCACCCTGTTTTAAACCAGCCGTTTTCCTTCAGCACAGAGCTAATACCCCGGTTTGCTATTTCCAGGGCTTTTGGGTATAATAACAGCATTGGTGTATTAGTATCTAAATCATTTTCTCCGCCTACAGTAGCAGAATTGTTACCTTCTACAGGAGTTATTAATACCGGGTTAGAGGCTGAAAAGGGCTGGAATTACGAATTGATGGGAAAAATTAATTCTTTGCCCCGTTTACAAATTGAAACCAGTGTTTTTACTTTTCGTTTAAAGGATGCATTGGTGCAGCGGCGTGATGAAGCTGGTGCAGATTATTTTACAAATGCAGGCGGCACCCGGCAAAGTGGGATAGAACTGTTTACCCGGTTTAATTATATCCGGCGCAGTTCATTTATTGAAACAGGATGGCTAACTGCAGCATATACTTACAGCCATTTCAGGTATAACGAGTTTGAAAAAGACGGAAATGATTTTTCGGGTAAAGTGCTGCCCGGCGTACCATCCAACACTATTTCCATTTGGGGTGATGCCTATTTAAAAAATGGTTTGTACCTGGTCGGGTCTTATTATGGAGCCTCATCTATTTTTCTGAATGACGCTAATACAGTTACCGCCCACCCTTACCACTTAGCTGCCGCAAAAATTGGGTATACTACTGCTATAAAAAAGATACAGGTTAATGTTTATACAGGAGTTGACAACCTGTTCAACGAAACCTATAGCCTGGGAAATGATATTAATGCTGCGGCAGGCAGATATTACAATGCCGCCCCACGCAGAAATTATTATGCAGGAGCGGCATTCTCTTTTGCTAAATAAAATTACCTGAAAGTAGCAACCGCCATATTAGCGGCTTCATATGCCATTTTCTGATTATAGGTAAGGGTAATGCTTTTAATGTTGATAAGGTCTACTATAGTACCTACAAAGCAAAGACCTGCTGTAAAGAAGTATAAAATACCCAGCCCGATATCACCGGTGATGATCCTGTGTATACCGGCAAAGCCAACGAACCCTACCAGTGCAAGTACCAGCATTAAGGTGCGGTCTCTTCTTTTACCCTGGAATATTGCCAGGAAGGTTTGTTGCTGTTGTTCGGTCATATTTTGAGAAAGTTGCATGATCGTTGCCATTTCATCGTATTCCATATCAGGAAACATTCTTAAAAGTTGTTGCTGGTCCATAGTTGTTTGTTTTGTTGATTGTATATATTGCTTTGCAGCTTTGATAAAAAATGATCAGGGTTGCGGGAATACCTAAAATATGTTCCTGTACCGATTTTTGAAATTCAAAATGCAGGGCATAGTGAATAGCATGACCAAGTCCGCAGCCCGGGCACCAGGTAAATCCCAGGTTTTTTAAAATGCAAAGCGAGGTAGAATTGTCTACTTTCATAACCCCCAATAGTATCAGTGCGCCGTTCCAAACAATTACCTCACTATATTTTCTTAAAAACCTGAGCATTGCGCTTAAAAATTATAACACAAAATTAGCTGCTCCGGGTCCCGCTGCATAGTGCTGGTCGGTGAATTGTGACTAAATAGCGGTGAACTGTGAATTGGAAATGGTAAGGCGAAGAGTGCAGAGAACAATTTATATGGATAGAGGACAGGCCATGAACCATGAACCATGAACTATCCTCTACTATTTATATACAATCTGTTTTCAAACTTACTTCCTGAGCGCCCATTTGATCATCTCCCGCCAGGTAGGTTTTTTGCCGTACATTAAAATACCGGTGCGGTATATTTTACTGGCAAACCATACCATAAAGAGAAAACTGGCTACCAGTAATGCCATACTTAATGTTAATTGCCAGTAGGGTACTGTGCCGGGCACGCCATATGCTACGCGTGCCATCATCACAATAGGAGAGGTGAATGGAATGATGCTCGTCCAAACCGCGACAGGACTGGTGGGGTCTTTCATGGCTATCGTGAGCATAAAAATCGCGAAAATGATAATAAGCGTTATAGGGAAAGATAAAGACTGTGCTTCCCTTACATCTTCGTTTACTGCGCTTCCTACCGCCGCGTAAATGGAAGAATAAAAGAAAAAACCGCTTAAAAAATAGAATGCAAACAGGCTCAGCAGTAATCCCATATTTACGCTGGTAAATACCTTTTGGGCACTTTGCACCATTTCCCCCATGGAAGGATTGGCTTCAACAGCGGCTTTGCTCACGTTAAAGATGATAAAAACAAATGCAATCCAAAGCAAAAACTGCGTTAAGGCTACCAATGCAATTCCTACTATTTTGCCTAACATCAGCTGAAAGGGTTTTACAGAAGATACCATTACTTCTGCAATGCGATTGGTTTTTTCCTCCATTACGCCCATCATAACCTGGGATCCGTAGATCAGCAGGATGAAATAAACCAGGAAGCCTGCGGCATAGCCGATGATCATGGCGAAAGTGCCATTCGAATTTTTGTCTTTCAGGTTTTCTGCAGATACATTTAAATGACTACCGGTAAGCGTTTGGCGTTTCTGCATATCAATACCTAACTCCTCGTACTTGATGTCATTCCAGATATTATTAAGCTTTGATTGTACTTCAGAAATTGCGCCAAGTGTTCTGTTGGATTTAACCGAAATATTACCGGGGGCTTTATCAACCATGATATTGGCTGGAATGACCACGTAGCCGTCATAACCCTGCGTTTCAAAATTTTCTGATAATTTCCTGGGATCATCCTTTACCAGGGTCAGCACATTGGATTTGCCTGTTTCATTGGCGCCGGCAATTTTGGCAGCTGTAAATTTTCCGGAAGAGTCAACTACCGCAATTTTAAGTTTAGTGGATGATTTGGCACCGATATAAGAAGTGCCGAATATCAATCCCAGGTATAATAGCGGGAACAGAAGGGTAGATATAATAAAGGTTTTCTTCCGTACACGGGTTAGGAACTCGCGTTGTATAATTAAGAATGTCTTGTTCATGAGTTGTGTTTGGGTATTAATTGTCAATTTCCTGGAAACGGCGGGCTAATGGAGTGCCTTCTACCTGCCGGATAAATATGTCATTCAAACTCGGTAGTATTTCATTAAAAGATTCTATCAGGATCCCCTTTGATAAAAGATATTGGAGCATTTCATTATTAGTTCTGCCATCTCTTTTTTGAACAATAATGCTGTCGCCCCTGGTGTCTTTAATGGAGAATACTTCATTGTCTTCTAATAATATTCCATTTTCAGCAAAAGCTATTTTGTACAAGTCTTCTTTAAAGTCCTGCTTTACCTGGTCTACAGTACCATCCAGTATTTTCTGCCCCCGGTTCACCAAAACAATGTGGTCACAAATTTCCTCTACCTGTTCCATGCGATGGGTACTGAATATGATGGTAGAACCATTTTTGGCCAGGTTGAAGATCTCGTCCTTGATCAGGTTACTGTTTACAGGGTCCAGGCCGCTAAAAGGCTCATCCAGGATAACCAGTTTGGGGTTGTGTAATACGGTGGTCACAAACTGCAGCTTTTGTTGCATACCTTTTGAGAGATCTTCCACTTTTTTATTCCACCAGCTTTCCATTTCAAAGCGGGCGAACCATTGCTTTATTTTTTCTGTAGCCTCCTTTTTACCAAGCCCCTTTAACTGAGCAAGATAAAGTGTCTGTTCCCCGATCTTCATTTTCTTATATAAGCCACGCTCTTCGGGCATATACCCAATTTTCGCAATGTCATTGGCCGGATCAAAAGGTTTCCCGTCGAAAATAATAGAGCCGCTATCAGGATAAAAGATACCGGTTATCATCCTGATCAGGGTGGTTTTCCCAGCTCCGTTAGGCCCCAGCAGCCCGAATATCTGGCCTTGCTCAATAGTCAGGCTGATATCGTCAACAGCTTTCTGCGTAGCGAAATATTTTTTAAGATTCTTTACTTCAAGTAGCGGCATTATAAAATTGATTTGGTAATTAGTATCAATCAAAGATAATTTGTTACAGTTGATACTGTTTTTATTTTACACGCACCAATAAGTTCCATGTTTGAAGTCAATATTTTATTTGTTATTGCTATATTAATGTTGTGACTGCGATTTGATCCGGTATTTCCCGCAACTTTGCAGCTTATTGTCAAATATATGAACAGAAAATATTTTACACTTTCAGCTTTTTTAATAATAATTATCATATCAGTTTCAGGATGGGGATTCCTCGTGCATCGTACTATTGCACAGTTAGCTATTTACGAATTACCCAAATCGATGCAGTCATTTTTCTATACTAATAAGGATTCATTGGTATATGGGGCTCCAAGACCTGATGTAAGGCGAACAAAAGACGAATCGGAAGGGAGTAAACACTATATGGATATGGAGTATTTTGGTGATTCTGCCTTTAGTGTTGTTCCCCACAAATTTGAAGATGCGGTTAGTAAATATACCTTTGATACACTAGCTAAATATGGAACTTTACCCTATGTGGTATTGGAGTATATGAATAAACTAACTGATGCTTTCCGTTCACAAAATGCAGATAGTATTGTGTTTTATGCGGCAGACCTGAGTCACTATATTGCTGATGCTCACGTGCCCTTGCATACCTCTATTAATTATGATGGTCAGCTTACGGGGCAAAACGGCATTCATGACCTATGGGAAACTACCGTGCCGGAAGTAGAAATCCTGGGTTATAAACTAAGTAGCCGCCACAAGGCTAAATACCTGGAGTCTCCGGAGCAGGAAATATGGAAGATCATCGAACATACCTTCTCTTTACTGCCCGAGATGTTTGCACAGGAGAAAGAAGTATCAAAGAATTTTACCGATTCAACCAAGTACCGTTGGGAAGTTCGCTGGGGTAAGAACAGGAGGTTTTATACCAGTGCATTTGCTAAAGAGTATTCCCGTGCATTAAAAAGCTCCATTAACGATCAATTAATAGCGTCTTCTGATGCACTGGCTGATTTCTGGTACACAGCATGGGTAAATGCAGGCCGGCCGGATCTGAATAAAATATTAAAGAAGCCTTATCATAAACGGGGTTTTAAAACTGAAAAGAAAGCTTTTCTGAAAAATCAACTGGTGGCAAAGAAAATTCTGATCTCCACACAGAGAATGACAAAGGATTAAGGAAAGTTAGAAGTACGTAAGTCGGAAAGTCCGTAAGTTTGAAGACGAACGCATGTTTTTTGTATGATCCGGACTCTTCAACTTTTTTATATATGACCCGCATTGGCCTTATATCAGATACACATGGTTTTTTAGACGAACAGGTGTTTAAACATTTTGACCAATGTGACGAGATCTGGCATGCCGGTGATTTTGGAACCGCAATCATAGCCGAGCAATTGCGTGCTTTTAAACCATTGCGGGGTGTTTATGGCAATATTGATGGAGCAGATATCCGTTTACAGTTTGGTGAGGTAGCAACGTTTACGATTGAAAACGTAAAGGTGATGATGAAGCATATAGGAGGCTACCCCCCCAAATATAATGCGGAAACCAAAAAACAGGTCATTGCCGAAAGGCCGCAGCTGTTTATCAGCGGGCACTCACATATACTAAAAGTAATGTTCGATGATGTGCTTCAGTGTTTGCACATGAACCCCGGCGCCGCAGGCAAACAAGGCTGGCAACAAGTACGTACACTGATCCGCTTCGTTATTGACGGCAGTAATTTTAAAGACTGCGAAGTAATTGAGTTGGGGAAGAAATGAGAATAGCTAGTAGGGAATGGCCAGTAGGGAATAGGAAGTAGTAAGTGTTGGGAAATGTTTAATGTTCTGCGCCTCTGCGAGAAATCAACCAGTGAATGGAATAGCGGTTAGGAAAATATTCAATACTCAATGTTCAATATTTAACACTCATTGTTCTGGGCCTCTACATCTCTGCGCGCTCTGCGAGAAATCAACCAGTGGAATGGAATAGCGGGTAGGGAAATATTCAGTAATCAATGTTCAAGATTCAACACTCATTGTTCTGCGTCTCTGCATATCTGCGCGCTCTGCGGGAAATCAACCAGTGAATGGAATACCAAGTAAGGAAAATATTCAATGCTCGATTTTCAATGGGTAATATACAATCCTTCGACAGGGGCAGGATAAGCTTTCAGCATTAAGCATCTTCAGGCCAGCATCCAGCAAACCAGTAACCAGCTTCACCTAAAACCATCCCCTTCCTTGTCCTACTTCTCTAAACGGCCATGGAATAGAAGCCAGCATGATGATAAAAGCAATAACATAAAACAGAACGGTTTTGCGATGTTTGGTAGCATCGGGAATATTCTTTTTTGCAAAGGACTTACCTACGTGAACTAAGGCAATAGCTATGATCATTCCTAAAAGATGTTCTACTGCAAAGAAGCGATAAACCGGGGCTTTCATAATATCTCCCATGGGCATTTGCTGAAAAAGCTTCAGTCCGAAGGTACCTGTAAACCACTGAACCAATCCCACCAACAAGTTGATATCACAGCAAATCATCAGCAGTAAGCCGGCAGTTGCATGCCCCTTGGTAAAAGGTTTATTGCCAGCGCCCAAACTTTTAAAAATGGCGATTAAAAAGAAAAGCACGATGGCCCAGCGTAAAAAGCTGTGTAAATGTAGTAATCCGGTTTGCATAGCTTCGAGATTTGTGTGAGCGAAAATAGGCAATTGTTATGGATTTAGTAGGGGCTTAACGCTTAAAACATTTACTTTGCAGCACTTAGACAGTAAACTATGGCTTTGATTGCTCCTTCTTTATTAGCAGCTGATTTTTTAAAACTGCAGGCAGAATGTGAAATGGTGAACAACAGTGCGGCGGATTGGTTGCACCTGGATGTAATGGATGGCATGTTCGTTCCCAATATAAGCTTCGGTCCTATGGTGATTGAGTTTGTCAGAAAAATCGTTAATAAGCCCTGCGATGTACACCTGATGATTGAGCAACCGGCGCGCTATGCAGAGCAGTTTAAAAATGCCGGGGCAGATCATCTGACTATTCATATTGAAGCCTGTCCGATGTTACACCAGGATATTACGCAGATTAAATCGTTGGGTATGAAGGCCGGAGTTGCTGTTAATCCGCATACGCCGGTGTCTTTATTAAGTGATATACTGCATGAGGTAAGCATCGTAAACCTGATGAGTGTAAACCCCGGTTTTGGCGGACAAAAATTTATCACCTATACATTAGAGAAGATCAAGCAACTCAAACAAATGATCAGGGAACGTAACCTGGATGTATTGATTGAGATTGATGGTGGCGTGACTGTAGAAAATGCCAAAGAAATTATTGATGCCGGTGCAGATGTATTAGTGGCAGGGAGCACTGTTTTCAGAGCGAGTGATCCTATAGCAGCAGTTGAAAAATTGAAAGCATTATAAAAAAACCGCCAGAGGGCGGTTTTAAAGTCGTTATTAAAATTGTTGTGCTCGCTCAAAATCGAAGCGATTTTTATCGCCATAAGTGTCGAAAGCTGCTTTATCGCCAAAAGGGCCTAAGTACTTCGCGTCTCCAAAGCCAAGAATGGGGAAGAAAATGAATGATAAAAAATATAATCCCGCAGTAAAGCCTTCGCCTTTACCAAAGCTTTTTGAAAGCATATTTAAACCCCATACGCCGAATACTATATTAACGTAAGGTATAAGGAGTACAATTACCCACCACCCTGGTTTGCCTATGATCTTGGTAAAAATATAAATGTTGTAAATAGGCACAATGGCTTCCCAGCCCTGGTATCCTGCTTTTTGATAAATCTTCCACAAGGCGATAATAACTATCACCGTTATTATCAGGAATGGAACTAAGAAGACCATTTGCCATATCCCGGAGTTTTCGTACATCGTTTTAAGTTTTAGTTTAAAAATATCGTCAAATGTACAAGGTTCGGATAAATTAAGGCATCCCTTATTCTAATGATAATAGCCATGACTGTTTGTTAAAAATACAGGCAGGCTAAACTTCATCGCCCTAAAAGTGTTACTATCTTGTATAAAGTATATAAGCCTTTGCCAATAAAAAAAGATTTAACAAAATCCACAATTGTTGATAAGTTAAATACGCTTCTTTTGATTGAAGAAAAGTATATTTGAGATAGAAGGGCAGGCGTTCTGTAAATAAGTTCAGGACGACGAAAAATAAGCCGGTTTGCTCTTTGCCGGGAGCCTTAATGATAAACTATATCCGATTTGACAGAAACAATTATTAACCTCGAAACAGTTAACCCACTGGATTTTTTTGGTGTTAACAATGCAAAGCTCGACATCCTTAAAAAGAAATTCCCTTTACTTAAAATTCTTTCGCGTGGTACGCAAATAAAACTAAGCGGTGCGCCCGAACAAATAAAGGCGGCTACGGAAAAAATTAAACTGGCTATTTCCTATCTGGAAAGAAATGGCAGTATGAGTAACAATTATTTCGACCAGATTTTGGGTGGCGACGATGTTGAAGTGATTGACAACTTCATGGAGCGTAATCCAAATGAAGTGTTGGTGTTTGGACCTAATGGTAAAAGCGTAAGAGCAAGAACAGCCAATCAGAAAAAGCTGGTACAGGAAGCCGAAAAGAACGATGTCGTTTTTGCTATTGGTCCTGCCGGTACCGGTAAAACTTACACGGCAGTAGCCTTAGCTGTACGTGCATTAAAGAACAAACAGGTTAAGAAGATTATTTTAACCAGGCCGGCTGTGGAAGCAGGCGAAAGCCTGGGTTTTTTACCCGGCGATCTGAAAGAAAAAATTGATCCTTACCTGAGGCCACTATACGACGCGTTGGACGATATGATACCCGCAGATAAGCTGGGTTATTTTATGACCACGCGAACGATTGAAATTGCGCCACTTGCTTATATGCGCGGGCGAACACTTGACAACGCCTTTATTATTCTCGATGAGGCACAGAATGCTACTGATTTACAGCTTAAAATGTTTTTAACCCGTATTGGTGCTAATGCAAAAGCCATTATTACCGGTGATATGACACAGGTAGACTTACCTAAGAACCAGCGTAGTGGTTTAAAAACCGCAGCACGCATCCTGCGTAATATTCCGGGGATTGGCTACATTGAACTGGATGAAGAAGATGTGGTAAGACACCGTTTGGTTAAAGCCATTATCAAGGCCTACAATGCAGAGCATGAAAGAAGTGCAGAGAGCCAGGATTCGAAGTAATAAAGGTAGAACCCATTTCACCTTCAGAGGTATCCGTTTAGGCGGATGCCTTTTTCTTTTTTGTATGCTGGCCTGCAACACCAGTAAAAGGTCCAACTTAGAGGAAGAGATAAAAAGGATTCAGGCACTTGTAAAGAGTGGTGATGTGATCGTAAGAAATGGCAACGATGAAGTAAGCAATGCCGCACGTAGTTTCAACAGGAAGGATAAAACCTATTCTCATTGCGGACTGGTACAGGTTGAGCAGGATACCGTATTTGTATACCATGCACTGGGGGGAAGCTATAATCCTTCCCAAAAGCTTTTGCGCCAAACGATGAAGGATTTTTGCAGCGATGAAGATATTGATAAAGTAGCGGTGTTCAGGTATCCGCTGGATGATAAAGAAAGTGCAGTACTGAGTAGCTGGACACAGCATCAGTATCGCAACGGATTGGCATTCGATCTTTTTTTCAATTTCCAAACCGATGACAAGATGTATTGCAGTGAATTTGTATTTAAGGGTTTGAACGCTGCAAAGGGTGGTGCCTTGAAAAAGATA
This sequence comes from Paraniabella aurantiaca, assembly GCF_050309965.1. NCBI lineage: Bacteria > Pseudomonadati > Bacteroidota > Chitinophagia > Chitinophagales > Chitinophagaceae > Paraniabella > Paraniabella aurantiaca. The sequence continues at coordinate 985 of NZ_JBLOSY010000003.1, read as the reverse complement.
TTGCCGGAAAACGAAAAAGCTATGTATGTTACAATTGATGATCTTTATTTAAATGACTGGGCGAAGAAAATAGGGTCTGCGAAATTGGACTAAAACCTATTTGTTGCTTTCTGAAATGTCTTGCCGTTCCGGGCAATTAATCATGCTATGCCATAACCGAAACCATTCTCAGCACCTGCTCACCTAATGCCCGGTCACCCGCTATTGTAACCTTATCCATTACCTGTTCCTCGGTCCAGCTCCTGGAAAACAGTTTCCATGCAGTATCCGGATCGATAGTTACTGTTGAGTGGGAGGTCCGAGTGCTATCGCCTTTCCTCAAAACCCAGCCTGCTGCTGTTTTTGTGATGTTCCATTGTCCGCCGATATCTGTTGACACCATAACGGATACAACGGTGTTTTCTGCTGCTTCAGTATTTCTAAACGTATAAGGAAGGGCATGCATAAATGTGTCGAGGAATGGATAATATAATTCCTTTGTCATAAGACCCTGCTTATTTACTGCATCTCTTATTTGTTGTTGATGCAGGAATTTCTCAGTGTATTCCCTGGCAATATGGAACCAGTTTGGAGAGGTTTCCTGTCCGGCCCAGGCTACCGGAAATACAGCATTATTAAATGGGTTCAATTCTTCCAGATGCGCTGTATATTGTTTTCCGGTAATAGCCAAAAGTTCTATCAATACTTTAGGGCTGAGTCTTTGGGTAGCACGGGTCCAGGTCATGTTTAAATTATTTAAAAATGAAACAAGGTCCTGGTATGAATTGATATTATTGGCCGGCTCACCAAAATAATGATCCCTTGAAATAGAGAGCCCCCTCAGATTGCCGTCCATCAGGTGGGATGCTACATCTTTTACTTTCCAGAGTTTGGCAACAGTAGGTGCATTCCATTCCTCTTCGGTCAGCGATTCTAAGAGTTCGACAAGCATCCTGTCCAGTACAGGGAATAACTCCAGCGTCTTTATTTCAATTTGCTCTTTCAT